>NZ_JBFBAW010000020.1:0-150187 GCF_040682435.1 Lentzea sp. NPDC051208 | reverse complement strand
ATCGAGTCAGTCAACGACACACTCAAAGGCCAGCTCGATCTCGAACTGCACGGCGGCCGCACCATCGACGGCGTGACCGCCCGCATCGCCCAGCGACTACTGGCGTTGACCGCCGCGATCTGGCACAACCGCGCCACCGGCCAGCCCATCACCCGATCCCTGATCGCCTATGACCACTGATCAGTTAGGACTTACTCGTCTAGTGCTCGGTGCACGCGCTCGGGGCGATGCCGGTGATCGCCAGACCCAGCAGGCGTTCGGCATCCGCTCCGGGATCCCGGTCGGCCAGCAACGAGACGGCGTTCACGAGGGACAGCACGTCCGCGGCGGTGACGTCCGCGCGCACCTGCCCGGCCGACTTGGCCGCCGCCAGCAAGGGATAGGCCGCGGCGCTCAGGGCGTCGTGGCCGCAGTAGCCCTCGTGGTTCTCGTCCGGCAGCGGGACCAGGGTGGTGGCGAGGCCCCGGTTGGCCAGCGTGTAGCGCAGGACCGCCTGCAGCCAGTGGAAGAGCGCCGGTCCCGGGGGCTGTTCGGCTGCCAGGCGGGTGGCCTCGGCGGCGACCGCGTTCGTGCTGTCCTGGAAGACCGCTTCGACCAGCTCGCGGCGTGAGCGGAAGTGGCGGTGCAGGGTGGCTGAGCCCACTCCCGCGTCCTTCGCGATCGCCTCCAGGGAGGCCTCCACGCCGTGCCGGCGGAACGCGGTCTCGGCCGCCTGCACGATCCGGTCACGGCTGCGCTGGGCGTCGGCCCGCAAGGTCTTCATCCACCGCTCCCGCTTGCTAACTGGGGTCAGGCCCCATATGTTAGCAGCCGTAAATGGGGGCACACCCCATTTCGACTGGAGGCAGTGATGACGGACGTGGTGGTCGTGACGGGTGCGACTGGGCAGCAGGGTGGGTTCGTGGCACGGCGGCTCCTGGCGGACGGGGTGCCGGTGCGGGCGCTGGTGCGGCGGCCCGAGGTGGCCGCGGCCCAGGCGCTCGCCGAGGCGGGGGCCGAGCTCGCGACCGGCGACCTGACCGATCCGGACTCGCTGGTGGCCCCGCTGCGGGGCGCCAGGGCGGTGTTCTCGGTGCAGACGCCGAGTCTGGCGGACCTGGGGTCGAACGCCGAGCGGGTGATGGGACTCAACCTGGTCGCGGCCGCACGCCGGGCCGGGGTGGCGCAGTTCGTGCACTCCTCCGTGTCCGGGCTCGGCGACTACCTGCGGGCCGCCGCGCTGGGTGCAGCCGCGCACCGGGGCGACCCGCACTACTGGCTGAGCAAGGCGGCCGTCGGACAGGCGTTGCCGGACAGCGGGTTCGACGCGTGGACCGAGCTGCGGCCCGCGTTCTTCGCGTCCAACCTGCGCCGCCCGTCGATCTGGTTCGAGAACATGACGGGCGAGGCGATCGTGACCGCCCTCGACCCGGACAAGCGCCTGGCGGTCTTCACCCCCGACGACATCGGCACGGCCGCGGCGGCCGCTTTCGCCGATCCCGGCCGCTTCCACGGCCACGCGATCGAGCTCGCCGGGGAGCTGTTGTCGTTGCGGGAGATGGCCGACGCGCTGACCGCCGCCGGCGCGCCCGCGCACGTGGAGCACGTCACCGTCGAGCAGGGCGAGGCCCGCGGCATGCTGTCTCAGCTCCTGGCCAACCAGGCGGGCATGAACGACACCGAGGTCGCCGCCGACCCGGCGGTCGCGGCCCGCTTCGGCATTCCGATGACCCCCTTCGCCCAGTGGGCGAGGCAGCAGACCGACAGCTGAGCAGATTTGCAGTTCAGGTGTATTCAATCAACCCAGATTGATGTAGTTTCGGCGCGTGGCCACCGACCGCCGGACCCCAGGCGCACCGCAGTTCCTCCGCCTCGCCGGGGAGCAGCTGCGCTGGGAGCTGCTGCGTGAGCTGGCCCGGAGCGACCAGCGGGTCGGAGACCTGATCACCGCCGTGGGCCAGCCGCAAAGCCTGGTGTCCTACCACCTGCGCAAGCTGCGCTCCGGGGGCCTGGTAACCGGTCGCCGCAGCTCCGCTGATGGCCGTGACACCTACTACCGCCTCGACCTCGGCCGGTGCGCGGAGTTGCTCGCCGACACGGGGCAGGGCCTGCACCCGGCCCTGGGACTCGTGCCGCCACCACCCCCGGCGGAGGGCGCGGTCCGGGGCAGGGTGCTGTTCCTGTGCACCGGCAACAGCGCCCGTTCACAGATGGCCGAGGCGCTCCTGCGCCACCGCGCGCCGCAGGTCGAGGTCATGAGTGCGGGCAGCCATCCGAAACCGTTGCACCCCAACGCGGTCGCGGTGATGCACGAGTACGGCATCGACCTGTCCGGACACCGCGGCAAGCACTTCGACGAGTTCGCCGGGCAGCGCTTCGACCACGTCATCAGCCTGTGCGACAAGGTCAGGGAGGTGTGCCCGGAGTTCCCCGGCACGTCCGATCTCGTGCACTGGAGCATGCCCGACCCCTCCGCGGCCGGTGACTCCCCCGAGGCCGGCTACCCCGCCTTCAGCCGCACGGCAGAGGAACTGTCGACCCGGATCGGGTTCCTGCTGCAGGACCTCGCCCACACACAGGAGACGCGATCATGACCGAGGACTTCGCGCACGTGCGCTACCTGGTCGACGACGTCCAGGCCGCCGTCGACTTCTACACCACCCATCTCGGGTTCACCCTCCGCTCGTCGGCGGCTCCGGCCTTCGCCGACGTCGTGCGCGGGCCGTTGCGGCTGTTGCTGTCCGGCCCGGCGAGCTCCGGCGGGCGTCCCATGCCGGACGGCGAGGTTCCCGCGGCAGGCGGCTGGAACCGGATCCACCTGGTCGTGGACGACCTGGACGCCGAGATCGCCCGGCTGCGCCAGGCCGGGATCCGCTTCCGCAACGACGTCGTCACCGGGCCCGGTGGCAGTCAGATCCTGCTGATCGATCCCGCCGGGAACTTCGTCGAACTCTTCCAGCCACGGCGATGATCTCCGCGGCGCACGACACGAATCGGCACGACGATCGGGAACGTGAGGACGTACGGTGACTTCACCCGCACCAGGACTGGCGCGCCGGCTGGGCACGAGGGACGCGGTGGTCATCGGCCTCGGCTCGATGATCGGCGCCGGGGTGTTCGCCGCCTTCGGTCCCGCCGCGCGGGCCGCCGGCACCGGGTTGCTGATCGGCCTGGTGATCGCGGCGGTCATCGCCTACTGCAACGCCACCGCGTCCGCGCAGCTCGCCGCGACCTACCCGACGTCCGGCGGCACCTACGTCTACGGCCGCGAACAGCTCGGCCACTGGTGGGGCTTCACCGCGGGCTGGGGCTTCGTCGTCGGCAAGACCGCGTCCTGCGCCGCGATGGCGCTCACGTTCGCCACCTACGCCGTCCCCGGCCCCTGGTGGGCACAACGGCTCGTCGCGGTCGCGGGCGTGATCGGTCTCGCGGCGCTCAACTACCGCGGTGTCACCAGAACCGCCGCCCTCACCCGTGTCCTCGTCACCGCGACCCTGATCGCCCTCGCGACCATCCTCGCCGGCATCGCGGCCGGAGGCGCGGCGACCACGGACAACCTCGGGGGCTGGCACGCGCTGGGCACCGGCGGGATCTACGGAACGCTGCAGGCCGCCGGGCTGCTCTTCTTCGCCTTCGCGGGGTTCGCCCGCATCGCGACCATGGGCGAGGAGGTCCGCGACCCGCAGCGCACCATCCCCCGTGCCATCCCGATCGCCCTGGGCATCACCGTGGTCGTCTACGTCCTCGTCGGCGGTGCCGCGCTGCTCGCCGCGGGTCCCGACCGGCTCGCCGCCGCGGCAGCGCCGCTGACCGAGGCCGTCACGGCCGCCGGTTCACCCGGCCTGGCCCCGGTCGTGCGCATCGGTGGGGCGCTGGCCAGTCTCGGTGCGCTCCTGGCGCTCATCGCCGGCGTCGGCCGCACCACGCTCGCGATGGCCCGCAACCGCGACCTGCCCCACTGGCTGGCCGCCGTCCACCCCCGCTACCAGGTGCCCCACCACGCCGAGATCGCGCTCGCCGTCGTCGTCAGCGTCCTCGTGTTCACCACCGACCTGCGGTCCGTGATCGGGTTCTCGTCGTTCGGCGTGCTGGTCTACTACCTGATCGCCAACCTCTCCGCCGCGAGCCAGCCGGACGAGCAACGCCGCTGGCCCCGCGCGCTCAACGTGCTCGGCGCCGCCGGCTGCGTCACCCTCGTCGCGACCCTGCCCCTGCCGTCCGTGATCGCCGGACTGGCGATGTTCGCCGTGGGCCTTCTGGGGCGTCTGTTCGTGCGGCGCCGCTGACTCAGCGCGTCCGGCTGCGCCTCCGGACCAGCACCACGCTGCCCGCCACCAGCACTGCGAGCACGACGACGAACGGCACCGGTCCGATCGTGGTGAACAGGTCGACGAACAATCCCTGCAGCCGTCCAGCGGCGTCGACCACCGGATCGACCGCATCGCCGTCCCCGAAGAACAGCCGCAGCTCGTACACGCCGTAGTACGCCACGTACGCCCCGACGAGCACCAGCAGCACGCCCCCCAGCCGGGACACGTGCGGCAGCAGCGACCGGGCCCGTCGCGTCACCACGTCGCTGGCCAGAGCGGTGGCGACCGCGAGCACCGTCACCACCAGGCCCATGCCGGCCGCGTAGGCGAGGAACGCGGTGACGCCGTCCAGCACGTCGCCGCTGCGCAGCGTCGATCCCGCGACGGCGAGGAAGGGGCCGATGGTGCAGGACAGCGACGCGATCGCGTACGCCACGCCGTAGCCGAACATCGACCCGACGTGCCGGTTCGGCGCTCCCCTGGCCGGCTTCGGCACCAGCACCGTGATCTCCCGGCCCAGCACCAGCAGCACACCCAGCACGACGAGGACGAGTCCGATCAGGACGGTCACGAACGGCAGGTAGCGCTGCACCGACGAGGCGACCACCGAGAAGGCCAGGCCGAAGAGGCCGAACACGGTGACGAACCCGAGGGTCATCATCGCGCTGGACACGACGGCCCTGGTCAGCAGCCGGGCGCGGGACTGCTCGCTGGCGCCGGTCACGACCAGCGCCAGGTAGGCGGGCAGCATCGCGAACCCGCACGGGTTGACCGTGGCGACCATGCCCGCCACCAAGGCCACCAGCAGTGTCTGCGTCATGCCAGCGCGCTCAGCCGCTGCTTCAGGTCCTGCTCGGACAGCTGCTTCGTCACGATCTCCACCTCGCCGCCCGCGCTGACGAACGCGTACGCGGGCTGGGCGGTCACGCCGAAGCGCTTCCACACCGCGCTGTCGACGTCGGCGACGTGCTGGAACGACTGCAGCCCGTACCGCTGCACGAACTGCTGCATCGCCGGCACCTGGTCCTGCGCGGCGACTCCGAGGAACGTGACCTTCTCGCCGTGCTCCTTCGCGGCCGCGGCCATGCCCGGCGCCTCTCGCTGGCACTTGGGACACCACGGCGCCCAGAACCACAGCACGACCGGCTTGCCGGCGAGGTCCGCCCCGGAGATGTCCTTGCCGTCGAGGGTCTTGGCGGTGAACTTCAGCTGGTCCGGCGCGGTCGCCACCGCGGAGGTGCCGCTCGGCGACGGCACGGTGCTCTCCGAGGACGTGGCCGGCGGAGCCGACGCGGGAGCGGGTGAGCTCGCCGGGCTGCCGCACGCGGCCAGGACGGCGAGCAGGGCGAACGAGACAGCCGTGACACGAATTCCGGGCATGGTGTGATCGTGCCGCAAGGCAGCACCGTCAGTTATTACGAATCGCGGAAACCGAACGACCCAGTTCGGCCAGGGCGGCCGTGGTGTGGGCGACGATCTCGTCCTGGGCTTCGGCCCTGGAGACGGTCGGCACGCCATCGCCCGGCTGGTCGCCGTAGTCACCGAAGAACGCGTGCACGGCCCCGGCAACCTCTTCGAACCGCGTGTCCGCCGGCAGGAGGTTCCGCGAGCCGGCGACGTCCTGCGGTGTCGTGAAGCCGTCCTGCCGGCCGTGGATCGACCACGCGTCGAGCCCGCCGCGACCCGACAGGTCGTCGACCGGGTAGGACGCCCACAGCACCAAGCCCCGCACCGACGAGTCCGCGAGGACGTCCCGTGCCGCGGCCACGCCTCCCAGGGAGTGCCCGCCGACGGCCCAGACCGGAACCTCGGGATGTTCGGCACGCAGCGGCGCCGTGTCACCGCTCAGCAGTGCGATGTTCAGCGGTTCCTTCACCACGACCACGAGAAATCCCTGCGCGGCGACGCGACGCAGCAGCGGGAGGTAGGCGCGGTAGTCGACTCTCGCGCCGGGGTGGAACACCAGTCCGGCCCGCACCGGACCGTCCGGCCGCAGCACCGTCGCCCCGGCCCCGGCCTGAGTGGCCCGGAACGGCTGGAGGTACAGCAGCGGTGCGAGCAGGACGACCGCGGACGCCACGACCAGCCACGACGGGGCTCGCCGCCACATCGCGAGCATGACGCCGCCCACGGCTGCCACGACCAACAGCACGAGATGAGCGGGGTGCCCCGCGGTCAACGGGCCCCACCCGGCGACCAGGAGGACGAGCGGAACGCCGACGCAGGCCGCGGCCGCCAGGCGACGCGGCCAGGTCAGATCGTTCAGCACGCTGAGCATTATGCAGATGCTCAGCGCACTGAACAAACGGCGCGCCGACCGGGGATCTCGGCGCCCGTCATGCAAGGCGCGGTCGCCGGTGCTTGGCTGGAAGCGTGCCCAAGAGAAGCGTCTCCGTCACCAGGACCGTGCACGCGGCCGCCGACCGGATCTTCGCGCCGCCGGCCGGCCCGTCGAAGCACCCGCTGGTCGACGGATCCGGCTCCGCCGCACCGCGGCCGGGCGCGCCCGGGAGACCGGGTTCTTCGACCTCTCCCCCGTCCCGAGGCGCAACCTGGCGTCGGTGGAACGGTCCCCGGGGCGGGTGCACGCGCTCTTCGGCACGAACGTCTGACGCCGTGAGCCAGAAGCCCTGCCACAGCAACGATGCAGCACGTTCAGCAGTCGTGCGGCGCCCCGGCCAGGAGCGGCGGTGCCGGGATCGAGGCACACGCCCGCGCGGCATCGTGGGCGATGCGGAACTGGCCGCTGGAGAACGGCCGCACCACCTCGGGAACCCCGGCTGGAGACCGGGCTGTACCAAGCCCCGCCGACTGGCGACGCCTGTGCGTTAACGGTGGGAAAGCGTGGGTAACCGGAGGCGTCAGGAGCCGAGTTGGAGGAGAACGATGAGCGACACGACGACAGTCGACCGCCTGCGCACCGCGCTGGACGACGTGACCTACCCCGCGGACAAGGGGCAGCTGGTCGACCACGCGTCACGCAACAACGCCGACGAGGACACCGTGCACGCGCTGCACTCCGTTCCGGACGGCCTGTACGAGTCGTTCGACGAGGTGCTCGGCGTGATCGCCGTCGACCAGGACCGCGAAGCCTGAACAGGAACCCGATGAAGGATCGCAAGGCGGTGCGGCTTCCCGCACGAGCGGGACGTCCCCGCCTCACCGGCGACGTGCCGGTGGTCGCTGTGGTGGGCGGTGGCATCGCGGGTCTCGCGGCGTCCACTTTGCTCGCGGAACGCGGTGCGCGTGTCGTGCTGTACGAACGTGAGTCGTACTTGGGCGGGCGGATCGGCGGCTGGCGCACTCGGCTGGCGGACGGCAGCGACGTCACGATGACGCGTGGATTCCACGCGTTCTTCCGGCAGTACTACAACTTGCGTGCGCTGCTGAGGCGCGTCGATCCGGACGGCCGGGCGCTCACGCCGATGGCCGACTACCCGTTGTGGCACGCGCGGGGCGACCGCGACTCCTTCGCCGGCATGCCGACGACGGCACCGTGGAACGTGCTGGCGTTCCTGCGGCGCAGCCCGACGTTCCGCTGGCGTGATCTGCCGGACATGAACCCCGAGGCGGCCCTGAAGCTGCTGGACGTGTCCGTGCCGGGCGTCTACGACGAGCTCGACGGCATCGACGCCGCCGAGTACCTGCAGCGCGTCCGCTTTCCGGAGGCCGCGCACGCACTCGCGTTCGAAGTGTTCTCCCGCAGCTTCTTCGCGCATCCGCGGGACATGTCGGCCGCCGAGCTCGCCGTGATGTTCCACATCTACTTCCTCGGCTCGAACGAGGGACTGCTCTTCGACGTCGCGGCGGACCCGTTCCCGCACGGCCTGTGGGATCCGCTCGGTCACCGCCTCGTCGACCTGGGCGCCGAGGTGCGCACAGGTGTGGACGTGGAGTCGGTGCAACGGGGCGGGGCAAGGCGTTTCACCGTCACCACCGGAGACGGCGTGGTCGACGCCGACGCCGTGGTGCTCGCCGCCGACGTGAAAGGACTGCGCGGGATCGTGCAGTCATCACCGGACCTCGGAGACGCCGGCTGGCGCGCACAGGTGGCGGGACTGCGGACCGCGCCACCGTTCCTGGTGTCGCGGTACTGGCTGGACCGGCCGGTCGACCGGCCGGGTTTCATCGGCACCAGCGGGTACGACCTGCTCGACAACGTGAGCGTGCTCGATGCCTACGAACACGAGGCGAGGGCCTGGGCGGCGCGCACCGGTGGCTCGGTGGTGGAGCTGCACGGCTACGCCATACCGTCCGATGTGGACGAGGGCGAGGCCAGGCTGCGGCTCTGGGAGCAGCTGACCGAGGTCTACCCGGAGACCAAGGGCGCCACCGTGATCGACGAACGGCACGAGTGGCGTTCCGACTGCCCGTTGTTCCCCGCGGGTGGCTACGAGGACAGGCCGCGGGTGAGCACGCCGGACGACTTCCTGGTGCTGGCGGGTGATCTCGTGCGCATCGACCTGCCGGTGGCGTTGATGGAGCGCGCGGCGACGACCGGTTTCGCCGCCGCCAACCAGCTGCTCGGCCGGTGGGGTGTGACCGGGACCGACCTCTGGACGGTCCCGGTGGAAGGCCGTGTCCCGCTCCTGCGTGCGGCCGCGCGCAGGCGGAGGTCTGCGTGAACGTCGGCGTCGAACGCGGCGCTTCGGGTGCCGCGGTGCGCAGGTACGCCGGTGCTTTGCGCGCCGTGGCGTGGATCTGCGGTGCGCTCGTCGTGCTGGCGCAGATCGTCTATTCCATGACCGAGCCGGAGGCGAGGCTCTTCACCACGGTGGCGTCGGTGATCGCGTTCGCCGTGGCGTCGGTGTGCGACGCCTTCGCCCGCTTCGGGCCGCGAGCGGCGGCCCTGCTGGTGGCGATCGCCGGAGGCGGCGGCCTGCTGGCCGAGACCATCGGTGTGCACACGGGCTTTCCGTTCGGCGACTACCGCTACACGGGCACGCTCGGCCTGGACGTCGCCGGAGTGCCGGTGGTCGTGGCTCTGGCGTGGGTGATGATGTGCTGGCCGGCGTTGCTCGTCGGGCGGTCGCTCGCGGCGCGACTGCGGATGGCCCGCCCGGCCTGGCTGGTCGTCGTGATCGGCGCGTGGGCCCTGGCGTCGTGGGACGTGTTCCTCGATCCGCAGATGGTCGACGCCGGGCATTGGGTGTGGGCCGATCCCAGCCCGGCACTGCCCGGTGTGGACGGTGTCCCGCTGACCAACTACGCAGGCTGGCTGCTGGTCGCGGCACTGATGATCACCGCGCTGCACTGGAGCGTCGGGCGGCCGCGCGTCACCAGGGAGCTCGACCTGCGGGCGGGGCCCGCTCCGGTGCTGTACCTGTGGACCTACGGTTCCTCGGTGTGGGCGCACGCGGCGTTCTTCGACCGGCCCGCGGTGTCCCTGGTCGCCGGTCTGCTCATGGGAGTGGTGGCCGTGCCGTTCGCGTTCACGTTGTGGCGGGCACATCGGTGAGAAGACTTCTCGGCGCCGCGGTGCGTTCTGCCGCCGTCGGCTCTCTTGTGGCCGCGGCGCACGCTCTCGTGAACGCGCGGCTGATGCGGGTGCCGGCGGCGGATCCGCCCCAGTGCCAGGAGAAGGTGTCGGTGCTGGTGCCCGCGCGGGACGAGGCGCACCGGATCGCGCCGACCATCAGGTCGTTGCGGGCTCAGCGCGGGGTGCCCGAGCTGGAGATCATCGTGCTCGACGACGGTTCGGCCGACGGCACCGCCGACGAGGTGCGCCGGGTGGCGGGTGACGACCCGCGGCTGCGTGTCGTCACGGGCGATGCGCCACCGGCCGGGTTGCCCGGCAAGCCCCACGCGTGCGCCCGGCTGGCCGAACTGGCGGAAGGTCACGTGCTGGTCTTCGTCGACGCGGACGTCGTGCTCGCGCCCCATGCGATCGCCGCGGCTGTCGCGATGTTGCGCGAGAACGACCTCGACGTGGTGTCGCCGTTCCCGCGCCAGCTCGCCGACGGTGCCGGGGCCCGTCTCGTCCAGCCGCTGTTGCAGTGGTCGTGGCTGGTGTTCCTGCCGCTGCGACTGGCCGAACGCTCCCCCAGGCCGTCGTTGTCCGCGGCGAACGGGCAGTTCCTCGTGGTGGACACCGCCGCCTATCAGCGCAGTGGGGGTTTCGCGGGGATCGCCACGGCGGTGCTCGACGACATCGCCCTGATGCGGGCGGTCAAGCGCAGCGGAGGCCGCGGTGTGGTCGTCGACGGCAGCACCGTGGCGGTCTGCCGGATGTACGAGGACTGGGCGGGGGTCCGGGACGGGTACGAGAAGTCGCTGTGGTCCGCCACCGGCACCCCGGTGGCCGCGGCGGCGCTGTCGGTCGTGCTCGCGTGGCTGTACGTCCTGCCGCCGATCGCCGCGCTCACGGGGTCGCGCGCCGGTGCTGCCGGATACGCGGCGGGCGTGCTCACCAGGGTCGTGACGGCACGGCACACCGGTGGACGGGTGTGGCCCGACGCCCTCGCCCATCCCGTGTCGGTGGGGGTGCTGCTCACGCTCGTCGCGCGGTCGTGGCGAGCCCGGCGGGCAGGGCGGCTGCGCTGGAAGGGCCGATCGTTGCGGGAGAGCAGCTGACGTGGTACGGGTAGCGGTGATCGGTGCGGGCATGGGCGGACTGGCCGCGGCCGCGCGGCTGGCGAAGTCCGGACACGAGGTGACGGTGTACGAGCAGGCCGCCGGCCACGGCGGCAAGCTCGGTACGTTGCGGCGCGACGGCTTCACGTTCGACACCGGACCGTCGCTGCTGACGCTCCCCCACGTCTACCGCGACCTCTTCGCGGCCACGGGCGCACCGCTCGACGACCTCGTGGAGATCGTGCCGGTGGAGCCGACCTGCCGCTACCGCTTCCCGGACGGCTCCGAGCTCGACATGCCGCACGCCGAGCAGCACGTGGAGGCCGCGCTGACCGACGCGTTCGGGCCTGAGGCGGCCCGGCAGTGGCGGGCGCTGCTCACCGACGCGGAACGGTTGTGGGACCTCGTCGGCGACCCGGTGCTGCAGAACCCGCTGAACGGCGTGCGAGACCTGCTGCGGCGGTCGGCGAGCGTCCGCGACCTGATGGCGATCGCGCCGTGGCGCACGCTGCGCGGAGCAGGCGAGCGACGGCTGACCGATCCGCGGCTGCGCATGCTCCTCGACCGCTACGCCACCTACAGCGGCTCCGACCCGCGCCGCACGCCCGCGTTGATGACGGTGATCCCGTTCATCGAGCAGCGGTTCGGCGGCTGGTACGTGCGCGGCGGGCTGCGCGGGCTCGGCGACGCCCTGTACGGCCGCTGCGTCGACCTCGGGGTGCGCTTCCGCTTCACCGCGACGGTCACCGCCGTGGAGTCCGGCAGCGGCGGAGTCACCGGCGTGCGACTGCGGGACGGTGAACGACAGCCCGCCGACGTCGTGGTGTCCGATGTGGACGCCGAACACCTCTACCGCGACCTGCTCACCGACCGGCGCTCGCACCGTCCACACCGGATGCTGCGCAAGACCCAGCCGTCGCTGTCGGGGTTCGTGCTGTTGCTCGCACTGCAGGGGAAGTCCCCGGAACCCGTCCACCACCGCGTGCTGTTCCCCGCCGACTACGACGACGAGTTCGACTCCCTCTTCGGCCGCCACCCGCGACCCGTGCCGGACCCGACGGTCTACGTGTGCGCACCGGACGACCCCGCCGTCGCGCCCGAGGGAGACGAGGCCTGGTTCGTGCTGGTCAACGCGCCACGCCACGGAGACGTCGACTGGACCACGCCAGGTCTCGCCGACTCCTACGCCGATCGGGTCCTGCGGGTGATGGCCGGCCGCGGGCTGGACGTCCGGCACCGGGTGCGCTGGCGCGTGATCCGCACACCGGCCGACTGGGAGCGCGACACGGGCGCCGTCGGCGGGTCGATCTACGGCTCGTCGTCCAACGGACCGCGGGCAGCCCTGCTCCGGCCGGCCAACCGCGCTCCCGTTCCCGGCCTGTTCCTCGTCGGCGGCTCGGCGCATCCCGGCGGCGGCCTGCCGCTCGTGGCGATGTCAGCGCGGATCGTCGCCCGCATGATCGGACCGGCCTGACGCGAACGGTCCCGTCCAGGGGCGGCCCCTGAGCTCCCGCCGGATGCCGGCGGCGAGCTGGCCGAACCCGGCCACGGCGCACGCCGCCCACACCAGCGCCGACACGACGGCCCAGCTCCACCCGGTACCCGGCGTGCCGCCGGGCGCCAGACCCGTTCCGGCACAGGCGATCGCGACGACGATGATCCTGATCGGCCGTTCCGCCACGGTGATCGCGCCCGCCGAGGCCATCCCGACGGCCTGCGCCTTCGCCCGCGCGTACTCGTGCAGCAACACGGTCACCCCGATGGCGGCGCACCACCACGCCTCGACCCCGAGCACCAGCAGGACCAGCAGCAGCAACAGGTCCGCCAGCCGGTCGGCGACCGCGTCCACCACCGCGCCCAGCGGCCGCGCCCGGCCGGTGCGCAGGGCGACCGCGCCGTCCAGTCCGTCGAGCACGCCGGTCGCCACGACCAGCAGCAGCGCCAGCAGGGGCCACCGTCCCCCCGCGCCGGCGGCGGCGACCGCGCCTCCCGCGACCACCACACCGGCCACCGACAGCAGATCGGGAGGAACGCGGTCGAGCGGACGGGCCAGCGCGTGCACGAACCGCAGCCAGCCGACGACGAGCCTGCTCGCGGAGACGTCCTCACCGTGCAGCCGGGACCACCCGTCGACTGGGTTCGCCTCGTGACCGGTCACGCCACCACGGTAGGCCGGTGGATGACTTCACGCAGGTTCGGGTACTTCCCGATCATGCATGTACTCCGCGCCGTGGCAGCGGCTACGTCGAGCGCGCTGCGCGGCCGGGACCTCCTGCTGTGGGCCGCCGGGCTGACGTTCTTCTCCGCGCTCGGCCTGGTGCCGCTGCTGCTGATCGCACTCCGCGGAGTGGCGTTGCTCTTCGGCCCGGAACTCGTGGTCGACGGCGCACGCACGGTCGGCGGATCGTTGCCCCAGGCGCACGACCCCACCGCCGCGCTGGTCCAGCTGGCCGAGGCGGCGACGACCACCTCCTGGCCGTTGCTCGCCGCCGCGCTGTTCCCCGCGTCGCTCTACGGCGAAGGACTCCGCCGGAGCCTCGTGCAGGCCGCCGGTGAACGGCCGACCAAGTGGACCGGCTGGGCCGGGCGGATCGCGTTCCTCCCCGTGCTCCTGCTCGCACCCCTGCTGGTCGCGCTGCCGCTGGCGTTCGCCTCGGTGGTCGGCCCGCTCTACGAGGCCGGGGGCTGGTCGACCGTGCTGGGGGTCGTGCTGTCGTTCCACCTCGACACGGTCCCGATCTGCGTGACCGTCGGGCTGGTGTTCGCCTTCGTCGGGCCGGTCGCGCTGCCGGTCAGGACGATCCTGGCGGCCGGGGTCGCCGTGGGAGCGGTGCTCACGGGATTCCTGCACGGGTTCGTCACCTTCCTGCTGATCCCCGTGGACTGGGCGATTCCCTACGGTGGCCTGGCGATCCCGGGCGCGGTGGCGGCGCTCGGGCTGTGGCTGTTCCTGCTGCACGCCCTGCTGCTGTTCGGCTACCGGGCCACGCTCAGCACGCACGACGTGCTCCACCAGGGGTAACGCCGAATGGATCTTCCGGCCCTGTGCGACGATGTCGCGGCACACACTCGTCCCGCTCGTTGTGCAGCCCGTGCCAGGTGTCCGCACCCTGGACAGGTCAGCTTGTCGCGGTGTGGCGAAGGGAACGGTCGTGAGGGGCTCTGACGGCAGAGGACACGAACACGACCGTTCCACGCTCACCGGCGTGTTCGCCGAGGACCCGGAGATCGGCCGCGACCTCGCCGCGGTGGATTGGGCCGCCACCCCGCTCGGCCCGCCGGAAGGCTGGCCGCAGAGCCTGCACACCGCCGTCAGCGTCCTGCTGTCGTCCAGGTTCTCGATGTGGCTGGCGTGGGGACCGGAGCTGACCTTCTTCTGCAACAACGCTTATCGGCGCAACACGCTGGGACGAAAGTACCCCTGGGCGCTGGGGCGACCGGCCGCGGAGGTGTGGGCGGAGATCTGGCAGGACCTCGAGCCCAGGGTGGACAGCGTGCTCAGCACCGGACGGGCGACCTGGGACGAGGCCCTGCTGTTGTTCCTGGAGCGCTCGGGGTACTCGGAGGAGACCTACCACACCTTCTCCTACAGCCCTCTGCGCGACGAACGTGGTGCGGTGGCGGGGATGTTGTGCGTGGTCAGCGAGGAGACCGAGCGCGTCATCGGTGAGCGGCGGATGGCGACGCTGCGGGATCTCGGCTCGGATCCCACCGTCGCGCGTGAGGAGCGGGAGGTGCTGGCGTTCGGCTGCGCGCAGCTCGAACGCAATCGCCGCGACCTGCCGTTCACCCTGCTCTACCTCGTCGACCACGGCCGTGCCCGGCTGGCAGGGGCGACGGGGATCGCGCCGGGACATCCGGTCGCTCCGGCGGCCGTCTCCACCGCGGACGAGTCACCGGTGTGGCCGGTGCAGGCGGTGATGGGCGGCGACTCCGTCCTGGTCGAGCTCGACGGCGAACGGTT
Organism: Lentzea sp. NPDC051208; assembly: GCF_040682435.1. Taxonomy (NCBI): domain Bacteria; kingdom Bacillati; phylum Actinomycetota; class Actinomycetes; order Pseudonocardiales; family Pseudonocardiaceae; genus Lentzea; species Lentzea sp. NPDC051208. Next base: position 135,361 of record NZ_JBFBAW010000020.1, on the reverse strand, counting down.
CGCCGATCTGCCCAGCGGCGACTGGAACAGACCTCCCTCCGGCGCGCTGGTGGTGCCGCTGCAACGGTCCGGCGGCGCGCCGCACGGGTTCCTGGTCGCCGGCCTGAACAGGCACCGTCCGCTCGACGACGGCTACCGCGGGTTCGTCGACCTGGTCGCGGGCCACCTCGCCTCCGGCATCGCGGGAGCCCACGACTTCCAGGCCCAGCAACGCCGTGCCGAGGAGCTCGCCGAGCTCGACCGCGCCAAGACCGCGTTCTTCTCCAACATCAGCCACGAGTTCCGCACCCCGCTCACGCTCATCATGGGCCCGGTGCAGGACCTGCGGGACCGGCTGGGCCAGGCGGACCCGCAGGCGGGTCAGGAGCTGGAGGTCATCCACCGCAACGGCCTGCGGCTCGGCAAGCTGGTCAACACCCTGCTGGACTTCTCGCGGCTCGAAGCGGGCCGCATGCAGGCGCACTTCCAGCCCGTCGAGCTCGCGACGATCACCGCGGAACTGGCCGGCGTCTTCCGCTCCGCGGTGGAGAGGGCGGGGCTGAGCTTCGAGATCGACTGCTCTCCCCTGCCCGAGCCCGTGCACGTCGACCTCGGCCTGTGGGAGAAGGTCGTGCTGAACCTGCTGAGCAACGCGCTCAAGTTCACCGTCGAGGGCTCGGTCGGCATCACCGTGCGCGGCGGCACGGGCAAGGCCGTCGTGACGGTCAGCGACACCGGGGTCGGCGTGCCGCGGCACGAGATCCCCAGGTTGTTCGAACGCTTCCACCGCATCGACAACAGCTGGTCCCGGTCGCGGGAGGGCAGTGGCATCGGGCTCGCGCTCGTGCAGGAGCTCGTCCACCTGCACGGCGGCACCATCGAGGCCGACAGCGCCGAGGGTGAGGGCACCCGCTTCACCGTCGAGCTGCCGTTCGGCACGGACCACCTGCCCGCCGAGGCGCTGTCGCAGGAGGCCGTGCCGCCGACGGTGTCCGACATCGCCGCCCCCTACCTGCAGGAGGCGCTGCGCTGGCTGCCGGATCCCGGCCTCGTCGCCGAGGACCTGCTGCCCACCGCGGCCGCCGGTGCCGCACCGCAGGTGCCCGCCACCGTGCTGGTCGCCGACGACAACGCGGACATGCGGGAGTACCTCACCCGGCTGCTGCTCAGGGCGGGCTACGAGGTCCGCGCCGTGAACGACGGCCAGGCGGCGTTGGAGACGGCGCTCGCTCATCCGCCGGACCTCGTGGTCAGCGACGTGATGATGCCGCGCATGGACGGGCTCTCCCTGGTCACCGCCCTGCGGGCCGACCCGCGCACGATGGCCGTGCCGGTGCTGCTGTTGTCGGCCCGCGCCGGGCAGGAGGCGTCCGGCGAGGGACTGCGGGCCGGCGCGGACGACTACCTCGTCAAGCCGTTCGCCGCCGCGGACCTCCTGGCGCGGGTGCGGGCGAACGTCGACCTCTCCCGGCTGCGCGGCCGGCACGCCCGCTGGCGCGACGCGCTGATCGACTCCCTGCAGGAGGCGTTCTTCGTCTGCGACGACGACGGCACCGTCGTCGAGGTCAACGCCGCGTTCACCGACATCCTCGGGTACGGGGCGGACGGCGTGCCCTACGCCGTGCCGCACCCGTGGTGGCCGGACGAGCGGACCGATCCCGAGGCGCACCGCCGGTTCGCCGACGCGTTCGCGGCGCGGTCCGGGCGCGACCAGCGCAGCCACACCGTCCCGGTCACCCATCGCGACGGCAGGAGGCTGTGGGTCAGCGCCCTCATGAACCCCGCCCGCGACCCCGACAGCGGCCGGACGGTCACGGTCGGCACGTTCCGCGACGTCACCGCCGATCACCACGCCCGCAGGCGTGAGGCCGCGCTCGCGGAGCTCAGCGTGCGGTTGTCCCGGGCGACCAGCGCCTCCGAGGCTCTGTCCGGCGCGCTGGAACATCTGGAGACCCTGTGGCGGACCGAGCAGGTGCTGGCCGTCGTCTTCGGCCGCGACGAGACGCCGTGGGTCACCACCGTCACCGAGCGCCTCGAATGGGAGGACCTGCCGGTACGCCGGCGCTCGACGCTCGCCGCGCTGAAGGACCACAGCGCGCTGACGCCCGTCGCCCTGGAGGACGGCAGCACCGCCGTCACCGTCGAGCACCCCGACGGACCGATGGTGCTGTGGCTGCACCTCCACTCGCACACGCACTTCACCGAGCAGGACGAGCTGCTGCTGTCGTTGCTGGCCGGTCATCTCACGCAGGGCCTGTCCCGGGCGCGTCAGATCGACCAGCAGCGGGAGACGGCGCTGGCGCTGCAACGGGCCATCCTGGGCCCGTCGCACCTGCCCGGCGGCTTCGCCGTGCGCTACGAACCGGCGGCGCGTCCGCTCGAGATCGGTGGCGACTGGTACGACACGTTCCCGCTGCCGGACAAGCGCATCGGCGTCGTCGTCGGGGACTGCGTCGGCCGCGGGCTCAGCGCCGCGGCGGTGATGGGTCAGCTGCGCAGCGCCTGCCGTGCGCTGCTGTTGCAGGAAACCGGGCCCGCACGCGCCCTCATGGCGCTCGACCACTTCGCCGACGGCGTTCCCGGCGCCTTGTGCACCACGGTGTTCTGCGGAGTCCTCGATCCCGCCACCGGACACCTCGTCTACTCGAGCGCCGGACACCCGCCCGCGATCCTGGCGCTCCCCGACGGCACCACCCACCTGCTCGAAGGCGGACGGTCCATCCCGCTCGCGGTGAAGCCGGGCGTGCTGCGCACGGAGGCAGAGTGCCACCTGCCGCCCCGCTCCACGCTGCTCACCTACACCGACGGGCTCGTCGAACGCCGTCGCAGCTCGCTGACCGAGGGCATCGACAAGGCCGCACACGCGGTGCAGGAGGGCCGTGCGAGCGGGCTGGAAGACCTCGCCGGGCAGGTCATGACGGCTCTCGCCCCGGAAGGCGGCTACGACGACGACGTGGCCCTGCTCCTGTACCGCCACCCGGCGCCGCTGGACATGACCTTCCCCGCGGAGCCCGGCCGGCTCGGGGAGGCCCGGCACGCGTTGCGCACCTGGCTGCGGGAGTGCGGGCTCTCCCCGAAACGCGCCCAAAGCGTCCTCCTGGCCGTCGGGGAGGCCTGCACCAACGCGATCGAGCACGCCTACCGGGACACCACGCGCGAGGCCGTCCGGGTCCGGGTGGAGACGGCGGGTGGCGCCGGGTTGCTCGCGACCGTGGCCGACACCGGCACCTGGAAGCCACCGGCCACCGACCCCGCGACGAGACGCGGCCGGGGCACCGCGATCATGCAGACGGTGATGGACGAAGTCACCATCCGCCCCGATCCCTCCGGTACCACCGTGACGATGCAGGTGAGGATTCTCGATGACGACGCCGCTGACGCTGACCAAGACCGTCGACCCGCAGGGCAGGTCCGTCATCAGGGCGGCGGGTGAGATCGATCTGAGCAACGCCCGGGCGTTCGCGGCCGCTGTCACGGACACCACGGGACCGCTGGTCGTCGACCTCACCGAGGTGCACTACATCGACAGCGCCGGGATGAGCGTGCTGTTCACGCACGCCGAGCGGACCGAGCTGATCGCGACCTCGTTGCTCTTCCCCATCCTCGAGATGTCCGGGCTCACCACGATGACCACCGTCCGGGAAAGGGAGGAGTGACAGCGGGTTCGTGTCGCGGTCGGACTGTCCACCGCGTCCGGTGGTCAGCGGGGTTCAGGCGATCATGTCCGCGCAGCTCATCAGAACTGCCGGGGAGGCCTCCCCCCGTGTGCGCCGCAGATGAGCCTCGCCCCACACCCTCACCCCTTCGACGACGGGCAGAACCGTTGTCCCGTAAGGGGTGAGCCGGTAGACGACGGGCGCGGGAACCGGTCCGGTCTCCACGCGCGCGACGAGTCCGTCGGCCTCCAGCTCGCGCAACTGCTCGGCCAGCACCTTGGGCGTGATCGGGGCGGCGCGGCGGCGCAGACCGGCGAAGTGGGTCTCGCCGTGGGCGAGCCAGTAGAGCAGCGTCAGCTTCCACTTCCCGCCGATCGCGGCGAACGCGGCGGCCATCGGGCAGCCGGGCAACGGGTTGGGGCGCGAGGGGTTACCTGCAGGTGCCTTCTTGTCCACGGCCGGACTCCGCTCCGATAGTCAGGCCATGAACCTGCCACATAAGCGAATCCTCGTCGCGGTGCTCTCCGTTCTCCTGGTGGCCGCGACGACCGCCTCCGGACACGCCTCGCAGACCGCCGACGGTCAACGCGACTTCGACTGGGAGATAGGCGACTGGCGCACCACCGTGCGCGTGCTCGCCGAGCCGTTGTCGGAGTCCGCCGACCACTGGCTCCAGTTCAGCGGGACCAGCGTCGTGCGTCCTCTGATGGATCGGCGCGCCAACGTCGTCGAACTGAGGATCGCCGGCCCGAGCGGACGCGTCGAGGGCCTCAACCTGCGGCTGTACGAACCCCAGGCCCAGCGGTGGAGCCTGAACTTCGCCGGCATGCGCGACGGTGTGCTGACACCAGCCGTGTTCGGCGGATTCCGTGACGGCGTAGGCGAGTTCTACGGCGACGACCAGCTCGGCGGCCGCCCGATCAAGGTGCGGTTCCTGGTCTTCCGCCAGGGGCCCGACCAGGCCAGGTTCGAGCAGGCGTTCTCCGGCGACGGTGGCACGACGTGGGAGACCAACTGGATCGCGCTCGACCGCCGGGGCCGCTGACCCACCCGCCGTCGCCGTGCGATCCTCCCCCACCGGACAGCGTCGCGGCTTGTCCGGCGGAGGAGGATCGCGTCACGCGGCAGAGCTCATCTCACCGTGATGTTGGAGTTGCCACTGCTCTGGTACCCCTCGGTCGCGAGGATCATGTAGTAGCTGAAGTTGCCGAGCCGCATGTTGGCCCGGTTCCACGCGTCGAAGTGGTTGCCGGTGGTGATCGATCCACCCGTCCGCCTCTGCTGCCGGACGCTCCAGAACTGCGGGAACGTCTTGGTGCCTTCCACGGAGGGCGCGTTGTAGCGCATCGTCTGGTAGATGTCGTACGTGCCGCCGTCGGTGGTCACCGTGCCCTTGTACGTGCCGGTGGGCCGGTAGTTGCCCCAGTTGTCGACGACGTAGTACTCGACCAGCGGGTTCGACGTCCACCCGTACAGGGTCAGATACGCGTTGCCGGACGGGTTGAAGCTGCCGGAGTAGTTCACGGTCCGGCGTGAACCGTTGCTCCATCCCTTGCCGCCGACGAAGTTGCCGACGTTGCTCCACGACGTGCTGTAGTTGCCGCCGGATCCGAACTCCATGCAGACCCTGCCGCCACCATCGGTCCAGAACGAGTAGTAGTACCCGCCGTTGTTGCCCGTCTGGCTCGAGCACGTGGCGGCGATGCCCACATCAGCGGCGGCGACGACCGGCGTCATCGCCATGACGAGCGCGGTGCAGGCACCGCTGACGAGCAGTGCCATTCGGCCGCGTTTGCGGCTCGACGGTCGAAAATGGGCTTCAGCCATATGCGGTACTCCTCAGCATTGAGGTGGGCACGGCAGCGGTCGAAACTTTTTCGACACTAGCAGCGCCGAACCGGCTTCATAAGACCGCCGAGAAGTTTCGATAATGTTTCGAAACTTCTCGGCGGATCAATGATGATGCCGTTCTTCGATCATTCCCATTCGCGGACGGAGGTGCGTCCGGTGATCAGCGTTGCAGCGTCAGCAGGCCCGGCCGGTACGGCAGCCGGCCGTAGTCGCCGCCGGAGTTCGGATCGCGCCCTTGGTAGAGCAGCTGCAGGTTGCAGGGGTCGATGGTCTTGGTCTGGTCGGGGTTGGTGCGGATCAGGTCGCCGTGGCTGATGTCGTTGGTCCAGGTCGCCCCGCTGTTGGCCTTGCCGGCGAACGGGTTGCTCTCGGTGGCGGCCTGCGGCGTCCACGAGCCGCTCAGGCTGCTGGACGTGAACGAGCGGAAGTAGCGCCCGCCGGACCCCATCGCCTCGACGATCATGAGGTACTGGTTGCGGCCCTGGACCTTGTAGACCTCGACGCCCTCGAACAGGTTCGCCTTCGTGTCGCTCATGATCTGGGTCCAGGACGAGCCGAAGCTGCCGGGGAAGTTCCCGATGGGCATGCTGGCGCGGTAGATCTTGCCGTTGTCACCGGCGAAGAACAGGTACATGTGCGTGTCGTCGGCGATGAGCGTCTGGTCGATCGGGCCCGTGTCGGAGCCGGGGATGCTCCCGGTGAACAGCGTCTGCGGCGACGACCAGCCGTTGGCGTTGGCCGGGTCGTTCGACGTCCGGTAGCTGAAGGCGGTCGGACCCCACTGGTAGGCCAGCACCCAGATGTTCTTCGGCGCGAAGTAGAACAGCGTGGAGGCGACGGCGCCGGTGCTCATCCCGTTCTGGCTGGCAGAACCCATGTCGGACCAGTTCGTGAAGGTCCCGAAGTTCATCGAGCCCCACGTCGTGCCCGTGTCGTGCGTCGTCGCGTAGACCAGGTGCTTGCCGTTGTAGAGGACGTGGGTGAAGTCCTTGAGCGACACCCAGCCCTGCTTCGGCTGCGCCAGCGGGCCCGTGGACGACCAGCGGTAGGTCGACGGGAGTGAGCACCCGCCGGGCGGGTTGCTCGTCGTGGTGGTGGGGTTCGTCCCGCCGCCGACGCGGACGAGCTGCCACTGCTGGTTGGCACCGCCCCAGTCGCTGTACTGGACGACGTTGCCGCCGTCGGCGGTGGAGCCGCCCTGGACCTCGACGGCCTTGTTGCTGTTGCGGTTGACCAGCCGCACGTGCCCGCCGTCGGAGTCGGCGAGGCGGAACTGCTGGTTGGTGCCGTTGGAGTCGGCCCACTGGACGATGGCGCCGCCGTCTGCGGTGGAGAAGTTGTGGACGTCGAGGACCTTGCCCGACAGCCGCGACTTCAGCCGGTAGTAGCCGCCGCCGGAGTCGACGAACTGCCACTGCTGCTGGCTGCCGTCGTTGCGGGCCCACTGGGTGATGCGCGCGCCGTCGTTCGTGGCGAGGTTGTAGACGTCCAGGGCCTTGCCGCTGTTGCGGTTGACCAGGACGTACCAGGCGGTGGTGTCGACGGTCGCCGCCGACACGGGCGCCGCGCTGAAGGCCGCCACCAGACCGCCGATCAGGACGGCCACGGCGGCGGTGATGCCGGCCGCGCGACGTCTGCGGGCGCGGGGAACGGAAGTGGACGGGGGGTGGCCTGATCCGGCCATGAACGTGCTCCTCTTCATTGAGGCGAAGACCGCGAGATGCGACGTTCGGCGGACCGCTTGCGCCGAGCGGTCCGCCGCGCCCTTTGAGGGCGAACGGCAATTACGTCACAGAGATGTCTGTGCGGCGGATAGGGCCGCCTCCATCAACTCTGAGGGATGATCTCCGCTCGGTCAAGAACTGTCGAATGCGTTCGACTGGGAACGCGCACAGCAGGTCGGCGCATTGTTCGTTGCTAAAAAAGACGGATTCTTTGAGCGCATTCGAGCCGCACCGGCGCGGCAGCGGCCCGGTAGGGTCGTCCGTGTGGATCTGGAGGACACCGCCGCCCGGCTCGGCGTCACCGCCGAAGAGATCAGCCGCGTGCACCGGCTCGCCGGTGACCGGCCGTCCGCCCCGCTGCCCGCCAAGGCCGACGCGCCCGCGATCCTCGACCGCCTCGGAGTACGGCCGGACGACGCCGCCGAGGTCATGGCGGGCTGGCCGGACGCCGACTCTCCACTGTGGACGCCGGAGCTGCGCTGGTTGCTGGACCGCTCGATCGCCCTGGTCCGGGCCGATCTCGGCGGCCACCAGTGGCTGCCACCCGGCCCTGCGCTGCCGCGCGACCGGGGTCCCGCCTGGCGGCACCTCTACGTGTACGCGTACCTGGCCCTGGTCGACGTCGTCACGCACTACCACCGCGAGCACGGCATCCCCGACGCCGTGTCGCGGACGACTCTCGCCGACCTGGGCCGCAACCTCGCGATCGACAGGCGGATGAACCGCGAGGGCTGGCCGGTCATGCAGAGCTGGCTGACGTTGCACACGCGCGGAGCCGTCTACGAACTCGGCCGCCTTCAACACCACCGCGGTGACACCGCGCTCTCCCTGCACATCCCCGACTCGGGCCCGCTGACCCCGCAAGCGGTCACGGCGTCACTCGACGAAGCCCGCGCGTTCTTCCCGCGCCACTTCCCCGACGAGCACTACACGGCGTTCTCCTGCGGCTCGTGGCTGCTCGACCCGCAGCTGCGGGAGTACCTGCCGGAGGACTCCAACATCGTCCGGTTCCAGCAGAGGTTCGAGCTGGAACCCCACGAGGAGCAGGAAGGGCTGGACGCCGACGTCGAGGTGCGGCGGTTCGTGTTCCGCACGCTGTCGACCCCGCTCGAACGATTGCCGCGCGACACGGTGCTCCAGCGCGCGGTCGTCGACCACCTGCGGGCAGGCCGCCACTGGCACTGGCGCCGAGGCCGGTTCCCGATCTAGCGGTTCCGGCGCCGTCCTCGCCGCGCGCATGTTGGATTTCGGTCAACACTGAAGCTACAGAGGGCATGTGGCAGCGATCGCCAGACCAAGGGGGTCGACCACGCGGACCTGGACTGCCGGGCGCACCTCACGGCGCCCGGCGAGCGCGATGGGCGACATCGCGGAGGGGGCGCGGCAGCCGCGGGTGGCAGTCGAGTTCGCCGAGAGGAAGGGATGGCGGACGCACTTCGAGACCTCGTGGTCGGGATCGCGGTCTGCGCCGGCAGTGCAGGACGCCGCCGGACGCGAGGTGACACCACCGGTGGTCACGCACGTGGCACCGGCACTGCGACGCATCGCGCTGCGCAACGGAGACGAGCAGTGGGCCGCGGCGATGCCCGGCCAGGTCGAGGCGATGTTCGGCCCGCGCGGGAAGCAGGCGGTGCTCCAGGGGGCACTGGCGGCCGCGGAACCCAGGCGGCTCGGCCTGATCTGACCGCGATTGCCCCATGGACCGCGGTCCTCGCACTCGCCACACTTGATCCGCACGGTCGCGCCACACCGCGGCCCGCCCCGAGCCACCGACACGATCGTGCCCGGCTCTGCCATCGAACGCTCTTGCAGGCACAGCCTGCGCATTTGCAACTTCCTGCCGGGAGCGACGAGTTCATCTGTTTCGGCCCACTCGACACCGATGGTCACGTAGTGTGACTAGCCGGTGACGAGAGGGGGCCGGATGTTCGGACGAGGAACGCGGAAGGTCACCGCGAGAGGCTTCGCGGACGGGGTGGCGCGGGGCATCAGCCCCGACATGACCCACCTCTACCTGATGTACCAGGTGGGCGGCACCGTGATCGTCAAGTGGGAAGCGCGCCGGGGAGATCGCAAGAAGCCGTTCCAGATCGTGGCGGACGAGGACGGCAACGCCTGCCCGCACTGCGCGGTCCTGCTCGCGATCACGAGGATCGGCGACGTGCTCCCGCTCGGCGACGACAGGGTCGAACGGGTGCGCAGCGAGTACCTGTCGGTGGTGCTGCGGCAGGGAATGCTGCCCTGTCCCGCGATCGGCAAGGCCCCGTCGCTGAGCACTCCGATGGGAGACATACCGCTGATGCTCGGCGTCGGCGCGTGGATGGCCGAATGCCATGTGGGACATGGTGATCCGAGCACGGCGGCCGACTGCGCCCGGCACCGCCGCTCATGATCTTCTCCGGCGGCGGCGACTACGAGCGCGCCTCCGAGCACTTCCGGGCCTTCGAGCTGACGGGACAGCAGTCCCGGCTCGAAGCGGCGATCAGCGGTTTCCGCGCACTGGCGCGGTCGCGGATGGACGGGGCCGTCGCGAACGGTCTCGCCATCGCGCTGTGGTCGCGCTACGAGGTGCTCGGCAGCCGGGGAGACCTGGACGAGGCCGTCGCGCTGCTGCGCGACGCGGCCGGCCGGCATCCCGGCGACACCGAACGGCTGCCGTCGTACCTGGCCAACCTCGCGGGAGCGTTGCGGCTGCGGTGGAGGGTGACGGGGTCGCGTGAGGACCTCATGGAGGCGGTCGCGGCCAGCCGTCAGGCGGTGGAGGTGACGAGTCCACAGCACCGCCGGCGTTCCGCGCGTCTGAACAACCAGGGCGACGGCCTGCTCGCCCTGCACCTGCACTTCGGCGACAGCTCCGCGCTGGACAGCGCGATCGCGCTGTTCCGCCAGGCGGTCGACGCCGCCGACTCGGGCAGCGACGACCTGGTCAACGCCAAGTCGAACCTCGCGGAGGCACTGCGGCTGCGATTTCAGTCCACAAGGGACATAGGCCTGCTCGACGAAGCCGCGGTGCTGGCCGGCTCGGTGGTGCCGCGGGCGCGGACGCGCTCACTTCGCGCCCGGTTCCAGTCCAACCTCGCACTCGTCCTGCTCGCCCGCCACAGCGCGACCGGACGGGTCCAAGACCTGCGCACCGCGACCGAGCTCGTTCACCAGGCGCTGAAGGAGAGCCCGCCCGGTCATCCCAACCGCGCGGAACGCTCCGCCGTGCTGGCGGAGTGCCGGCGGCTCGCACTGGTGTCGTCGCACCGCGGTGACATGACGCCGCACCGGCTCGCGCCCGGCACCGGCCGGGCGCCTCGCTTGCCTTTCCGGTTGCGGCGCACGGCACGCCGGCTGGCCCGTGCCACCGAGGACGCGGTGCGGTCCACGCCGCACGGACATCCCACTCGCGCCGACGCGATGCTGAAACACGGTCTCGCGCTCGCCTTCGCCGGCGACGGCGCCGCGGCACTCGCGCTGTACCGCCAGGTCGCCGGGGAACCCGGCTTCCCGCCCCGGATGCGGGTGGAGGCGGCCAGGCTGCAGGCGTACGAGATGGTGCGGGTCCAGGACTGGCAGGCGGCGCTGGACGCGTTCCGGCTGGCCGTAGAACTGTTGCCGCGCACCGCACCCAGGCACGTCACCCAGGCCGACCGGGAACGGGCGCTCACCGCGTTCGCCGGGCTCGCGTCCGACGCCGCGGCCTGCGCGATCCAGGCCGGTGATCCGCGGCTCGCCGTGGCACTGCTGGAACAGGGCCGTGGCGTGATGCTCGGGCACGCCCTCGACGCCAGGACCGAACTCACCGATCTCGCGGAGCGGCACCCCGATCTCGCGCGGCGGTTCGACGAGCTGCGGACCGCGCTCGACACCCCGGACAGCGCGTCGTTCCTCCGCGACGAGGCCGGGCTGAGCGGCGAACGCAGGCACGCCCTGATCGAGGAGTGGCACCACCTGGTCGATTCCATCCGGTCACTACCGGGTTTCGCGGGTTTCCTGCGTCCTCCCGCGGTGCAGGAGCTCGTGAACGCCGTCGGGCGCGGACCGGTGGTCGTCGTGAACGTGAGTGCGTTGCGGTGCGACGCGCTGGTGATCGCCGAGGGGGACGTCGTGCCGGTCGCCCTGCCGGAGCTGAGGCTCGACGACCTCGCGGCCCGCGCGGAGCGGTTCCGCCTCGCCCCGGCGGACGAGATCGACTCCGTCCTGTCCTGGCTGGGGCGTGTGGTCGTCGAGCGGCTGCCGCTCCCCACCGATCCGGCCCACACCGCTCCGGCACGGCTCTGGTGGATCCCGACTGGCCCGATGTCCGCGCTGCCGTTGCACGCCGCCACCGACGTGGTGGACAGGTTCGTCTCGTCCTGCGCACCGACCCTCCGGAGCCTCGTGTCGGTGTGGGAGGCGTCCGCGATCACCCGGCCGGACGACCCGTTGATCGTGGCCGTGCCGGTGGCGCCGGGCGTGCCGGACCTCCCGGCCGCGCAGGACGAGGCGGACGACATCGCGGCCCGATTCGCACGCCCGCACGTCCTCACCGCGGACCGGGCGCTGCGGCAGACGGTCCTGAAAGCGTTGTCGCGCCACCGCTGGGTGCACTTCGCCTGTCACGCCACGAGTTCCGGCATCGGCGGCGAGGGCCGGCTGGTGTTGTGGGACCACATCGAGGAACCGCTGAGCGTGAACGACATCGCGCGCCTGCGCCTGGCCCGCGCGGAGATCGCGTTCCTGTCCGCGTGCGAGACCAGCGCGGCACCACCGGAGCTGACCGACGAGTCGCTGCACATCACCGGCGCCTTCCACATGGCGGGCTTCCGGCACGTCATCGGAACCCTCTGGCCCGTCGGCGACCGCACGGCCCAGCTCGTCGCGAGCCACTACTACGACGCGCTGGCCGAGACCTCGTCACCCGCGATCGCGCTCCACACGGCCGTCCGGAAGGTGCGCGGCAGCCGCACCCCCGCACAGTGGGCTCCGTTCGTGCACGTGGGAGGTTGATCTCCGGCATCATGGTCGGCATGACCGATGACGAGTCCGATCGCGGAGTGCTCGACGTCCTGATGGGAGCGGCCGTCGGTTCGGCGCTGCTGCCGTTCGTCCAGGCGATCGTCACCAAGGGTGGTGAAGACGTCTACGCCAAGATCAAGGAGCTGCTGTCCAGGCCGGAGCGCAAGCGCACCAAGGGCGAGATCGAGAACTCGGGCACGGTCACCCTGTTCTCCGACGACACCCGCGTCGTGCTGCGGATGCCGGCGCGGATGACCTCTCAGATGACCGAGCGGATGAAGCAGGTCCGGCTCCCGCCTCGCGGTGACGAGTGGCTGCGCGTCTCCTGGGACAACGCGAAGAACCAGTGGATCGTGCGGGAGTGCGACCCCCCGGACGAGCTCACCACCGGCCGCTGACCCGCCCCTCGTGCCGGCGGCGCTACTCGCACGCCGCCGGCACGAGGCAGAGCAGTTCGCCCTGGTCATCGGTGATCTCGTAGCCGGTGAGGTGTTCGGCGTGGTGCACGGGGAGGACGAAGGCGTTGGCTCCGGTCTCCCGGTCCAGCACCACGTTCGTCCAGTTGTCCCGCCGGTGCCGCGGTCCTCTGGCCCGGATCTCCGCCGGCGCGTCACGGACGAACGAGGGTGTGCCGTCCTCGTCGTGCGGGAGCGACGCGCGCATCGCCTCTTCACCCCACAGCACGGCGTAGTCCTCGACGAGGTGGACGTCGTGGTAGCCGGGGACGTCCCAGTCCGCCGCGGCGATCCGGGAGGGCTCGGCCAGCGGGATCACGACCAGCGTGACGGTGAACCAGGACGCGTCCGGGTCCTCGCCGTCCGGGGTGTGCCGGACGGAACCCACGTGCACCGGATGGCTGCCCGGCGGCAGGGCGTGGTCGAACCCGCCCTCGGCGCGCCACGGGGTCTCCCAGGTGATCGGACCGTTCAGCACGACCAGGCCATCGGCGTGGTCGAACCACGTGGGCCTGGTCGCGACCGAGCGCGCGGGTGGGGCGGGCGCGTACCTGTCGGCCAAGCGCCACAGCAGTTCTTCCGTTTCCACGCGGTGGCGTCCTTTCCCCGGCTTCGGTGCCGCCCTGACGACCTTCGGCCGCAGCCACGCGCTCTCGATCATCTCAGCCTTGCCCGGCTGGGCTCCGCAGCGTTGACACGAGTTGGCTAATTCGCTTAGCTTATGGCTAACGACATTAGCTTCGCTTCGGAGGACGGCATGACCGAGTACCTGAACATCGACGGCGGCACCATCGCGTACGACGTGACCGGCCAGGGGCCGCTCGTCGTGCTGGCGCACGGCATCGGTGACAGCCGCCACTCCTACCGCTTCCTGGCCCCGGCGCTGGCCGCACAGGGTTACCGGGTCGCGAACGTCGACCTCCGCGGGTGCGGTGACTCGAGCCTGGACTGGAACGGCTACAGCCGCACCGACATCGCGGGCGACCTGGTCGCCGTGGTCCGCCACCTCGGCGGCCCCGCCGTGATCATCGGCCAGTCGATCAGCGGCGGCGCCGCGACGATCGCGGCCGCCACCGCACCCGACGTGATCACCGGCGTCGTCGAGCTCGCGCCGTTCACCCGCGCGCAGTCCCTCGACCTCGCAGGACTGGTGCGCGTCAAGCGTTTCCGCGCGGGTTACACCCAGCTCGCGAAGGTCATGTTCGGTGGCAGCTCGGAAGGCTGGAAGAAGTACCTCGACCTGGCAGTTCCGGCCAAGCCCGCCGACTGGGACGCCGAACTCGCCCGCATCGAGTCCAAACTGAGCGAACCCGGCCGGATGAAGGTCCTCCAGGCCATGTGCAAGACCAGCCCCGCCGACGCCGGGGCGCAGCTCGCCAACGTCCCGTGTCCGGTCCTGGTCGTCATGGGCACCGCCGACCCCGACTGGGCCGACCCGCGCGCCGAGGGCGAGAAGGTCATCGCCGACCTGCCTCGCGGCCGCGGCGAACTGGCGATCATCGAGGGAGCAGGCCACTACCCGCACGTGCAGACGCCCGACCAGGTCCTCGCACTCGCCCTGCCGTTCCTGGCCCAGACGCTGACGCGCGCCTAGCCACCACTTGACCGACGCGGCCATCCACGCGATGGATACCCGCAGTCAGAACTAGTGATTTCCGCACGGGATCCCGCGCACCAAAACTGAGGCCAGTGTTGCCGGTCATCGGAGATCGGCAGGTGCACCTCACCGGAGATGCCTGTGTCGCAACGAGCCTCACGTCCCGAGCAGCCACTGAGACGCCCCGGCGGCAGCCTCCTCACTGATCGCGAGCGATCGGCGGGACGTGCCCAAGCTCTTGTCCTGCTGCTCGCGAGCTGTCTCCCGGTGCTCGGATCGGTGCTGCTCGCTCCGGTCCTGCCGGCGATCCAGGAGGCGTTCGCCTCGACGCCGGGGGCTTCGGCGCTCGCCCCGATCGTCCTGACCGCGCCCGCCCTGGTGATCGGGCTCACCGCTCCCTTCGCGGGTCGGGTCGTGGAACGGACCGGGCGCAAGAGGCTGCTGGTCGTCGGGCTCGTCGCGTACGGGATCTTCGGCACCGCACCGCTGTGGCTGCCCACGCTGGAACTGGTCGTGGCCAGCCGCGTCCTCGTCGGAATCGCCGAGGCCGCCATCATGACGTGCTGCACCACGTTGCTCGCGGACTACTTCCACGGCCGGCAAAGGCAGCGGTACTTCGGTCTTCAGACCGTGTACACGACTGTCGCGGCCACGCTGTTCTTCGCGCTGGGCGGGCTCCTCGGAGCCCAGGGCTGGCGCACGCCGTTCTGGCTCTACGCCGCGAGTCTGCCCCTCGCGCTGATGGCGATCCGGTACCTCTGGGAGCCCGCGGACCGTCAGGATCGCACGAGCAGGGTCGCGCTCGCGTGGCGGCTGCTGGCAGCACCCATCGGCGTCACGCTGGTGGGCGGCATGGTGTTCTACACGCTGATCGTCGAGCTGCCGTACGTGCTGGGCGGTGTCGGTGTCGTTTCGTCCGCCACCATCGGCATGATCAGCGCGCTGGCCTCGCTCGCCACCGCCGCCGGCGCGTTCCTGTTCACCCCGCTGGCACATCGGGGGCCCGGGGTCACCGTGACCCTCGCGTTCCTGCTGTCCGGCATCGGCCTGGCCGTGCTCGCGTTCGCACCGAGCACTCCCCTGGTCGTCGTCGGCGCCGCCGTCACCGGTCTCGGGAACGGCCTGCTGCTGCCCGCGCTGGTCACCTGGGCGCTGGGCCGGCTCACCTTCGCGCAACGCCCCCGCGCGTCGGGGATGTGGACGGCGGCGCTGTTCATCGGGCAGTTCGTGTGCCCCCTGGTGGTTCTGGCCCTGTCCGCGGCGATCAGCGGTCTCTCCTCCGCGCTCTTGGTGATCGCCGCCCTCTCGATCCTGCTCTCCGCGGTCACCAGAGCGGTGAAGCCGACCGACGCGAAACCGGTGCTCGCCGATGGGTGACCTGATCGACCTGGTGCTGCCCAACGGGATGGTCCGCGCCGAAGCCGCGCCGGCATGGCGTTCCGCGACGAGCCGGCCGGTCACGGTGACCGCGTCACCGTTGTCCCGCAGGACGAGCCGGGTCTGCTGGACCTAGGTCCACACCGAACGGTTCGTGCCCACCGCGGACATCTCTGCCGCGCGTGGGAATCGCTTCCGATACGTGTGCGAATCGCGTGGAAACTGGGCCGGTGTCCAGGCACCGGCCCCGTTTTGTGTCAGCTGCAGAGCGATCGTGCGGCGGCGCTGCGGTGCCCGGCGAGCTGGCGATCATCGGTTACGACGACGCCGACGAAATAGCGCTCGGGCCCGATCACCACCACGAACGCCAGGTGTTCGAGCCCGAGCTGGTGGAACGCGTCGTCGTAGGGCGGTCACGGCCTGGTCCGCGGCCGGTGGCGGGCGCGCGGCAGCGGCCTGACCTCCGCTCCGGGGACCACGGTGGTGCTGACGGCGCCGATGCCCTCGACGGTGAGGGTGACGACGTCGCCGGGGCGCAGGGGATTCCGCTCGGCTCCCCTGCCCCACAGCTCGGCCAGGCAGCCGCCGTTGCCGCAGGTGCCGGAGCCGAGCACGTCACCGGGGCGCACGGCCGTGCCCCGGGACGCGTAGGCGACCATCTCCTCGAACGTCCAGCTCATGTTGGACAGCAGGTCGGAGCCCACCACGCGGCCGTTGACCTCGGCGGTCAGCGCCAGGCGCAGCAGGCCGTCGGCGTCGCGGTGGTGCTCCAGCTCGTCGGGCGTGACGAGCCACGGGCCGAGCGTCGTGGCGGTGTCCTTGCCCTTGCACGGGCCGAGGCCGACCGCCATCTCCGCGGTCTGCAGGTCGCGGGCGGACCAGTCGTTGAAGATGGTGTACCCGGCGATGTGGTCGCGGGCCTGCCCCGGCGTGAGGTCGCGGCCTTCGCGTCCGATGACGACCGCGACCTCCAGCTCGAAGTCCAGCGCCTCCGAACCGGGCGGCACGGGCACGTCGTCGTGCGGGCCGATCACGGCGTAGGGGTTGCCGAAGTAGAACGTGGGCGCGGCGTACCACTGCTCGGGCACGCCTGCCCCCGCTCGCATGCCCTCGACGTGCTCCTCGAAGGTGACGAAGTCGCGCACGTTCGGAGGCTGGAGCGGCGCGAGCAGCCGCACCTCCGACACGTGCGGCCCCGCCGGACCGGCGAGGGCGGCGGCGCCCGGCAAGTCGCCGAGCACGTCGATCAGCGAAGTGCCGAGGGGGCGCAGCCGCTCGTCGTCGTTCAGCACGCCGGCCTGCTGCCGGCCGTCGTGGAGGTAGGTGGCGAACCGCATGTCACACCGGAGGGGCGACGAAGCAGCCGCGGTCGGGGTCGTTGAAGGACTCCTTGGCCACCAGCTCGTTCATCGGGTTGGCGGTGCCCCACTGGTCGGTGACCTCGGGCTGCGAGAAGTCGTAGACGCTGGGATGCCAGGTGTCCTCGTCCAGCAGTTCGAGCTCGGTCGTGTACTCGACGGTGTTGCCGTGGGGGTCGAGGAAGTAGGAGAACGTGTTGTCGCCCGCCAGGTGGCGGCCCGGTCCCCAGATCTTGCGCACGCCGGCGCGCAGCAGGCGTCCGGTGCCGCGCATGTACTCGTCCACGCCGCGCATCTCGAACGAGATGTGGTGCAGCGCGGTGTGCGGCCCCTTGGCCAGGGCGAGGCTGTGGTGCTGCGGGTTGATGCGCATGAAGTGCATGACCTCGCCCATGTGCGGCGAGCTGAGGGTGTCCGACAGCGCGAACGAGAGATGCTGCTCGTACCAGGCCCTGGTCCGGTTCAGGTCGGGCGAGTTGAGCACCACGTGCGAGAGCCGGACCGGGATGGCCTCCTTCTCCTCGACGCGGCGGTGCTGCCGGTTCTCCACGTCGGCGGAGACCTCGACGGTGCGGCCGTCGACGTCGAAGAACCGGAAGCCGTAGCCGCCGCCGAGCGTGCCGAGCTCGTCCGGGGTGCTGATGAGCGTGACGCCGGCGGCGATGAGCTGGTCGGCGAGCGCGTCCACGTCGGCCGCGTTCTCGGCACCGAACGCGACGAGGTCCAGGCGCTTCTCGTCGGCCTTGCGCAGCCGCACCACGTACTGCTCGGGCGAGCCCTCCGCGGCCAGGAAGCTCAGACCGGAGTCGTTCGCGACCTCGGTCAGGCCCCAGACGCCGGCGTAGAACTCCCGTTGCTTGTCGTAGTCGGGCACGGCGAGGTCGACGTGCCGCAGGTGGGTGAGCAGTCGCCTGGTCACGGGGTCTCCTTCGGGTTGAGCAGTGCGGCGGCGTTGCCACCGCGGACGGCGTGGAAGTCGGGTTCGTTCAGATCAGCGGCGCGCAGCGCGGCGACCGGGTCGTCGGTGCCCATGTCGAACGGGAAGTCCGAGCCGAGCAGCACCCGGTCCGGTCCCGCGACGCGGACGAGTTCGCGCAGGACCGCGGGGTCGTGGACCAGCGAGTCGAACCACAGCCGCCGGGCGTAGTGGCTCGGCGGGTGCGCGCAGCTCCTCGCGTCGGGACGAACCCGCCACGCGTGGTCCGCGCGGCCGAGGTGGGTGGGCAGGTAGCCGCCGCCGTGCGCGGCCACGATCCGCAGGCGCGGGTGGCGGTCCAGCACGCCGGAGAAGATCAGGTGGGACAGCGCGACGGCGTTCTCCGTCGGCTGTCCGGCGCTGTTGGACAGGTACCAGCGGTCCAGGCGCTCGTCCAGGGTGCAGCCGAAGGGGTGCAGGAACACGACCGCACCGGTCTCGGCGGCCAGTTCCCAGAACGGCTCGTAGGCGGGATCGGACAACTCACGGCCGGGTGCGTGGCTGCCGATCTCCACTCCGGCCAGTCCTTCTCCCAGCGCGTGGTCGAGGGCCTGCACCGCCAGGTGCGGGTGCTGCAACGGCGCCAGCCCCAGGCCGCGCAGCCGGTCCGGCGCGTGGGCGCAGTGCTTCGCAGTGGCGGTGTTGGCGGTCTCCCACACCGTCCGGGCGAGGTCGCGGTCCGCCCAGTAGTGGTAGTGCGACGGGGAAGGGCTCACGAGTTGCACGTCCACCCCGGCACTGTCCATGGCGGACAGTCGTTGTGCGACGTCGGTCAGCAACCCGAGCCGGTCGCGGACCATCCGGCCGTTGACGGCCAGCGCGTCGGGGCCGTTGCGGCGGGCGTCGAGCTCACGGGCGGCGGCCAGCGCGGGCTCGTCGGCGACGAGCCGTTCCACCTCGGGCAGCAGGACGTGGGCGTGCACGTCCACGGTCGGGGCGGTCACGGGCGCCGCGCCAGCGTCGCCATCGTGCGGCCGATCAGTCCCGGCACGTCCGCGTCGCGCACTCCGTCGAGCAGCCACTGCCCGAGCTGGACTGAAGCGTCGACGACCGCGCGCACGCGTGGATAGCGGCGATCGCGGTACTCGGTGAGCAGGGCGTCGTCCCAAGAGTCCTGAGTGGACAGCAGTTCGGCGAGGACGAGTGCGTCCTCCAACGACATCGCGGCACCCTGGGCCAGGGTCGGCGGGCAGGCGTGCGCGGCGTCGCCGACGAGCACGACCCGGCCGCGGTGCCACGGCCCCTCCACCAGCAGGCGGTCGAACCACGTGTAGTTGACCACCGCCGCGTCGGTCAGCGCGGCCTGGATCTCCTGCCACGGCCCGCCGTAGCCCTGGGCCAGCCGCAGCATCTCCTTCGCGTGGGCCGCCGGGTCGATGGTGTCGCGGTCGCGGTTGCGTTCGACCAGGTACGCGTAGGCCGTGTCCGGGCCGGTCGGGCAGCAGCCGGCGATGAAGCAGTGCCCGCCGTAGATCATCTGGGTGTGGTCGAGGCCGGTCGGGCGAGGCACCGGAGCGCGCCAGATGGCCATGCCGGTGGGCACGGGCCGTTCCTCGACACCGATCATCGCGCGCGTCGCGGAGTTGAGGCCGTCCGCGCCGACGACCAGGTCGTAGCGACCGGTCGTGCCGTCGCTGAAGCCGACGTCCACCCCGTCACCGTCCTGGTCGAGGCTGGTGGCGGTGAGGCCGAGGCGCACCGCGGCACCGGACGCGCGGACGGCGTCGATGAGGATCTGCTGCAGACGCGGGCGTTGCATGCCGAGGGTGCCGGGCAGGTCGTCGCCGCCGATGCGGGCGGTCGGCTGCACGGTCAGCACCGCGCCGGTCGGGGCGAGGATGCCCAGTTCGTCGAACGGGAACCCGTCGCTCAGCACCTCCTCGATCACGCCGACCTCGCGCAGCACGCGCAGGGCGTTGCCCTGCAGGGTGATGCCGGATCCGGCGGTGGCGTTCCAGTCGGCTTTGGCCTCCACCAGGTCGACGGCGTGTCCGGCTCGGCGCAGCAGGACGGTCAGGGCGTTCCCGGCGGTGCCACCGCCGAGGACGAGCACGGTGCGGGTCATCAAGGCTCCTCGGTCACTTCACGGCGACGGGGTTCACCGGCGAGCCGACGGCTCCCGTGATCGGCAACGGCGCGGCGGTCAGCCAGAACTCGTGCACGCCGTCGGCGGCGCAGTCCCCGGCCAGCGCGTCCAGGTCCCACATCTCCCCCACCAGCAACCCGATGTGCGGGATGACGACCTGGTGCAGCGGCTGGAAGGCGTCGTCGAACTCGTTGGGCCGCACCTCGAAACCCCACGTGTCGGTGGCGATCGCGGCGATCTCGGTGCGGTGCAGCCACGGCGCGGTGGTGAACGACAGTCCCGGCGCCGGCCCGCCCGCGTAGTCACCCCAGCCGTCCCGCCTCGCGCGGGACAGCTGCCCGGTGCGGACGAGCACGATGTCGCCGGGGCCGACGTCGACACCGTGGGCTTCGGCGGTGGCGGCGAGGTGGGTCTCGGTGATGGCGAAGCCGTCGGGCAGTTCGCCACCACCGACGACTCGGCCGACGTCGAGCAGCACGCCGCGGCCGGCGACGTGGGCCGCCATGTGCTCGATGCCGGTGACCAGGTCACCCGCGGACGTCACGGTGGTGGCGGCGTCACGGCCGTTCCACGCCATGCCGTGGTCGAAGATGTGCCCCAGGCCGTCCCACTGGGTCGAGCACTGCAACGGCATGGAGATCACGTCGTCCGCGCCCCCGATGCCGTGCGGGAAGC
Organism: Lentzea sp. NPDC051208; assembly: GCF_040682435.1. NCBI lineage: Bacteria > Bacillati > Actinomycetota > Actinomycetes > Pseudonocardiales > Pseudonocardiaceae > Lentzea > Lentzea sp. NPDC051208. The sequence goes on along the minus strand of NZ_JBFBAW010000020.1, from coordinate 114,644 downwards.
CCTGCAGCCCCGCGGCCGCGTCGGTCCCGGTGTCCAGCATCGTGTGCACCGGGTTCGTGCGGCGGCGCCAGCCCTTCTGCGGGCCGTCCATGTCGAACCGTTGCGACAGCGAGAAACTCGCGCCCTTGCGGATCAGCGCGGCGGCCGCGCGGCGCCGGTCCTCGGTGAGGAAGTTCAGCGTGCCGAGGACGTCGTCGGCGCCCCACCGGCCCCAGTTGGAGCACGTCGCGGCCGCCTCGGCGATGGCGGACTCGGGATCGGCGCGGTTCATGCCCGCTCCTCGGCGACGCAGCGGGTGCGCTGGACGCCCAGCCCGGTGATGGTGCTCTCCATGACGTCGCCGTCGCGCAGCAGGCGCCCGTGGTGGATGCCGTTGCCCGCGGGGGAACCGGTGAGGACGAGATCGCCCGGCAGCAGCGTGGTGGTCTGCGAGACGTACGAGACCATGCGGGCGACGTCGAAGATCATGTCCTTTGTGGACTCGTCCTGCATGGTGTCACCGTTGAGCTTGAGAGTCAGCCGCAGGTCCGACAGTTCGGGTACGAACTCGGCCGGCACGACGTACGGGCCGAGCGGGGTGAAACCGGGCGCGTTCTTCGAGCGCAGCCAGTCGGTGCCGATCTCCCGCATGTCCTTGCGGAACACGAGATCGCGGGCCGTGAGGTCGTTGGCGATCGTGTAGCCGGCGACGTGGCGCAACGCCTCCTCGGGCGAGACGCGGTGTGCCGGAGTGCCGATCACGGCGGTCAGCTCCAGTTCCCAGTCCGGCTGCTCGCACCACGACGGCAGCACGACGTCGTCGTAGGGGCCGGTGATCGCCGACGGCAGACCGAGGAACACGTACGGCTGGTCTTCGCGCGCACGACGGTCCATCAGCTCGGCGGCGCGCGCCCGTGCCTGCTCCTCGCTCTCGGCGGAGTCCGCCGGGCGGTGCGCGACCACGAGGTCGATGACGTGCTGCCGGTAGTTGGCTCCCGACTGGAAGACCTGCCGCGGCGCGACCGGCGCGTGCACGCGCAGCCCGTCCAGCGGCTGCCACTCCTGTGCCTCGCTCGCGATGTGGCGCAACGAGGGCAGTACTTCCGGCCACCGCTCGAGGACGTCGAGCGTCGAGGCCGGCCGCCAGTCCAGGGCCCGGCCGAGGTCGGCCACGCGGTCGTCCACCACCAGACCGGGGAACGACGGGCCTGCCGTCCCGGAGAAGGTGCCGAGCGCGAACCGGACGGGTTGCGGCGGTGTTGCCATGAGGTGTCCTCCCGTGTCGTGAGGACTACTGTGGCCGCCACCAGAGGATCACGGAAATGAATGTTCTTGATGCTCTCCATCCATGCTGTGGATGACTGGAGGTGCGGTGAACCTGTCGAATCTCGACCTCAACCTGGTCGTTGCCCTGCGCGCCCTGCTGGAGGAGCGCAACGTCACCAGGGCAGGGCAGCGCATCGGCCTGACGCAGCCGGCCATGAGCGCGGCCCTGGCGCGCCTTCGCCGTCACTTCGACGACCCGCTGCTCTCCCGCGCCGGCTCGCACTACAGCCTCACCCCGCTCGGCGCCGTTCTCCGCGACCGCGCCGCCACGGCCTGCGACGTGCTGGAACGCGTGTTCACCAGCCAGGCCACGTTCGACCCCGCCACCGACACCCGCGAGTTCACGCTCGTCAGCTCCGACTACGGCGCGATGGTCCTCGGCGTCCCCCTGGCCCGCGCGCTGCACGCCGAGGCCCCCGGAGTCCACCTGACCTTCCACCAGACGTCGCCGACGTTGCTGGAGAACCTCGGCACGCTGCTGAGCACGGTGGACGGTCTCCTGCTCCCGCACGGCGTCATCGACGGCTATCCCGCGGTGGAGCTGTTCAGCGACCAGTGGGTCTGCCTGGTGGCCGACGACAACCCCGAGATCGGCGACGAACTGACCCTGGACCAGCTCGCGACCATGCCGTGGGCGGTCTACCAACGCGCCTACGACGCACCCGTGACCCGGCAGCTGAGCATGCTCGGCATCAGCCCGCACGTGGACATCTCGGTCCCCTCGTTCCACCTGCTGCCCATGCTCGTCGCCGGCACCGGACGCGTCGCGCTCGCGCAGCGGCGACTGGTCGAGCTCCTGCCGGCTCCCGGCGTCCGCGTCCTGCCCTCGCCCTTCCCCTCCGTGCCGCTCCAGGAGGCCATGTGGTGGCATCCGGTGCACGCCCAGGACGCCGGGCATGCGTGGTTGCGTGAGGTGATCAAAAAAGTCGGTCTCACCGTGGACGGCAGGAGCCGGGAAACGTGAGACAGTGGACGCCTACGCCCGCCCACGCGGTTCACACCCCGGCGGCGCGCCTTCACCCCGGAGCGGACGCCGCCTCATCCAGGCGCGTTTCACCGCTCCCGGTCAGTTCGCCCCGCTCCACGCCCATGACCGGGTACAGGAACAACCCCACGAGGGAGATCTCCCATCACCGCTTCCGCGCTCACGCCGACCGTGGCCCCCCGCACGCTCACCGACATCTACGGTCCCGACATCGCCGTCTGCGCGCGCCCCGCCCAGGAACCGACGGTGCCGTCGAGCAGACACCGCAACACCCGCGACGTCCTGTCCGCCCGTCCCCTCGCCATCGCGGCGGACACCCCCGTCATCAGCAGCGCGGGCGGCACCGAACCCAACCTCCTCGCCGCCCTCCGCGACGGCGGCCTGCCCGTCGGCACCGACCCGCGCGAGTTCCGCACCGAGGCCGAGTTCGCCACCCGCGTGACCGAAGCGCTCAGCGACGGCCTGCTCATGTCCATGGAATATCCACAGCCCACCAGCCTGTACCCGGACGAACGCTCCGTGAAGAGCGCCGAGCTCGTCGGCTACCTCAACAACAAAGCCAGCATCAGCACCTTCGTCGACCCGCGCTTCCAGGCCCGCCGGCAGATCGTCACCATCGGCGAACTGGCCGAGGCCACCCCCGCCGAGAAGTCCTGGGTCCTCAAGGCCGCCACCAACGCCGCGCACGGCGCCAGCCTCGACGTCTACCTGCACCGGGCCGGCGAGCTGGTGAACCTGCCCGCGTTCACCGACATCCTCAGCGAGGTGGTCGTCGAGGAGTACCTCGACATCCACCGCAACTGGGGCGTCCAGCTCTACGTCGCCGCCGACGGCAAGGCCCGCCTGCTCGCCGTGACCGACCAGCGCATCGACGCCGACGGCGTCTACACCGGCGGCCGCTTCGGACTCGTCATCCCCCTGCCCGCCGACCTGCTCACCGAGTGCCTGGCGATCGCCCAGCGCGCCGCCGACGTCGGCTACCGGGGCATGTGCAGCCTCGACTGCGCGCAGACCCAGGACGGCAGAATGGTCATGCTCGACCTCAACTTCCGCATCACCAGCGGGTCCATCCCGCTGCTGGCGCTGCACACCATCCGCCCCGACGCCCTGGACCGGCCGTCGGAGTCCACGAAGATCACCACCTCGGCCCCCGTCGCCGCACTGCTGGCCGCGCTGAGGCCCGCACTGCTGCGCGGAGGGCTCCTCGTCACCGGCGGCCACGACACCCGCCGCACCGACAACCCGATCAACCAGACCACGCTGCACCTGCTCGTCTTCGGTGACGATCCGGACGACGTCACCACCCGCCGCGCGGCGCTGGAGCGCATGTACGACCACTGACCGTCAGGGCAGGGTGCCGTTGCGGCGCAGGTGGTTCCGCGCGTGCTCGATGGCCTCGGGGGTGCTGGCGAACGTGCGCACCCCGTGGGTCTCCAGCTGGCGGCGGTGTTCCTCGCGCACGCCGGAGAGCAGCACGGTGACGCCCCTGTGCTCCAGCCTCTCGACGGCGTCGCGCAGGACCAGCACCCCGGTGCCGTCCATCGTGGACACGCGGGACATGCGCAGGATCACCACGGAGACCGCCGCGATCTCGGTGAGCTCCAGCAGGAAGCGGTGTGCCGCGGCGAAGAACAGCGGTCCGTCCAGGCGGTAGGCGACGATGTGCTGGGCGAGCAGTTCGTGCTCCTCCAGGGTGTGGTCGCCGGGCTCCAGCGGTTCCTCGTCGATCCGCGCCGACCTGGCGACGGCTCGCAACGCCAGCGCTCCCGCCACGACGAGGCCGACGATCACGGCGGTGACGAGGTCGAGTGCCAGTGTCGCGATCGCGGTGAGGGCGAGCACCACCGCGTCGGAACGGTTCGCGCGCATCAGGACCCGGACCGAGCCGACCTCGACCATCCGCACCGCGGTGGCGAGCAGAACACCGGCCAGCACGGCCAGCGGGATGCGGCCGACCACGGGGGCCGCGGCCAGCATGATGACGGCGAGCGTCAGGGCGTGCACCAGGGCCGCCAGCCGCGAGGTCGCACCGGACCGGACGTTGACCGCCGTCCTCGCGATCGCCGCGGTCGCGGGCACGCCGCCGAACATCGGCGTGATGACGTTCGCGATGCCCTGGCCGAAGAGCTCGCGGTCCGGGTCGTGCCGCTGGTTCACGCTCATGCCGTCGGCGACCGTCGCGGACAGCAGGCTCTCCAGGGCGGCGAGCGCGGCCACGGCGACAGCGGACGGCAGCAGCGACCACAGCGCACCCAAGTCCAGAAAGGACAGCGACGGCGCGGGGAGCAACGCGGGCAACGAGCCGATCCGGGGCACGGGAAGCGACCAGATCTCCGCCACCACCGTGCCTGCCGCGACGGCCAGCAGCGAGAAGGGGATCGCCGGTTTCCAGCGGGCGCCGACGAGCATGATCACGACGACTCCGCCCGCGAGGGCGACGGCGGGCGGAGCGGGGCCGGACCCGAACGCGCGGACGGCGTTCACCACGACGTTGTGCCCGTCCGGGGTGGGCACGCCGAGCGCCGCGGGGATCTGTTGCAGCGCGATGACCGCGGCGATCCCGAGGGTGAAGCCCTCGACCACCGGAGCGGGCACGTACCGCATGTAGCGCCCGGCTCTGGCCACCGCCAGGGCGAGGAGCAGCACGCCGGCGAGCAGGCCGACGGTCAGCACACCGCCCGGCCCGAACGCCGCGACGATCGGCACCAGCACCACGGTCATCGCGCCGGTGGGCCCGGACACCTGCAGGCTCGAGCCGCCGAAGACCGCGGCCAGGGTGCCGGCCACGATCGCGGTCGCCAGGCCCGCGGCGGCACCGAGTCCCGACGCCACCCCGAACCCCAGTGCCAGCGGCAACGCCACGACCGCGACGGTGAGACCGGCGACGACGTCCCTCGGTGTCGCGGCAGACCAGTCCGCCTTCGCCGGCAGGAACGCTCTCACGCGGAGTCCTCGCGCAACTGCGCGAGCAACTCGTTCTGCCCGACCAGCAGCTCGGTGAGGATCCTCCTCGCCGCCTTCATCAGATCGGCCACGTCCGCGCCCGCCAGCGCGTAGACCACGGTCGGCCCCTCGCGGGTCGCCGTCACGATGCCGGACCTGCGCAGCACGGCCAGCTGCGCGGAGAGGTTGGACGGCTCCACCTCGATCTCGGCGAGCAGCTCACGCACCGCCTTCGGGCCGTCCTGCAACAGTTCCAGCACCCGGATGCGCACGGGGTGGCCGAGCATCCGGAAGAACTCGGCCTTCGCCTGGTACAGCGGAACCGGCACCGCTCAGCCCTCCTCGGGCGCGCCGATCGGCACTCCGTGCTCGGCCGCCAGGCGCCGCAGGTTGGCGAGATCAGCGCCGTGCACCTCGGCGCCGTACTCGTCCTGCTGCTGCAACGCCTGCCGCACCGCCTGTTCCGCCTGCTCCACGCGGGCGAGCAGGTTGTCCTCGAACTCGTTCACGGCACCACGACCTGTCGAATTGAAGAATTCTTCAATTCGACATGCTACAACTCCGCCGGCTGTGACGCACCCGGCGTCGCCGGGCGGTGATCGGTTCGACCGAACGGCGGTTGTCGTTGCAGCACCGGCGTTGACGTCAGATCACGAGGGGCCGTTCGACGGAGTCGGAAGTCCCTGTCGCCCGGAAGCACCGTTCAGGACGCTGGAGAGCGGCGGCGGCGCGCGGCGCAGATTGTCACGATCACACCATCGCGCCGCCGCTCCTCCGTGTTCTCCCCTCCGCAGGAGACCGGCGATTCGCCTCGAAGCCTGTGGCGCCGGCGACCGATCTTGTTTACCAGTGCGCCCAGCCGGGTATCAAAGTCGCCGCAAGTACTGCCACGCAAAGGAGTTGGAGTCAGACCTGTGTGGTGAGACAGGAGGAACCAGCAGTCATGTGGTCCGTGGACGGGAAAGACGCGGAGCTTCTCGAGGCCGCGCAGGCAGGCAGCATCCAGATGGCGCGCGGCATCGCCGGGTCCGGCGGATCGCTGCTCGACATCACGGCGGTGCTCGAGCGGGCGCCCGTCGGCTTCGCGGTGGTGGACGCGCAGATGCGGTTCCTCTACGTCAACCCGGCATACCTGTCGGTGCACGGCGATCCGGCCACCAGTGAGCACGCCGGGCGCATGATGAACGAGGTGCTTCCGGCCGCCTACACGGCGACCGTGGAACCTCTCATCGCCGAGGTGCTGACCTCCGGCGCCGTGCACCGCGACATCGAGATGAGCACCGAGGCGGGGAGCGCCACCAAGCAGCTGCTGCTCAACCTGTTCCCGTTGTGCGACAGCGAGGACGACGTGATCGCGGCCGTGATCGCGGTTCAGGACGTCACCCGGTCGCACGAGGCCGCCGAACTCGAAGGGCTGCGTCTGCACGCGGAGTGGACCGACCGGCTGGACCGGGCGCACCGCGCCGGTGGCACCGGTTCCTGGGAGATCGACCTGCGCAACGGCAGGGTCGAGTGGTCGGCCAACCTCTGCCGCATCGCCGGTGTCTCCCAGTCCCCGAACAGCGTCGATGACGTCCTTGCGCTCGTGCACCCGGAGGACGTCGACGTGGCCAGGGCGACCTTCACCGGCCTCACCGCGCACACGTCGACACCGGAGGTCGAGTACCGGCTGTGCACGCCCGACGGACGGGTCGTCGTGCTCTCGTCGATCGCGGAACCCGTCACCGACACCACCGGCACGATCGTGTCGCTGCGCGGCATGTGCGTGGACCGCACCCTCCGAAGATCCGCGGAGGCAGACAAGCGCGCGGCCGTGGTCCGGGCTGACCGGATGACGGCCGAGCTGGAGGACGAGCGGCAGATCGTGCTGCAGCTGCAACGAGCCCTGCTGCCACCCAGCATTCCCGTGGTCGAAGGGACCGACCTGGCCGCGACCTATCTGCCCGCGAACATCTCGGCCGGGGTGGGCGGCGACTTCTTCGACGCGTTCCCCCTGCCCGACGGCAAACTCGCGATCGCGGTCGGCGACGTCATCGGCCACGACGTCGAGGCCGCCGTCACGATGGGCAGGGTCCGCAGCGCCATCCGTGCGTACGCGATGCAGAACCCGCTCCCCGACCGCGTTCTGCGCGAACTGAACCAGCTCGTCTGCGCCTCCGGCGACATGACGATGACGACCGTGTTCTACGGCCTCTACACGCCCTGGGACGGCTCCCTCTGCTACGCCAACGCCGGTCACCCCCACCCGATCGTCGTCCGGGACGGCGTCGCCAAAGCGATGCCACACCGGCACGGGCTGCTCACGGGTGCTGTGAAGCACGCCGATTACCTCCCGTTCGAGACGTCGTTGCGGCCAGGTGACGCGCTGGTCGTCTACACCGACGGGCTGGTGGAACATCGCGGCGAGGACATCGACACGGGAACCCAGGCGCTGTGCGCCGCCGTGACGGCACCACACCTGCCAGAACGCTTGGAGGACCTCGTGCCGGCGGTGATCAAGGCCGTCGCTCCCGAGCAGGGTCGCGACGACATCTGCGTGCTCGCGCTGCGCCGCAGGCCGGGCTGACGGACCCGCCGGAGCCGTCCGCACAGGTGTTCACCGCCCGGCAGCCGAACGCCACCAGCGAGTCGATCAGCCTGACCGTGCGCCACCTCGGCGGCGACCGCGAGAACGCCGTGACGCTCGCACTGTGCTCGGCCTTCGCCGACGCACTCGCCGGCCACCGCGCCCAGGCGGAGGCGTTCCTGGACGAGTGGCTGCCCAGGGTGTCCGAACTGGACGGTTACGACCTCGCGTTCGCGGTCCCGGCCCAGCGCATCGGGACGGCACTGGCGGCGCTGGCCTGGTCGGGCGGGCTACCGGCGCGCTTCCACCCGATGATCAAGCCGTACCACCGCTTCCCGGAGTACTCCGAGGTTCCCTTGCCGCTGCTGTGCGAGCTGGCGGAGGCGCTGCCGGCGGACGCCCGCGATTCGAGTTCCTTATGGGACTGAATGCCGCGGAACCACCTACGGGGGTCAGGCGTCATGACCGCCATGGGAGAGAAGTTCCACGTCGAGCCGGATGAGCTCCGCGGCTACAGCGGGCTGCTCGAGCGTCAGGCCGAGCACTTCCTGACGATCCGGGAGCACGCGATCGTCAACGGTGGGGACACGTCCGGGTTCACCGGGCTGTTGTCGCTGCTCGACCCCGTCGTGACCGGGGTCGCGCAGCTCTACGGCGAGACGCTCGAGGCCGCCGGCAAGAAGATGGACCAGGACGCCGAGGCGTTGGTGAAGTCGGCCCGGGCCTACGAGAAGGCGGACGAGGTCGGGGTCTGCCTGATCGACACCGCGGGCGGCAGGATGGAACCGCCGTCCTGGCTGGAGCGGTTCCTGGGGGTGGGCCGATGACCGGCGGGGTCTGCAACGGCTACCAGGACGTCGAGGATCCGACTGTCGCGCTGCGCGCCGCGCCCGACGACCGGCCCGGCCGGCAGACCGTCAAGGAGCTGATCGAGGCCGCCGGGTGGAAGATCCAGGGCGTCAACTGGATCTACCAGCAGGTCACCGGCGACGACCTGGTGCGCGACCTGGTCATGCCGCTGGCGGGCGACTTCGAGAAGATCGACGCGAACGCCGCCGCGTGGGACCGGATCGCCAAGTCGCTGGACAACGTGCGGCACAACGTGAACAACGGCATCGAGGAGCTCTCGCCGAACTGGGACGGCGGCGCCGCGCAGAGCTTCGAGAACCGCATGCGCCGCACGTGGACCACGGCGATCGAGTGGGACTCGCAGGTCGCGAAGTTCATCGGCGACCGGTTCAAGAACATGGCGAGCTCCTGCCGCACGGCCGCGAAGCTCGCGCTGACCCTGCTCGACAAGATCTGCGACAAGCTGATGAAGGCCGCGATGACCGCGTGGATCCCGCTCGTCGGCTGGGGCCGTGCCGTCTGGATGGTCTACGACGTGGTCAACATCGTCGACCAGGTGCGCAAGCTCATCCAGTCCATGCAGACGCTCATCGAGGGCGTCAAGGGCATGATCGAGGGCATCAGGCTGATGGGCACCGCACTCTCCAGGATCCCGGACGTGCGGGACGTCAACGACTTCTTCGACGTGGTCGACACGTGGCAGGACGGCACGGAGAAGTTCGGCGACGGCACGGCCGCCGTGGGCAGCGGCGCGTGGGGCATGGCCAAGAGCGGTTACAAGGCGCGCGGCACGTACGTCGACGCGGCGAAGGAAGAGCGCTGGGCGGAGAGCGGTTCTTCGAGTTCGGGTGGTGGCGAATGACGTTCCCGTACGACAGCGCACGTCAGCAGTTGCAGGCGTGGCAACAGGACCTCGACGCCAGGGGCGCGCGGCTGGAGAAGGTCGCCCTGGAAGCGTCCAAGGTGCAGATCCGCGGCGCCGACCTGTCTCCCGCGGACATCGCCGAGATCGAGAAGTTCGCACGGTCGAAGGACGCGCCGAACGCGCTGAAGGACCTGCAGCGCAAGGTCGACTCGGGCGAGTTGTCCTGGCGGGACATCGCGTCCGGCAGGGCCGTCGGCGATCCGGACGTGCAACGCGCGATGCAGACCAGCATGCCGTCGCTGAAGCGGGCGTACACGGCGATCAAGGAGGGCCAGGACCTCGACGAGGTCGTCGCGGCGGGTCAGCAGCGCGCCAGGCCGTCGCGCGGTGACTACGACGACGACATGCCGAGCGACTTCACCGAGGACGCCTTCTAGGAAGCGTCTGCTGGTCAGACAGGATCGGTGAACGAGATCGGCTTGCCGGTGGCGCGGGCATAGGCGATCTCCCTGCTCGTGGACTCGCCGACGTACCCGCCGGGGTTGACGACCAGCACCCGGTCAGCGAGGTCGATCTTGCGCAGGTGAAGGGCGTCCAGCGCGGTCTTCTGCTCGTGGGTGATCAACCCGTCTGCTTCGCCCGGCGCGACGACGATGACACCTGCCAAGGTCAGATCACGGTTCGCCGCACGCATCTCGTCCGCGAACCGGGCGGAGCCGCAGAGGCAGACGATCTCAGGTCGGTCGGGCACGGCTCAGTCCTTCGGCCGAACGGAAAACCGTCAGTGTGCACGGTGACATCACAGACCGGCACACGAGCCAGCAGTTCACGCAGCGACACGGACAGCACGCGGCTGGGCCGCCCTCGCCGCCCTGCCGCGTTCACGTGCACCAGCCCGCCGGCACGGGATGGCGCACGTGGCGAACGTCCGCGACCGTCAGATCTGGTTCTCGCCGCCGTCGACGTACAGGGTGGCGCCGAGCACGAAGCTGCTGCCCGAGGAGGCGAGGAAGGCCACCGCGGCGGCCACCTCGTCGACGTGGCCCATCCGTCCGATCGGGATCCGCGCGGCCTCTCCCGACTTGAAGGCGGTCGCGTTCGCCTCGCCCACGAGCTCGGTGATCCCGGAGGTGTCGATCGGCCCCGGCGAGATGGCGTTCACCCGGACACCGCGGCCCTTGAGCTCGTTCGCCCAGGTGCGCGTGAACGTCCGCAAGGCCGCCTTGGACGCGGCGTAGGCGCCGAACGACGCGGTGCCCCGGTCGGCCGCGGTGGAGGCGTTGATGATCACCGAGGCGCCCTCGTTGAGCAGCGGGAGCGCCTTCTGCAGCGTGAACAGGGTGCCCTTCACGTTGACGCCGAAGACCTGGTCGAAGTCCTGCTCGGTGATCGTCTCGATGGTCGCGAACGACGCGGTGGCCGAGTTCGCGAACAGCACGTCCAGTCCCCGGCCGCGAGCGGCGACCACCTCGTAGAGCCGGTCCAGGTCGCCCATGTTCGTGATGTCGCCCGGCACCGCGGTCACGTTCTGGCCGATGACCTCCACCGCCTCGTCCAGCTCGGTCTTGCGGCGGCCGGTGATGAACACGTGCGCGCCCTCGGCCACCAGCCGTGCCGCGGTGGCCCTGCCGATCCCCCGTGTGCCGCCACCGGTCACCACCGCGGTCTTGCCTTCCAGCCTGCGCATTCCTGACCTCCGCACTTTTGTGCACCGATCGGTGCATAAAGCGACCGTACCACTTCTGCACCGATCGGTATCGAAGGGTAGGATGTGGCCGTGGAGAAGGCGCAGATCGGTCGGCCGCGGGAGTTCGACGCCGAGGAGGCGCTCCAGAAGGCGATGGTGGTCTTCTGGGAGCAGGGTTACGAGGGCGCGAGTCTCGCCGGCCTGACCGAGGCCATGGGCATCTCCCGCAAGAGCATGTACGCGGCCTTCGGCAACAAGGAGGAGCTCTTCCGCAAGGCGTTGCAGCGCTACTCGGAAGGCACGGTCTCCTACATCGTCGACGCGCTGGAGGCGGCCACCGCCCGCGAAGTGGCGGAGGCGTTCCTCACGGGCTCGGTGCGCGCCAACACCCGGCCCGGCTGCCCCTCCGGCTGCCTCGGCGTGCAGGGCGCGCTCGCCGCCGGCGAGACCGGGCGGGTCGCGCGCGACGTGCTGGCCGAGTGGCGCGCCGGTGGTCAGGAGCACCTGCGCGACCGGTTCCAGCGGGCCGTCGAGGAGGGCGACCTGCCCTCGGACGCCGATCCGGACCTGATCGCCCGCTACGTCATGACGATCGCGAACGGCATGGCCGTGCAGGCGGCGGGCGGTGCGACGCGCGAGGAACTCCTGCGCGTGGCCGGCGCCGCCCTGCTGAACTGGCCGCCCGCCTGATCAGCCTTGCTTCTCGCGCTCGCGCCAGGCGCGGACCACGAACGCGGCGAACACCCCGAGGAGCACGCAGGCGCCGAGCGCGACGACCACCGCGGAGGACGAGCTCACTCCGGCGATCACGACGAGCAGGCCGAGCACGTGGAGCGACAGCATTCCGGCGAGCACCAAGGTCCGGCGCGGCATCCTGGGTGCCGGGCGGGTGAGCTTGGCGGCCAGTTTCGGATCGTCCTCGGCGAGGCGGCGCTCGATCTCGTCCAGTTCCCGCTGCTCGTGGTCCGGCAGTTTCACGTCCGGTCCTCCCGCTGGGTCGCTCGGGGCTTCACCAGAGTCAACGCACGAAACCGGCCAAGGTTCCCGGCCGCTCCCGGCCCACACCCCCTGTGACACCATCGCCGGTGTGGTGAGCAGGCTGGGTGAGCTGGAACGGGCGGCGATGGAGGTCCTCTGGGACAGCCGCTCCCCCGCGCTCGTGCGCGACGTCGTGCAGGCACTGGCCGGGCGCGACCTCGCCTACACCACCGTGATGACCGTCCTGACCCGCCTGACCTCCAAGGGTTTCGTGCGGCGCGAGGCCGACGGCCGGGCCTGGCGGTACTCCCCCGTCGCCAGCCGCGAGCAGTACGTCGCCCAGCTCATGCTCGACGCCCTGTCGCTGACCGGTGACCGCGAGGCGGCGCTCACGCACTTCGCGCGCTCGGTCAGCAGCCCGGAGGCCGAGGTGTTGTCGCAGGCTCTCGCGGACAAGCAGGACGAGACGTGAGTGCCGCACTGCACCTCGTCGTCACGCTCGCGATCTGCGCGGTGGCGGCGCACTCCCTGGTCCGGGCCCGATGGGTGTGGTGGACGCCCGGCACCGGCATCGCGCTGTGGCAGATGCTGGCGGCCACCTGGGTGCTGTCCCTGGCGGGCGTGCTGATCACCGCCGGCCTCGACCCGTACGAGGCGCCGATCCCCCGAGCGCTGTCGGCGTGGGCGAGCGACCCGCTGTCCACCGCGACCCAGGACGCGCTGGTGGTGAGCGGACTCGCGGTGCCGGCCCTGTTCGTCGCCGTGCTGATCAGCTCGTGGGCCGGGGTGGCGCGGATCCGGCGGCGCCATCGCGACGTGCTCGCACTGGTCGGCCGCACGGACGAGGCCGCGCCGGGCGCGTTGGTGGTCGATCATCCGGCCGCCGTCGCGTACTGCCTGCCGGGGACGCCTTCGTCGGTGGTGCTGAGCACCGGGGCGTTGCGCAGCCTGTCCACCGCCGAACTGCACGCCGTGCTGGCACACGAACACTCACACGCCCGTGAACGCCACGATCTCGTGCTGCTGCCGTTCGTCGCACTGCGCCGGTGCGCACCTCGCGTGGCGGACGCGGTCGCGTTGCTCGTCGAGATGCGGGCGGACGACCGCGCCTGCCGCGACCACGGCCCGGACGCACTCATCTCGGCGCTGCACCGCTTCACGGCCGGTCCTCCCGCGGGCGCGCTGGGCATCACCGCCGCCTCGGCACGACTGGAACGCATCGCGAACCGCACCGGCGCCTCGGCGTGGCAGCGTTGGACAGCGCTGGTCAGCGGCCTGACACTGGTGTCGACACCGCTCAGCTTCCTCGTCCTCTGACATGTCGCGGAACCTCGCCGAGCATCTACTACAAGCCGTAGTGCTACCTTCCGCAGCAGATCCCCTTCGTCCTCGGAAGAGCCTCATGATCGATGTTCTGCCCACGGTCCTGACCGTGCTCGCCCTCCTCGGCGCCGCCTGGTCGGCCCTGCTGATCGCGCTCAACACACCGTTGCTGCCGCTGAAGAAGCTGTCCTGGACCCTCGTGGGCGGCCTCGCGGTGCTCGAACTGGGCCTGCTCGTCCAGGCCGTCGCCGGCATCGCGTCGATGCTCGGCACCGACCGCGACATCGAGCGCTGGTCGTTCGTCGGCTACCTGCTCGGCCCGGTGGTGATCCTGCCCGTCGCGGTCCTCTGGTCGGCCGCCGAACGCACCCGGTGGAGCGCCGGCGTGCTGGTGGTCGCGTGCCTCAGCGTGCCGGTGATGATCGTGCGCCTCGGCCAGATCTGGGCAGGCCATGCCTGACACGCGCCAGGGCCCCGGCCGGATGCTGATCACCGTCTACGGCGTCTTCGCCCTCGCCGCCACGTCCCGCTCCGCCGTGCAGATCGCCACCCGCTTCTCCGACGCACCGGTCGCGTACCTGCTGTCGGCGTTCGCCGCCGTAATCTACGTGCTGGCCACCATCGCCCTCGCGCGGGACAGCCGCCGGATCGCGTACGTCGCGTGCTCCGTCGAACTCGCCGGCGTGCTGCTGGTCGGCGCGGCCAGCCTCGTCCTGCCGCGGGCGTTCCCGGACGCGACCGTGTGGTCGTCCTTCGGCATCGGCTACGGGTTCATACCGCTCGTGCTGCCGGTCCTCGGCCTGTGGTGGCTGCGGAGAACCGCGTGAGCCCGGCCGCCTGAGGCCGGGACTCGAAGCGACCGTCGCGTTCGTCTCGCAGGCCTGTTCCGCCGGCACGACCTGACCGGGCCGGATCGCCCGTCTGGGTGTTCTCTGTGAATGCACCGGCACGGCCGTGCTCGGAGGCGCGATTCTCCGGGTTCTCCCAGGAGTTCCCAGGGATCGGTCAGACCGGGTCGCGACGCTCGGTGCCATGACGATGATCGACGTGCGAGGGCTGACCAAGCGGTACGGCCTCGACACCGTGGTGGACGACCTGTCGTTCACGGTCGAGGCCGGCCAGGTGACCGGGTTCCTCGGGCCGAACGGCGCGGGCAAGTCCACGACCATGAAGATGATCCTCGGGCTGGCCGCGCCCACCTCGGGTTCGGCGACCGTCGGCGGACGCCGCTACCGCGACCTGCCCGTGCCGCTGACCGAGGTCGGCGCGCTGCTCGACGCCGGAGCGGTGCGCGGCGGGCGAAAGGCTCGCGACCACCTGCTGGCGCTCGCCGCCGGCAACGGGCTGCCGCGGCGCCGGGTCGACGAGGTGCTCGCCAGGACGGGGCTGGACAGCGCGGCGCACAAGCGCGCGGGCGGGTTCTCGCTCGGCATGCGGCAGCGGCTCGGCATCGCGGCGGCACTGCTCGGCGACCCGCGGGTGCTGATCTTCGACGAGCCGGTGAACGGGCTCGACCCGGAGGGCATCCGCTGGATCCGCGACTTCATGCGCTCCCTGGCCCGCGAGGGTCGCGCGGTGCTGGTCTCCAGCCACCTCATGAACGAGATGGCGCAGACCGCCGACCACCTGGTCGTGATCGGCCGCGGCAGGCTCATCGCCGACACGGGCGTCGGCGAGTTCCTGCGTGGCCGCGGTGAGGGCACGGTGCTCGTCCGCACAGCCGAACCTGCCGGGTTCGCGCTGCGGCTGACGGCGACCGGCGCCACCGTGCGGGAGGGTCCCGGCTCGTCGCTGGTGGTCTCCGGCCTGGCGAGCGAGGAGATCGGCAAGCTCGCCGCCTACCACGGCACCGTGCTCAGCGAACTCACCCCGCAGCGGCCCTCGCTGGAGGACGCGTTCATGGAGCTCACCAAGGACAGCGTCGAGTACCAGGGGATGACCGCGTGAGCGCGCGAGTGGTGTTCTTCGGCCACGCCCTGCACGCGGAATGGGTGAAGCTGCGCAGCCTGCGGTCCACCTGGTACACGCTCGTCTGCCTGTTCGGGGTGGGGCTCGGCATCACGGTCCTCGCGACGGGACGGGCGGGCGAGGTGTACGCGAGCGCGTCACCCGCCGAGCGGCTGGCGTGGGACCCGACCGAGCGCAGCCTGACCGCGTACCTGGTGGCGCAGCTCGTGATCGGCGTGCTCGGGACCCTGGTCGTGACGTCCGAGTACGCGACCGGGCTGGTGCGGACGTCGCTGGCGGTCACTCCGCGCAGGCACCGGTTGCTGGCGGCCAAGGTGGTGGTGGCCACCGCCGTCGCCGTGGTGGCGGGCCAGGCGCTGATGTTCGCCACCTTCCTGCTCGGCCAGGCGCTCTTCGCCGCCCAGAACGTGCCGCACGCCCGGCTCGGCGACCCCGGTGTGCTCTCCGCGGTCGTGGGCGGCGGGCTCTACCTCGCGGCGATCGCGGTGCTCGCGATCGGTCTCGGCACGATCATGCGTGCGACGGCGGGTGCGCTCACCACGTTGGTGGGCATCGTGTTCCTGGTGCCCGCGCTGGCCGGTCTGTTCCCGTCGTGGTTCCAGGGCCTGCTCGACTTCTGGCCGACGCAGGGCGCCGCCGCGGTGTTCGCGACGGTGCCGAATCCCGGCTACCCGCATCCCTGGCTGAACCTGGGTGGGATGTGCCTCGGGGTCGGCGTCGTGCTGGCCGCCGCGTTCGTCGTCTTCCACCGGCGTGACGTGTGATGGCGACGGGGCGGCACGTGTGGCAGGGCGTGACAGCGGCGGTCGCGGCGCTGACCGCCATGGCTGCCACCGCCGCGGCCGGGCTGTTGCTCCTCGACGCCGGCCGGTTCGGCGGGCTCGAACGGTTGACGGCCGCCGTGGTCGGCATGGCGGTGGGCGGCTCCGCCGAGTTCGGTGCCGTTCCGGCGGGCGGCACGCCGGTCGCGGTGAGGGGCAGCATCGACTTGATGCCCCTGGGGGTCGCGCTGACCGGCGCCGTGGTGCTGGGGTGCTTGCTGTTGCGGCATCGGGACGGGCTGCTCGTGCGTGGCGCGGCGGCGGCCGTGGCCTTCCCGGCCGGCGCGGTGGCGGTCGCGATGGCGGCTCGGGGCGACGTGAGGCCGCCAGGTGGAGCGTCGGTAGGCGGGATGTCCGGTGTTTGCGGGCTGCCCGCGGTCGGGCCGCTGGGCCGCGGCAGGTCGGTCGACGCGCTCAGCGTCGGGTTCTCCGTGCCCCTTTGGCCGGTGGTGGCCGGGGCGGTGATCTGGGTGCTCGTCGTCGTCGGCGTGTGCTGGGTGGTCGCAAGGTTCCAGATCGCCGTCCGCGGTGCACTGTGGACGGTGGGCGGGCTCGCCGCCGCGTGCCTGCTCGCGGCGTGGGCGTTCGGCGGTCCGGCGGTGGCGGGCGGTGTCCTGCTCTTGTTGCCGCTCATCGTGTTCGGCGTGTTCTCGCTCGGGCTGGGCGTGCCGTGGACGGTCAGTTCGGACGGCGCGCTCGCGTGCGTCCTGGACGGTGTCGCGCCACCCGCACCGGGTGGACCGCTGACGTGGGTGGCGGCGGCCGTGTTGCTGGCGCTGGGCGTCCTGGCGGGCCGGGGTGGCCGGCTGCTGCACCGGGCCGCGTGGCTGGGCGCGGCGGTGGGTGTGGTGCTGGCAGGCCTGGCGCTGTTGTCGCGGGTGTCGGTGCGACTCGGCATCGGCGCGTTCGGGTTCTCGGTGCCGGTGCTCGACGCGGGGCTGACGGCGAACCCGCCGGCGGCGTTGGCGTTGGGGAGTGCGGGTGGCGCCGCGGCGGGCCTGCTCGCCGGAGGGCTTCTCAGGTTGGCGTCCGTATCGTGGCCCGCGTGGAGGGATCGGGCCCGGTGACGACGCTGCTGGTGGTGGACGACGAGGCCACGGTGCGCGAGCTGCTGGCCGCGACACTGCGCTTCGCGGGGTTCCGGGTGACGTCCGCGGCGACCGGTGCCGAGGCGGTCGCGTCGGCGACCGAGGAACCGCCCGACCTGGTGCTGCTCGACGTGATGCTGCCCGACGTGGACGGGTTCGAGGTGGTCCGGCGGCTGCGCGAGCAGCGCGCGGAGGGGCGCCGCGGACCCGTGCCCGTCCTGTTCCTCACCGCCAGGGACCGCAAGGCGGACAAGGTCACCGGCCTGTCGCTGGGCGCCGACGACTACGTGACCAAGCCGTTCGACCTGGAGGAGCTGATCGCCCGGATCCGGGCGATCCTGCGCCGCACCTCCGGCCACCGGGAGGGCCTGCTGACCGTGGGCGCGCTCGCGCTCGACACCGAGGGACACCGGGTGACGAGGGCCGGGCAGCCCGTCCGGGTGTCGCCCACGGAGTTCCGGCTGCTGCGCTACCTGATGGAGAACGCCGGGCGCGTGGTGTCCAAGGCGCAGATCCTCGACCGCGTGTGGCGCTACGACTTC
Source organism: Lentzea sp. NPDC051208 (assembly GCF_040682435.1). Lineage (NCBI taxonomy): Bacteria > Bacillati > Actinomycetota > Actinomycetes > Pseudonocardiales > Pseudonocardiaceae > Lentzea > Lentzea sp. NPDC051208. Next base: position 96,724 of record NZ_JBFBAW010000020.1, on the reverse strand, counting down.
GGCGGCGACGCCGGCATCGTGGACACCTACATCTCGTACCTGCGGCGCAAGGTCGACGCCGAGGACCCCAAGCTGATCCACACCGTGCACGGCGTGGGGTACGTGATCCGGGACCCCGCGTGCTGAGCAGGTTCTCCCTGCGCGCCAGGCTCCTGCTGCTCACCGCGAGCCTGCTCCTCGCCGGGCTCGGCCTGGTCGGTGCGGTCGTGTCCGACCAGCTGGAGCGCTACCAGCTGGACCGGGTCGACACGCAGCTGCGGTCGCTCGGCGAGATCCTCTCGCGCGTGCCCGCCGCCGGGCCGCTCGACACCGTCGGCACCACGCCCCGGCCCGACCTCCTCGACCCGGCCCTGCGCCTGGTCGGCGCGCCCTACCTCGTGTACCTGGGCGCGGACGGCACCGTGGCAGGCGGTCTGCACGCCGGCCGCCTGGACGGCGCCTCCCTGCCCGGCCCCGACGCACTGCGCACGGTGCCCGCCGACGGCGAGCCCGTCGACCTGCGCGCCGCGGACGGCTCGGGCCGCTGGCGCGCGACCGCGCGGCCGACCACGGGGTGGGACGGGGTGGTCGTCGTCGCGGCATCGCTGGCCGAGGCTGACGCCACCACCGCCCGGCTCCGGACGACGAGCCTGATCAGCGGTGCGGTGCTGCTCGCGCTGCTGACGGCGGTCGGCTGGTTCGCCCTGGGCCGGGGACTGCGGCCGCTGCGCCGGATCGAGCACACCGCCGCCGCGATCGCCGACGGGGACCTCACCCGGCGCGTGCCGCTGCTCGCGGCACCGGCGACGGAGGTCGGGCACCTGGCGACCTCGCTCAACACGATGCTCGGCCAGCTCGAACGAGCCTTCGCGGACCGGTCCGCGTCCGAGGCCCGCATGCGGACGTTCCTCTCGGACGTGAGCCACGAGCTGCGCACCCCGCTGTTCGGCATCAAGGGCTCGACCGAGCTGTACCGGATGGGCGCGATGCCCGAGCGCGCCGACGTGGACGAGGCGATGCTCCGCATCGACCGCGAGGCCACCCGGCTCACCCGCCTCACCGAGGACCTGCTCCTGCTGGCCCGGCTGGACGAGGCGCAGGAGGCCCAGCTGGACCGCGCCCCGATGGACCTGCGCACGCTGGCCAACGACGCCCGGCACGACCTGCGCGGCCTCGACCCGTCCCGCCCGGTCGAGCTCACCGGACCCGCCGGGATCGGACCACCTGGACCCGCCCCGGTGCACGCCGACGAGGACGGCCTGCGCCAGGTCGTCACCAACCTGATCGGCAACGCCGCCACCTACACCCCGCCCGGCACCGCGGTCCGGATCGGCGTGGGCACGGCGCACGGCCGCGCCGTGCTCGAAGTGGCCGACCGAGGTCCCGGTCTGCCGGCCGGCCAGGCGGCCCGCGTCTTCGACCGCTTCTACCGCGCCGACCACTCGCGCAACCGCGCGGAGGGCGCCAACGCCGGACTGGGCCTGGCGATCGCCCTCGCCCTGGCCCGTGCGCACGACGGGGACGTCGAACTCGAGACCACCGTGGGCGAAGGCGCCTGCTTCCGCCTCGTCCTGCCGTTGCCCGACCGGCACTGATCAGGCGCAGGTGCTGCCGGCGGGCTTCGCCGCGATGTCGCGGGCGAACTCGGTCAGGACCGTGCCGCGGTGCGTGCCGCTGCTCGCCGCGGGCGGGCGCGGTGCGGGGACGGTCGCCTCCCAGTCGGGCAGACGGAGCAGCCGCGCCACCGGTGGCGAGCGGAAGGTCATCCGGTGGTCGCCGATCCAGATCGTGTCGCCGTCGTGCAGCACGGCGCTGTCCACGGGAGTGCGGTTGAGGTAGGTGCCGTTGAGCGAGCCGAGGTCGGTGAGGACGACCGCACCGCCCTCGCGGCGCAGTTCCGCGTGCCGACGGGAGACGGTGATGTCGTCGAGAACGACACCGCAGCCGCGATCACGGCCGATGACGACGACCGGCTCGGTCAGCGCGAGGGTGACCGGGTCGTGGCCTGCGATCGTCAACGACGGCGTCGCGGCGCCAGTGAGCGCTGTCTCCGTGGCTTCACCGATCATGCCCTGCTCCCGCGGTTCCCCTTCTGGCACTCTCCACGTTCGAGTGCCAAGTGTAGTCGGCGATGGCGCGTACCTGGTGGATCGGGGTTGACCCTCACACGGTGTGAGGGTCGAAGGTGATCAGCCGGACGACCCAGCCGCCACCAGCCCTCCAGGAAGCACATGATCATCGACAACGTCTCGTACCCCGACGGCCTGCACTGCGAAACCACCGCACTCGGCGCGCTGCTGCGCCACGCGGGCGTCGAGATCTCGGAGCCGATGCTGTTCGGCCTCGGCGAGGGGCTGGGCTTCGTCTACTGGGACGCCAAGCACCTGGACTTCCCGTTCCTCGGCGGTCGCGTCAAACCGATGGAGATCACCCGGACCGCGGCCGACCGGCTGGGCCTGACGCTGCACGTCCAGCAGACGGCCTCGCCGCGCAGGGCGTGGCAGAACGTCGCCACCGCACTCGCCGAGGGTCTGCCCGTCGGGCTGCAGCTGGACTCGTACCACCTGGACCACTTCACCGAGAAGGTCCACTTCGGAGGTCACTTCGTGGCCATGTACGGCTACGACGACGACCACGCCCACCTGGTCGACACCGCCCAGCAGGGCGGCGCGGTGAGGACCTCCCTGGCGAGTCTGGAACGCGCTCGCGACGAACGCGGGCCGATGACCGCCCGCAACCTCTCCTACACCGTCACCGTTCCCGGCACCCGACCTGATCTGGCCGCGGCCGTCCGGACCTCCATCGCGGGCAACGCACAGGCCTTTCTGAACCCGCCCATCGCGAACCTCGGTCACCGCGGCATCGGCAAGGCCGCACAGCAGGTGACGCGGTGGCTCGACCGCTCCCGCGACCCGGCTCGCGATCTGCCGCTGACCGGCACGCTGATGGAACGCGGCGGCACCGGCGGGGCCCTGTTCCGCGCCCTGTACCGCGACTTCCTCGCCGAGTGCACCACGTTCATCGACGACGACGACCTGCGCCTCGGTCATCGGCTGTACGCCGAGATCGTTCCGCTGTGGACCGAAGTCGCACGTCTCATCACGGACGCCGGGCTGACAGGAGACCAGGAATCCCTGACCCGCGCCTCGGCGATCCTCTCCGAACTCGCGGGCCGGGAACGCCGTGCCATGCAGGTCCTGACGGGGACGCATTCCAGTTCCCCACGAGCCCGATAAAACCGCGACGCCGATCGCGAAGAAGTCTCGAAGATTCACGGTGATGAACCGCAAATAGTCCGTCCGAGTGCCGTTTCAGCCACCACCTGTTCACAAGCATGACCATTCCGAATTCGTCGAACCGACCGGTGATCGATTCGACGATCATTGACCTGGACATTCGATTCATTCGACTTCGAGCAGGCCCTGACCTCGCGCAATTTCGTCATTGACCCACCCTTGGAAGGCCTCCTAGCATCCGACGGGAAATGGCCGCACGTCCGGCCGGACCTCTTTCTCGCTCAGTGTTGGAAGCGGAGTCTCCATGGGAATTTCAGAACAGCCTGCCCGCCTGGCGAGAAAACGTCGCGTGCGCGCTGGACTGGTGTCCGGAGGCGCGGTCGTCGCGCTGGTCACCACGCTCGCGGCCTGGCCGAGCACCGCCGCGCTCGCCAACGCGGCGGGCACGTACGTGCTGAAGAACGCCGGCAGCGGGCAGTGCCTCGACGCGGGAACGAGCCCGGCGAGCGGCACGCAGCTCCGGCAGCAGGCGTGCGCTGACCAGCCGTGGGTGCTGACCGAGGTCAGCGGCGGGTTCCGGATCACCGCGGGAGATCTGTGCGTCGGCGTGCGGGACGCCTCGACCAGCGCGGGCAAGCCGGTCCAGCTGGAGGCGTGCAGCGGTGCCGGGAGCCAGGTCTGGGCGTTGACCGCGAGCGGCAGCAACCACCGCCTGGTCAACGCCAACGGCGGCAAGTGCATGAACATCAAGGACAACGCCACCACGGCAGGAGCCTTGGTGCAGACCAACTCCTGCGACGGCGCGGCCACCAAGCAGTGGACGCTCGCACCGGTCGGTGGCGGGCCGACCAGCACCACGACGTCCACCACAACAACCACCACGACGACAACGACCACCACCACGAGTGTGCCGCCGGCCGACGCGCTGTACGCGTCGCCGACCGGTCGTGACGCCGCTTCCGGCACGCTCTCGGATCCGACCACGCTGACGTCCGCCCTCACGCGGGTGGCGGCCGGTGGCACCATCTTCCTGCGCGGTGGCACGTACAGCTTCTCGCAGACGGTGACGATCCCGCCCACCAACAACGGCACGGCGAGCGCCCGCAAGAAGCTGACGGCCTACCAGGGCGAGAAGCCGGTGCTGAACTTCTCGGCACAGGCCGAGGACCCGGCCAACCGCGGCCTGGCCGTGAACGGTTCGTACTGGCACGTCCAGGGCATCGTCGTCGAACGGGCCGGGGACAACGGCATCTTCGTGGGCGGCAGCAACAACATCTTCGAGCGCACGATCACCCGCTTCAACCGCGACACCGGCCTGCAGCTCTCCCGGATGCTGTCCACCACGCCGAAGGAGCAGTGGCCCGCCAACAACCTCATCCTCGGCGCGGAGTCGCACGACAACGCCGACTCCGACGGGGAGGACGCCGACGGGTTCGCCACCAAGCTCACCTCCGGCCCCGGCAACGTGTTCCGCTACTCGGTGGCGCACAACAACATCGACGACGGCTGGGACCTCTACACCAAGTCGGACACCGGCCCGATCGGCGCCGTCACCATCGAGGACTCCCTGGCCTACGAGAACGGCACGCTGAGCAACGGCGGCCAGGCGGGCAACGGCGACCGCAACGGCTTCAAGCTCGGCGGCGAGGACATCGGCGTCAACCACGTCATCCGCCGCACCATCGCCTACGACAACGGCAAGCACGGCTTCACCTACAACCGCAACCCCGGCACCATGACCGTGTCGAACAACCTCAGCATCGACAACACCGAACGCAACTTCACCTTCGACGCGGGCAGCTCGGTCTTCCGCACCAACACCTCCTGCCGCAGCGGCAGCGGGAGCAACGACAAGATCGTCGGCAACTCCGACACCTCCAACCAGTTCTGGACCGGTTCCAACGGTTCCCGGTGCGCCTCCTACTCCGGGGCACTCGGCTGGTCGTTCGCCTCCGACGGCAGGCTCGTCGTCACCCTCGGAGGCAGGCCGGTCGTCCTCTGACCGCCGCCACCCGAACCAGGCCGGGTCCGCGCGTCAGCCGCGCGGGCCCGGCCTGGGCTGGTTCTCCGACCCATCCACGTCGTGAATCCACCCATCGCTATTCCAGCGGTTCGATCACCCCGAAGCGCCACCACACCTCTCGTTCCCGTGGTCTGATCAAGGTTTGGCCGAGCGCGGCGGGAGCACGGATGTCGATTCAGTTCTTGGGAGACCACGCGATCCCGCCCGAGGTGACGATCGCGGCCTCCAACAAGGGGCTGGGCAGGGCCACAGCGGCGCACCGGGTGCCGCACCGGATGGGCACCGAAGAGGAGGCCGCGAAGGAGAAGAGCGCCGAACGCCGCCAGGGCGTACTCGTCTTCGGCGCGATCGCCAGCCCTCTGGCCATCGGTCTGCTCCTCTGGTGGGCCACCGGGAGCCCCGGCCTGGGCATCGGCGTGGGCGTGGTGCTGACGCTCGTGGCCTGGGGCGTGAGCTTCTACTTCATGAACCGGGACGGCGACGGGGACGACGAGGACCGCGACCGCGTCTACGTGTTCGGCGAGGGTTTCGCGCTGCCGCCGCGGGACGGGGTTCCCGCCCGCGCGTTCACCTGGGACGAGGTCGAGGCGCTCCACCGCTTCGTGACCGACACCTACGTCGCGCGCCGGCTCGTCGTCACCGGCCACGTCTACAAGCTCGTGCTGGCGGGCGGCGAACTGGTCGTCTTCCACGGCGCCGAACAGCCGGACAAGGTGTCACCCACCGACGTCCTGCAGCTGGGTCCGCTGCTGGAGAAGGAGATCTTCGAGCGGCGACTGCCACCGGCGGTCGAGGCGATCAACGCGGGCCGGACCGTCACCTTCGGCGCGCTGGCCCTGTCCGCGTCGGGCATCACCACCCCCGCCGGTCTCGCGCCGTGGAACACGGTGCGAGACCTGTCGACCAGTGCGGGCCACGTGGTGATCGCCGCCGCGGGGGGCAAGCCGGGGATGTACGCGATCGGCGACATCCCCAACTTCGAGGTCTTCTGGACGTTGGCGCAGAACCTGTGGGCGCAACACTGACTCTCCACCGGCCGCTGCGGGCAAGCCTCAGGCGACGTCGAGCACGGTCTTGAGCCAGCCGTCCTCGCGCCGGTCGAACGACTCGTAGGCCTCGATGGCGTCGACCGGGTCCTCGTGACGGGTGATGAACGCCGTGGGATCGACGGTGCCGCTCACGACGAGATCCAGCAACTCCGGCAGGTAACGGCGATGGTTGCAGTTGCCCATGTTCAGGGTGAGGTTCTTGTTCATCGCCTCGCCGATCGGGAAGCGGTCGAACCCCGCCGGGTAGACGCCGATGATCCCTATCGTGCCCGCCTTCGCGACGGCCTGCACGGCCCACCGCAGCGCCAGGCTCGGCGCGTTGCCCGGCACCCACTGCTCGCCCCGCGGCGCCGCGTCCGGTGCCGCCTCGGACCGTTCCTGCTCGAACTGCTCCGCCTGCTGCTCGTACTGCTCGGCGGCCGGTCCGCGCGCCGGGCGCTGCGCGTCCACGCCGACGGCGTCGATCACCCGGTCGGCGCCGACGCCACCGGTGAGTTCCTTCACCAGCGCGACGGGATCCTCGACGTTGAAGTCGATGGTCTCCGCGTTCTGCTCGCGGGCCTTGTCCAGGCGCGACGCGATGCCGTCGACCACCAGCACCCGGCCCGCGCCCTGTCGCTTGGCGGAAGCGATCGCGAACTGGCCCACCACACCGGCGCCCAGCACCAGCACGGTGTCGCCGTCGCCCACTTCCGCCAGCCGGGCGCCGAACCACGACGTCGGGAAGATGTCCGACAGCAGGATCGCCTGGTCGTCGCTCACCGCGTCGGGCACGCGCACCAGGGTCGTCATCGCGAACGGGATCCGGGCGTACTCGGCCTGCAGGCCGTCCACCGGGCCGGTCATCTCCGGACCGCCGAAGAAGCACGTGCCCGCCGACGGGCCGTTGGGGTTGGCCGTGTCGCACTGGGCGAAGTAACCGGCCCGGCAGTACGAACAGGTACCGCACCCGACGGTCGAGGTCACCACCACGCGGTCGCCCGGCGTGAAGCCGCGCACGGCCGGGCCGACCTCCTCGACCACACCGACCGCCTCGTGGCCGAGCACCGTGCCCTGCACCATGCCCGGCATCGTGCCGCGCACCATGTGCAGGTCCGTTCCGCAGATCGCGCTGCGGGTGATCCGCACGATCGCGTCGGACGGTTCCAGGATCTTCGGATCGGGCACGGTGTCCAGACGGATGTCACCGATGCCGTGCCACACCACTGCCTTCACAGCGCTTCCCCTCGTTCGTCCACAACGGATTCCGCCGGCGTCAGCCCGCAGGCCAGGCGATGGTGGACAACAGCGCCAGCTCGGCCTGACGGGAGTCGAGGCGGCTGTGCTGGACGACCACCGGGACGTCGCTGTGCAGCACGGTGGCGAAGTCCGTGTCCCGCGGAATCGGCTGCGGGTCGGTCAGGTCGTTGAACCGCTGGTGCCTCGTGCGTCGCGCAGGCACCGTGAAGCGGTAGGGGCCGACCGGGTCCCGGTCGGTGAAGTAGACGGTGATCTCGACGTTCGCGTCCGTGTCGGACGTGTTGAGGATGCACGCGGTCTCGTGGCTTTCCAGGGCCGGGCTGTCGCCGTGACCGCTGCCGGGGATGTGCCCCTCCGCGATCACCCAGGTGCGTTGTCCCAGAGCGTTCTGCATGTCTGCCCCCGATCAGCCGATGGTCGCGAGCAGGTCCCGGCAGGCGGTCTCGCACGCGCGACACGCCTCGGCGCAGATCCGGCAGTGCTCGTGCATGTTCGCGTGCGACCAGCACTCGTCACCACAGGCCTTGCACGCCACCGCACACGCCTCCAGCAAGGCCCGGCTGATGTCGGCGTCGTAGGCGGTGTGCCGCGACAGGACCCGAGCCGTGGCGCCGCAGATGTCCGCGCAGTCCAGGTCGGTGCGGATGCACTTCGTCAGCTCCGCCACCGAACTCTCGCTCAGGCACGCGTCGGCGCACGCGGTGCACGCCTCGGCACAGGCGATCAAGGCGTCGATCGCCGCTGCCAGCCTGCCCCTGTCCACGTTGATCTCCGCGGGGTAGCTCTCCAGCATCGGCATCGTCGTCGTGGTCACGTCAGCCCTCCTCCGTCGGCATCGCTCCCGTCTCGGCTACCCCGCGACGTCCCGGCGAACCACGCGACGACGATCAGGCGACGGCGACCAAGGCGCCGCCCGCAGGCCGCGGAGGCTGCTCCAGCAGGGTGATCAGCAGCCCTTCCCTGGTGGACCACGGGCAGATGTCCACGACGTCGTGACCGGTCGCCTCCATGAGCGCCCGCGCGGCGATCGCACCGGCCAGCGACTGGTGTGCGCGGTGCTCGGAGATGCCGGGGAGCCGTGCGCGCTCGGCCGCGGGCAGCTTCGCCAGCCGGGGAATCCACTTCGCGAGGTCGGCGGCACGGAGCTGGCGCGCGACGAAGAGCCCGTCGCGTTGCGAGCGCGCGCCGGTCAGGCGTGCCAGCTGCTGGAAGACCTTGGAGCAGCCCACGGCACGGCACCGGGCGCCGTCCGGCAGGCCGGCGGGGAGGTCGGCGTTGATCATCCGGACGAGGTCCGCGGTGGTGCGGCGCAGCCGCTTGCCGGTGAGCTTCTCCGACTCCCACAGCCTTGTCAGGGTTCTCGCTCCCAACGGGAGCGAGTGGGCGGCCACGGGCTCCGTGCCCTCGCCGACGGCCATCTCCACGGTGCCACCGCCGACGTCGAGCACCGTGAGCGGGCCGGCCGACCAGCCGAACCAGTGCCGCGCGGCGAGGTAGGACAGGCGGGCCTCCTGCTGACCCGACAACGTGCGCAGCTCGACACCGGTCCGCGACGCCACCAGGTCGACGACCTCCCCGGCGTTGGCGGCGTCCCTGATGACCGAGGTGGCGAACGGGACCACGGTCGACACCCCGGCCCTGCGGACGGCCTGCTGCGCCTGGTCGACGGCGGCGGCGACGCGCGCCATCCCCGCCGGGCTGATCCGGCCGGACGGGTCGATGGCCTTGTCCAGCCGCAGCCTCACCTTGTGCGACAGGACCGGGCGCACCAGCGACCCCTCGTGGCGGTCGACCACGACCAGGTGAGCGCTGAAGCAACCGACGTCCAGAACGCCGACCCGATGGGGCTCCTCGGACACGCGCCATCACCTCGCACCTCGTCGTCAGGGCCACCAGATACCCGGGATCGGGGCAGGCAAACAACACTTCCCTTTCATCGGGGCGAAGTGGTTTGTTCCGCTTTCGGCGGGAATTCGCCGGCCATGGCTGTTCCGCCGGCAGGACACGCGACGAAGCTGGTCGAAGCCGCACGGGGAACCGGTGGCGAGCACGCCCTGCTCGCCGTCCTGGAGGTCCCCGGACTGCTGCGCGATCCGGTGTGGCGACGAGAAGACCCGGACCTCGGCCGGGGAACGGGCGTGGTGCTCGTCCCCGGCTTCGGTGTCGGTGACGCCAGCCTCGCGCTGACCCGGATCTGGTTGCGGCGCCGGAACTTCCGTCCCATCGGCGCCCGCATCGGCCTCAACGTGGGGTGCACCACCGAGCTGGTGCACAGGATCGAACGCAGACTCGAGCACCACGTGCGGGCGACCGGCGGACGTGCCGTGCTGATCGGCCACAGCCGCGGTGGCGGACTGGCCCGCATCGCCGCGGTCCGCAGACCCGATCTGGTGCGCGGGCTCGTGATGCTGGCCAGCCCGGTGCTCGATCCGCTCGGCGCGAACCCCGGTGTGGCGCGTGCCGCTCGCAGGCTCGCCCGGTTCTCGGCCGCCGGACTGCCCGGCCTGCTCGACGAGGACTGCCTGTCCGGAACCTGCTACGACACCAGCATCGAGGCCCTGAGGGCTCCCCTGCCGTCCACCGTCCCCGCGCTCGCCGTGCACTCCCGCAACGACCGGGTCACGCCGTGGTGGCTGTGTCTCGATCCCTGCGCCCACTGCGTCGAGGTGACCTGCTCGCACACCGGCATGGTGCTCGACCCGGACGTCTACCGGGTGCTCGAGACCCACCTCACGGCGTGGGCCGGGGCCACGCCGTGAGGTGGTGGTCAGGGCTTGCGGGCCACCACCCGGAAGCTGTTCAGCTCGGAGTCGGCGGGGTCGGGTAGTTCCATCCCGGCGTCCAGGCCGCTGCGCACGTAGTCCACGACCGCCTTGGTGATCACCTCGCCGGGCAGCACGGCCGGTGCTCCCGGCGGGTACGGGGTCACCATCTCGGCGCTGATCCGGCCGATCGCCTGATCCGCGGGCACCTGCTCCACCTCGGCGAAGAACGCGTCACGGGGCAGCATCGCGGTTTCCAGCTGCAGCTCCTCGGGCGTGGGCAGGTCGACGGGCGGGGGCGCGGGCATGTCCTCGGCGGCCTTGACCAGAGCGTTCAGGGCGTCGAGGAGCACGCCCGCGGTCCGGTGGTCGTCCGCGTGGGTGAACTGGGCGACGATGCGGCGGTGGTCGGACAGGCCGACGGTGACGCGCTGGTGCTCGCGCAACCAGTCGGCGGCCTGGTAGCCGCTGATGTTCAGCTCGGCCAGGTCGACGACCATCTTGAGCGGGTCCATCGAGTGCGCCAGGCCGGAGCCGGTGAACTCGGCTTCGCCCATGACGCGCAGGCCGGGCAGGTCGTCGATCTCGGCGCGGGTGGAGTGCGCCAGCGCCAGGACGGCGGTGAGCATCGCCTTGCCCTGCTGGACCATGTGCCGGCGCCAGCCGTCGAGGGTCGCGTACACCAGGGAGGTGGGGCTGGTCGTGCCCAGGAGGTCCTCGCGGTTCTTGAGCGCCGCCGGGTCGACCAGGTCACCTTGCAGGTGGAACACCGAGCTCTGCTCCACCGCGGCACCGGACTTGTGGACGCTGGTGACGACCACGTCCGCGCCGGCGTCCATGCCCCACTGCGGCAGGTCCGGGTGGAACGGCAGGTGAGCACCCCACGCCTCGTCCACGATCAGCGGCTTGCCGAACTCGTGGCAGACGTCGGCGACGGCCTGGATGTCGCCGCACGTGCCGTAGTCGTTCGGGGTGACCAGCAGCATGCCCTTGGCCTCGGGTTCGGCCTCGAACAGCTTGCGCACCTCGTCGGCGCCCGGCGGGTGGGACAGGTGCCGCTCGGCGTCCCAGTGCGGCGACAGCCACACCGGTGACACGCCGCTCAGGATCAGCCCCGCCACCACGGACTTGTGCACGTGCCTCGGAATGATGATCTTCTCGTGCGGTCCGGCGACCGACAGCATGGCGCTCTTGACCGACAGCGAACTGCCGCAGGTGGAGAAGAACGCCTGGTCGGCGTCCACGGCGTCGGCCATCAGCTGCTGGGCCTGCTCGATGACGCCGTTGCGCATCAGCCGGTCGTCCAGGCCGTTGACCGAGATGACGTCCGAGGCGAACACCGCCTCACCGACGACGTCCAGCACGCGCGGGTCCACTCCCCGCCCCTGGCGGTGGCCGGGTGGGTTGAACGGGGTGAACCCCAGTTCACGAAACGCCTGCAACGCTTCCAGCACGGGTGCTTTGCTGTGGTCCATGCGAACGGAGTAACCGGAACGCGGCCACTTGAACATCTCCGGCGCCATGATCGAGGCGATTGGACGAACGGCAGCCGGGTACACGACGGTCATGGCTACGCATGACATGGATCCGGCCGAAGACCAGGCGTCGTACACGCCACCGCACGACACCGGCTCGCCCGACGCCGTCGAGACCGACCCGGCCGCTCTCAACAGTGCGGAGGACCTGGACGAGGACCGGCTCCGGCTCGACCCGCTCGAAGCGGGCATGGACCCGCCGGAGCGGTGGAGCGGCGTGGACAAGTACGGCATGACGCCGTACGAGCAGGCCCATCCCCGGCCGCTGGAGGACCGGCTCGCCGAGGAACAGCCCGACGTGCCGGTCACCGAGTCCCCCTTGGACGAGGAGGTGCGGGCGGAAGCCGCCGGACGCGGCCAGCTCGCCGACGAACCCGGCGGCTCGGTGGCCGGCGCGGCACGCACGCCCGAGGACCCGATCTGACCTGACGTTCGGACCGAGCACGGCGACAGTCCCCTGTGGACGGAGCCGTGCTCGGTCCGAACGCATTGCGCGACCGGGAACAGCGGGTCAGCGGCGAACAGGCTCGCGGGTGTGCCGGTCGTGGCGGATGATCTGCACCGGCACCACGGGTCCGTCTTCCGGTGCCTCCTCCGGCAGCGGGCACAGCAGCAGCTCGGTGTCGGCCAGGAGTGCCTGTGCCGCACGGAGATCCCCGGCGATCCGGTCGCGCTGGCCGCGCAGCGCGTCGATCCGCGCCTGCGCGCGCTGCTGTTGCTCGGCCAGGACGCGCATCGCCTCCGCCCGGCGCAACGCCATGGCCTGCTCGAAGTCCGCCTCGACCTGCTGACGCAGCCGCGCGGCCTGCTCGTCGAGCTCGCGCCGGCGGCGTTCGGCCTGCCGGGTCGTCGCTTCGACCTGCCGGTGCGCGCGGTCCATGAGCTCGCGGTGCTCGGTCTCCATCTCCGCGCGTCGCCGGTCGAGGTCGGCCACGAGCTGTTCTGCCCGCTGCCGCAGCCGTTCGGCGGCCCTCTCGGCGTTCGCCCAGTGCTGCTCGGCGGCGGCGCGGGCGCGGGTGGTGATCTCCTCCGCCTCGCCGTGGGCGAGGTCGACCATGCGCCGCAGGCGTTCGGTGAGCACGTCCGGTTCGATCGGGGTGCGGCAGATCCGGTCGACGCGGGCGCGCAGCTCCGCGTTGTGCGTGCGAGCTTCTTCCAGTTGCCGGGCAAGGGACTCCGCGTGGGCGAGGGCGGCGTCGCGATCCGCGGTGACCAGCCTCAGCTCCTCCTCCGCCCCTCGCACGTAGTCCTGGACCTGGTCGCGGTCGTAGCCGCGCCGCCGCAGGTCGAAATCGGTGCGCAGCGGCAACAACTCCACTCTTGTTCTCCCTCCGGTCACCGGTGCGGCAACGCCACCGATCGGGGCCCCTGCCGCGATCGGTGGCGTCCGGTGTCACTTGCCGTTGATGGCGATGCGGCGCGGCTTGGCCGCCTCGGTCTTGGGAACGCGGACCGTGAGCACTCCGTCGGCCAGCTCGGCCTCGATCCTGTCGGCGTCGACGTCGCGCGGCAGCGTGACCCCGTAGGAGAACTGCCCGACGCGGCGGGTGCGGTGCCGGAACAGGCCCTGCCGTTCCTTCTCCCTGACCTCACCGCTGATGGACAGCTCGTTGCCGGCGAGGTCGACGACGACGTCGTCGCGCCGGACGCCGGGCAGCTCGACCTCGACCAGGTAGGCCTCGGCGGTTTCGGTCACGTCGGCGAGCGGCGCCCGCACGGTGTCACCGACGGAACCGGCCACCGACTCCAGCAGACTGCCGAGCCGGCCGTGCAGGTCCTCGAACTCGCGGAACGGATCCCACCGGCCGAGTGGGCCGGACGATCGCACAGCAGGCAACGCCATGGCTTCACACCTCCTATGAGAGCCGAACGATTTTCCGTTCTCCTATACGAATCCGCGCCCGCCGTTGTTCCCGGAGCCGAGCCACTCGGACTCAGTCCTCCGGGTGATCCGTGCCACGGGCGGGCTGGAGACGCGCTTCCCGGTCAGGACGCAGTCCGATGCTGCACGCGTTGGGGGACTCCATGAACACCATCGCCGTGCTCGTCATCCCGGCGCTGACCGACCGGCGGCCGGCCGAACCCGCTGACCGCGAACCCCGGCACCGGTGTTTGGCCGCGCACGGAGTGGGCACAAGCGGGTATGGAGACGCCGCGTGTTCATTGGGACCGATCAGTTCAGGCTCTCGCCAAGGGCTACGGCTGGATGCCGGACCTCCGGCGCCGCCTGGACAGCGATGTGGTGCACACACGGGTCATGGGGCAACGCGCCGTGGGACTGTGCGGCCCGGAGGCCGCGCAGTTCTTCTACGACGAGAAGAACGTCCAGCGCCACGACGCGATCCCCGGTCCGGTCCTGAGCACCCTGTTCGGCCACGGGGCGGTGCACACGCTCGACGGTGACGCGCATCGGCGGCGCAAGTCCCTCTTCCTGTCGCTGGCCACGCCCGAGTCGACCGCCCTGCTGGTGCAGTCGGTGGCGGCGGCCTGGGAGGACACCGTCGTCGGGTGGACCGAGGGCCGTGAGGTGGTGCTGTTCGACGAGGCGAGCCGGGCGCTGGCGGCGGGTGTGCGCCGCTGGGCGGGCATTCCCGTGAACACCCACGAGGTCGCGGAGCTGGCCGCCGACCTGGTGGCGATGGTCGACGGGTTCGCGACGGCCGGGCCTCGCCACTGGCGGGCGCGGCAGGCCCGTGAGCGGCGGGAGGAGTGGCTGGGATCGCTGGTCCGGGACGTGCGCGACGGCAGGGTCGAAGCACCGGAGGGGTCCGCGCTCGACGTCGTCACGCGGCACCGCGACGCCGACGGCGACCCGCTGGACCCGCACACGGCGGCGGTGGAGCTGCTCAACGTGATCCGGCCGACCGTCGCGGTCTGCTGGTTCGTCGCTTACGCGGGCCATGCGCTGCACAGGTGGCCGCAGCACCGCGAACCGCTCCGGGCCGGCGGTGACTTCGCCGTCGCCTTCGCACACGAGCTGCGGCGGTTCTACCCGTTCGCACCGTTCCTCGGCGGTCGTGCCGCGCGCGACCTCGACCTGGCGGGCGAACGCGTTCCGGCGGGATCGCTCGTGCTGCTGGACCTGTGGGGCCAGAACCACGACAGCCGCTGGTGGCCGGACCCGTACCGGTTCGACCCGCACCGGTTCCTGGACCGCGAGATCGGCGAGTGGGAACTCGTGCCGCAGGGCGCCGGCGACCCCGGGACCGGGCACCGCTGCCCCGGCGAACCGTTCACCGTCGCGATCCTCGCCGAACTGTGCACCCGCTTGGCGCACCTCGACTACGAGGTGCCGGAGCAGGACCTGACCATCTCGCTGAGGCGGATCCCGGCGCGTCCCCGCAGCCGCTTCGTCCTGGTCCCCACACCGCGATGAGTCCGGAGTGGACTGCCGCTCCGCGTTGCCGGGGCACCGTTTGCACCGGATTCGGCCGGGTAGCCGAGCACCGTGACTGAAGAACTCCCTTTGACGGACTACGACCAGCTCCCGCTCGGCGACCTGAAGCACCGCATCCGGTCGCTGAGCGAGGAGGAACTTCGACGCGTGCGCGACCACGAACGCGAGCACGGTGACCGCACGCCGGTCCTGCAGGTCATCGAGGCCAGGCTGGACGAGCTCGGCCGTGGCGCCGAACCGGCACCGGGCGACCAGCGCAACGCTCCCCGCGTCAGCGGGACGGCGGGCGAGCCGCCCATCTCGCCGGCGCACTCACCCGACGGCACCACGCCGCTGCGGCACGGCGTCCACGAACAGACGCCGTCACGCGGACGGACCTAGACCAGCCTCGACCCGGCGGCGGCCCAGTGCGGCGGCTCGGCCGAAGCGGTGCGGCACCGAAGCACACCGAACGAGCGCGATCCGGTGCGTGCGAAGCGGATCGCGCCTGGTAGCCGCCCGCTGCGGCGAGCCCGCCGCACAGGCTCCTCGCTGCCGCGGCTGTTCCACACCACCGATCACAGGCTGATCGGATCTTCCCCGTCCGGCCGCGCACCTGAGCGCGCCCGGAGCCAGGCCGGTTCAGGCCGGGGCGTGCCCGCACGCCACCTGCCCGCGCCGAGACGAGGTCACAGCTCCATTTCGCCTCTCTTCATCCAGCGCGCGAGCAGGATGGAGGCGTCGTCCCCCAGGGCATCGTTCTGGTGCGCCAGAACGGCTTTGATCAGCCGCCGGGCCGTCTCCGGTGGCGGGTTCTGCGCAGCGGCCTCCCGTTCGAGGAAGTCCGTCAGCCGGCTCTCGCCGAAGAGCTCGCCGGCGTCGTCGCGTGCCCCGGTGATGCCGTCGGTGTGCAGGACCAGCCAGTCGCCGGGCTGCAGCATCTCCTCCGCGATCACCAGTTCACCGGTTCCCCGGCCGAAGGGCAGTCGTCGTCCGCCGGTGAGACGTTTGACGACCTTGCCGGACCTCAGCAGCAGCGGCGGCGGGTGACCGGCGTTGAGGTAGCGCAACCGCCCGCTGCCCAGGTCGAGTTCGGCCAGGACACCGGTGGCGAACGCGCCGTCGGGGAACTGGCCGCAGATCGTCTCGTCGATGGCGCGGGCCTGTTCGAACAGGCCGCGGCCCACGCGGCGGTTGCTCCGGCAGGCGGCCAGTGCGGCCGCGGCCACGAACCCGCTGCGCAGGGTGTGCCCGACGGCGTCGAAGATGGCCAGTGAGGCCGTCTCCGGCGACAACGTGTAGTCGAAGGCGTCACCGCCGACCTCGTAGCAGGGCTCCAGCATGCCGGCGAGCGCGAAGCCGTCGACGGCGGCGGTGAGCGGGGGCAGCAGCTGCCAGATCAGGTCCGCCGCCGGGGTCCTCTGCCGCTGGAGCCGGATCGTGTCCAGGCCGTCGCCGTAGCCGGTGCTGATGGTGACCAGGTGGCCGATGAGCGCCGACAGCCAGCGGCACCACAGGTGCAGCTCCGGGTCGTGCGGATCCGTTCCTCCGGCCGGAGTCACGCCCAGCACGCCGAGGCGTTCCACCCCGTCGAGCAGCGGCACCCACAACTGCGGGTGCCCGCCGGCGTCGCTGGTGAGCGTCTGCACCGTGCGGAACGCCCGCCCCGGCAGGCTCGTGTCCACTCCGACGGGAACGCGATGGGGGTCTTCCGGGTCGTGCAGCGGGTGCAGGGTCTGCTGGTCGTAGTCGACGAGGTAGATCGCGATCCGCAGCCCCAGTGCCCTGCCCGCGCGCGCCGCGGCCGCGGGGAGGCGCTCCGGTGGCGCCTTGTGCATGCCGTCGAGCAGGCCGACCAGGCCGGCCAGCGGTCCTGTCCGCGGACTGCTGCCCCGTGCCGGGAAGGTGTAGGGCACCCGCTGCGGCCAGGTCAGTTCGTCGAGGCGCTCGTTGATCGCGTGCGCCAGCATGTCGCGTTGCAACGCGGGCAACGGCATCAGGCCGTGCAGGTACGCCTCGACCTCCATCAGCCCTGCCGCTCCGCCGAGGGCGAAGTACCGCGTCCACAACTGCTCCGGCGTCAAGCCGGCCCTGCTGAAGGCGAGCGCCAGCGCGCGGCGCTGCTCGTCCTGGTGTGAGGCCTGCCGGTCGGAGGACATGGCGATCAGCGGTCCCGCCGGACGGTGGAGCGCACGAGGCTGCCGGCCAGGTCGCGCAGCTTCTTGTTCTCCTCGCGGGCGTTTCGCGCCAGCAAGGCGAAAGCGGTTCCCTCGTCGACGTGCTCACGCGCCATGACGATCCCCTTGGCGATGCTGATCATGTCGCGGCCGCGCAACGCGTCCGCGAGTGCTTCACTCAGCTTCGTCGCGTTCTCGAACGTCCGCACGTTGGCCACCAGGATCGCCGACTGCGCCGCGAACATCGTGAGCAGGTACTCGTCCCGTTCGCCGAAGGTGCCCGGCTCGTGGCCGTAGACCTTGATCGCGCCCAGTGCGTCGCCTCCCGCGACCAGCGGCGCGCTCAACGCCGACCGCATGGCCGACTCCTTGGCGGTCGCTGCCCAGCGCGGCCACCGGTCGTCCTCGGTGATGTCGTCGACCCTCACCACGTGGCGCTCTTCCCACGCCGTCAGGCACGGCCCCTCCCCCAGGTCGTACTGCAGCCCGTCGAGGTGTTCCACGACCGGGTCGGTGGCCGCCGCGGTCGTCCTGCGGCCGTGTTCGTCGAGCAGTGACACGCCCGCGCCGGCTGAGCCGGGAAGCGCTTCTCCCGCCAGGGACGTCACCAGCTGCAGCGCCGTGCCGACCGTCTCCCGCGACAACAGCAGGCCCGACATCCGCGCGGACACGGCCGCCAGTTCGTCGGCCAGCGGCAGGTCGTGGTTCATTCGCGTCACACCTTCGGCACTGACTCATCGCCTCTCCGGTGACGGACGTGCACCGATGCCCCCGGCTTCCCAGCCGTCACCGCTCCAAACCGGCGGACGGCTCGCCGGTGCGACAGCAGTTGCCGAACGCGCTAGGCTCGTGAGATCTGTGGTCCTTCGTGCGTCGAGCCGCGGCGCACGCCTCGGATGCGTTTCACGGTGGACGAGTACACCCGAACGTCGTCGCACGAATCGTCCGGTTCAGCCATGTGCCGGTGGGAGCACTCCCGCCGTGCGTCCCGTCCGGGGGCCTCGTCGGCGGGCGAGGACACGACCATGGCGACTTCGAACCACTTGGACCGGCCGCTGCCGGTCGTCCTGGACGAGGTGACCACCGCGCTGGAGCGCCTCTCGGAAGCACTCAGCCGTGAGGACGACCTGCGGAAGCTGATGCACCAGGTCTGCGAACAGGTCGTGCACGCCGTGCCCGGCGTCGACGAGGCGACCGTGACACTGCTGGACGTCGGCACGCCGTTCACCGCCGCGAGCACGGGCGACGTCGTGATGCGGCTGGACGGTGTCCAGTACCGCTCGGGGGCCGGCCCGTGCCTCGACGCCGCCGCGACCGGCCGGTTGGTGCGGGCGACGATCCACGAGGCCGTGGACCGCTGGCCCGACTTCGGCGCCGAGTCCCACGCCGCCGGAATGGGCAGCTTCCTGTCCGCGCCGCTGACCGTGGACAACGAGCACTCCGGCGCCATCAACGCCTACTCCCGGCAGGGCCACGGCTTCCACGAACTGGATGCTCCGCTCCTGGCCCTCTACACCGCCGCCGTGGAGACGGCCCTGCGCAGTCACAGCATGTACCTGCGGGCGTTCAAGCTCGCCGCGCAACTGCGTTCCGCGTTGCAGTCCCGCGCCGTGATCGACCAGGCCAAAGGCGTTCTCATGGCCGTGCACGCGATCCCCGCGGACGAGGCCTTCCGGCTGCTGGTCGAGCGGTCGCAGCGCGAGAACGTCAAGCTGCACGCACTCGCCGAACGGTTCATCGCCGACCTGGTCAGCAGGTCCAGCCAGCCGGAAGCGGGTTCCGGGGAAGAGGCGTGACGAGCATGCGGATCGCACTGGTGACCAGTCACACCGGCACAACCGCCCTCGAAACCGCGGTCGCCGGGCTCGCCCGCGCGCTGGCTCGCAGCGGGCACGACGCCGTCGTGCACACCCGCAGGGATGCGGCGCACCTCGCCGAGCGTGAACACACCCCGGACGGCTACGAGGTGGTGCGCGTGGCTCTCGGGCCGGCCCGTCCCATGTCCGCGGACGCCGCGTGGTCCTACACCAACGAGCTGGCCCGTTTCCTGAACCGCGAGTGGGACAAGAGACCTCCGGACATCGCGCACACATACGGCACGATGGCGGGCTTGGCCGCCCTGCTGGCCGCACGCGAGCACAAGATTCCCGTGGTGCACACGCACAACGAACCGGACCCCGAGCGGGAGCGAGTCGAGAGGCTGGTCTGCCGGCACGCCGCGCACGTCGTGGCGCCGAGCAACGGCCGGGTGACCGGCCTCTGCCGGATGGGCATTCCCCGCTCGCGGATCACGGTGGTACCCGCCGGTGTGGACCTCGACGGCCAGGAGACGGCCGGTACCGCCGCGCGCCGTCCCGGCCGGGTGAGTCTGCTCGGCATCGGCGAGCTGCGGTCCGGCCACGGATTCGACACCGTGGTCGCCGCGATGGCCGAGGTGCGCGACGCCCGGCTCGTCATCGCGGCGCCGGTCGAGACGCTCGACCGGAAGACCGGCCAGGAGGCGAAGCGCCTGCGGCAGTTCGCGGTGCGACTCGGTGTCGCGGACCGCGTGTCGGTCGCCGGAACCGCCACGCCGTCCGACGTGGCCGCGTTGCTCCGCTCGGCCGACGTCGTGGTGACCACACCGCGACAGGATTCGTCCGGGGTCTACGCGCTGGAGGCGATGGGGCACGGCCTGCCGGTCGTCGCATCGGCTGTGGGAGCGCTGGCGGACGCGGTGGTCGACGGGGTCACCGGCCGGCTCGTGCCGCCGGGCGACGTGCCCGCACTCGCGCTCAGCCTGCGCGAAATGGTCGCCGAACCGGCCAAGCGGGAGGCCTTCGGCACAGCCGGCGCTGATCGCGTACGAGCGCGGTACGGGTGGGACCGCGTCGCCGCCGACACGCTTCTCGTCTACCAGCGGGTGGAGTTCGTCAGCGCGTAACTCCGTCGGGCGTATTCGGGTTCTCCCCCTGCCGAGCCGGGTAGGTGGTGGCATGTACGCGGATGATCTGACACGACCGTGGTGGGACGCACTCGGTGTCGAGGCGGAGCTGTTCGACATCCACACCCATGTGGGAACGCGGGATCCGAGCGGCTTCTCCTCCACGTTCGGCCAGCTGACCGAGGCGCTGTCCGGGGTCGACGCGGGCGCGGCGGTGTTCCCGATGACGGAACCGGACGGCTACCGGGCGGCGAACGACGCCGTGCTGGACGCCTGTTCCGGGCGGCTGGTCGCGTTCTGCCGGGTCGCGCCGGAGGACGACCCGGCCGGTGAGGCCCGCCGGTGCGTCGAG
Source organism: Lentzea sp. NPDC051208 (assembly GCF_040682435.1). Lineage (NCBI taxonomy): Bacteria > Bacillati > Actinomycetota > Actinomycetes > Pseudonocardiales > Pseudonocardiaceae > Lentzea > Lentzea sp. NPDC051208. The sequence goes on along the minus strand of NZ_JBFBAW010000020.1, from coordinate 76,073 downwards.
GCGGGCGCGGCCGGGATCAAGCTGCATCCGGCCAGCGACGGGTTCGCGCTCGACGACGACCGGCTCACCGGCGTGTTCGGCCTGGCCCACGAGCTCCGCCTGCCGGTCGTGGTGCACGCGGGCGCGGGCGTGGACGCGTTCGGTGACGCGCTGCTCGACGTTCTCGCCCGATTCCCCGGTGCACGGATCGTTCTGGCGCACGCCGGGCTCACCGATCTCTCGTGGCTGAGCGGGCGTCCCGTGCACAACCTGTTCTTCGACACCTCCTGGTGGAGTCCGACCGACCTCGTCACGCTGTTCGGGACGATGCCTCCGGGCCACGTCCTGTTCGGCAGCGACGTGCCCTACTCCACGCCCACCTGGGGTGCGCACGCCACCGCCCGCTGCGCTCAGTACCTGGGACTGGACGCCGCTCAGATCGCGAGCGTCCTGGGCGGGCAGGCCCGCCGGCTCGTCGACCGAGCCGAACCGGCGGACCTGGGCCCGGCACCGGGCCGGGTGCCGGCGCTGGATCCGTTGCTGGAGCGCCTGTACGTCTACCTCGCCGCGGGCGTCGAGGCCACCAAGCGCGGTGAGACACCGGGCCAGATGATCGAACTGGCCAGGCTGTGCTGCCGCGTCCGGCCGGATCACCCGCACCACGACGTCTTCGACTCCGTGCGGGACCTGCTCGACCGCTACGAGAAACACGCTCCGCAGCTCGAGACGGACAACGAGTACGCCCCCGGCTGGGACCTGCTCGCCACCGCGGCGGTGATCGCCCGCACCCCCGGTCCTCCCCTGCCCAAGATCTGATCCGCGCAACGGACGTCGTTCGCCGGGATGGGTCGTTCCTGGCGGGGTATACGCAGCCATGAACCTTCATGAGATGTTGCGGGCGGTGGAGAACCTTCGGGCCGCTGACCGGCCGGCGGCCGCGGTGGCGGCGGTTGCCAGGCGGCTGCTGCGGCCGCCGGGCCTGCGCGAGGTGCTGCGCGGGTCGTGGCTCGGCCATCCGCTGCATCCCCTGGTGATCACCGTGCCCATCGGCGCCTGGGCGTGCGCGTCGGTGCTGGACGCCCGCGCGGGCAACGAGGAGGCGGCACGTCGCCTCACCGGCATCGGGCTGGCGGCGGCGCCGGCGGCCGTCCTGCTGGGACTGGCGGACTACGACCGGCTGAACCGGCGGCAGCAGCGGGTCGGTGTGGTGCACGCGGTCGCCAACACCGCCGCGCTGGCGTGCTTCGCCGCGTCCTACGCGGCGCGGCGGCAGGAGCACCACGCCAAGGGGAAGGTGCTGAGTCTGCTCGGCATGTCGGTGCTGGGCGTCGGTGGCGCGCTCGGCGGGCACCTCGCCTACGCCCAGGGTGCCGGTGTGTTCCGCTGGCAGCGCCCGGCGGAGGACGGCAACGTGTACCCGTTCGAGGCGCGGCGCGCCCGATGATCGCGGCTCGGACGCGCCGTTCGCGCCTGGGCGCTGGTCAGCCGTCGTCGTCGCCGTAGCGGCCGCCGCCGTCCAGACCGGCGCCCGGACCGCTGGGGTCGCTCGGCGCCCGGTTCGACGCCTCCTCCTCGGTGGGCGTCAACGGCACACCGCTGTTCTCCTCCGCGGCGCCGCGTTCGACGTCGTCATGTCCTGGTCCGGTCACAACGCACTCCTCTCATCGGTGATCGTTCACATCGGCAGCGCGAAGGTGTCCCCGCGCGCCACCACCTGGACCTCGAACCCCGCCCGGCGCTGCGAGATCTCGGTGGTGAAGTCGGACAGCGGTGACTTCATCACCCCGTACTCCTCGTAGTGCACGGGCACGGTGGTGCGCGGGGCGAGCAGCTCGATCAGGTCGGCACCCTGCTTGCCGTCCATGGTCAGCAGCACGCCCAGCACCTTGGTGCCGCCGAGGTGCACGACCGCGAGGTCGATGCCGTCGAACCGGTCGCGGATCTGGCGCAGCTCCGGGTGCACCAGGGTGTCGCCGCTCAGGTAGACCCGGAACGGCAGGACGCCCGCCGCCTCCCGGTACTCGAGCATGGTGCCCATCACGGGAGGCAGCAGGCGTCCCAGCGGCCCCAGCGCGTGCCGGCCCGGCAGCGACGTGATCGTCAGCTTCGCCGCACCGCGCGACAGCGTGGTGGTCTCCCAGGTGCGCAACGGCGCCGCCTCGCGGAACCCGCGGCGGGCCAGGCGTTTCGCCGCGTGCGGGGTGGTGAGCACGGGCAGGTCGCGCGCGAGTTCCCTGCTCGCCACCCGGTCGAAGTGGTCACCGTGCAGGTGGGAGAGCACCACGGCGTCCAGCTCCGGCAGATCGCTGATCTCGATCGCCGGATCGGTGAGCCGGCGCGACACCAGGCCCTGACCGATGTGCGTCCACTGTCCTTTGTGGAGGAAGTTGGGATCGGTCAGCAGCGTGAACGGCCCGAGCCGGAGCACCGTGGTGGCGTTGCCGACGAAGTGCAGCGAGCCCGTCATGTCGCGCCCCTCAGTGAGGAGGCGGGAGCGGTGATCATCCTCGGTCCGGGTCGTCGGCGACCGAGTAGTCCGACAGGCCGACGTTGCCCGTCGGGTTCGGTTCGGGATGTGCGGAGCCGGAACCGCTCCTCCCCGGGACCGTGTCGGCCTCGTCCACTCCTACCTGGTCCGCCCCGGCCTCCTCCAGCGAGGTGCGGCTCGCTTCGTCGTAGTCCTGCTGCGGGTTCTGCCTCTCGGTGTTCATGCCGGTCGGCTACCCCGGCACCGCCGGGGTGAACGTCAGCCCGGGATCAAAGGCGGAAGACCGAGCGGACGCAGTCGTCCTCCTTCTTCTTGAACAGCTCGTAGCCCCGCGCGCCCTCGCTCAGCGGCATGACGTGCGTCGCCAGGTGACTGGTCGTGAGCTCACCGGACGCGATGCGGTCCAGCAGCATCGGGATGTAGCGCTGTCCGTGCTGCTGCGCACCGCGGACGGTCAGACCCTTGTTCATCAACGCGCCCAGCGGGAACTTGTCCACGAGCCCGGTGAAGACACCCAGGACGAACACCGAACCGCCCTTGCGGCAGTTGTAGATCGCCTCGCGCACGGCGATCGGGCGGTCCATCTCCAGCTTCAGCTTGCTCTTCACCTGGTCGTACACGTGCTGCGGGCCGGTGGAGTGCGCCTCACAGCCGACCGCCTCGATGCACACGTCCGGGCCGCGGCCACCCGTCGCCTCCAGCAGCGCGTCGCCGACCGAGGTCTCGGCGTAGTTGATGGTCTCCACGCCGAACGCCAGTTCCGCCTGCCGCAGCCGGTAGTCGAAGCGGTCGATGACCAGCACGCGTTCGGCACCGAGCAGCTGGGCCGCGCGGGCGGCCATCTGCCCCACCGCGCCGGAACCCCACACGGCCACGACGTCACCCTGTTTCACGCCACCGAGATCCGCGCCCATCCACCCGGTGGGAGCGGAGTCCGAGGCGAACAGGGCGCTCATGTCGTCCACGGCCTCGGGAATCGGGATCGCGGTGTGGTCGGCGAAGGGCACGCGCACGTACTCGGCGTGGCTGCCCCGGAAGCCGCCCATGGCGTGCGAGTAGCCGAAGATGCCGCCGGGATCGGCACCCCACAGGTGCTGCGTGATCGCCGGATTGGTGTTCGTGTTGTCGCACAATGAGTACAACTCGTTGCGGCAGTACCAGCAGCGGCCGCAGACGATGAACGAGCACACGACCACGCGATCGCCCGGCCGGTGCTTGGTGACACCGGGCCCGACCTCGACGACCTCGCCCATGAACTCGTGGCCGATCACGTCACCCGCCTGCATGAACGGGATGTGGCCGGTCAGCAGGTGCAGGTCCGAGCCGCACACCGTGCTCAGCCGCACCTTGAGGATCATGTCCTGGTCGTTCAGCAGCTGGGGATCGGGCACGTCCTGCACCCGGACGTCGTTGATCCCCTCCCAGCACAGCGCCTTCACAGCCGACCACCGCCGCCGGCCCGGTTCGTCACCGCTTGCAGCGCCTTGCCCATCGGCCCCGGATGCGTGGGAGCCGTGTCGGGCCGGACCACCTCACCGGCTTCCAGCACCGCCTTCGCCCGGCGCAACGCGAGCCTGAGCTCGTGGGCCGACACCTCACCGGCGGGCTTCGCCCTGAGCTCGGTGCCCTTGTCCCCCGTCGCCGGCCGGACGCTGATCTCGACCTGGTCGCGCCACCGCGCGAGGTCGTCCGGCAGCGAGGACTGGACCTCGTCCGGTGCGCGGTTCACGGTCACGGCCAGCCAGCGCTCGGGAGCGTCGTCCTGCTGCGCCCTTCGCCGCCTCCTGGCCACGGCGACCGCTGTCGCGACGCCCGCGGCCAGCAGCGCTTTTCCTGCTGTGTTCATGTTTCGGCCTCTCTCGGAGCACGAATGCCGGAAATGCTCTTGGCGGTTCAACGCGATTCGCTCGGGTACCACCTCCCTACCGAACAACCACTGGAGGTACCGATGGCAACCGGTGAGACCGGCTTCGACGACGTCACCTACGACCTGATCTCCGTGCAGTACCACGCTCTCAAGGCAGGCCACGACTACGGCCAGTACGTCCGTGACGCGGACAACGCGGGCCGTCAGGACATCGCGGACTTCTTCCGCAGCGTGATGGAGGAGGACTCGGCACGCGCCAAGCGGTGCCACGAGTTCATCAAGGAACTGTCGGGATCGGGCGAGTCGGGCCCCGCGGTCAGCTGACCAGGGGGCCGATTCCGTGCCGCCGCACCCGTTGCCCAGCAACGGTTGCGGCGGCACAGTCGTCTGGCGCAACGGATGCGTCGGCACAGTCGTCTGACCGGACGCGTCCGGGTGAGCCGCTCCGTCGAGCGGCTCACCCGGACAGCGGACTCACCGGCCGGTCGCCTCGCCGGACACCCTCTGCCCGGACTCGCGGGCGTGGCCGCCCACGTCCTGCGCCGCCTCTTTCGCTTCTCCCGCAGTGGTCTGCGCTGCGTTCGAAGCGACCTGCTTCACCTCGCCGGCCGCGTCACTCACGGAACTCTGCACGTCCTCCTTGAGGTGGCGCGCCGATTCCGTGAGAGCTTCCTTCGCCGGTTCCACCGCGTCACCGAAGCTGTCGGAGAGCTGTTGCACCGCCTGCCTTTCGGCGTCGGTGCGGGGCAGGACCGCCGCGAGCAGCAGGCCGCTGCCGAACGCGATGAGCCCGGCGGCGAGGGGGCTGCCCTGCGTCTGCCGTGCGACCTGCCGCGGTGCGTCCTGCACCGCCCGCACGGCCTGGTCCGCCCGTTCGGAGACGGCACTTCCCGCGTCGTGTCCCTGTTCCCGCACGGTGGACGCGGCATCCGCGGCAGTGCCCATCACTTTCTCCCTCATCGAGACCAGCCCCTGCCGCACACCGCGGACACGGCGCTGGGCGATGTTCCGCGGGCTCGCGTGATCGACGATCCGGTTCGCGTCGTGCCGGAGCTCGGCGCGGGTCATCTCGATGTCACGCCTTATTTGGTCGGGTGTTTCGCCCATTCCGCGTCCTCCTTCAGCGTTTCCACGGTGCGTTCGGGTTTCGGGTTGACGGTGCGCAACCGGGCGCGGCCGGTGGAGTACAGGACGGCGCCGGCGATTCCCCAGACCGCCCCGACGATCAGCGCGGCCCAGCCGAGCGGCATGACCGCACCGAGTGCGAACACCAGCGCGAGGCTGATCAGCACGGTGGTCATGTACCCGGCGAACCCGGCTGCCGCGAGCATCCCGGTCGCCTTGCCGGCCTTGACGGCCTCCTGCCGCATCTCGGCCTTCGCGAGCTCGAGCTCCTGCCTCATCAGCTTCGACAGGTCACTCGTGAGCTCACTGACGAGATCACCCAGCGACTCCCCGGCACCGTCCACTCGCGACGACGGCATCTCAGGGCTCGACATGGGGCACCCCCGCCGCGGGCATCGCGGGCGCCGCGCTCGGCGTCAGCGGAGCGCCGAAGTCCGTTGGCGCACCTGCTCGCTCGGACGCCACCGGCACGTCGGTCCGTTCCGACGTCACCGGCACGACCCCGCCCTGCTGCCGCGGCTCTTCACCGCCACCGGTCGCGCTCTTCGCGACGCGTCCGACCAGGAATCCCGCCACGGCGGCACCCAGCAGGAACGTGCCGGGCTTGCGCCGGGCGTAGTCCCGTGCCGAGTCGAGCAGGCCCTGGGCACCTCGTTCGTCGAGGAACCTGGCGGCCTGCCTGCTCGTGTCCGCGGCGCTCTGAATCGCTCCGGCCGACATCGAGTCGGACGGCGCGTTGCCCGCCATCTGGCCCAGCTCGTCGGCGATGCGGCCGAGCTGACTCGACACCCGCCGCGCCTGGTCCTCCGCCTCTGCCGCAAGGCGTTCCCGCACGTCCCTGACGACGTGACGGGCCTGGGCCGCGGTCTCCTGGGTCACCTGCGAGGCCTGCTCCCGGACGGTGCTTCCCACCTGTCCCGCCGCCTCCTTGGCGTGCTGTGCGACCTCGAAGCCCTCGTCCCGGGCCGCCGTGCGCACTCCGCCCATCTGGTTCTCGGTCACGGCTGACTCCTCAGCTCATCGTCGTGTCCTGGCTTACGAGCTACCCTCCGAAACTCCCCGCAAACGGGACGGCGGCGAAACTGTTCCTCTTTCCACACTCACGACTTCCGCGCTGCCTCCGACGCGGTCCGGCTGAGGAGGACCCCGGCCGCGACGAGCACCGCCCCGGACACCAGGAAGGCGATGTCGTAGGCCAGCTGGCCGGGTCCGTGCCGCACGTGGTGCACGCCCAGGATCTGGTGGTCGACGATCCCCTCGACGAGGTTGAACAAGCCCCATCCGGCGAGGATCCCGCCGCCCAGCAGGGCGTTGGGCAACGGCGGCCGCCGGTTGAGCATGGCGATGCCGACGAGCACCAGCAGCAGGCAGAACAGGTGGAACAGCCCGTCGCCGAGCATCATCAGGTGAACGTCGTCCACCGGGTACCACCCGGACAGCATGTGATGCCAGCCGAGCAGCTGGTGGATCACGATGCCGTCGACGAAGCCCCCGATGCCGAGCCCCAGCACCAACGCCGCACGATCTGTCCGCTTCATCCGGTCACCGTCCGCACGATCAGGAACAGGTTCAACGCCGAGATCACCAGGGCCGCCATCGCGCCGGCCACCGTGACGCCTCTCCTGTTGGCCGCGCCGCCCATCACGTCGGCGCGCCTCGCCAGCAGCACCAGGGGGATCAACGCGAACGGGATCCCGAACGACAGCACGACCTGGCTCAGCACCAGCGCCTTCGTCGGGTCCACGCCGATCCCCAGCACCGCCAGCGCCGGTGCCATGGTCACCGCCCGGCGCAGCCACAGCGGGATCCGCCTGCGCAGGAACCCCTCCATGATCACCTGGCCGGAGTAGGTGCCGACGCTCGACGCGGCGAGCCCGGAGGCCAGCAGTGCCAGCGCGAACGCCAGCGCCGCTCCCGGTCCGAGCAGCTGCCCGAGCCCGGAGTGCATGTCCTCCAACGACTCGCGTGGCGCACCGGCCTGGTGGAAGGCGCCGGCCGCCACGACGAGCATGCTCACGTTCACCATTCCGGCGATGCCCAGTGCCACCACGATGTCGGTCCTGCTGGCCCGCAGCGCGCTGCGCCGGCCGCCGGGCGTGGTGCTGTGGTGGCGCTGGGTGAGCGCCGAGTGCAGGTAGATCACGTGCGGCATGACCGTGGCACCGAGCATCCCGGTCGCGAGCAGCACGCTGTCCACTCCGGCGAACCCCGGCACCAGACCGGCGGCGGCACCGGTCAGCGGTCCGAGGTGCAGGGTCTGGTAGAGGAATCCGCCGAGCACGATCGCGAGCATGCCGATGATCACCGACTCGAACCGCCGCCTGCGCAGCGGCGCGAGGGCGAGGATGCCGAACGACACCACCGCGGTGATCAGAGCGGCCGGCAGCAGCGGCACGCCGAACAACAGGTTCAGCGCCACCGCCGCGCCGACGAACTCCGCAAGGTCCGTCGCCATCGCCACGAGCTCCGCCTGCACCCACAACATCTTCGTCACGGGCCGCGGGTAGTGCTCGCGGCAGAGCTCCGGCAGGTTGCGGCCGGTCACGATGCCGAGCTTCGCCGACTGGTACTGGACGAACATCGCCAGCAGGCTGGCGCTGACGATCACCCACAACAACAGGTATCCGTGCGTCGCGCCGCCCGCCATGTTCGTCGCGAAGTTGCCGGGGTCGACGTAGGCGACCGCGACGACGAAGGCGGGTCCCATGACGACGGCGACCGATCGGACGCGAGCTGGCACCGTGATGCCGACCATCGCGAGGTCCTCCTCAGGTGAGCTTGCGGATGGCCTTCTCGATCAGCCCGAGGTTCGCCGGGCTGGTGGCGTAGAGCAGCGGGTCGGGCTTGGGCGCGGAAGCGTGCCCGCCCAACGGCTCCGGGTTCATCACGTAGGAGAACTCGTGGGCGCCGTCCGGCGCGGTCCCGGACGCCCAGCCGCCCTCGGCACCCAGCGCCCCGTCGGAGTTGTGCCAGATCGTCCCGGCGTGCTCGGCGTGCTCCTCGTCGAACAACACGCTCGGCGCGATGGGGCCTTCGAGCCCGTCCTCCTGCAGCTCCTCGATCGCGGCGAGCCACATGTTCTGGTGGGCGGTGTCGCGGGCGAGGTTGAACTTCAGCATGTCGCGCACGCCGGTGTCGTCGGTCATGTTGTAGAGCCGGGCCGTCTGCAGCCGGCCCTGCGCCTCCGCCGCGACGTTGGCGCGGAAGTCGGCCATGAGGTTGCCGCTCGCGACGATGAACCTGCCGTTCCACGGCACGCCGTTGCTGTCCGACAGCGTGGGCCCGCCGCCGCTCACGATGGCCTGCTGCGGGTCCATCCCGCCGATCACCGCCGCCATCACCGGGTCGTCCGCCACGGCCTGCGCGGTCACCTCGGACGGTGCGCCTTCCAGCAGCCGCGCGACCATCGTCGCGAGCATCTCGACGTGGCCGATCTCCTCGGTGGCCACGTCCATGATCAGGTCCTTGTACTTGCCCTCCATCCGGCAGTTCCAGCCCTGGAACAGGTACTGCATGGTCACGGTCATCTCGCCGTACGCTCCGCCGATCAACTCCTGGAGCTTGCGGGCGTAGTGCGCGTCCGGGCGGTCCGGCTTCGCCTCGAACTGCAACCTGCTGGTGTGCAGGAACATCTCGCCTCCCGTGGGGTGTGGACTCCACGGCGAAAGCTAGGCAGCCGATGTGACCCGCACGGCTCCGCGACACCACCCGCGCGACACCGCCGCGTCACCGCCGCTGGTAGGGACGGACCAAAATTCCGCGGCGGTGTGTGAGGCGGCAACTACCGGGCACCCGGCGACCCCTGACCGAAAGAGGAGCGAGCCCGCACGATGACCGGACCGACCCCCGCGCCGGAACCCCGGCTGCACCTCCAGCTGCTCGACGGTTTCCGACTGGGCATCGGCCGGACACCGATCCACGTGGTGCCCGGTGCGCAGAGACTCCTCGCGCTCCTGGCACTGCACCAGAGCCCGGTGCCGCGGCCCGTCGCCGCGGCTCTGCTCTGGCCGGAGGCCACCTCCCGCCGCGCGGCCGCGTGCCTGCGGTCGTCGTTGTGGCGGTTGAACAAACCGGCACCGCTGGTGGTCTTCATCGAGGACGCGCTGACCCTGGACCTGAAGGTGGACATCGACTTCCGCCGTGCCTGCGCCCTCACCGCCGAACCGGGCGCGAACCCCGACGCGGTGGCCCTGCTCAAGGCCGACCTGCTGCCGGGCTGGGCCCAGCCGTGGGTGCAGGCCGAGCGGGACTGGTGGTCACAGGCACGGCTGCGCGCGCTGGAGGTGCTCAGCGAACGGCTCCGGTCGAGCGGCGACCACCACCACGCGCACCAGGCCGCCCTGGCGGCCGTTCAGACCGACCCGTTGCGGGAAAGCGCTCACCGCACACTCGTCCAGCTGCACCTGGCCGACGGCAACCCGGCGCAGGCGCTGCGCCAGTACCAGAGCTACCGGGCCCTGCTCCGCGCGGAACTCGGCCTCGAACCGTCCCCGCACATCCACGACCTCATGCGGCCGCTGCTGAGGAGCGCGCGCTGCTAGGCGTTGTCGGTTAGGGGCGGGAGGAGCTTGGCGGTGATCTCGCGGAGGCGGGCGACGTCGTCCTCGGTCAGGTGGTCGAAGACGAGCCGGCGGACCTCGGCGACGTGGCCGGGTGCGGCGGAGCGCAGGAAGTTCCAGCCGTCGGCGGTGAGCCGCGCGACCTGGCCGCGCCTGTCGGTCGGGCAGGCGGACCGCTCGACCCAGCCGCGTTCCTCCAGCACGGACACCGCGTGCGAGAGCCGGGTCGTGGTGGTGCCCGCCCTGCGCGCGAGCTGCGTCATGCGCATGCTCCCGTCGCGTTCGGCGCTGAGCATGGTCAGGATGCGGTAGTGGGCGTGCGGCAGGCCCGCGTCGTCACGCAACTGCCGGTCCAGCGCGGTCGGCAGCAGCATCAGCAGCTGCGTGACGTTCAACCACGCGTCCATCTCGGCGCTGGTGAGCCACCGCGGTTCCGCCGAGGGTCGTGCTTCGGTCACCGCGTCATCCTTCCTGCCGGGTTCGCACCGGGAGCAGCAGGTCGCCGACGGGCAGGCGCATCCGCTCGGCGGTCTCCCGCTGCGCGAGGGGCTCGGCCAGCCGGGCGGGCTCGTCGCGCAGACCGACGGCGATGACGACCAGCGGCACCACGTCGTCCGCCGCGAGCACGGCGTTGAGTCCGTCGCGGTCGAAGCCGCCGATCTGGTGCACGGCCAGCCCTTCGGCCTGGGCCTGCACCGACAGGTGCGCCACGGCCTGCCCGGCGTCGTAGACCGCCCACGGCCGTGCGGCGCCGTCGGCACCCGTGGTCCGCGCCGCCACGACGACCAGTGCCGACGCGGCCCGCGCCCACACCTGGTTGCCACCGGCCAGGGTGCGGAGCACCGCCGCGTGCTCGGCGGTGCCGCGCCGGGTCACGGCGAAGCGCCACGGCTGGGTGTTGGACGCGCTCGGCGCCCAGCGGGCCGCCTCCAGCAATGCGGCGAGCTGCTCGTCCGTGACCTCGTGGTCCGGGTCGAACGCGCGCGAGCTCCACCGGCGCGCCAGCAACGGGTGCAGCGGCACCACCGTGGACGCGGTCTTGTCCACAGCCGGCTCGAGCGTGGCCATGTCGTTTCCTCTCCGGGGTGGTCAGCCGGCCAGCGGCAGTGCGATGGTGTGGTGGGTGCGGGCGACCTTGGCGGACAGGTAGGCGGCGTTGGCGGCGGTCAGGTGCACGCCGGTCGGGACGCGGCCGGTCACCCGCACGCCGAGCGCGTCGAGCTGCAGCGCCTTGTCGGGGTTGTTGCTCAGCAACCGGACCCGGTCGACACCCAGCGCCCGCAGCATCTGCGCCGCCGCCGAGTAGTCGCGCTCGTCCTCGCCGCGCCCGAGCGCCAGGTTCGCCTCGTAGGTGTCGAGTCCGGCGTCCTGCAGTGCGTAGGCGTCGAGCTTCGCGTACAGGCCGATGCCGCGGCCTTCCTGCCGCAGGTAGAGCAGGAAACCGCCCTCGCCGGCGATGCGCTCCACCGCTTCGCGGAGCTGCGGACCGCAGTCACAGCGCTGGGACCCGAACACGTCGCCGGTGAGGCACTCGCTGTGCGGCCGCACCAGCGGCGCCGCGTCTCCGGCCACCGCCGCCCGCCAGTCGCCCAGGCCCAGCGCCAGGTGCTCCAGGCCGTCGCCGAGACCGGTGAAGGTGAACACCTCCGCGGTGGTGGCGTACCCGTCCGGGAACTCGAGCGGCACCGTGACCTGGGTGCGCACCGTCGCCGCAGGCGCCTTCAGCTCCGTGCTGGTCATGCGGGCCTCCGCGTTGTTGAAGTTTCACATGTGAGTCTGCAACTCTACTATTGAAAGTTCAACAACTATGCGGATGGCCCTGATCACATGCTCGTGACGGGCCGGGCAGGTCCGCCTCGGTCGTGGCGGCTCAAGCCGCGCACGACGGAATGCCGAACCTCGCCCGCACGCCGGGTGAGTACAGGACGCTCATCGGCTCGCCGGACACCGGAATCTCCGCCGAAGCCACCAGGTCGTCGTCGCAGCGGACGATCGTGGCGCGGCTCAGGTCCCACGGCACGTGGTGGCTCGGGAGGTACGTGGTCCGGCCGAGCCACGACGTGTGCAGTCCCCACCTGGCCGTCAGGAACTCCTCCAGCGGGGTCGGCCGCACGATCCGCTCCCCCGCCCGCACGGTGAAGGCGCTCGTCGCATCCGGACGATGCGGCCACTTGCGCCTGCACGTGTAGGTGACCTCGTTGCCGTCGTGGCGCACCACCATGTCCGACAACATGTACGGCAACCCGGCGAGAGCTCGTGCGCCCAGCACGAACGGCAGGTTCGAGGCGTCCATCGAGAGGAACACGACACCGCGCCGTTCCTGCCGGTCGACCGTGTACAGGCGCACGTTGGTCTCCGGAAAACTCCAGCGGCCGGTCAGCCAGGGCCAGCCCAGCGGGTACAGGCGGAAGGCGATCAGCCCGACGAACGTGTCACCGCCGACCACGTCCGGCCTCGTCCCCGCGGGCAGCAGGTGTTCCACCGCACCCGGAGGAATCCGCCAGTGCAGGAACGTCACGTCGCTCCACCACTGCGTCAGCACCGACCGGTCAACGCGCCGCGGCGAACCGAAGGTCATGTGCACGATTGAAGCGCAGCACACCTGAGAGTCCGCGCCGAATTCCTCAAGCGGCCCGGCGCACGCCCCGCGATCCGGGTCAGCGGCGTCCAGCGGCCAGGACGACGAGGAACTGGCCGCCACCCGCCTCGACTGCGGCGGTCACCGGCAGACCGGGCACCAGCCGGGAGAACCGGTCCTCCAGCCACTCCGCGACCTCGTGAGCGTCCTTTTTGGTCGGACAACGGCCCACCATCTCGCGGCCGCCCTTGCGTTCCAGCCTCCCGGCGACGGTGATCAGCGGCGCGGGCTCGGCGACGTGCAGGTGGTCCGGCCAGGCGATGACGACCTTGACCGCACCCTTGCGGCTGTTGCAGCCGCGGTGCGCGAGCCGCTCGGCGACCTTGGCCTTCCGGTCGGCCGTCCTGCTGTCGACGCTGGGGCCTCGCGCGTCGTTCACCGACATGTCCGGATCGACCGGCTCGTCGCACACCCAGCAGCGCCAGCCGTCGCGCTCTGCCACGTCATCAAGTCGACTCACCTGCGCAAACCTAGCCTGCCCTGCCCGCATGGCCGACCGGGACCTGCGCTTTAAGTCAGTCGCTTGACTTAATCTCCTCGCATCTCCAAGCTGTGGGTGAGCGGCCGAACACGGGCTGCTGCGAGAGGAGCCTTGGTGACGCAGGTCGAAGAGCCGTTGCGGTACCCGATTCCGGCCCGGAAAGCGCTGGATCCGCCCGAGGAGTGGGCACGGCTGCGTGATCGGTGCCCGGTTGCGCACGTGACGCTGCCCAGCGGCGACGAGGCCGCGCTGGTGACCCGGTACGACGACGTCAAGCAGGTGCTGTCCGATCCCAGGTTCACCAGGACGGGGCCGGGCAGGGGCGCCAGGGTCTCCGCCGAGGACGGCGGGGTGTTCAACAGCGAGATGGCGTCGGTGCTGCCGCAGCACGGCCCGGAACACCTGCGCTGGCGGCGGATGATCGGCAAGTGGTTCACCGCCAAGCGGATGAACGCCCTGCGGCCCGGCATCGAGGCGATGGCCGAGCGGCTGGTCGACGACATGGTCGCCCAGGGCGGGCCTGCCGACCTGAAGGCGGCTCTGGGTTTTCCGCTCCCGGTCTGGGTGATCTGCGACATGCTCGGGGTCCCCGACGCCGACCGCGACAGATTCGCGCACTGGTCGGACATGCTGCTCAGCATGACCCGCTTCTCCCAGGAGGAGATGAACGCGGCGCAGGCGGAGTTCGGTGCCTACATGGCGGCGCACATCGCGGCCAAGCGGGCGGAACCGGGCGAGGACGTCCTCAGCGCGCTCATCGCGGAGACCGATGCCGAGGGCGAGCCGCTCTCGGACGTCGTGCTCATCTCGACGGGCATCGGTCTGCTGGTCGCCGGGCACGAGACCACGGCCAACATGATCGCCAAGATGGTCGCGATGCTGCTCGCCGACCGCGGTCGCTGGGAGCGGCTGCTGGAGGACCGGTCGCTGGTGCGCTCCGCCGTCGAGGAGGCGTTGCGGATGGACGCCAACTCCGGCTTCGGCATGGTGCGGTACTTCGACGAGGACGTCGAGCTCGCCGGGACGGTCCTGCCCGCCGGGACGACGGCGGTGTGCAGCATGGCCGCCGCCAACCGGGACGAGCGCGCCTTCGCCGACGCGTCCGAGATGGACCTGCACCGCAGCCCGAACCCGCACCTGGCCTTCGGCGCCGGCGCCCACGCGTGCATCGGGCAACCGTTGGCGCGCACCGAACTGCAGGCCGTGCTCGACGTCCTGCTGCGCAGGCTGCCCTCGCTCGAACTCGCCGTCGGCGCCGGCGACCTGCGCCGGGTGGAGGGGCTGGTCGTCGGCGGGCTCACGGAGCTGCCGGTGAGGTGGTGACCGGTGACGAGTGAGGCCACCGGGACCGGCAGGTCCGGGCGGACGCGGTCGACCAGGGAGCTGATCCTGGTGGCGGCCGAGCGGCTGTTCGCCGAACACGGGGTCATCGCGGTGTCCCACAGGCAGATCAGCGAGGCCGCCGGGCAGGGGAACAACGCCGCGGTGAGCTACCACTTCGGCACCAAGGCCGACCTGGTGCGGGCGATCGCCCGCAAGCACTCCGCGCCGATCGAGGAGATCCGGCGGCGGGCGGCGGACGAGGCCGGCGACAGTGCCGACGTGCGGGACTGGATCGCCTGCCTGGTGCGCCCGATGGCCGAGCACCTCGACGCGCTGGGCAGCCCGACGTGGTTCGCGCGGTTCGGCGCGCAGGTGATGACCGACCCGACCTTCCGGCCGATCATGATCGACGAGTCGCTGTCGTCACCGTCGCTGGTGCGCATCGTCGAGGCGCTGAACCGGTGCCTGCCCGACCTGCCGCCCGAGGTCCGGGCCGAACGCGGCGACATGGCGCGCCAGCTGATCGTGCACACCGTCGGCGAGCGGGAACGCTCCCTCGCCGAAGACACCACCACACCCCGGTACACGTGGAACTCCGCCGCGGCCGGGCTGATCGACGCGCTCACGGGGATGTGGCTCGCGCCCGTCTCCCCTGCCGAGCCGCGGGAGAAGGAGGAACGATGAAGGTGACTGTCGACCAGGAGAAGTGCTGCGGCGCCGGAACGTGCGTGCTGCTCGCGCCGGACGTGTTCGACCAGCGGGACGAGGACGGCATCGTCGTCCTGCTCGACGAGACGCCGCCCGAGGAACTGCAGGACGTCGTCCGCGAGGCCGTCAGCGTGTGTCCCGGTGTCGCGATCTCGGTGACCGGGTGAACGCTCCGGACGGTGTGCTCGTCGTCGGGGCTTCCGCGGCCGGCCTCAGCACCGCGGAAGCCCTGCGACGCAAGGGTTATCGCGGCCCGCTCACCGTGCTGGGCGCCGAGCGGCACCTGCCGTACGACCGGCCACCGCTGTCCAAGCAGGTCCTCGCCGGCACGTGGACGCCGGACCGGGCACGACTGCGGCCGCCCGACATTCTGTCCACTTTGGACGCCACGTTCGTGCTCGGCGACGCCGCGGTGGGCCTGGACGTTCCGGCACGGACCGTCCGCACGGCCTCCGGCCAGGAGCTCACCGCGGAGGCCGTCGTCGTGGCCACCGGGTTGCGGGCGCGCACCCTGCCGGGCCAGGACGGCCTGGCCGGCGTGCACGTGCTCCGCACGCTCGACGACACCCTTGCCCTGCGCGAGGACCTGCTGGCCGGTTCGCGGGTCGTGGTCGTCGGCGACGGGGTGCTCGGCACCGAGATCGCCGCCACCGCGCGGGTGATGGGACTCGCCGTCACGATCGCCGGACCGCAGCGAGCACCGCTGGCCTACCAGTTCGGTGCCTTGCCGGCGCGGCTGCTGGCCGACCTCCACACCTCGAACGGCGTTGACCTGCGACTCGGCTCCGGCGTCACGGGCCTGGCGTCGCACGAAGGCCGGGTGACCGGCGTGTGCCTGGAGACCGGCGAGGTCCTGCCGGCGGACGTCGTCGTGGTCGCGTTCGGCGCCGCTCCCGCCGTGGACTGGCTGGCGGGCAGCGGGGTGCCGCGTGACAACGGGATCGTGTGCGACTCGCGCTGCCGGGCGGCGGACGGCATCTACGCCGCCGGCGACGTGGCCCGGTGGCACCACGAGACGCTGGACGCCCTGATGCGCCTGGAGAACCGCACGAACGCGGCCGAGCAGGGCGTGGCGGTGGCCGGCGCCATCCTCGGTGAGGACGAGCCGTACACGCCGGTGCCCTACTTCTGGACCGACCAGTTCGACGTCAAGATCCAGGTGCACGGCGTGCCCGGCGCCGGCGCAGAGATGTCCGTTGTGGACGGTGACCCGGCCGGCGACCGCTTCGTCGCGACGTACCGCCAGGACGGCGTCGTCACCGGCGTGCTCGGCTGGAACATGGCCAAACAAGCCCGTCTGCTCCGGCAGGAGATCGGGAAACCAGCACTCGTGGGAGGAAAGTCGTGACCGTGGAGACCTTCCCGGGGGTACGAGCGGAGAGGTGCCCGTTCGACCCGCCTCCAGCCATCCAGTCGTTGCAGCACAAGGCACCGCTGACACGGGTCCGGCTGCGCAACGGCGCCGAGGCGTGGCTGGTGACCAGGTACGCGGAGCAGAAGGCGCTCCTGGCCGACTCCCGGCTCAGCTCGGACGCCACCCGGCCGGGCTACCCGATCGAGGTCGACGTCCCGGCGGGCGGCGGCACCCCCATCAGCTTCATCCTGATGGACGGCCCCGAGCACGCCCGGCTCCGCCGGATGGTGACCTCGTCGTTCACGATCAAGCGGGTCGAGGCGATGAGGCCCGGCGTGCAGCAGATCGTCGACGACCTCCTGGACGACCTGCTGGCCGGCCCCAAACCCGTGGACCTGGTGCAGGCGTTCGCACTCCCGGTGCCGTCACTGGTGATCTGCCGGCTGCTCGGCGTGCCGTACGACGACCACGAGTCGTTCCAGGAGAACAGCAAGGTCCTCATCAACCGGGACGCCACCGGGGACGAGCGGCGCGCCGCGGGCGGCCGGCTGTTCCAGCACCTCGACGGCCTCGTCGGCGAGAAGATCGAGAACCCCGGCGACGACCTCCTGTCCGGACTGGCCGGGCGGATCGCCGACGGCGAGCTGACCCGGCCGGAAGCGGTGCAGATGGGCGTGCTCATGTTGCTCGCCGGGCACGAGACCACGGCGAACATGATCGCGCTCGGCACCCTGGCGCTGCTGGAACACCCCGACCAGCTGGCGAGTCTCCGGGAGTCGGACGACCCCGCGTTCGTGGCGTCCGCCGTCGAGGAGTTGTTGCGCTACCTGCACATCACGCACAACGGCCGCCGCAGGGTCGCACTGGAGGACGTCGAGATCGCCGGCGAGACCATCCGCGCGGGCGAGGGCGTCATCATGGCCAACGACATCGGCAACCGCGACCCGTCGGTGTTCCCGGATCCCGACCGGCTCGACCTCGGCCGCAACCCCCGTCAGCACGTGGCGTTCGGGTTCGGTGTGCACCAGTGCCTCGGCCAGCCGCTGGCCCGGATGGAACTGCAGGTCGTGTACAGCACGCTGTACCGGCGGATCCCGGCGCTGCGGCTGGCGACCGAGCTGGAGAAGATCCCGTTCAAGCACGACGGCTCGGTGTACGGCGTCTACGAGCTTCCCGTGACCTGGTGACGGCGGCGAGTTCCAGGCACGAAAGGACCGCCACGGACGTCACCGTCATGCGACGGTGACGAGCACGCGGCCCCGGCCACCGGCGTCGACCCGGTCGTGGGCCGCCGCGATCTCGGTGAGCGGGAACAACTCCCCCACTTGCACCCGCAGCGCGCCCACGGCGGCCGCGGCGGTGAGGTCGCGGGCCGCGGCTCGTTTCGCGGCGGCGGGAAAGTCGTCGCTGCCGAACAGCCGCACGGTGACGTTGGCGAACAGCAAGGGCCAGAACGGCAGTACCGTGCGGTCGACCCTGGTGCCGTAGGCGGCGATGACGCCGTCGTTCGCGATGACGGCGGCGTCCAGGTCCGCGTTGTCGGACAAGGAGACCTCGATGATCCGCTGCACTCCGTCCAGCGCGTTCGCGCGGATCTCTTCAGCAGCGCCGGGATTGTCGAGCGCCACCGCGTGCGTGACGACCGCGGGGTCCACCAGGTCGAGATCGCTGGTCCTGGTCACCGTTCCCAGCACCGTGGCGCCACCCCAGCGCGCGAGCTGCGCGGCGAGTGAACCGACACCGCCGAGCACGCCCTGCACCAGGACGGTCCGCCCGTCGACCGGGCCGTCGGCGAACACCGTGCGGTGGGCCGTGATGCCGGGGATGCCCAGGCTCGCCGCCAGTTCGTCGGGCACGTGGTCCGGCAACGGCACGGCCAAGTCTTCGGGCACTACGACGTGTTGCGCGGCGGTGCCGAACGCGCGGTACGACTGCGCGCCGTAGACCCACACGCGCCGTCCCACCCGGCCGGCGTCGACACCCTCACCGACGGCGTCCACCACGCCGGCGGCGTCGCTGTGCGGGACGACCCGCGGGAACGGCATGGAGGATCCCAGCCAGCCGCGCCGCTTCTTCGTGTCGCCCGGGTTCACCCCGGACAGCCGCACCTCGACGCGCACCTCACCGGGGCCGGGCTCGGGGTCCGGCAGCTCCCCGACCCGCAGGACCTCGGCGGCGGCGCCTTGCCGGTCGTACCAGGACGCGAACATGGCGCTCCTCCAGGCTTGTGCGGGAACTCTGACAGCCTGCAGTTCGTTGAAATTCGAACTTCCTGCGGCCGAGACTATGAGCGAATAGTTCAAGCGTCAAGTAAATTGGGAAGGTGACCGCAGAGGATCCGCGCTGGCTGACGGCGGAGCAACGGCTGGCCTGGCTGGACATGGTCCGCGTGCTGACGCGGCTGCCCGCGATCCTCGACGCCCAGCTGGAACGCGAAGCCGGACTGTCCTTCTTCGAGTACCACGTCCTGTCGATGCTCTCGGAGGTTCCCGGCCACACCCTGCGCCTGAGCCGCCTCGCGCAGCTCACCAGTTCCTCGCTGTCCCGGCTGTCGAACGTCGTGAAGCGCCTCGAAGGCCGTGGTCTGCTGTGCCGCGAGCCCGATCCCGACGACGGCAGGGCCAGCCGCGCGGTCCTCACCGCCGCGGGCACGGCCGCCGTCGAGCTGGCGGCACCTGGTCACGTCACCGTGGTCCGCGAGCTGGTCGTGGACCCCCTGGACCCGGCACAGCTGAGCCAGCTGCACGCCGCCCACGAACGCATCCTCGGCCGGCTCGACCCCGCTTCCTCCACCCGGCCGGAGTGGCTGAAGACCTGACCGCGGCTCACCTCGTCCTTTCCTGCCACCGGACCAGCAAGCCGAGCGCCCGCGCGACGACCGGCGAGTCGTCGTCGGCCCGCACGGCGGCCACGAGATCGACGCCGTGGCTCCCTGCCAGCGGGCGGTAGGTCGCGCCGGCCACGCCGAGCTCCGCCACGGGTTGCGGCACCACGGCCACGCCGAGTCCGGCGGCGACGAAGGTGACCAGGGTCGAGGTCTCCGCCACCTCGTGGCGGATCCGAGGCTCGAACCCCGCCGAGCGGCACAGGTCCGTGACGATCCCGTGCATGACGGAACGGCCGCGTGACGCGTGCACGATCAGGTCCTCCTCGCGCAGGTCCTCGATCTTCAACCGCTTCCGCCGCGCCAGCCGGTGGTCCTCGGGCAACGCCACGATGAGCCGGTCGCGGCGCACCACGGCCACCCGCACCGCCGGATCCTCGACCGGCGGGCGCAGCAGGGCGAGGTCGACGCGGCGCGCGAGCAGGGACTCGAGCTGATCCGGTGCCAGCATCTCGCCCCGGAACACGAAGTCGACCGCCGGCAGCTCCTCCCGCAGCGCACGTGCGAACGCGGGCAGCAGGCTGTAGGTGGCCGAGCCGACGCACCCCACGACCAGGCGGCCCTGCAGCCCGTCGGCGAGCCGTTGCGCCTCCGCGGCAGCGTCGGCGACGGCGGCGAGCACGCCTCGGGCGCGCTCCAGGTAGACCGCCCCGGCTTCGGTGAGCTCGACCTTGCGGGTGGTGCGGTGCAGCAACGTCACCCCGAGCTCGGCCTCCAGCTGCTGGATCTGCTGGGAGAGCGGCGGTTGCGCCATGTGCAGGCGTTCGGCGGCGCGGCCGAAGTGCCGTTCCTCGGCGACCGCGACGAAGTAGCGCAGGTGACGAAGTTCCACCGATTGATACTCCCGGAGTCTCAGCGATCGCCAAATGAGTATTTCTGAATATAACCGCGCCGCACTAGCGTCGACGGCATGACCGACGTCGTGATCTGCGAACCCCTCCGCACCCCGGTCGGAAGGTTCGGCGGGGCCCTCGCCTCGTTGAGCGCCGCCGATCTGGCCACCACCGTGCTCACGGAGCTGGTGCGGCGCACGGGCCTGCGCGAGGGCGATGTCGACGACGTCGTGCTCGGGCAGAGCTACCCGAACGGCGAGTCGCCGGCGATCGGCCGGATCGCCGCACTGGACGCGGGCCTCGGCACCGGCGTGCCCGGCCTCCAGATCGACCGCCGCTGCGGCTCCGGTCTGCAGGCGGTGCTCTACGCGGCGGCCCAGGTCGCGACCGGCGCGGCGGACGTCGTCGTGGCGGGTGGTGCCGAGTCGATGTCGCAGGTCGAGCACTACGCGCTGGGACTGCGCACCGGCGTCCGCAGCGGCGGCGTCCAGCTCGTCGACCGCCTCGACCGGGCCAGGGAGACGGCCGGTGGCCGGTTCCACCCGGTCCCGGGAGGCATGCTCGAGACCGCGGAGAACCTCCGCCGCGAGTACGGCATCTCGCGCGTCGAGCAGGACGAGTTCGCCGTGCGGTCGCAGCGGCGGTGGGGTGCCGCCGACCAGGCAGGGCGGTTCGCCGGCGAACTGGTCCCGGTGACCGTGCCCGGCCGCCGCGGCAAGCCCGATCTCGTCGTGGACCGCGACGAGCACGCCCGCCCGGACACGACGCTCGAAGACCTCGCCGCATTGCGACCGGTCAGGCTGAAGCTCGACCCCGAGTCCACGGTCACCGCGGGCAACGCGAGCGGCCAGAACGACGGTGCCGCGCTGTGCGTGGTCACCACCCGCGCCGAAGCCGAGAAGCGCGGCCTGCGGCCCGTGCTCGCCCTCAGGTCCTGGGCCGTCGCCGGGGTAGGACCGGAGGTCATGGGCATCGGGCCCGTCCCGGCCACGGCCGCCGCGCTCGACCGGGCGGGACTCACCCTCGACGACATGGACGTGATCGAGCTCAACGAGGCGTTCGCCGCCCAGGTGCTCGCGTGCCTGCGCGAGTGGAAGCTCGACGCGGGGGACGACCGGCTCAACCCCAACGGATCCGGCATCTCGCTCGGACACCCGGTCGGTGCGACCGGAGCACGGATCCTGGCGACGCTCGCGCACGAGATGGGCCGCCGCGGCAGCCGCTACGGCCTGGAGACGATGTGCATCGGCGGCGGCCAGGGGCTCGCCGCTGTCTTCGAGGCGGTGCGCTGATGAGCGCTGCCGCGCCACTGCTCCCCGCGCGATTCCTCATGACGCAACGCGCGATCCCCGGATTTGGTTCCCGCTCTGTCCACAGGCTATCCGAATCCGGATAACTGCAGGTCAGCACGTAGCCAGCCTGTGGACAACTCACGATCATGCCACGAAGGAGAGCCACACATGAGCCTGGACAAGGTGGTCAGCGGACCGGCCGAAGCCGTGGCGGGCATCCGGTCCGGCGCGAGCATCGCGGTCGGCGGGTTCGGGCTCGCGGGCATCCCGTGGTTCCTCATCGAGGCGCTGCTGGAGCAGGGCGCCGACGACCTCACGATCGTCTCCAACAACTGCGGTGTCGACGGCGCCGGTCTCGGGCTGCTGCTCGAACACCGCCGCATCAGCCGGGTCGTCGCGTCCTACGTCGGCGAGAACAAGGAGTTCGCCCGCCAGTACCTGTCCGGGGAGCTGACCGTGGAGCTCACTCCACAAGGGACGCTCGCGGAACGGCTGCGCGCCGGAGGTTCCGGGGTGGGCGCGTTCTACACGCCTACCGGTGTCGGCACGCTGGTGTCGGAGGGCGGTCTGCCTTGGCGGTACGACTCGGACGGCACCGTCGCGCTCGCCTCGCCGCCCAAGGAGGTGCGCACCTTCCACGGCAAGGAGATGGTGCTGGAGGAGTCGATCGTCACCGACGTGGCCCTCGTGCGCGCCGCCGTCGTCGACCGGGCAGGCAACTGCGTCTTCCACGCCGCCGCCCGCAACTTCAACCCTGCCGTCGCGATGGCCGGCCGGTTCACCGTCGTCGAGGCCGAACGCGTCGTCGAGGTCGGCGAGATCGATCCTGACCACGTGCACCTGCCCGGCGTCTTCGTGCAGAGCGTCGTCGCGCTCACGCCGGACCAGGCCGCCCGCAAGGACATCGAGAAGCGCACCACCCGCGCCCGCCAGGAGGCGAACTGACATGGCCTGGACCCGCGACCAGATGGCCGCCCGCGCCGCGCTCGAACTGCGCGACGGCGAGTACGTGAACCTCGGCATCGGCCTGCCCACGCTCATCCCCGACCACCTGCCCGCCGACTCGACGGTGACGCTGCACGCGGAGAACGGCATCCTCGGCGTCGGCCCGTTCCCCTACGACGACGAGGTGGACCCCGACCTGATCAACGCGGGCAAGCAGACCGTCAGCGTGCTGCCGGGAGCGTCGTTCTTCGACTCGCCCACCAGCTTCGCGATGATCCGCGGCGGTCACATCGACACCGCGGTCCTCGGTGGCATGCAGGTCTCCGCGCACGGCGACCTCGCCAACTGGATGGTGCCCGGCGCGATGGTCAAGGGCATGGGCGGCGCGATGGACCTCGTCAGCGGCGCCCGCCGGGTCATCGTGCTGATGGAGCACGTGTCTCGCTCCGGTGACCCGAAGCTGGTCGGCGCGTGCAGCCTGCCGCTGACGGGACGCGGGGTCGTGTCCCGCGTCATCACCGACCTGGCCGTGCTCGACGTCGCCGACGGCGCCTTCCGCCTGGTCGAGCTCGCACCCGGCAGCACGGTCGAGGACGTGGTGGCGAAGACGGGCGCGCCGGTGCTCGCCGGAGAACTCAGCGTCGGCTGACGGCCCTCACCCGCCCGGACGCCGGGGCGGCGCCTCGGTGCGGATCGCGGTGAGGCCCCAGGTGGCGTAGGGCACCGTGACGGTGCCGCCCATCTCGTCGACCGCCGTCCCCAGGGCGGCCACCACCTCCGCCAGCCGCTCCGGCGGCAGGGCGGTGAGGCCGCCCGAGGTCGGCACGAGGTCCAGCAGTGCCTCGCGGCTGTACGCGCGTTGCCAGTCGTAGCGCCACAACTCGGGCTCGCCGAACCCGCCGGCCTCGCGGATACCGTCCGCTGCCCTCGCGTACAGGCCCTGGTAGGCGTCGAGGACCGGCACCTCCGACCGGCCGGTGAAGCTCAGCGGCGAGTCGGGTGCCACCCGACGGAACGCCTCGGCGAGGGCCTCCGCCAGGGCGGGCGGGAGCTGGTACACGTGCCCGAACGGTGCCAGCACACCTCCCGGTCGCAGGACTCGCGCCGCCGTGGCCGCGCCCGCGACCGGGTCGACCCAGTGCCAGGCCGTGCCGGAGACGACCGCGTCGAAGGTGCGGCCCGCGGGCTCCCACTCCTCGAACTTCGCCACCTCGACCTCGAGCCCGGTGCCTCGCGCGAAGGCGGCCATGCGCCGGTCGGGCTCGACGCCGAGCACCGTGCGGCCGGCCGCCTGGAACTGGCGGGCCGCGATGCCGGTCCCGCAGCCGACGTCGAGGAAGTCCGGGCCCGGGCTCGCGGAGACGATCCGCTCGATCATCGCCTCTGGGTATTCGGCCCGAGTCCGGTCGTACCTCTCGGGGTCGACGCCGAACGACTCCGCCACGCGACGGTGCCGATGCGGTTCAGGCGCAGGTGACGACGGTAGAGTGACCATGTGCCCACTCTAGTGGGCATGTGCCCATTAGACGGCCGGGTTCGCTTTCGGCGATCGGAGAGGAGGCGTGGTGCCGACTGGTGTCGCGCTGCGCGACCCGCGGCGGCAGCTGTTCGACGCCGCCGGACGCGTCCTGCTCCGGGATGGGGCCAGCGAGCTGACCAGCCGGGCCGTCACCACCGAGGCGGGCGTCGCCAAGGGCGTCCTGCACCGGTACTTCGCCGACTTCGACGCTTTCCTCACCGAACTGGTGCTGGAGCGCATCGAGCAGGTCAAGGCTCAGGGCGCCGCCCTTCGGGACACCGCGGGCACCGGCACGGTCGCCGACAACCTGACCAGCGCTCTCACGACCGGCTTCGATCCGGTCATGGTGGCAGTCGTGGTCCTGGTCATCGCACGGGACGAACTGCGCACACGGCTGCGTGCGGCAGGCACCGCCCGGCTTCCGCTCGTCGGTGAGTTCACGGCCGCGGTCGCCGACTACCTGACGGCCGAGCGCGACCTCGGCCGGATCGCACCCGACGCCGACGTCGACACGCTCGCTCCCACGGTGATCGGCGCCGCACATCTGCAGTTCACCGAACACGGGGCCGGCCCGGCGCAGGCCGTGGCCGTGCGGAAGGTGGTGACCACGGTCCTGGCCGGCGCCGTGCGCTGAGTGGACGGACGGGTGATCGGGTACACGGGATCATGAGTGAGATCAGTGCGACGGACGTGCTGCTGGACGGGTTCGACCGCGTTCAGCAGACGGTCACGCGAATCCTCGAAGGCCTGTCCCCCGACCAGCTCGCGCACCGCGTGAACGACTCGGCGAACTCGATCGCCTGGCTCGTCTGGCACCTCACCCGCGTGCAGGACGACCACGTCGCCGATCTGGCGGGCACGGGGCAGGTCTGGACCGACGGCGGCTGGTTCGAGCGGTTCGGCCTGCCGCTGTCGGCCGAGGACACCGGCTACGGCCACGACGCCGGACAGGTCGCCGCGGTGGTCGCGCCGCCGGACCTGCTGCTCGGGTACCACCGGGCCGTGCACGAGCGCACCGCGGAGTACCTGCGCGGCGTGAAGGCCGGAGATCTGTCGGTGGTGATCGACGTGTCGTGGGATCCGCCGGTCACCCGCGCGGTGCGGCTGGTCAGCGTGCTGGAGGACGACCTCCAGCACGCCGGGCAGGCCGCCTTCGTGCGCGGGCTGCTGCCGTAGGTGACGTTCGTCAGTCGCGGGCGGGCGGCCCGGCCGACGCGGGCGCGGCGGGATCGATGTCCGCCACGCGCAGGCGGTACACCTCCAGGTCGAGACCGAAGTACTTGCTGGTCTCACCGACCCAATGCATGCCGTTCTTCGTCACGGTGGACGAGGCGCGCGTGTTGCCGGGCCGGACGACCGCGAACACCTCGTACACGTCGTGGCGGAACGCCCACGTGGCGAGGGCGTGGGTCGTTTCGCTGGCGTAGCCCTGGCCCCACAGGTCAGGCCGCACCTGCCAGCCGACCTCCAGGTCCTCCTGGCCCGGTGGCAGCGGGAGCAGGAGTGCGCCGCCGATCACCTGACCGTCGTCCTCGCGTTCGACCGCCCACCGGCCGGCCGGAGCCGCGAGGCGGGCGCTTTCGGCGATCCACTGCTGCAGCAACAACTTCATGGCCGCCGCGTCCGGGACCTGGTCCATCTCGGGGCTGAGCCAGCGGGTCACCCTGGCGTCGCCGTAGACCTCCAGCGCGGCTGATGCGTCCTCGACACGCCAGGGACGCAGGGTGAGCCGGCTGGTGCTCAGCACCGTCATGGGCAGATGCACCCTCGAGTGAGCGCGGAGGCCGTGGTCGCGGTGCAGTACCGCGTGCCGAGCGGGTCGTGCTCGCGCCACAGGTGGGGACACACGACGCAGCTGGCATCGTTGTCGGGGGCTGGGATTCGTGATTCGGGCATGCGGACACTCCGATGATCGGCGCTGGAACGGGACATGGGGTTCGTCAGCGCGTACGCCTGACCGGATTCCGCGTCGGTTCTTCCCCGCGTGACGCGGGAGAAGTCGCGGTGGTGCAGAGCTGAGCCGAGTTCATCTCGGCGCTCCTGCCTCCAGCCGAACCGGCCGGGCTTCCTGATGCGCCCAAGGCGGCACCAGCTTGAGCGCTGTTGCACGACGTGCCCTCGGTGACTCCAGCGTACTCCGCGGAGGATGTGGCCCGCTCAGCGCCACGTCGGTGCCAGGTCCTCTTCCGCCTGGACGACCATCGACTCGAGCTGCGGACCGCCGTACGTGGTGACCATCGCGACGTCGGCCGCGTCCCGGCCCCTGCCGATGACGACACGGCCCTTGCGGGGCTCGTTGTTGCGCGGGTCGAAGGTCCACCAGCGGTCTCCCAGCCAGACCTCCATCCACGCCGCGAAGTCCATCTCCGCGTCGCCGGGTGCCACGTCCAGGTCCGGCAGGTAGCCGAAGACGTACCGGGCGGGGATGTTGAGCGCGCGGCAGAACGAGATCGCCAGGTGCGTGAAGTCGCGGCACACGCCGAAACCCGCCGCGTTGACGTCCGCGGCGGTGGACAACGCGGTGGAGGTGCCGTAGCCGAAGTTCAGCGACTCGTGGACGTGCCGGCAGATCTCCCGCACCCGCCCGTAGCCCGGCGGATGGGCGCCGAACCGAGACCAGGCCTCGTCGCCGAGCACGTCGGACACGCAGTACCGGCTCGGCAGCGTGTAGATCAGCACGTCGTCCGGAAGACCGTCGGGCAGCGTCTCCGGCACGGACTCGTCCACGTCCTCCGTCCTGTCCGGCACGTCCACCCACGCGTTGTAGTGCACTGTGGACAGACCGGGGGGAAGCACGACGCGGGTGTTGCGGTTGCCGTACAGGTCCAGGTAGTGCCGCATCGGGACGTCCGGCTTCACGTCCAGGTGCTCCTGGCTGACCCGCACGTCCGCGCTCCACAGCGGCCGCACGAGGAACACCGCCGGCGTGGGCACCTCGGCGCGGTAGGTGAACGCACAGCCGACGCGGAGCAGTCGGGTGCCCCACGTCAGCTGTTCCGCGCCAGTGCCGTAATGGCGCGAGTTCAACGCACCTGCTCCGGTATGTGGTCCAGCGCGCGCAGCACGCGCACCGCGAGATCCCGCGTCGCCTTGCCGTCGAGCTCGGCCTGGCCGGTCAGCACGTCCTGCACCATCTTGAGCCTGCGCTCGTAGGCGGACGTGTAGGTCGAGGTGGTCATCGAACTCCTTGGAACATCTGTTCGGGCAGGCAAGTGCTGCGAGCGTCCACAGTGGATTCGTGTGCCGCGACGCCGTGCAGCAGGACCTCGACGGTGTCGGTGTTCCCGCGCTCGGCGGCGCTCATCATGGAGTCGTGAGCCGCGGCAGGGTCGGCGTCCGGCGGAAGGAGGAGCAGCGTCAGGCGGCGCCGGTCTCCCGCCACGACGTCCACGGTGTGCGCGGGCCTGGACCAGAACCCGCTGAGCCGCACCCGGACGCCGTCCACGGCGATCTGGCGTGGCGCGGTGTCCCACTCGGTCAGGTTGTAGCTCACCCGCGGGATGTCGCCCAGCCGAACTGCCAGCACCGCGAGCAGCGCGGGCAGTTCGGCGGCGAGGTCCCGGGAACGCGGCCACCAGGCACCGTCGACATGCCCCGTGGAGAGCGCATTCGGCCGCAACCGCAATCGCAGCGGAGTCCGGAGCTGCTCGTTGGCCGTGACGGCCGGAGGGGTCGTGGAAAGGTGAGGAGCCGACGTCATGCCGGAACTCCCGTCTCCGGCCCGTGGAGGACCGGTTCAGGTTTCGCCGAGTGCGACGTGAGCTTGAGTGCTCAGGTGCGAGATGCTCTCAGCAAATTCGACACTACACCATTTCCCGCATGATCGGCCGAAAAGCGCCGTCGTTTCCGGAAAATGACGATCCGCCATTCGCCGAAATCTCCGGGCGAAAATCAGGCGGCGTCAGGGCGCGTAGCGTTCCATGCACTCGGCGAGGTCGGACCACCCCATGAGCGGCGGGCCCGCCACCGGCAACTGCCGGACGCCGGGGCGCGTCATGGACTCGGCCACGAGACCCGCCACCGCCTCCGGTGCCTGCACGATGTCGCCGGAGAGCCGGCCGAGCACGATCAGCGGCTCGGCCGGGTCGGTCTCGATCGACACGGCCCAGCCCTGCGTCGCGCTCCAGACGAGCATGACGTCGCGGTCCGGATGAGCCACCGCGCGGCAGCCGAGCGCGATGTAGGCGGTGGCGGTGTCGGTGACCTCGAAGCTGGCGCCTTCGCGCGGCACGCCGAGGGCCTCGGCGACCTTCCACACGTAGCGCTCGAGGGCCCCGGCCAGCAGGTGAGTACCTTCCGACGTCGCCTCCGGTGCGACGTCGGAGGGGCGTGAGACTCGATCGTCACTGATGGGCGCGGTCACTGCCTTGCGACTCCGTGTTCCTCAGATCGCCGCGGAACCACAGCGGGCGGGCTCACAGACCGCGGAGGTGACGAAGCGGGTGGACGAGCCGATCAACGACTCTGCGCCCCCACTGTAACCGCTCGCAACAGCGGCGAAGTGCTCCCCCGCACCCGCTCCGGCAGATTTCCCCGATCTTCGCCGCGGACGCGCGGAGGCGCGCCGTCGCCCGGCCGACCTCGCCGCGCCTCGCCGACGCCCGTCGGTCTCAATGGAAATCAGGCGACTTCCAACAAAGAACGGTTGTGTTTTTTGTTGCGAGTGAGTTTCAGGCGGGCTACCGCCGAGCAAATGGTCACTCCGCACCCGGCGAAGTGCGCCGGCTCGACCAGTTCGCACTGTCGCGGCTGTAGCGGAGGAGGAACCGGGCGAACTGCTCGCGCTCGGCGGCCGTCCAGGCGGTCGTGATGAGCTCGAAGGTCTCGCGCTGCTCCGAGGCGAAGCGGCGGCGTTCGGCCTCGCCGGCGTCGGTGAGCTCGAGGACCGTGCGGCGGCCGTCCGCCTGCGAGACGGCACGCCGGAGCAGGCCGTCCGCGATGCAGGCGGCCACGGTCCGGCTGGCTACGGGCTGGGCGACCCGCATCTCGGCGGCGAGCCCGCCCACCGTCATCTCGCCGGGACTCTCGTGGACGAGGTTCAGGACGAGGTTGCGCGTGAGGTCCCCGCGTCCACCGGAGGTGCGGCGGCGCAGCCGTGACAGTGCGGGCCCGACCTGGTCGAGCAGGTCGTCGTCGGGCAGCGGCGAGGTGCTCATCCGCCTACGGTAGCAACTGTGAACCACATGACATATACATATCTTGGGTTATTTACATATCAGAAGGTATGTGATTCAGTGGGGTCATGAGCACAACCACCATCACCGGCGCCAGGGTCTTCGACGGCGAGAAGACCCTGGGTGTCACCACCGTGTCCATTGAGGACGGAAAGATCGTCCGGATCGGAGGCGAAGCACCCGCCGGGAGCGACGTGGTCGACGGAACCGGCGCGACGCTGTTGCCGGGCTTGATCGACGCGCACGTCCACACCGGTCCGGCGTCCCTCGCACTGGCATTGCGCTTCGGCGTCACCACCGAGCTGGAGATGCAGGGCCTCAACACACGCGACCGGCGTGCCGGCATCAGCGAGAACGACGCCGTCGCGGACGTGCGCTCGGCGGGCTTCGGCCTGACGCCACCGGGCGGGCACCCCAGCGAACTGTTCCCGCCCGGCTTCACCCCCGGCGGCCGGGGAGGTACGGGCGAGCCGCCGTTCCACCCGGACGCCACGAGCCCCGAGGGCGCCGCGGCGTCGATCCCCGAGTTGCTCGCCCGCGGCTCGGACTACGTCAAGTTCATGATCGACGACGGCAGCGTCGAGGGGCACCCCGGTCTGCCGATGATCGACCAGGCGACCCTGAACGCGGGTGCGGCCGAGGCCAGGAGGTACGGCGCGCTCACCGTCGCGCACACGCTGACCATCGACGCCGTCAAAATGGCCGTGGAGGCCGGGATCGACGGCCTGGCGCACGTGTTCGTCGAGCCCCACGACGACGAGATCATCGCCCTGATCAAGGACGCCGGCATGTTCGTCGTCCCGTGCGCGGTTCTCAACGCCTCCCTCATGGGCATCACCGGCGGCGAACTCGCCGATGACCCGCGAGTGTCGTCCCGGCTGGACGAGGACTGGGACAAGACCCTGCGCTCCAGCTTCAACTGC
The DNA here is from genome assembly GCF_040682435.1 of Lentzea sp. NPDC051208. Taxonomy (NCBI): domain Bacteria; kingdom Bacillati; phylum Actinomycetota; class Actinomycetes; order Pseudonocardiales; family Pseudonocardiaceae; genus Lentzea; species Lentzea sp. NPDC051208. The sequence continues at coordinate 45,981 of NZ_JBFBAW010000020.1, read as the reverse complement.
TACCCGCAGGGCGACGTCAAGGACGTCCTGAAGACCATCAAGGCGCTCAACGACGAGGGCGTAGACATCCTGGTGGGCACCGACGCCTCCCACCCCCTGCCGTTCCTCGGCGGCCTCGCCCACGGCGCGAGCGTCCACCACGAGCTGCAGTACCTGGTGCAGGCCGGGCTCACCCCCGAACAGGCGCTGCGCGCCGCGACCGCCACGACGGCCCGCCGTTTCGCGCTGTCCGACCGCGGCCGCATCGCCGAGGGGCTGCGCGCCGACCTGCTCCTCGTCGACGGTGACCCCACCACCACGATCTCGGACACCCTCAACACGCGTGCCGTCTGGCGCCGTGGCACTCGTCTCGGGCTCTGAACGGGATCACGCCTCGCCGAGTGCCGCCACCAGGACCGAGCGCAACGGGGTGGCGGGCGCAGCAGCAGTTTCTCCAGCTGGTCCCCCGTCGTCGCGAACTCGCCGCGACGCGACGCCCGGAACATGCCGAGCAACAGGGTCGCCCGGTCCTCGGGCGCTCCGCGCTGCACCAGGGAAGCGGCCCACTCCTCGTCCGCGACGACGACCCGCCGGATCGTGCGGCCGGTGAGCTCGGTCAGCATCACGGCGACGTCGTCGAGGTCGTGCGCGTCCGGTGCGGTGAGCGGAGGAGCCGGTCTCGCCGACGCGATGTACGAGACGGTGATGCGGTCGATCCTCGACGAGCCGCCGGCGACGGAGACGACGTCCACGGCCACCGACGCGGTCCGGCGTCGCCTGCCGGAACTGCGGCAGCTGACCGAGGCCGAGCGCACGCTCCTCAGCGAGTGGCTGGCCCGGCCCTGATCGCGTGGTTCTGGTTGCCGCACAAGGTGATCGGCAGCACCAGGGTGAACGGAGCCGACGAGGAGACCCTCGCCGGCTGTTCCCCACTACACCCGCTCGGACTCGACCGTCGTCACCGTCGCCACGGACTGATCGTCGGCCGGCTCGCGGTTCTCCAGCGAGATCCCGCACTTGCCGACCAGCGCGACACCGGCACCGATCGTCGTGACCACCGGAGCGGCGAACGCCGCGATCAACCCGAGCGCCACCGGCACCTCGAGCACCACGTCGTCCTTGCTGTCACGCACGACGACGCGACGGTTGAAACCCTCGCTGACCAGCCCGCGCACGGCGTTCACCACCGAGTCGACGCCGGTCTGGACGGACTCAGGCCTGGATTCGCTCATGATTCTCCTCGCACTGCGGATGTCCCCTTGACGACTCCAGAGTGCCCGTGGCCGCGAACCCTGCCATCAGGGTTTCCCCCTGACCTCGACCTGATCTATCCCTCACCCGCCACCAGGGCGAACTCGGCGCGGCCGGAACGCACACCGTTGATCTGCAGTTCGACGGCGTGCTGCCCGGGGTGGTAGCGGCGCGTGGTCAGCACCCGGAACGAGTGCTCTCGGCTGAGCTCGTAGGTCTCGCCCGGTTCGACGGTCCGGGTGGTGAGCTTGAAGGTCTTGCCGGTGAGCGTGCCGTTGGCCTTGCGGTGGTGGACCACGTAGTCGATCACCAGCCGTGCGGGCTCCTGGCCGAGGTTGCGCACGGAGCCCGTGAACGACAGCGTCTCCCCGATCGCCACGGTCTCGGCCGTGAGCAGCGGGCCGGTCACGTCCAGGTGCGCGGAGGTGAACCCCAGCAACTCCAGCGCGCCGGGATGGCCTTGTTTGACGAGCGTGCGCAGACCGTGGCGCACGACGCGTGCGGTGTTGTCGTCGGGCGCGGCCATCCACGTGCGCGCGGTCACGACGGCGAGTTCCGGATCACGGCGGCTGATGTCGTTGAGGTGGTTGGCGACCGACCGCCGGACGTACTCGCTCTCGTCCCGGTACAGCGCGTCGAGGATCGGCAGCGTGGCCTCGGGCTCGGCGAGGATGCCGGGCACGCGGACGGCCCAGGGCAGCAGCGGACGCGTTCCCTCCGAGGCGAGCCGGCGCACGTCCGCCGACTCCGAACGGGTCCACGGCCCGATCGCGGCCAGCGCTCGCCCGAGATCGGTGACGAGCAGTGCCCGCAAGGCGAACTCCGAGGTCAGCCGGGGCGTCAGCTCCGCCAGCAGAGCGAGCGCGTCGTCGAACGCCTCCACGCCGCCCTCGCCGATCGCCTTCGCGGCGACGGCACTGGTGACCGGCCAGATCAACCAGCCGGTGAAGGACGGCGACTCGGCGGCCGCGGCGCGCACGGTCCGCGCGAACGAGGGGTAGTCCCCCGGCAGGTCGGCGAGCAGCGCGTCACGGATGAGATCGCTGCGTTGCCTGAGCGCCAGCGGCGCCAGGGCGGTTTCGGCCGCGTCGAGCCGGATCAGGCTCGCTCCCGGCGACACGGTGCGCAGGGCGGCGGCGAGGGCACGAACGGTCTGAGCACCGATCAGCTCATCGGCAAAGGGCATGTCGATCTCCGCCGGAAACTGGTCCGGAGTAGGGGAAGCCAGGCAGGACAACGATTTCGGTCTGCCTGCCAGGAGCGGCGGGCATCGGCGGGATGCTACCCGGCACGAACAACCGGGCCCGGGTTCATCGCCGGATCGGCAGATCGCCAGATCGCCAGCTAAGCTCGTCCGGTCCGCGGTCTTCACGCGCCGAACACCGGCGACGGCCCCGGATTCGTGATGGACGGGTACGCCGAACATCGCACGATCATCCGGTTCAGAAAGAGCCGGCGGGAGCTCTCCCCGCCGTGCGCCTCGTTCCGGAGTCCTCGTCAGACGGCGAGGAGATGATCATGCGGATCGCATTGGTCAGCAGCCACACCGGCAAGGTGCCCCACGAGAACGGGTTCGCGCGAGCGCTGGCCCAGCACGGGCACGAGATCGTCGTCTACGTCCGCGGGGATGCCGCACACCTCGAAGAGCGCGACAAAGACGGCTACGAGGTCGTGCGCGTGCCCGTCGGGCCTGCTCGACCGTCGTCCGAGGACGCCGTCTGGGACCACACCGACGACTTCGCCCGGTTCCTCCGCCGCGAGTGGGAACGGACGAGGCCGGACATCGCCCACGCGGACGGATCGGCGGCGGGCCTCGCCGCGTTGCTGGCCGCACGCGAGCACGCCGTGCCCGTGGTGCACACCCACCACGAACCGGCCCGCGAACACGAGCGGATCGCGCGGCTGATCTGCCGGCACGCCGCTCACGTGGTGGTGACCAGCAGCGATCAGGTGCACGGCCTGTGCCTGGCGGGCGTGCCCCGCTCCCGGATCTCCGTGTCACCGGCCGGTGTGGACTTCGACGACCAGGACCTGCCCGGTGTCGCCGAGCACGGCTCCGGACCGGTGCGGCTGCTCGGTCTGGGCGGCCTGCTGCCCGGTCATGGTTTCGACACCGTCGTCGAGGCGATGGCCGACGTGCGCAACGCCGCGCTCGTCGTCGCCGCCGCACCGGCCGAGACGCTCGATCAGGACACCGACCTGGAAGCGAGGCGGCTGCGCCACATGGCCGTGCGGCTCGGCGTCCAGAACCGGGTGTCGGTGGCCAGAACCGCGAACCGGGAAGAGGTGACCGCGCTGCTGCGCTCGGCCGACGTCGTGGTGACCACGCCGCGGCGGGACCCGGCCGGAGTCGTTGCCCTGGAAGCGATGGCGCGGGGACTGCCGGTCGTCGCCTCGGCGGTGGGAGCGCTCGCCGACGTGGTCGTCGACAAGATCACCGGCCGGCTCGTGCCGCCGGGCGACGCCCGCGCACTCACGCTCGCCCTGCGCGAGCTGGTCGGGGACCGGTCCCGGCGGGACGCTCTCGGTCTCTCGGGCGCCGACCGGGTGCGGGCGCGGTACGGCTGGGACCGCGTCGCACGCGACGCGCTCCTCGTCTACGAGCGTGCCGCACACCTCGTCCGCGCGTGACATCGGCTGAACGCGGCAAAACCGAGCCGGTGCGGGCTGTTGTGGACTACGGCACCCCGCCCTGGTTCGGTTTCTCACCTTTCCGCGGCGTGCACGCCGAATCACGCAGGCTCTAACATTCCGAGCGAGCGCGTTGAGCGACCAGCGCCGCGAACTCGATCCCGGGGAGAGGGCCGGCGGAATGGACGACTTGACGATCCCACCGAGTCAGGACGGCGCGCACACCGCCGGAACCGATCGGCAGGACGCGGTGGAGCGACTCGACGACGCCACCTCCGCGCTGATGATGCTGCGGGACGGTTTCTCCGGCGAGGAACCGCTCGACGAGGTGCTCCACCGGCTCAGCGTGACCGCCACGAGAGCGATCCAGGACGCCGACGCGGTCACCGTCACCGTGAATCCCGCGCAGCCGAGAACCGCGGCCGCCAGCGACGCCTCGCTCCTCGACATCGACGAGAAGCAGTACAGCGCCAACCGCGGTCCGTGCCTGGAGGCCGCCCGCACGCTCCGGGCCGTGCGCGCCGTGGTCGGGGACGACGGCAACGACTGGCCCGAGTTCGACGCGGCCGCCGACCAGCACGGCGTGCGCGCCTACCTGTCCGTGCCGATCCTGCTCCCGGCCTCGGACCGCAGCGACGCCAAGCACGTCGGGTCGCTGAACATCTACAGCTACAACGCCTCGGCGTTCGACCCCTTCGACGAAGGCCTGATGCGGCTGTTCACCACCGCCGCGAGCGCCGCGATCGACAACGCGCACCGGTGGCAGCGTTCCCGCGACCACATCGCCCACCTCGAGACCGCGCTCGTGTCACGCGCGGTCATCGACCAGGCCAAGGGCGTGCTCATGGCGGTGCACTCGTGCACCGCGGACGAGGCGTTCGCGATGCTCGTGCAGGACTCCCAGAAACGGAACGTCAAGCTGCGTGAGGTCGCGCAGGGTTTGATCGACAGCGTCGCCCCGCGCTGAGCCCGCGGCCGACGTTTGGCGGGCTCTCTCCTGCGGAAACCCCGTCGGCACTGATCGAGACGAAGGGGCCGCACCATGCGTTCGGTGACCTCGGCCGCGTGCGGTTCGCCGCACCGTCGCCGGCGTGACAGGCTTTCCCCATGAGCACCGCCCGGCACGAGATCGACTCCGACCGGCTGCGCGGGCTCGTGCACAACCTCGGCGTGGTGTTCTGGGCGGCCGACGCCCGGACCCGCGAGTTGACCTTCGTGTCGGGCTACGTCGAACAGCTGCTCGGCCATCCCGTCCAGCGCTGGCTGGAGGAGCCCGGGTTCTGGGACTCGGTCGTGCACCCCGACGACCGCGACAGGTCCCAGCGGGAACGGTGGCACCGATCCGGTGAGCAGGACGACTACGACCTGAGCTACCGCGCCCTCACCGCGGGTGGTGAAGTCGTGTGGCTGCACGAGAAGGTCCACGTGGAGCGGGACGAATCGGGCGCGGCGCGAGCGCTCCAGGGCGTGCTCGTCGACGTCACCGGCCAGCGCGTCGCCGCCGAGAGGGAGCGGTTCCTCGCCGTGCTCGACCGGGAGTCGCAGCAGCTCGACGACGCCGACGACCTCATGGCCCTGGCGACCCGGATGCTCGGCGAGCACCTCGCCGTCGACCGGTGCGCGTACGCGCGGACGGAGGAGGACGAGAACCACTTCGTCATGAGCGGCGACTACGCCACCGGGCTGCCCCCGTTGCCGGGACGGTTCGCGATGCGCGCGTTCGGCGTGGGAGCGCTGCGCGCGATGCGGGCGGGAGAGCCGTGGGTGGTCGTGGACAGCGGCAACGATCCGCGCCTCGACGAGGACGACCTGGCCGCCTACGCGGCCACGGGCATCCGCGCGGTGATCTGCCTGCCCCTGCTGCGCGGCGGGCGGTTCGTCGCGGCCATGGCCGTGCACCAGGCGCAACCGCGGCAGTGGACCGAGGATGAGATCGACCTCGTGTCCGTCGTGGTCAACCGCTGCTGGGAGTCGATGCAGCGCGCGCACTCCGACCGCGCCCTGCGCGACAACGAGCAGCGCCTCCGGCTGCTGATCGACCGGGCCGTCGACTGCATCTGGGTCCTCGACGGCGAACGGCGGTTCGTCGAGATCAACCCGGCGGCCTGCAGGTTGCTGGGCTACCGGCGCGAGGACCTGATCGGCCGGCGCGCCGAGGAGCTGTTCGTGCTCGGCGACGACGGCCGAGACCTGCCGCACGACCAGGAGCAGACCGGGGTCTGGGACCTGCGCTGCGCCGACGGGTCGATCGTCGCGCTGGAGCTCAGCGTCCAGGTCACGCCGAGCGGGCTGCAGGCCATCGGGCGCGACGTCACCGAACGGCAGCGCACCGAGGCCGAGCGCGAACTGCTGTTGCAGCGCGAACACGAGATCGCCACCACGTTGCAGCGCAGCCTGCTGCCCCGCGAGCTGCCGGTGCTGGAACGCCTCGCCACCTCCGCCCGCTACCTGCCCGCGTCGAGCCACGCGCAGGTCGGCGGCGACTGGTACGAGGTGCTGCCGATCAGCGGCACGGTGGCCGGGATGTCGGTCGGCGACGTCGTCGGCTCGGGCCCGACGGCCGCGGCCGTGATGGGGCAGCTCCGCAGCGCCCTGGCCGGGTTCCTGGTCGACGGGCACTCCCCCGCCGCCGCGCTGGAACGGCTCGACGCCTTCGCCGCCAGGGTGAACGGCGCCACCGGCAGCACCTCCGCGTGCATCACGTTCGACTGGGCCACCGGGCGGCTGTGCTGGGCCAGCGCGGGCCACCTGCCGCCGCTGGTGGCCGACGAGCAGGGCGCCCGGTTCCTCACGAACGACACCGGCTCGGTGCTGGGCACCCCGGGACGAGCGCGGTACGAGGAGCACAGCACGGCGCTCGCCCCTGGTGCGACGATCGTGCTCTACACCGACGGCCTGGTCGAACGCAGGGGCGTCGTCGTCGACGAGGGGCTCGACCAGCTGCTGGCCGTGGTGGCGCGGGCACATCACCAGGCGCCCGCCGAACTGACCGGCACGATCGTCGACGCGCTGCTCGCCGACGGCCACAGCGACGACGTCGCGCTCGTCGTCGCCCGCCACCTGCCCGCGCCGCTGCGCGTGACGTCCCCCGCCGAGTCGCGCCGGCTGTCGGAGCTGCGAGGTGCCGTGTCCGAGTGGGCCGCCGCCGCGGGGCTGTCCGACGACCTCGCCTACGACCTCGTACTGGCCTGCGGAGAGGCCGCCGCGAACGTCGTGGACCACGCTTATCCCGGCACCACCGGCACGTTCGACACCGAGCTCTCGCAGCGGGACGGCGCCGTGCACGTCACAGTCCGGGACCACGGCAGGTGGCGTCCAGCGCCCGAGGATCCCGGCCACCGCGGCCGCGGGCTCCAGATGATCCGCGCCATGGCCGACGACGTCGAGCTCGACGCGAACGGCACGGGCACGACGGTCAGCTTCCGGTTCTCCACCGCACCGGCCGACGTACCGCCGGCACCGGCTCCGGCGCTCGCCAAGCCGTCCGACGTGATCGGGCTCGCCGTGCGGGAGGCCGCCGACGGCACGCAGGTGCTCCGCCTCACCGGGGACCTCGACACGCACACCTCCGGCGGCTTCCGCGCACCGCTGCTGGCCCACATCGGCGACCGGCCCGGCGGCCCGGTCGACATCGACCTCACCCGCCTCGGCTACCTGAGCAGTTCCGGCGTCGCGCTGCTCCTCGAGGCCGCGGGCGCCGCGCGGCGGGCCGGACGGGCGATCGGCGTGACGTGCCTGCGCGGCAGTGCTCCCGACCGCATTCTCACGTTGTCGGGCCTGCACGACGTCCTCGCGGTGAGCCGCCGGTCCGAGGAGTTCACGTGACCGAGAAGGCCGAGGCCTGGAGCTCCGCGTTCCGCCACATCGTCAACGGCGCCCACCTGTCGACGGCCGGCGACCTCGCGGAGCTGCTGGACGGGGCCGCCGCCCAGGTGGACATCACCGCGCAGCTGTACGTCGTCGACATGGGTCAGCAGTGGCTGCGCTCGGTCCGTCCCGAGGGAGGGCCGTCGTTGCGGGTGGACGCCACCACGGCCGGACGCGCGTTCCAGCGGACCGACATCATCCCCGTGGGCGGCTCGCCGCCGTGCCTGTGGCTGCCGGTGCTGAACGGCACCGAGCGGCTCGGCGTCGTCCAGATGGTCCTGCACGGCGACCGGGACCCCGGCGACCGGTCGATCCGCGAGCACTGCTGGGAGCTGGCCGGTCTGCTCGGGCACCTCGTCATGAGCAAGCTCCACTACAGCGACTTCCTGCACGTCCTGCGCCGCACCACGCCGTTGTCCGTGGCGTCCGAGCTGCTGTGGCAGCTGCTGCCACCCCAGACCTTCGCGTGTGACCAGCTGACGGTCACGGCGGTGATGGAGCCCTATCACTCCGTGGGCGGCGACGGCTACGACTACGCCATCGACAACGGCCGCGCGTACGTCTCGATCTTCGACGCGACCGGGCACGACATGCACGCGGGCCTCACCACCGCGATAGCGCTGGCGGCCACGCGCAACGCACGCCGCAACGGCCTCGGGCTGCTCGAAGCGGCCGAACTGGCCGACCAAGCCGTGCGGCAGCAGGCGACCGAGGGGCTCAGGGCTCCGTTCGCGACGGCGGTGCTCGCCGATCTCGACCTCGCGACGGGGGCGTTGCAGTACGTCATCGCGGGACATCCGCCGGCCCTGCTGTTGCGGGGCGGCAGGATGGTGAAAGCGCTGAAGGGCCCGGTCCACGTGCCGCTCGGACTCGGCCACCTCGCCAGGACGCCCCGGCTGCTCGGGCGTGAGCACCTCCAGGCCGGTGACCGGATCCTGCTGCACACCGACGGCGTCACCGAGGCACGCGACTCGCGGGGCGAGGAGTTCGGCGTCGAGCGCCTGGTCGACCTCACCGAACGGAACGAGTCGGCCGGTCTGCCCGCACCCGAGACCCTGCGGCGGGTGTCCCGCGCGGTGCTCGACCACCAGCACGGGAACCTGCAGGACGACGCCACCCTGCTCCTGCTCGAGTGGAGCAGGACCGCGGCGCACAACGTGCTGCCCTGACATGAGAGCTGTCACCTGGCACGGCGGCTGTGCCAGGTGACCCCACCCGAAACGTCCACAAAGGATGGTCGGCGCGGGCCTACTCCGCCGAGCCGGGCTCGGACATCTTGCGGTGTGCCTTGGCCTTCACCGGGTCCGGCAGCGCCCGGCCCGCGAGCGCCTGCGCCTTGTTCATCACCGAGCCGGCGACGACGTGGTCCTTGCCCTTCATCAACGCCTCGAACCCCTCGCGCGCGACCTGCGCCGGATCGTCCTTGGCGGACTGGGCGACCTTGGTGTCCTGCATGCCCGCCCGGTCGAAGAAGTTCGTGTCCGTCGGACCGGGCATCAGCATGGTCACGCTGACACCGGTGTCCTTCAGTTCCTCGCGCAGGCCCTGCCCGAACGAGGCGAGGAACGCCTTGGACGCCGCGTACACCGTCTGGAACGGCCCCGGGGTGGTGGCCGCGATCGACGACGTGAACAGCACGCGCCCTTCCTTGCGGTCCACCATGTCCGAGAGCACCCGGTGCGTCAGGTGCACGGCGGACGTGACGTTCAGGTTGACGATCTCCAGGTTGTCGTCCACGGACGTGTCGCGGACGAAGTCACCGCCGACCCCGACGCCGGCGTTGACCGCGAGCGCGTCGACCGGCCGCCCGCTCGCCCTGATGCGCGCCACCAGGTCCTCGACGCCTTGGTACGACGAAAGGTCGACCTGCACGGCGTCCACCTGGACGCCACCACGGCCTCGAATCTCCTCGGCGACGGTCTCGATCGCGTCGTCCTCGGCGGCGATGACGAGATCGTAACCGTTGTCCGCGAACACCTTCGCGAGCTCGAGCCCGATACCGCTCGACGCTCCCGTCACGACTGCCTGTGGGTTCACCGATCCTCCTCCAGAGCACGTGGCCAACACCACGGAGGTACCCCGGACCGCCGGGGGCATTCGCGGGTGCCGCGGGCGGTGCCGATGATCTGACGGCGAGCTGCGCGCAGCGCCAACACCGGCGTCCACTGTGGATCTTCATGGAGTCGCTCGGACCTCACCGCCGCCCAGGACGTGAACGAACTCACGTTTAGATCGGGGAAAACCGCACGTACGCTCCGTCGGGTCCGGGCCGTGTCGTGTCTGGCCCAATCCCCGTTCGAGGAGTTGTTGTGTTGCGGCGAACGATGCCGCCGATGTTCCGCGCCCTGAGCCATCGGAACTACCGCCGATGGGCCACCGCGGACCTGATCTCCGTGACGGGCTCGTGGATGCAGGTCATCGGTGTGAACTGGGTGGTGCTCGAGCGCACCGGCTCGGTGACCTCGGTCGGGTTCTCCGTACTGCTCAGCACGGTGCCCAGCGTTCTCCTGGGTCCGTGGGCGGGCTCGCTCGCCGACCGGTTCCCGGTGCGCCGGATCGTGCTCGTCTGCCAGACGCTGCACGCCGTGCTGGCGTTCGTGCTCGCCTGCGCCGTCTGGTCCGGGCTGCCGATGGCGCCGATCTACGCGCTCACCTTCGCCGCGGGGCTGGTCACCGTGTTCGACGGTCCCGCGTTCGGCCGGCTGAGCAGCCAGATCGTCCCGCGTGACGGCCTCGCCAACGCGGTCGCGCTCGGCTCGGTGATCAGTTCGGTCGGCCGCATCGCCGGGATGAGCGCGGCGGGTGTGCTCGTCGCGCTGGTCGGCGCACCGGTGCTGTTCGCGCTCAACGGCCTCAGCTTCGTCGCCGTCATCGTCGCGGTGCTGACCATTCGCCGTGAGGAGTTCCACCCCCTCGCCACGAGCGCTCCCAGCCGGGCGGGCGTGCGGGACGGCCTGCGGTACGTCGCCGGCAGCGGGCGTCTGCTGCTGCTCGTCACACTCGGGTTCGTCCTGTCCTGCCTGGGCCGCAACTACCAGGTCACCATGGCGGCGATGAGCGCCGATGCGGCGATGTACGGCCTGCTCTCGTCGGTGTTCGCCATCGGCACCGTGCTGGGCGGGCTGGTCGCGGCGGCCCGGCGCACGCTGTCCGTGCGGCTTCTGCTCGTGTGCGCGGGGCTCGCCAGCCTGCTCCAGGCGGTCGGCGGCCTCGTACCGGGATCTCTCGCGTTCGCCGTCGTGCTCGTGCCGATCGCCGCGGCGGCGGTGCTGATCGACACGACCATGAGCACCCGTCTGCAACTCGACTCCGAGGAAGGCATGCGTGGCCGGATGCTCGCGATCAGCGGCTCCGCCGGGGCCGCCGCGGGTGCGATCGGCGCGCCCCTGCTCGGCTGGTTGTGCGAGCGGTCCGGGGCGAACACGACGCTCGTGCTGGCGGGCACCGTGACGCTGCTCGCGACGCTGACCGCGGCCTCGCTCTTCGGCGCGTCCCCGCAGCGGCGCACGGCGTTCGCCCACCGGGTGCTGCACCGGCGGCGCGGTGCCGCGCACCCGGCCGGTCATCCGCACCAGCCCGCGCCGGTCACGCGTCCGCGTCGCCGTGCTCGGGTGCGGGCGAGGAGCAGGGCCGAAGCACACGGACGGTGACGGCGGCGTTTCCGTCCGCCGCTCGCGGGTAGCCAGCCGCCATGAGCACGAATGTCCGCATCACGTCCATGGCCGCCAACGAGTACGCCGCCGAAGTGCGCGAAGGCACCGAGACGACCACGCATCACGTCGTGTTGTCGCAAGGCTTTCTCGACGATCTCGCGGTCCAGGAGCCGGACGGGGCCACGCTGGTCGAGGAGATCATCCGGTACCTGCTCGACCGCGAGCCGAACACGTCCGTCCCGCACGAACTGGATCCCGCCGCGCTGGTCGGCCAGGACGCCGAGTTCCTGCCGGAGCTGCGGCGGCGCCTGGGTGCCGAGTGAGCGTTCGGCATGCGCATTCGTGCGTGCACCCGTCGAGCGGCGACCCGGCCTGGCCGCACGGATGCACGCGCTGGAGAACGTCGGTGACGACGCCCCGGCCGACCTGACGACCCTCTACCGCGTGGGCGAGTTGCCTAAGGGTGTCGAGACGCTGGAATGCCCCGCTGTCCACTGTGGACAGCGGGGCATTCCAGTCCTGAGAACGACTACGGGCGATGGCGCAGGATGGCACCGACGCCCTGCAGCACCTCGATGTCGTCGCCGACAACGATGTTCGCCCCCGTCACGGCCGCCGCGCGCGTCAACGCGTCGTCCGCGCGGTTGCGTTCGACCGCGGCAGGCTCGTGTCGGTGAACTCGCGAACGACGGCCTCCTCGGCACCGACCTGCTCGGGCCCAGCGCGTCCGCGACCCGCCCGACCACGACGACGTGCGTACCGGCGGCGGCAGGCAGGACGCGAGCGGCAGCAGGTCCGGCAGCGACGAATAGCGGATGACGTCGGCGGGCGGCGGCACCGGCAGCGTCTGGTCCACCAGCACGGACGCACCCGACGCGATCAGCACGCGCCTGGCCTTGCCCGCCCGTGGGTCGGCGGCGGACACCGCCTCGTCCAGCGCGGCCAGTGCCTTCTCTCGTCTACACGACGGTCATCACGCCATCGCGAGCGACGGCCGGGGTGACGCGCAGGTACAGGTGCTCCGTCCTCCGCGCGACCTCGTCCCAGGTGTAGCAGGCGGAGACGCGGTCGGCGCCGGCGGTGCCGTAGACGTGGCGCCGGGAGCGGTCCCCGAGCAACACCCGCAGCTCCTTCGCGAGCCGTTTCGGATTCCGCGGCGGCACCAGCTTCCCGGTGACGCCGTCGACCACGGTGTCGAGGAGCCCGCCGACCGCGGAAGCGACCACCGGAAGGCCGCACGCCATCGCCTCCAACGGCACGATGCCGAACGGCTCGTACCACGGCACGCAGGCGACGACCTCCGCCGAGCGCAGGAAGTCCGGCATGTCCTGGCGGACCACCTGCCCTGCGAGCCGGACGCGGTCGCGCACCCCGAGGGCCTCCGCGTGCGCGAGCAAACGCTGCGCCTCGCGGTCCGAGTTCAGCTTGCTCGCGGGCGGTCCGCCCGCGATCACCAGCTCGGCTTCCGGCACCATCTTGAGCGCGGTGATCAGGTCCTCGAACCCCTTGCGCGGCACCAGCCTGCCGACCGACACGATCCGCCGCGGGTGGGGTGAGGCCGGGGCGGGGTGGAACAGGCCGGGGTCGACGCCGCAGGGCACGACCGCGGTGCGCGTGCGCCGGATTCCCATCCGCACCAGCTCGTTCACCTCGTCCTCGCAGGTCGCGGCGATGAGAGCGGCCTGCTTGCCGATGATCCGCTCGATCGAGATGCGCTGGGGAGGACTGGTGTCCGCTTCGAGCTGGTGGCGGCGTTTCACGGTGCCGAGAGCGTGGAAGGTCTGCACCACCGGCACGTCGAGGTCGCGGGTCGCCATGATCGCGGCGAATCCGGACATCCAGAAGTGCGCGTGCACGACGTCGGGCGGCGCGGCACGCCAGTCCGCGGCCATGAAGCGGGCGAACTCCCCCATGAAAGGCAGGAGTTCGTCCTTGGGCACGTGTTCGGCAGGTCCGGCGGGTACGTGCACCACCTCGTAACCGGCGTTCGTGCGCACCCGTTCGGGTAGCTTGCCGTCGTCACGCCGCGTGTAGACCACGACTTCGTGTCCCCGCGCCGCCAACGCCTCGGACAGCGCGGCCACGTGCACGTTCTGCCCACCAGCGTCGACCTCGCCCAGCACCGCCAGCGGGCTGGCGTGCTCGGACACCATCGCGATCCTCATGCCCTCACCTCCGTCGTACGGCCGATCCCCGCCCGCGACTTCGGCGTCCACATCGCGTCGTCACGATCGGAGGGCCCCGCGGCGGAAGTCCGGTCCACAGAGGAGATTTATCCCCGGAAAACGCTTCGAAACACCGCTCACCGAAGCGCTACTCGGCGTCACCACATCGGGCTCGCCGGAGGTCACCGTCGTCCGTCCGGTGTCCCACGCTGACCAGCCGAAAGCCCGCCTCGCGGACCTTGTCGGCGGGAACGACGCCCCGGGTGTCGACGAGCACCGGTGTCGTCATCCGGCCGGCGAGCGCCGGCCAGTCGAGCTCGGCGAACTCCGGCCACTCGGTGAGGACGACCAGCACGTCCCGGCCGTCCGCCAGCTCCTCCGGTGTGCCGACGACGGTGATGCCGTCGACCTGCTGGCTGATCGCCGGGTCGTAGGCGCGGATGTCGCCGTCCAGCAGCCGCGCTATCGCGAGCGCGGGCGAGTCGCGCAGGTCATTGGTGCCCGCCTTGAACGTGAGGCCGAGCAGCCCGATGCGCTCGCCCTCGACCTTCTCCGCGATGCGGCGGACCTGGTGCTCGTTGGTGTCGACGGCGGCGCGCAGGGTCGCGAACTCGACGTCCTGCTCCCGTGCCGTGCAGAGCAACGCGCGGGTGTCCTTGGGCAGGCAGGAGCCACCCCAGCCCGGGCCGGGTTGCAGGAACGCGGCGCCGATGCGTTCGTCCAGGCGCATGCCCTCGGTGACTCCGTCGATGTCCGCGCCGACGCGTTCGCACAGCTCGGCGAGGGAGTTGACGAAGGACAGCTTCACCGCGAGGAAGCTGTTGCAGGCGTACTTGATCAGCTCGGCCGTGGTGTTGTCGGTGAGCACGACCGGTACGTCGTCGCCGTAGAGCGCGGCGACCCGTCTCGCCGCCTCGGGGTCGGCCGAACCGACCACGACCCGTTGCGGCCGCAGGAAGTCCTCGACCGCGTGACCTTCCCGCAGGAACTCCGGGTTCGACACGGTCGGCTGGTGCGCGATGCCCCGCGCGGTGCCGACGGGAACCGTCGACTTCAGCACCAGCACGGTGTTCTCCGGCACCTGCGCGACGACGTCGTGCACGGCGGTCAGATCGGCTTCACCGTGCTCCCCCGCCGGCGTGGGAACGCAGACGAACAGGAAGTCCACGTCATGCGGAAACACCGTGGTGAACTCGATGTCGTGCTGTTCCAGCAGTTCCGCGAGCCCTGGCTCGACCAGGTCCACCTCGCCCCGCCGCAACCGCTCGACCTTGGCCTCGTCCACGTCCGCGCAGACGACGTCGTGGCCGAGATGAGCGAGGCAGGCGGCCGTGGTCAGGCCGACGTACCCGGCACCAACGACACCGATTCGATGCACGTTCGCCCTCCCGACATGTCTCGCGCTGCGGTCTGCGTCTCGTTCTGGGGCACACGCACCTGAAGCTCGCCACGGACCCGGTGCAGACAGGCGGCCGGCGGGATGGCGGCACTCGTCACGATCATCCGCACCACCTCCGGCGCCGTACGAGGCCCTGGCGCGATGCGCTGCGCCGCGAACCGCGCCGTCATGGCGGCCCACCCGAGTGCCGCGACGGCCGCGGCACGCCTGTTCCCGGCAAGTCCACAAAGGATAGACGTGATCGCGAGGCCGGTGGTGAGCGCGTGTTCGCGCAACCGGCCGCGATGCCCGCCGATCTTCTCCCGCCACCGCGGACCGTGCACCCTGCGCATCAACGCGTCGTCAGCGTTTCCGCGCTGCTGCTTCAAGCTGGTGAAGAAACCGGTGCGCCGCACGGGATGCGTGGTGACCCGGTCACCGAACACGACCCGGTACCCGAGGTCGATCACGCGCAACGCGAGGTCGGCGTCCTCCCGGTAGGCCCGCGGGAAACGCTCGTCGAAACCGCCTGTCTCCAGCAGCACGGACCGCCGGTAGGCCATGTCCGCGGTGATCCACTTGGCGTCGGCGAGGCCGGAGGTGTTGCGTTCCCAGTCGGTGGGCCTGCGGTCCGGCGGCAGCGGCACCTCGATGCGTGCCTGACTGGC
This sequence comes from Lentzea sp. NPDC051208, assembly GCF_040682435.1. Lineage (NCBI taxonomy): Bacteria > Bacillati > Actinomycetota > Actinomycetes > Pseudonocardiales > Pseudonocardiaceae > Lentzea > Lentzea sp. NPDC051208. The sequence continues at coordinate 30,389 of NZ_JBFBAW010000020.1, read as the reverse complement.
CGCCACGTCGTCGTCCAGTGCCTCGAGGTCGTCGACGAGCCGTCGTTTCCAGTCCGGTGGCGGCAGCACGTCGTCGTCGAGGAAGACCACCCACTCGCTGGTGGCCCGCCGCCAGCCGGCGTTGCGCGCGGCCGCCGGTCCACGGCCGAACCGGTCGTACACCACGATGATCTCGTCCGGCGGCGGCCCGTCGCCGTACCGGATCGCGTTCACCACGACGTCGAGGCTCTCGCGGCCGACCGTGGGGATGACGACGGTGTAGCCGGTCATCGCCGCACCACGAACGGGCCGATCGCGAGCAGGTCGACGGGCGACGAACCGAAGCACTCCAGCGCGTCCCTCGGGGAGTCGACCATGGGCCGCCCCGCCGTGTTGAGGCTGGTGTTGACCACGACCGGCACGCCGGTGCGGCGGTCGAACTCCTCCAGCACCCGCTCCAGCAGCGGGTCGTTCGCCACGGTCTGCACGCGGGCGGTGCCGTCCACGTGGACCACGGCCGGGATGCGGTCCCTCCACTCAGGACGGACGTCGTGCACGAAGAGCATGTAGGGACTGGGAACCGGTCCGCGCTCGAACAGCTCGTGTGCCCGGCTCTCCAGCACCATCGGCGCGATCGGCCGGAACTGCTCTCGACCCTTGACGTCGTTCATCCGCTCCAGGTTCTCGGCGAAACAGGGGTTCGCGAGCAGCGACCGGCGGCCCAGCGCGCGTGGCCCGTACTCCGACCGCCCCTGGAACCAGGCGATGATCTTGTCGTCCGCCAGCGCCCGCGCCACCACGGCGGCCAGGTCCGTCGGCTTCTCGTACACGACCTTCGCCGTCTTGAGCACCTGCTCGATCTCGTCGTCGCTCCAGCTCCGGCCGAGGTCGGCGCCCGGCATCGGCGCCAGCGGTTCACCCGACGCCACGTGCAGCGCGGCCCCGAGCGCGGTGCCCGAGTCACCGGCCGCGGGCTGCACCCACACCTCGTCGAACGGTCCCTCGGCGAAGATCCGCGTGTTCGCGACGCAGTTCAGCGCCACCCCGCCCGCCATGGCGAGCCTGCGTTCACCGGTCTGCTCGTGCAGCCACGTGGTGAGCTCCAGCAGCACCTCCTCCAGCCTGCGCTGCACGCTGGCGGCGAGTTCGGCGTGTTCCTGCAGCAGTTCCCCGTCCGGCGGCTTGGCCAGCGTGTTCCACTCGATCGGCACGATCTGGAAGCGACCGTCAGAGGTGGTCGTGATGTGCTCGCGCATGAGGTCCAGGTGCACCGGTTCGGCGTGCGAGGCGAGCGCCATGACCTTGTACTCGTCGCTGGACCGCAGGAAACCGAGGTGCTCGGTCAGGTCTTCGTAGAGCAGGCCCAGCGAGTGCGGCAGCCGTTGCTCGGCGAGCTTGACCAGCCGCTGGTCGTCGTACCGCCCGGCCAGGTAGGAGCCGCACTCGCCGCGCCCGTCGGCCACCAGCACCGCGCAGTTCCCTCCGAACGGTGCCGCGAGTCCCGTGGAGGCCGCGTGCGCGGCGTGGTGCGGCACGAACCGCACGATCTCCGGGTCCAGGCCGGGCAACGCGGTGGCCAGGAACTGCGGGGCCCGCCAGGCGTAGGTGGTGCGCAGCTCCTCCCACGGCGCGGTGTCGTCCTCCGCGAGCGCCGGATCGTAGGAGTACGCGACGGCGTCGAGATCGGCCGGCGTGAGCCCGGCCTTCTCCAGACACCACTTCGCCGCCATCTCCGGCAGCTCCCAGGCCGAGAACGGAACCGGCCGCTTGCCGTGCTTGCGCCGGGAGAACCGTTCCTCCTCGGCGGCAGCGACCGTGTGCCCGTCGATCACGAGGGCGGCCGCGGGGTCGTGAAAAATCGCGTTGATGCCCAGAACCCGCATCACGCCTCCTTCGCCATCAGTCGAAGTCCTCGTTCCAGCGGGATCTCCGGCTCCCAGCCGAACAGCTCCCGCGCCGTGGTGATGTCCGGCCTGCGTCGCCGGGGGTCGTCGGTCATCGCACCGACGTGCACGATCTCGGAGCCGCTGCCGGTCACCTCGATGACCTGCTTGGCGACCTCCAGTACCGTGACCTCCTCGGGGTTGCCGAGGTTGACCGGTCCTGCCTCGCCGCTGTCCGCCATGGCCAGCACCCCGCGCACGAGATCGTCGACATAGCACAGCGACCGCGTCTGCGTACCGTCACCGTGCACGGTCAACGGTTCGTTCTTGCGAGCCTGCGCGAAGAACGTCGGTAACATCCGGCCGTCGTTCGACTTCATCCGCGGCCCGTAGGTGTTGAAGATCCTGACCACGCCGACGTCGAGCCCGTGTTCCCGCCGGTACGCGAACGCGAGCGCCTCGCCGAACCGCTTCGCCTCGTCGTACACGCTGCGCGGCCCGATCGGATTGACGTTGCCCCAGTAGGTTTCCCGCTGCGGGTGCTCCAGCGGATCGCCGTACACCTCGCTGGTGGAGGCGACGACCACCCGCGCGCCGATCCGTCTGGCCTCCTCCAGCACGTGACGGGTGCCGAACCCGCCCGTCTCGAGCGTGCCGACGGGGGACGCCAGGTAGGCCGACGGCGACGCGGGGCACGCGAAGTGCAGCACCAGCTCGCTGGGCGGCAACCGGAACGGTTCGCGCACGTCGACGCGCATGAGGTCGACCGCGGGCGGCACGTTCGCGGGTTCTCCCGTGCTGAAGTCGTCCACACAGGTCACCCGCATGCCACGCGCCACAAGGGCATCGCACAGGTGCGAGCCGAGAAAGCCGGCACCTCCGGTCACCACAGCACGTTCTGCCATGAGATTGAGCTACCCGGCGAAACGCCGCCTACACCGCTTCGGGAAAAAGTACGCGACTTGCCAGGTCCGCGACGGCCCTCAGTTCGCGAGGCGGTCGACGGGGATCCGCCGTTCGAGCACGTCACGCGACACGGCCAGCAATGTGCGGCGCTCGGCGAACGCGTGCGCCCGCAGCCTCACGAAAGCCTCTTCGAGACCGATCGCCAGCCCCGCGGCCAGCAGGCCGGTGGCCAAGTGCACGTCCTGATAGGACACTTCCATCCGCAGCTTCTCGTGGTCGTCGGCCAGTTCGCTCTCCAGCAGCGCGAGGGCCGCCAGATCGGCCAGCAGCACGGCGTCCGCGAGCGCGTCCGCGGACAGACCACCGGGGCGCCGCCGGTAGAGGTTCAGCGCGCCGAGCCGGATACCACCGATGTGCAGGGGGAACGCGAACATCGCGCCGAGGCCCGCCTCGGCGCTCGCGGCGGCGAACCAGGGCCACCTGCCGCGCTCGGCCTCCACGTCCGCCACCAGCACCGGATCACCGCCGAGGCGAGCCTCCGCCGCGGGCCCCTCGCCGAGCGAGTACTGGAGCTCCTCGATCGCCTGGCTCCACCCGTCACTGACGGTGACCGTGTCCTGTGACCGCTCCTCGCCGCGCACCACGAGCCCCGCGGCGTCCACCGGAAGCACCTTCACGCACACCGTGCACAGCGCCTGCGGCCACTCCACACCCGTGGCGCACTGCTCGATCATTCGCTCGAGCCGGTCCCTGCGCTGTCCGTCCACCCTCGGCCTCTCGTGCGGCTGCCCACTGGATTGCGAATCCGGTACCGCTCCCGATTCATCCACTGTGGACTAGTCGCAACACCTGACCTCGCCGAACAGTACCTCGGCGGCACGGTCCGGCACAGGGTCGCTATTCCTGGTGATGAGGAGGAGGCTGGGCACATGACCTCATCCAGCCGCGGATCCGGCGATGCCGCCGCGGCGCAGCGCCTCGTCGATGCGATCACGAGGCGAGCGGCACTGCACGAAGCCATCGGCGTCGTGCAGGCGTGGAGTGGCGACCAGGACCACGTGCTGGAGCGGTTCTGCGACCGGCGCAGCGACGCGGAACGTGAGGCGGAGGTCGCGCGGGTCAACGCGGTCGTGGACGCGGCAGCCGAGCGGCGCGCGGACCCCGACTGGGGCGACTAGTCCGTGTCCCGCAGGGCCGCCGCTTCGAGGTTCCCGCCGGTGAGCTCGCGGGTGACGTCGCGGATCGGTTTCTGATTCCTCGTGGCGTAGCCGAAAATGAGGCCGCGGGCCTCGTCCGTGCCGGTGTCCAGGGTGCCCGCGACCATGCCGATGGCGTGCGCGAGCATCACGCGGTCGTTGAGCGTGGTCAGGGTCTGCTCGGCCAGCCGGTGGGTGCGCGCGGGGTCGTCGTCCTGCGACAGGCCCAGCACCGCCAGGTCGGCGAGCACCTGCCCGAGCCGTTGCTGCCAGGCCTCCCACGGGGTGACCGCCGTGTAGAACACGTTGAGGCCGCCGATGGCGTCGCCGGCCAGGCGCATCGGCACGGCGTGCACCGCGCGGAACCCGGCGTCGAGAGCGGCCGGGATGAACGCCGGCCACCGGCCGGAGCCGTCTTCCAGGTCCGGGCAGTCGATCAGCGCGTTCTCGCGCACGCAGTCCACGCACGGGCCTTCGTCGATCTGGCTCTGCAGCAGCTCCAGGAACCGCGCCTGCTCGTCAGAGGCCGACACCACGCTCAGCCCGCCGCGCGGATCGGTCAGCATCACCCCGATCGCGGACGCCGACAGCAGGTTCTCGCACGCGGCGGTGACCAGGCGCAGAACAGACTCGGCGTCGTGACGGCCGACCAGGCTCGCCGTGAGCTCGCTCAGCGTGACGGCGATCTGTTCCTGGACAAGGGGCACTCCGGCAGCATACGACCCGGCCTGGCCCGGTGCTCGCGGCACAGTCAGCCCGCCAGCCGGTCCAGCGGGATGCGCCGTTCCAGCAGTTCACGCGCCACGTCCAGCACCGAATGGCCCGAGGAGAACGCGTGCGCGCGCAACCGGGCGAACGCGTCCTCCAGGCTGATCCTCAACTGAGCGGCCAGCATCCCGGTCGCCATGTTCACGTCCTGGTACGACAAGGTCATCCGCAGCTGTTCGTCCTCGTCGGCGGAGTCGTCCTGCTCCAGCAACGCGTAGGTCACCACGTCCGCGAGGATCGTCGCGTCGGCTACCGCCACCGGGGTCAGGCCACCGGGGCGGCGGCGGTACAGGTCGAGCGTGCCCAGCCTGATGCCGCCGACCTGCAACGGGAACGCGAACATCGCCGCCAGGCCCGCCGCCGCGGCCGCCGCCTCGAAACCCGGCCACCGCACGCCGTCCGCGCTCAGGTCCGCCACCAGCACGGGGGTGGCGTCCCTGAACGCCGCCACTCCCGGTCCCTCTCCCAGGGTGTACTGGATCTCCTCCAGCCGGGCCGCCCACTCGTCGCTGGCGCCGACCATCTCCTCCGCGCGTGCGCTGCCACGCAACGTCAGTGCCGCGGCGTCCAGGCCAGGCAGGACGTGCAGGCAGGCTGCGCACAGTCCGCGCGCCAGACCCGCACGCCCGGAAGCCGCGGCAGTGAACTCCTCCACCGCCCGCGTGAGCCGTTCCCGACGCTGCCCGTCCAACACCCGTCCTCTAACCCAGCGGTCGCGCGGTCAGCCCGGCCCGATCCGACGTCGGGTACGAACCTAGACCGGATCGAGGTGCGTGCGCACCACGGCCTGCCGGGCGAGGCCGGCCCCGGCTCACGGCCAGGACGGTTCCTCCGCGTGGGCCACGACGAGTTCGCGCACCTCGCACCCCGCCGGCTGGCTCAGCGCGAACATGATCGCGGCCGCCACCCGGTCCGGCGGGTTCAGCTTCGCCGTGTCCGTCGGCTTGTACTGCTCGTCGCGGTCGTCGAAGAAGTGGGTGCGCATGCCGCCGGGAACCACGAGCGTCACGCCGACCCGGCCGGCCGTCTCGGCCGCCAGCGCGCGGGTGAAGCCGACGACGCCGAACTTCGAGGCGCAGTACGCCGTGGCGTCGCTGACCGCGCGCACGCCGAGGGTGGACGCGATGGTGACCACCCGGCCGTTCTCCAGGTGTGGCAGCGCCGCCCGCACGACCGCCACCGTGCCGAACAGGTTCACCCGCACGACGTGTTCCCACTCCGCCGTGGGCACCTCGTCGAGACGTCCGCACCTGTCCACACCCGCGGCGGTCACCACGGCGCTCAGGTCGCCGTTGCGGGAGACCAGGTCCCGCACGGCCCGTTCGGCGGCGTCGGTGTCCGACAGGTCCACCGACTCGAAATCGGCCACGTGCGGTGCGGACGGCGCCGCCTTGTCCAGCACGAGGGGCCGTCCACCTGCCTCGTGCACGGCGTCGACCACCGCCGCCCCCAGTCCGGACGCACCTCCGGTGACCAGCACGTTTCCCAGCATCAGCCCCTCCTCGACAGGATTTCGGTCGTCGAACGGCCGCGGTGGTACGGGACGACGACCGTCCGGCCGCCCCAGTGCCGCACCACAGCCGTCTCCGGCAACAGCTCGGCGGTGTAGTCACCGCCCTTCACCCACACGTCCGGACGCAGGTCGCGCAGCACGCGTTCCGGTGTGTCCTCGGGGAACACCACCACCTCGTCCACGCAACCCAACGCGCGCAACACCTCCACGCGGTCGGCCTGCCGGTTCACGGGACGCTCCGGCCCCTTGAGCCTGCGCACCGACGCGTCGGAGTTGAGACACACCACAAGACAGTCGCCGAGGTCCCGCGCCGCCCGCAACATGCGGACATGACCGGCGTGCAGCACGTCGAAGCATCCGCCCGTGGCCACCACGACTCCCCCACGAGCCCGCACGGCGTCCATAGTGGACATAGGTGTCGCCGTCATTCCCGACACACCGCCGTCGGCCAGGAACCGTGCGGCCGAGAGAACGGCGTCCGCCACGGCCTCGTCGGGAGTGGCGCCCGCGGCCAGCCGCGCCGCCGCCGTCACCGCGAACCTGTCCCCCGCCCCGCAGGGGTCCAGCACGGACACCTTCGGCGCGGGTACCGCGACGGGTGTCCCTCCACAGTGGAGCACGGCACCGCCTGAGCCCCGCGTCACCACCACAGCACGCGAACGCCACCGCGACAGCAGCTCCTCCGCCGCTTCGAACGCATCCGAGTGGCCGCTGAACGCCGTGGCCTCGGCGAGGTTCGGCGTCACCAGCCGGGCGCCGGGCACCGGCGCCGGACCCCGTGGATGCGGGTCCCACACCACCGGGACGCGGGTGAGCACCGCGCGCAGCCGTTCGTCGCGGAGCAGTCCGCGGCCGTAGTCGGACGCCAGCACGAAGTCGGCGGACAGTACGGCGTCGAGCATGTCGTCGGTGGCCTTGGGCTCCGATGGGCCACCACCGCGGTCCATGCGCGCCAGCGAGGTTCCTCCGCAGCGCAGGCGCGTCTTCACCGACGTGGGCGCGCTCGAACGTCCGAACACACCGGGCACCTCCAGCAGCGAGCGGATCCGGTGCCCGTCCTCGTCGTCGGCCAGTGCGCTGACTAGCGTCACGTCCGCGCCGTCGCGCGCCGCCATCGTCGCCGCGAGCGCGGCACCACCTGGTCTGGCCCGTTCGGCGGACACGTCGAGGACGGGAGCGGGCGCGTCCGGGCACAGCCGCTCGGCCGTGCCCTCCACGTCGACGTCCAGCAGCGAGTCGCCGACCACCACCAGCCTCATGAGACCCTCCGCAGGGTCGCGGGCAGGGCGGCCTCGAACGCCTCGCACAGGGCGTGGACCGCGACGAGCTGCGCCTCCTGCACGTGACAGGGGTCGCCGGGCAGGTCCAGCACGTCGTCCGCCAGGTCGGCCAGCGGGTTCGGTGCCGGGCCGGTGAACGCCCAGACCTGCGCCCCCACCTTCCTGGCCGTGCGGGCGGCCTCGAGCAGGTTCTCGCTGCGGCCACTGGTGGACAGCAGCACGACGATGTCCCGCGGCCGCGCGTGTGCCGCGACCTGCCGGGCGAAGACCTGGTCGTACCCGTAGTCGTTGGCGATCGCGGTGACGCTCGACGTCTCCGCGCACAACGCCAGCGCCGAGAACGGCGCACGGTCGTGCCGGTAACGGCCGACGAGCTCGGCCGTCAGGTGCTGCGCCTCGGCGGCGGACCCGCCGTTGCCCGCGGCGAGCAGCCTGCCGCCCTCGGTCAGCCTGCGGGCGAGCGCGCTGCCCCAGCGGGTGATCCGCGGGGCCTGCGCCCGCAGGGCGGTCAGCGTGCCGGCGAGTCCGTTCAGGTGCTTCTCGAGGCTCATCGCGCCACCGCCAGCGGGCTGGCATGTTCGGAGATCGTCACGATCCTCATCCGGCCACCTCCTTCACCACGTCGTCCCAGCTCCGCAGGAACGCATCGAGTCCGTACCGGGCCAACGCGAACTCGCGCGCCCTCTTTCCCTTCTCGTGGGCGAGAGCGGGATCCGCGATCAGTTCCCGCGTCGCGCGCACCAGGTCCTCCACGTCCGTCGAGACCGTGCCGGCCTCCTCGGGCACCGCGCGCACAGCCTCCGTGCACGCGAGCGCCACGACCGGCATGCCGATGTGCATCGCCTCGATGAGCGACAGCCCCAGCGAGGTCCAGCGCATCGGATGGACGTAGACGCGCCGACGGGCCAGTTCCCGGTGCAGCGAGCCGAGGTCGTGGTCGCCCAGACCACCGATCGGCTCGGTGTTCATCCCGAACACGTCGATCGGCTCGAACCGCGGCAGCAGGTCGGTGCCGACGATCCGGCCGCGCCGGACCGGGTCGTTGACGACCGCGGCCGCGCGGGCCAGCTCGCCGGTGTAGAGCGGACCGGGATCGACCACGCCGTGCTCGACGACGACCGTCCGGGTGGATCCGCAGTCCCACATCAGGTCGTTGAAGTGGGTGACGTGCACCAGGAGCCCGTCCCAGTCCGCCATCGGATGCCGCTGTCCCGGCGCACTCGGCGTGTTGTGCTCCAGGTACACCACCGGAACACCGCGTGGTACCAGCCCGAGTTGCTCCGGCTGCTGCACCACCGCGAGATCGGCGTCCACTTCGGACAGAGAAGTCTCGGTGGCACGCCAGGGACGCCCGGCGAGCCCGATGCCGTCCGGAGGGCCGACGATCAGGTAGTCGTGATCGCCCTGGACGAAGGAGTTCGTCCAGGACCCGTGCACGTGCCAGAGCAGGATCCTCATCGGGTCACCTCCGCGACGGCCGCGACGACCTCGGCGGGTTCCACGAGGTCGAGACATGGGTGGCCGGGTGTCGGACATTCACGGGCACGGCTGTTCCGGCACCGCGCGTGCTGGTCGCCGAGCAGGACATGTTCTCCGTGCGGTGCCCATCGGGCCGCGGGCACGACCGGCGCGAACAACGACACGACCGGTGTGCCGACCGCGACCGCGAGGTGAGCAGGGCCGGTGTTGCCGACGACGACCGCCTCGGCACCGGCCAGCACGCCGCTCAGCTCGCGGAAGGTGGTGCGCCCGCCCAGATCTGTCCCGCACGCGCCGGCGACGTGCGCGGTCAGACCGGCTTCCGCCGGTCCGCCGGTCACGACCACGCGATGCCCTGCCGCGTTCAACGCGACCACGGCCTTCGCCCACCGGTCGGGCGACCAGGTGCGGGCGGGCGCCGTCGCACCTGGGTGCACCACCACGTACGGGTGGCTCAGTTCAGCGAGTTCGAGTTCGGGCGGGTCGAGCACGGCGAGCCGGCCGTCGTCGCCCGGCGGTAGCTCGAACCCGGCCGCGCGCGCGACCTCCAACGCCCGTTCGGCCTCGGGCACGTCCGGGTCGCCGGTCAGCCGCACGTCCAGCAGCGAACCGGGGTAGTCGATCGAGCGCGCCACGATCTTCGGCACCCCGGCGAGCCGCAGCAACAGGGCCAGCGGCAACGGGCTCTGGTGGAACGACGTCAGCACCAGCGCCACGTCGGCCCGGACTCCGTGCACGAGTGCCACCACGGCCTCGATGTCGATCGGCCGGACCTCGGGCGCCGGGTTCACGATCCACGGGCACTCCCACTCGATGATCCGGTTCACGCCGGGCAGCAGTTCGGCCGCCCGCACCCCGCCGGGCCCGCACAGCAGGACGACCTCGCCCGACGCGGCCGCCGCGCGGATCGCCGGACCCGCGAGCAGCACGTCGCCGTCACTGTCCAGGCGCGCCACCAGCGTCCTCACAGGATCATCCCCATCGCGGCGCGCAGGTCCGCGGCCGTGCGCGGTGCGCGTTCCACCTCTTCCGGCCGGGTCACGTCCGTGGGGACCATGACGGACGTCGCGCCCGCGTTGCGCGCGGCCATCACATCGGCCTCGATGTCGCCCACGACCACCGTGCGCCGCGGGCTCACCCCGAGCGCCTCACACGCCGCGAGCACCAGGCCAGGGGCGGGTTTGCGGCACGCGCAGCCGTCATCCGGGTGGTGCGGGCAGATCTGCCACGTGCCGAACGGTCCGAGCAGTTCCTCCACGCGGGCGTTGACCGCGCGGACCTGGCCTTCGGTGAGCAGTCCCCTGCCGATTCCGGACTGGTTGCTCACCACTCCGGTGCGCACTCCGCGTGCGCGCAGGTCCCTGATCACTTCCCGGGCGCCGGGCATCAGCTCCACCCGAGCCGGGTCGCCGTTGTACGGCACATCACGGACGAGCGTGCCGTCGCGGTCGAAGAGCACCGCCTCGATGGTCCGATCCATAGAGGAGATTTAGCCGAGAAAAACGGCTTGAAACGCTACTCAGCGAAGCGGTTCTCCCCGCCACTGATCACAACGCGTGGTGACGTGCTCGAAACGCTGAGTCAGAAACCGAGGTCAGCGGTGACGACGACCTTCACGAGCGGGCAGCCGCCGACGCGCGGTCGTTCGCCCTGCCGATCGCCTCGACGAGCTGGTCCTTGGTCATCCGCGAGCGGCCGTCGATCTTCAGCCGCTTCGCGATGTCGTACAGGTGTTCCTTGCTCGCGTTCGCGTCCACGCCACCGGCGGTCTCCCCCTGCGCCGGCGTGCTCCTGGTCGCCTGACGGTCGGAAGGTCCCTTTTCTGCCTTGGCTTCCCAATGGTCGCCGACCTTCTCGAACGAGTGCTTCAACGCGGAGAACGCCGTGCGGTGCGCACGTTCGCCCTCTCCGTAGGTCTCCACCGCCGAGTCGTGGGCCTTTATCCAGGTGCGCTGCGCCTTCTTCGACGACCGCGCCACCGTGCTGGGGAGTTCCTCTCGTCCGGGCATGGTTCCTCCATGTTTCGACCGGGACGTCCGGGTACCCGGATCGCATGACCGCCACCCACGCCATCGACGTCCACAGCCCACTCGACGGTCAGCTGGTCGGCTGGCTCCCGGCCGCGTCCGAGACCGAGACGACAACAGCGGTGGCGGCCGCCCGGAAGGCGCAGACCGCGTGGGCCGCCACGTCCGCGGCCGAACGCGGTGCCGCGGTGAGGGCGGCCGCCGCGGACCTCAGGGCGCGGGCCGGTGACCTCGCGACCGTGGTGGAGACCGAGACGGGCAGGCCGTACGCGTCGGCGCGGGAAGGTGTGCTCGCCGGCGCGTCCACGCTGGAGCAGTACGCCGAGCTCGGCCCGGTCCACCGCGGACGGTCACTGCTCGGTTCGGCCGTGGACTTCATGATCCCGGAACCGCGCGGTGTCGTCGTGGCTCTCACGCCGTGGAACGACCCGGTGGCCGTCGCGTGCGGCCTGCTCGGCGCGGCGCTGGTCACGGGCAACACCGTGCTGCACAAGCCGAGCGAACGCTGCCCGCACACCGGCATGCTGCTCGACACGGTGCTGCGGCCGCACTTTCCGCCGGACGTGCTGCAAACGTTGATCGGTGACGGGACGACGGGCGCGCAGCTCGTGCGCGAGGACGTCGACGTCGTCGCGCACGTCGGCAGCACCGCGACAGGACGTGCCATCGCTCAGGCGTCGCGGGCGAAGTTGTTGCTGGAGAACGGGGGCAACGACCCGTTGCTCGTCGACGCGGACGTCGATCCGGAACGGGCGGCCGAGCAGGCGGCCCTCGGGGCGTTCACCAACGCGGGCCAGCTGTGCGTCTCGGTGGAACGGATCTACGTGCACGAAGAGGTCGCCGAGGCGTTCATCGACGCGCTGTGCGCCCGCGCGAAGGAGTGGACGGCCAACGCACAACCGCTGGTGGACAACAGGCATCGCGAGTTCGTGCACGCCCAGGTCGCCGAAGCGCTCGAGGCCGGCGCGCGGGCGCTGACCGGTGGCGAGATCCCGGCCGGCCCCGGCGCGTTCTACCCGGCCACCGTGCTCACCGGCTGCACGCCGGACATGCGGATCATGTGTGAGGAGACGTTCGGCCCGGTGGCGCCGGTGTGCGTGGTGCCGTCGTTCGACGAAGGCCTGCGCGAGGCGTGCTCCGGCGAGTACGGCCTGGCGGCCACGGTGCTGACCCGGTCGATGGAGCACGCGCAGCAGGCCTGGCGCGCGCTGCCGGTCGGCACGGTGAAGGTGAACGCCGTGTTCGGCGGCGCTCCCGGCGGCGCGGCTCAGCCTCGTGGCGCGTCCGGCACGGGGTTCGGCTACGGGCCCGAACTGCTCGACGAGATGACCACCGTCAAGGTCGTGCACCTCGGCCTGCCGTGACCAGCCGGAAGTCCTTCACCGCGTCCAGGACCTCGTCCGCGGTGATCTGGAGCAGACCGGGGTCCGGCTCGGAGGCGAAGGTGTCCCCCGTTCCGCCGTGCCACAGCACGTGGTGCGGCCCGGAACGGGGACCCCACAGGCTCGGCGGCATCGGACCGAACAGCAGGACGGACGGCGTGCCGTAGGCCGTCGCGACGTGCGCCACCCCGGTGTCGCCGCAGATCACGAGCCCGGCCGTGGCGACGAGGTCGAGCAGCCGGCCGAGGCTGCCGCACACGGGTTCGGGCACGATCCGGCGAGCCGCTTCGAGTTCGGACGGACTGGCCGTCACCACGACGTCGTGGCCGTCCAGTTCCCGCACCACCGCGGCGAACCGCTCCACCGGCCACCTGCGCGCGCCGTGGCTCGCACCTGGATGGACCACGATCCGCTCGGTTCGCGGTCCTACCGGCGGCAGACGCAGATCGTCTGCATCGCACGGAATTCCGTGCTGTTCCAGGAGGTCGCACCACCTCAGCACCTCGTGCCGCTCTTCCGGCCACTCGTCGTGGGTGATCAGCACCTGAGGTCGTGTGGCCATCAGCCGTTCGACGCTCTGCGGTCCGCGGCCGTGCAGGTTGACGGCGAGATCGGGGCTGTCGTACTCGATGTGCGTGAGACCGTCGGTGGGCAGCAGCCGGTCGACGGCGTCGATCCTCGCCACCGCGTCGGCCAGCCAGCCGGGCGCGGCGAGCGTGATCTCGGCGCCGGGGTACGCCCGGCGAAGGCCGCGCAGTGCGGGTACGGCGGTGAGCAGGTCGCCCAGTCCGAGTGCGCGCAGCACCAGGATTCGCATCGGTGTTCCTCCCTGTGCGGCGACCCGGTCCGCGACGAGACCGCACGCTGAACTCCACAATGGACCGGCGGTCCGCCGCCGGCAGCCACGCATACCCGTTGTGCGCCCGGATACACCCGCGCAGCCGCCGTTTTGCCGGCTCTCCCGAGGGTAGACACTCAGATGAGCAAGGCCGAGGAGTCACAACACCACCGTCTCGCCAGGAACGTCAACGAGCTGCTCCAGGAACTCCGCGTGGCGCAGGCCGGCGTGCAGATCCTGTTCGGCTTCCTGCTCACCATCACGTTCACCGACAAGTACGCCGCCTCGTCGGAGTTCATCCGCGTCACCCACCTGGTGACGGTTCTGTGCGCGGCCGTGGCGGTCGCCCTGCTGACCGCGCCGGCGGCCTGGCACCGCGTGCTGTTCCGCCAGGACCGCCGCGAGGACGTCGTCGCCGCGGGCAACACGTTCCTGCTGACCGGACTGGCCTTCCTCGCCGTCGCGATGACCGGCACCGTCCTGCTGATCAGCGAGATCATCGTCGGCGGCTGGCAGGCCGTGCTGATCGGCGGCATCGCGTCGCTGATCTTCGGCACGCTGTGGTTCGCCACGCCGCTGCTGACCCGCGACACCAGCCCCAAGCCGTACGCCCCGTGGCCGGAGGAGCGGAGCGGGTCCTCCTAGCCGAGATCGGTCGTGCCAGTCACCTGAGCAGTTCCACGGCCAGTGCGGCGAGTTCGTCCGGGCCGATGCCGTAGTGCGCCAGGACGTCGAGCTGCGGACCGTTGACGATCGGCTCGTCCGGGATGCCCAGCGCGCGGAACCGCACCGCAACACCCTCGGTCAGGAGCGCGGCCGCGCACGCCTCCCCCAGGCCCCCGTGCACGCTGTGCTCCTCGGCCACGATGAGCCCGCGCACCCGGCGCGCGACGTCGAACAGCGTCGCGGTGTCGAGCGGCCGCACCATCGGCATGCTGACGACCGTCGTCTCGACGCCGTCGCGCGCCAGCACCTCCGCCGCGCCGAGCGCGATGCCCACCGTCTCACCGGTCGCGATGATGCCCACGTCGCCGCCGGTCCGCAGCCGGGTGGCGCGCTCGACCGCCACGGGTTCGGACGCGGGCCCGTGCACGCACGCCAAGGCCCGTTTCCCGAACCGCACGTACATCGGACCGTCGGTCGCCGCCGCCAGCCGGATGGCCGCCTCCGCTTCGCAGTTGTCCGCGGGCGCCACGACGGGGATGCCGGGTATCGCGCGCAGCGCCGCGTAGTCGGCGATGGAGTGGTGCGAGGCGCCGAGCGCGCCGTAGCTGATCCCCGCGCTGATCCCGACGAGCCGCACGGCGTTGCCGCTGTAGCCCACGTCGACCTTGATCTGTTCGAGTGCCCTGCTGGTCAGAAAGCAGGCGGGCGAGATCACGAACGGCTTCATCCCGCACGACGCGAGCCCGGCGGCCACGCCGACCAGGTTCTGCTCGGCGATCCCGAGCTCGACCACGCGGTCCGGGAACTCCCGGGCGAACGGTTCGAGCTTGCCCGAGATGCGCGAGTCCGCCGTGAGCACCCGGATGGCCGGGTCGCAGGCCGCGAGGTCGCGCAGGGTCGCGTCGAGCACCTGGAGGTTCGCGAGCCCTGGCCGGGCCTGGCTCATGCCCGGCTCCTCAGCTCCGCGATTCGGTTCTCGACGTCCTGCCGCGCGACGGCGTACTCCTCGTCGTTCGGCACCCTGTGGTGCCAGCGGATGTCGTGCTCCATGTACGAGATGCCGCTGCCTTTGACGGTGTCCGCCAGCACCGTGGTCGGGCGGCCGGGCACCGTCGGCGCCGAGGACAGGGTGCGTTCGACCTGGACGAGGTCGTGCCCGTCGATCTCGTGCACGGTCCAGCCGAAGGCGGCGAACTTCTCCGCCAGCGGCTCGGAGTTCATGATCTCCGCGGTCGGACCCGCGATCTGGTGGCGGTTGCGGTCGACGATCGCCACCAGGTTGTCGAGGTCGTGGTGGCCCGCGGACATCGCGGCCTCCCACACCGACCCCTCCGCGAGCTCGCCGTCACCGAGGAGCACGAACACGCGGTAGCCGAGCCCGTTCTGCTTCCCGGCGATCGCCATGCCGACGCCGAGGGACAACCCGTGTCCCAGCGCTCCCGTGGACTGCTCGATGCCCGGCACGGAACGGGTGGCGTGGCCGACCAGCTTCGTGCCGAACCTCAGGTACGTGTCCAGCAACGCGCGGTCGAGCAGTCCCGCGCCCGCGAGGACCACGTACAGCGCCTCCACGGCGTGACCCTTGCTCTGCACGTACCGGTCCCGTTCCGGGTGGTTCAAGGTCTCCGGTGAGATCCGCAGAACCCGTTCGTACAGCACGGTGAGAATGTCCAAACAGGACAGGCTGCCCGCCGTGTGCCCGTTGCCCGCCGAGCGGATCAGGTCGATGACCTCCATCCGGTACCCCGCGGCCCGGACCGCCAGCTCGACATCGGCCCGCACGTCGTCGCCGGCGGCCACGGCACTCCCCTCGACTGCTCGGTGCGGCGAACCGCTGTGCCACCAGGAGATTCCCCGGTTGCACAGCGGTCCGCGGTGGTGTCGTCAGGAACGGCCCAGGATCAGCCGCCCGCACCGGTCGCCGATCATCATCGACGGTGCGTTGGTGTTGCCGGACGTCACGCTGGGCATGATCGCGGCGCTGGCGAGCCGCAGCCCGGTGATACCGCGCACCCGCAGCTGCGGGTCCACGACGGCGTTCGCGTCGGTGCCCATCCGGCACGTCCCGACCGCGTGGAAGTCGGCCTGGGAGTAGGTGCGCACCGCTTCGACCAGCTTCTCCCTGGTGTCGAAACCCGGCCCCGGCAGGGAACCCTCGTCGGTCACCCAGTCGCGCAGGCCCCGCGAGTTCATCAGCTCCATCGCCAGCCGGTAGCCCTCCACCTGGGTGTCGAGGTCCTCCGCGGTCTGCAGGAAGTTCGGCTGGATGATCGGCGGCACGGCGGGATCGGCCGACCGCAGCTTCACGTGGCCCCGGCTGGTCGGGTGCAGGTTCATCACCCCGACCGACATCGAGTTGCCCGGATAGGGCGGGTACCCGTCCCGCGTGTAGTAGACCTGGAACTCGTACGCGGGCGTGCCCGGCACCCTTCCCCTGCCGGTGAACACGTTGACGTCCATCGCGGTGATGTGCGACGCGGGCTCCGGCACCCGCAGCTTCTTCAACGTCACCGAGATCAGGTGGTCGTGCAGGTTGGCACCGACGCCGGGCAGGTCCGCGACGACCGGGATGCCGAGGGGCGCCAGATCGCGCGCCGCGCCGACGCCGGACAGCTGCAGCAGCCGGGGCGTGTTGATCGTGCCCGTGCTGAGCACGACCTCGCACTCGGCCCGGACCGTGAACTGGCGGTCCCCCGCCTTGATCACGACGCCGGTCACGGCCTTGCGGCTGTCGAACGTCAGCCGCGCGACCTCCGCGTCCGTCATGATCGTCAGGCGCGGGTCGGTGAGGTACGGCGTCAGGAACGCGGTGAACGCGTCCTGGCGGATCTGGTTCACCACGTTGAGCTGCGTGTAGCCGACACCGAACTGCGTCGCGCCGTTGTAGTCCGGGTTGTAGGTGTAGCCCACGTCGACGGCCGCGTTCACCGTGGCCTGCGAGAGCAGGTTGCGCCGCGTCAGCTCGCTCGACGGCTTGATGGGGCCGGTCAGCGCGTCCAGCGACGAGCGCACGTTCGCGTAGTTCCAGCCGGTCGCGCCCTGGGCGGCCCAGTGGTCGTAGTCGGCCGGGTTGCCCCGGACCCACACCATCCCGTTCACCGAACTGCTGCCGCCGCCGAGTTTCCCGCACACGAACGACTGCGGCTGGTTCAGCAACGCGGGCTGCGGCTCCGACATGTACGGCCAGATGAGCCTCGAACCCGGCGCGGTCAGCGAGCCGGCCTTCGTGAAGTCCCGCACCTCCGGCAGGTCGTTCGAACCGCCCGCCTCGATCAGCAGCACGCTCGCGCGCGAGTCCGCCAGCAGCCGCGCGGCCAGCGTGCACCCGGCCGAGCCGGCGCCCACGACGACGTAGTCGTAGCGAACCCCCTCCGCCCCCGCCGTGCCCGTGGCGGCCGAGGTGAACGCGACCGACGCCGCGGACACGCCGAACAACTTGAGCAGGTTCCGCCGGGTGAGAGTTCCGTCCTGCACCCGGCGAGCGATCTCGTCCGGATCTTGCAAGTTGTTCCGTTCCGTTCTGGACATCGAAGCCCTTTCAGCCAATGGACTCATTCCAGTACTACCCGCACTCGACTTCACTGGCAAGAAGATTCGTCGCTGCCGCTGAACTGCGAAAACGACCGGGAAAGCACCTCGCGGACAGCATTCGGACCACCCGCGTGCAACTGCGAATCGGGCTCGTTGACAATATTGGCGGAAGATTGCATATTCGCGCACTCCACGCGCGTTGCCCGCCAGGACCAAGAATGCAATACCCGTTGACGAGCGGGCCACGACGTTGCCTGATGACAGATCATCTTGTTACGGTTGACTCACCGAAAGTCACCGTGCCGTCGCTGTGGGGAGTGGCGCTCGGGCGTGGTCAGCGAACCTCCTGGGGGAGATCGTGGTCGGAGGGGTGGCCCGGTTCGACCGGGCCGCGGAGGAAGGGCGCCGCACGGACGTCGACCGGTACCTGGCGCGATGCGCGTCCGGCCGGCTGCCACTGGACGCGCTGGTCACCGGCGATTCGCCACGGCTGGCCGGGGAGGATCCCGGGCACGTGCGCGCCCTGGCGGGGGTGGCCGGGCCGTTGCCCGCGATCGTCGTGCACCGGCCGACGATGAGGATCGTCGACGGGGTGCACCGGCTGCGGGCCGCGCGCTCGCGCGACGAGCACATGATCGACGTGCTGTTCTTCGACGGGACCGCCGAGGAGGCGTTCCTGCTGGCGGTGCGGCTCAACTCGACGCGCGGCCTGCCACTGAGCCAGGCAGACCGCAACGCGGCGGCCCGGCGGATCATCGCCTCGCACGGCACGTGGTCGGACCGCGCGATCGCCGCCGTCGTCGGCTTGTCGGCCAAGACCGTGGGGGTGCTGCGCCGCGCGGTGCCCGCCGGCGACGCGCCCGCCAGGATCGGCCGCGACGGCCGGGTGCGGCCGCTCACCACCGCGGAGGGACGCCGCCAGGCCGGGAAACTGCTGGTCTCCCAGCCCGGCGCGAGCTTGCGGGAGGTCGCGCGGCGGGCCAACGTCTCCGTCGGCACGGTTCGCGACGTGCGCCGCCGTCTGCGCGACGGCGCCGACCCGGTGCCCGCACGGCAGCGGCTGGCCGAACACCCCGAGGCCCCGGTCCGCCCGGCCGGCGGGCCTCGTCCCGCGCCGGACCTCGAACCGCTCAAGCGCGACCCGTCGATGAGGTTCACCGAGGTCGGCCGCGGCGTCCTGCGGGCGCTCGACGTGAGCACCTTCAGCCCGGACCAGTGGCAGCGCTACACCGACGCGGTACCCGCGCACGCGGTCGGCGCGCTGGCCGACGCGGCCCACCACTGCGCCGAGTCCTGGGCGCTGTTCGCCCGCAAGCTGGAGGAGCGCGCCCGCACCTCGGACGCCCCGGACACCCCGACGGCGCTGTGAGCACCGGAGGCACCGTCCCCGCGACGGTGTCTCCGACAGTCCCAAGTGGACTTCCCAGCGTTCCGGACACCCCGCGCCCTCACACGATCCGACCGTCCACTTCGGAGCATTTGCGTCACGGTGCACGGACGTGTTCGCGAAACCGCGCAATCGTCTTCGGGGACCGGAAAAGTTCCCGGTTCCCAACCTTCACCCGCATCGTGGAATTCCACTCGAACAGACCAGCAGGAAGGCGGTTTCGTCACGCTGCGCTGCATAATTCGATTCCCCTGCCGTCAGATCCACAGCGGCCGCAAGCGGTGCTATACATGAACAGGGGACGGCCGCAGGGGCGCCCGGAAGACCGTGCTGGGGGGTACGAGACATGTCGTCGTCATCTGTCCTTTGTGGACCGCATGTGGCGGGCCGGTGACCGCTGCTCCGGCCGGCCGGCGCCGGCTGTTCGTCGCGGTCCTGGTGGACACGGTCGGCGCGGGCGCGTTCTTCCCGCTCACCTTCCTCTACCTGTCGGAGACCACCGACATCCCGCTCGCGCGGCTCGGCCTCGTCATCACCGTGGCGAGCCTGGTCGGACTGCCGGTCACACCGCTGATCGGCCAGCTCGTGGACCGCTTCGGCGCGCAGCGGGTGCTGGTGGCGCAGACGGTGGTGGCGGCGGCCGGGTTCTCCTTCTACTTCCACATCACCGGGCTGGGGGTGCTGGTGTGCGGGGTCGCGCTGGTGACGCTCTCCGACCGGATGTACTGGGCCACGTGGCCGGTGTTCGTCGGCGAGCAGGTCAGCGACGAAGGGCTGGACCGGTGGTACTCCACGGTCAACATGGTCAAGAGCGCGAGTCTCGCGGCGGGTGGCGCGCTCGGTGCCGCCGCACTGGCGACCGGTGGCACGGACGGGCTGCGGGTGATGCTCGCGGTGAACATCGCGTCGTCGCTCATCGCCGGTGCGCTGTTCCTGTCGGTGCGCGGCGGGCGGACCACGCGCGCCGCGGTGCCGCGGGGTGGCTGGCCCGCCCTGCTGCGGGACGGCAGGTACCTGCGGCTGACGTTCGCGAACACGCTGCTCACGTTCGGCTGGCTGATCCCGTCGCTGGTGCTGCCGCTGTACGTGGCCAGGTACACGGTGCTCGCGGTGTGGGTGGCCGCGTCGGCGCTGACGGTGAAGATGGTGCTGGCCGCGGTGCTGCAGTCGCTGGTCACCGCAAGGCTCGGGGTGCTGCGCCGGACCACGACCGCGATCGTGGGAGCCGGGTTCTTCCTCGTCGCCATCGTCCTGCTGGCCTGCGCGTCGGCGGTGACCGGCACTGCGGCCGCGGTCGCGCTGGTGTTCGGCGGGGTGGTGTTCCTCGCGCTCGGCGAGACCGCCGCCGGCCCGGCCGCGAGCAGCCTCTCCGTCGCGGCCGCGCCACCCGCGTGGCGTGGGCGCTACGTGGCGGTGTTCCAGATGTCGTGGTCGATCTCGAACATCAGCGGGCCCGCGATCGCGGGAGCCCTGCTCGCCACGTCGGCCCTGGCCGTCTGGCAGGTGTTCGCCGCGTTCGCCGGTGGGGCCGCGATCGTGTTGTTCCTGCTGCGCCGGAGTTTCCCGGCCGAGATCGACGAGAAGACACCGCCGCGTGCGACGACCGCGCGGCAATCCGCACCCGCATGAGAAGAGGACACATGACGCCGCCAGCAGACTCCGACAACCCGGCCCGCGCCGTCGCCGACGCCGCCGTGTTGAAGGCGGACGACGGGGCTCGAGGCGCGAACCCCTACTACTGGCACCGCATCCAGGACCTGCTCGCCACCGTGGCGGACGCGGTCGTGTCCTGTGGCGACGCGGAACTGTCCGCGGCGATCGAGGCGCTCGAGGCCGACCCGGCCGATGTCGGCCGCTGGCAACGCGTCCGTGAGCTGGCGAAGGCCGCCATGGACGATCCGGACCGCAAGACCGAGGACCTGACCCAGGCCGCGTGGGACCTGTCGCGGCGGTCCAGGCTGGGCTACCACGTTGGCGGAGCCTACGACCGGACGGCGACGGAGGACGGCGGCTGGCCGCGGTGGGAGGCCGCCGCCAAGCCCTCCGGCTCGGGCGAACCGCTGGCGCAGATCGTGATCCCGTTCCGCAACCGCGACGGGAACGAGTACCGGGCCAGGAACCTGGTCGCCTGCCTGAAGTCCCTGTCCGACCAGAGCGTTGACCGGTCGAGCTACCAGGTCACGGTCGTCGAGTCGGACGACGAGCCGCGGTGGCGCGACCTGGCGGAGAACTACGCCGACGAGCACCTCTTCGCACCGCACGGCGGGCCGTTCAACAAGTGCTGGGCGGTGAACGTCGGCGTGGTCAACACCGCGCGGCCGGCGCCGGTCGTCTGCGTCCTGGACGCGGACGCACTGGTGGACAGGGAGTTCGTCGAACGCAACGTGGCCCGGTTCGACCGGGACGGCGCCGGTGGGTTCATGCCGTTCCGGGACGTGACGTACGTCGACCAGCCGGCGTCCGTGCGCGCGGTCGCGGACCGCTGCGTGGCGGGCAGGCCAGAGGCGGACCCCGGCCGGTTGCGCGGCTTCCTGGTCCACCGCGCGCCCGGACTGTGCGTGTGGCTGCGCCGGGACGTGTTCAACGCGGTGGGGGGCATGGACGAACGGTTCGAGGGATGGGGCCGCGAGGACCTCGACTTCGTGTTGAGGGTGCAACTGGCGACGGCGTTCGACCAGTACGACGACACCATGCTGCACCTGTACCACCCGTCGTCGGCCTTGCTGAACAACGGCCAGACCGTCAACGCCCACATCCCCCTGCTGTCGTGGCAACCGGAGGAGCCGATCGGCCGCATCGACCGCTATCGCGACTGACAGGCACGTTACTCGGGGGGAGACATCAAGTGCTGACAACGACGTTGCTCGCCAGTTGCGAGCTACCGACGTCCTACGGCGACTTCACCTTGCACGTCTTCGGCGACGATGACGGCCGTGAGGACGTCATCGCGCTCGTGCGCGGAGAGCCGGACGCGCACCAGCAGCCGTTGGTGCGCATGCACAGCGCCTGCTTCACCGGCGACATCCTCGCGTCGCTGCGCTGCGACTGCGGGCCCCAGCTCGACACCGCGGTGCGCCTGCTGGCGAAGGAGCAGCACGGCATCCTGCTGTACCTGACCCGGCACGAGGGCAGGGGCATCGGCCTGGTCAACAAGATCAAGGCCTATGCCCTGCAGGAGGAGGGAATGGACACGGTCGCGGCGAACGTCCACCTCGGCCTGCCCGCCGACGCCCGTGACTACCGCGCCGCGGCGGAGGCGTTGCGCCAGCTCGGCGTGTCCCGCCTGCGGCTCGCGACGAACAACCCGGCCAAGATCGAGGCGCTCGTCAACGCCGGGCTCTCGGTGGAACGGGTGCCGCACGGCGGGTTCGTCAGCGCGCACAACTCCGAGTACCTGAGGATCAAGGACGTCCTCATGGGTCACCTGGACTCGGCGGGCGGCGGGCGGGCCGGATGAGCGGCACCGCGGTGGCGGTGCTGGGCAGGCAGTTCGCGCGTCCCGGCGAGGGCGCGGAACTGGTGCGGCTCAACGTCGCGCTGGGCCGGGCGTTGCACGTGCCCGGCCTGCTCAGGTACCAGGTGCTGGTGCGGCCGGACGACGAGACCGAGCTGTGCGTGTACTGGCTGTGGCGGGACCTCGCCGACCGGGAGGCGGTCTGGGCTGCTCCGCCGCCCGCGCTGACCGCGTTCTGGGAGTCCGCGAAACCGTTGTGGCGCAAAGATCCCGACGTCCGGCGCTATCGCTGGGAACCGGCCGCCGAGCGTGATCTGGCACCGGAGCACGCCGTGGTGCTCGACGCGGGCGATCCCGCCGCCGGCGACCACGAACTGATCGACATCGACGGTGGCGCGACGCTGCGCTGCCGACCCGCCGGGCCATCGCCCGCACCCGGGCAGTGGACCGGGGTGTGGCGGTCGTCCGCGACCGAGGAGAGGCGAGGGGTATGAGTCTTCCCGATCAGGTCATCATCAATCTGTGTCCCACCGGGATGGTGCCGCGCCGGGCGAAGGTGCCGGACGTCCCGATCACGCCCGACGAGATCGCCAAGGACGTCCGCCGTTGTTACGAGGCTGGCGCCGGCATGGTCCACCTGCACGCCAGGGAGGACGACGAGGAACCCACCTGGAGCGCGCAGCGGTTCACCGACATCGTGGACGCGGTGGTGACGCTGACGCCGGACATCGTCCTGGTCGTCACCACCAGCGGCCGCAACTGGTCGGACCTCGACAAGCGCGCCGCGTCGCTGACGGTGGACAACCTCGCTCGCCCGGAGATGGCCTCGCTCACGCTGGGGTCGATGAACTTCGTGTCCGGGCCGTCGGTGAACTCGCCAGAGACGATCGAGGGGCTGGCACGGGCGATGCAGGAGCGCGACATCGTGCCGGAGCTCGAGATCTTCGACATCGGCATGGTCAACTACGCGAACTACCTGATCTCCCGCGGCATCCTCAAGCCGCCGTACTACCTCAACATCCTGTTCGGCTCCATCGGCACCGCCGAGGTCAGCGCGGCCAACGCCGCCGCCGTGCTCAGCTCGTTGCCGCAGCCGTCCACGTGGGCGTTCGCGGGCATCGGCCGGTTCCAGCTCGCCGCGAACACGCTGGCGCTGAGCCTCGGCGGTCACGTCCGGGTCGGCCTGGAGGACAACCCGTACCTGGACTGGAAGACCAAGGAACCGACCACGAACCCCCGTCTGGTGGAGCGCATCGTGCGCATCGCGCGGGAAATGGGCCGCGAACCCGCCACGCCGCAACAGGTCCGCGAGATCATCGGCCTGCCGCAGGTGGTGCGCACGTGACGGTCACCGCCCACCGCTGGAACAGCGCGGCCGACTACGACGTGCTGGCCCGGCGCATCCAGTTCCGCAACGCGGAGCTGGTCGCCGGGCTGCACCCCCGGCCGGCCGAACCGCGCAGCGTGTACGAGATCGGCTGCGGCACCGGCGCTCTGACCGAGGCGCTGGTGCACCGGTTGCCCTCCGCGCGCATCGACGCGGTCGACGTGTCGGCCGACATGCTGGCGGTGGCCGCGGAGAAGGACTGGCCGGACCGGGTCCGCTTCACGCAGGGAGCTTTTCCCGACGTGGCAGCGGATCAGCGCTACGACGCGGTGTTCTCCAACGCCGCGCTGCACTGGATGCACCCGCGCTACCCCGACGTGTTCGCCACGATGAACGCGTTGCTGGCCGACGGCGGCCTCGTCTGTGCGGCGACGGCGGGCCGCACGGCGGCGACGGACCGGTTCGCCGAGCAGTCCCAGGCCGCGCTGACCCGCCTGACCGGGTTGTCCGAGCCGGATCCGTTCGAGGCGCGCAGGCTGACGGTGGCGCAGGCCGGGGAACTCGCTCGTGGCGCGGGGTTCGAGGTCGAGGACTCCTTCGTGCTGGAACGCACCACGGTCGTTCCGGCAGAGGTCCGCGCCCGCTGGTGGGTCGCCAGCGGCGGGCCGTGGACGGCGGCGCAGGCGTCCGTGCAGGACGCCGTCGGCGCGCTGCGCTCGGTGCTCGGGGACGGGGAGGTGGAGCTGGTGCACGCCAGCGTGTTCCTGCGACTGCGCAAGGAAACGCATGCGTGACGTGTTGCGCGACCGCCAGCAGTGGGGAACGCGGGCGATGGTGTCCACCGGCAGTTCCGCCGCGACGCTGGCCGCACTGGACGTGCTCCGGGACGGCGGCACGGCGTTCGACGCCGCCATCACGGCCTCGGCGGTGCTCACGGTGGCGATGCCGATGGCGTCCGGCCCCGCCGGTGACGCGGCGGCGGTGTTCCACCTCGCGGGTTCGGCCCAGGCCTGGTCGTTGACCGGGCTGGGCCGGGCGCCCGCCCACGCCACCGCGGCGAACTTCACCGCCCGCGGCCACCGGACCGTGCCCGGCCGGGGCATCGAGTCGGCCACCACACCGGGTCTGCTGGGCGCCTGGTGCGCCCTGCACGAACGCCACGGCACGCTGCCGTGGTCCCGGCTGCTCGCCCCGGCCGTCGACCTGGCCGAGCGCGGCACCCCGGTCACCACGCAGACGGCGCGCTGGATCCAGGACAACCTGAAGGTGCTGAGCCAGCCGGAGTTCGCGGGGTTGTACGGTCCGCACACCTCCGCCGTGGGCGGCCGGCTGCGCAATCCCGGGCTGGCCGCGCTGTACCGGTTGCTGGCGAGGTCGGTGGACGAGCTGGAAGCCGTGCTCGACGCGAGCGTGACCAGGCTCAGCGAGCGGCTGGGCGGGTTCTTCGCGCCCGGCGACTGCGGGGTCCGGATCGGTGAGGTCCTGCCCGCCGCGACCACGACGGTGGCGGGCGCGCAGGTGGCCACGAACCCCGCGCCGACGCAAGGGGTGCTGCTGTTGCAGAACCTCGCGCTCTACGAACGGCTGCGGGAGCACGGCGGCGCCGACTCCGCGGCGAACGTGCACCTCCTCTCGGAGATCGTCCACCAGACGTACGCGTGGCGGATCGCGCACCTGGGCGACCCCGCGTGCACGCCGCCGGCAGACCCGCTGGCGGAGGCGGTGCTCGCGGACCTGGCGGGCGAGGTCGACCCGGACAAGCGCAGTGCCACCCGGTACGCCGGGCACTACACCGACGGCGACACCACGCACTTCGCCGTCATCGACGAGGCGGGCAACAGCGTGAGCTGGACGCAGAGCCTCGGCCTCGGGTTCGGGACGGGCGTCGGTGTCGGCGAACTGGGTCTGCTGCTGTGCAACCGGCTGGGGCGCAGCGCCACCCTCTCCCCCGGCGAACCGAACGGCGTCTCCCCCGGCAGGCGCCCGGTCAACACCATCTTCGCGTGGAGCGCCGCCGATGCCGACGGGGTGCGCCGGCTCGGCGGTACCCCCGGCGGCGACGGCCAGTGCCAGTGGAACACCCAGGTGCTGGCCGCGCTGCTCGTCGACGGGGTGAGCCCGCTGGTGGCGCTGAACCGTCCAAGATGGACTTACCTGCCCGGCGCGGACAAGACCGAGGCCGGCGTGCCGCCGCACCTGCAGGTCGACTCGTCGATGCCGGCGGACGTCCAGGAGTGGCTCAGCGGCGCGGGACACACCCTGCGGGTGCGCACCAGTGTCGGCGGGGTGCTCCGGGTGCTGGGGCGCCACCCGGAGTCGCTCTACGGGCTCGACGACGGCAGACAGGAGGGACTCACCGCGGGGTGGTGAGGCCCTCCTGCCTCACGGCTGGAGGAGCCAGGAGACCTCGTGGCTGAGGGTGTTCCGCAGCCGCAGCGGGTTCGAGCCGTCGAGCGACAGCGCGGGCAACTGCGAGCGGTAAGCCGCCACCGCCTTCTCCTTGAGGGCGCTGGCCTGCGGCGGCAGCGCGTGCACCTCCCGGACCATCCGGTCCGGGTCGAGGCCCCGGAAGCCCAGCTCCTCGTCGAGCCAGGCGTCGACGTCCAGGTACGGGCCGGGTTCCCCACCGGTCACCCAGCACGGCCAGCCGTGCCAGAGCGCGTAGGGGATGTCGGCGTAGAGGTGGACCTCAGGGCGTTCCGGCAAGGCCCGCACCGCCGCGAGCGCGGCGTCCCGGGCGGCGAGGTGGTCGTCGTGCCCGCCGATCCCCGCGGGGATCCAGACCTCGGCCGCGTGCCCGACGACCTCGCCGATGCGCGCGGCCAGCCGTTCGGCGTCCACCGGGGCGGACCGGTACTGCTCCTCCAGTTCGCCGAGGCGCACCGTGTCGCAGCCGAGGACGCCGCGTGCCTCGTCGTCCTCGGCCAGCCGTTCGACCTGCCGTTGCCTTGACGACTCCGCGCGGGTGAGGCGGTCCCAGTACGTTGGGGGGAATCCGTCCGGCGGCATGCCGGTGAAGACGGTGACCAGGGTGGTTCCTCTTCGCATCAGCCTGGCCGACGCGGAGAGGACGGCGTCGTCGAGGTGCGCCGACAGCACGAACGCTTTGGATGGGGACGTCACCCGGACACCCTCTCGCACTCGGCGGAATCGACGAACAGGAAATCACGTTGTTCGCTTGCGCACGGGTCAAGCGCGCGGTGCACCTGCTACCGGTGTGCCACCGAGGAAGTCTTGCAGGATCTCGGTCCTCGATCGACCGCCTCACCGAGGGCACCGGCCTGGGCCGGAGCTCGCTCTACAGCACCTTCGGCGACAAGAGCACCCTGTTCCGCAAGAGCCTCCAGCGGTACGAGCAGACCTACCACCCGCAGTACGACCAGGCACTGTCCGACTCCCACCCGAGCCCGAGCGCCGTCGTGGCCGCCTACCTGCAGGTCACCCTGAACCGCATCGCCGACCCGACGGTCCCGGACGGTTGCCTGGTCACGGTGTCGGCAGCGCAGTTCCCGGCCCTCGACGCGGAAAGCCAGGCGATGGTCCGCGCCATGATCGACGGCGTGCGGGCGATGCTGGAGCGGGCGTTGCTGGCGGCGGGGGCCGATGAGCGGGAGGCGGCAGAGCTGGCGTTGTGCGCGCTGGCGGCGAACAAGTCCCTGGCGGTGCTGAGCCGCGCCGGCTTCTCGAGCGAGGAGCTGGCGACCGTCGCCGCGGCCGCCGCCCGCATCCCTTAGCCGGACGTCGCCGATCCGTTCATGACCACCCAAAAGGGTGGCGTCGTTCGCAGTACGATCTGACGCATCATGGGCCAGCGCATGAACGACCCCGCGGGCAATGGCGGCGCCTCGATCAACGACCCTCTCCTCACCACCCCGACAGCCAGGCTGATGGCGCTGGCGATGGGGACGGACATCCGCGTGTTCGAGGTACCCGTGGCGCACAGCGCGGGACTGGCGGGCCTGGTCGGCGTCGGCGCCGACGAGAACGACGAACCCCAGTGCAAGATCGGGCTCACCGACGACCTGGACGACGACCTGCGTGCCGACGTGCTGGCGTTCGGCATCGCGGTGCTCGTCGGCACGCCGGAGATCCTCGGGAGGAGCCCGGACGGCGTCCTCGGCATCAGCCGGCAGCGACTGCCTCAGGCCGACAACGGGCCCGGCAACCTGGCCTGGCACATGCTGCAGACGTGTGGGCGCGAGTCGCCGTCGACGACGTTCCGGCTGATGGTCCTCGAGCCCGACGAGGAGTGACACGCTTTCCGACCGGGACCGATGAGTTCATGCCGCCGTCGCGGTCCAACCATCGACCCCGGAACGGAAGGAAGCCACATGACCCAGCTCGTGAAGGTCCAGAACTTCGTCGTGTCGAGTGACGGGTTCGGTGCCGGTGAGGACCAGACCCTCGAACGGCCCTTCGGCCACGCCGATCCCGGCACGATGTTCGCGTGGGCGGGTGCGACCGCGAGCTGGCCCAACCGCACCGATCCCGGCGGCAGCCGCGGCCTCGACGACTACCTCACGCGCGACTTCGGGCACAACATCGGCGCGGAGATCATGGGCGCCCACAAGTTCAGCCCGCACCGCGGCCCGTGGCAGAACCACGACTGGCAGGGCTGGTGGGGCGACGAGCCGCCGTTCCACACCCCGGTCTTCGTCCTGACCCACCACGAACGGCCGTCGTTCACCCTGTCCGACACGACGTTCCACTTCGTGAACGCGGACCCGGCCGACGTCCTCGAGCTCGCCAAGGAGGCCGCGCGGGGCAAGGACGTCCGGATCGGCGGCGGCGCCACCACGATCCGGTCGTTCCTCGACGCCGACCTCGTCGACACCCTGCACGTGGCGGTGGCGCCGGTCGAGCTCGGGCACGGCGTGCCGCTGTGGAAGTCGCCCGGCGAACTGCTGGATCGGTTCCACCTCGACGTCGTGCCCAGTCCGAGTGGCGTGACGCACCACCTGTTCTGGCGGAAGTGATCCCAAACGGTCGGCTTCAAGTTTCGAAACTTGTTTCGAAACTTTCACACAATTGTCCACGAAACACCTCGCACAAGACGCGAAATCATACTGAATTCCGCCCCGTCGGACAGGCGGTCCCACCTGCGCGTTCGACGGGCATTCGAAAAGACGGCACCCTCCCCGCCAGTGATCGTCCAGGTCAGCCCTAATGCGACAACGGGTCGGCAAGCACGCTTGATAGGTCGAACGACGTCGGCTAATACTGTCAGCGTTTCAGATCGAGCGACGCGGACATGGCGCAGTCCGCACCGCCCGGCCCATTCCACTCGCGTTCTCGCGAGTGCTTCTCAGAAAGCGCCGAACATGACGCTGACAGTGAAGTCAGTCGCACGGGTATCCCTCGTGTCCACCCTCGTCCTCGCCGCCGCGGGCGTCGCAGTCCTCGCGGCGTCACCCGCCAGTGGCGCCGCCTCCACCCTCGGCGCGGCGGCCCAGCAAAGCGGCCGTTACTTCGGTACGGCCGTGGCCGCGAACAAGCTCGGGGACTCGACCTACACCGGGATCCTCAACCGCGAGTTCGACATGGTCACGGCCGAGAACGAGATGAAGATGGACGCCACTGAGCCGAATCAGGGGCAGTTCAGCTACGGCAACGCGGACCGGATCGTGAACCAGGCGCGCAACCAGGGCAAGCGGGTGCGCGGGCACGCTCTCGCATGGCACTCGCAGCAGCCCGGCTGGATGCAGAACATGTCCGGCACGGCGCTGCGCAACGCGATGCTGAACCACGTCACGCAGGTCGCGACCTACTACCGGGGCAAGATCTACGCCTGGGACGTGGTGAACGAGGCCTTCGCCGACGGCAGCAGCGGCGGACGCCGCGACTCCAACCTGCAGCGCACCGGCAACGACTGGATCGAGGCCGCGTTCCGCGCAGCCCGTGCCGCCGACCCCGGCGCGAAGCTCTGCTACAACGACTACAACACCGACAACTGGTCGCACGCCAAGACCCAGGGCGTCTACCGGATGGTGCAGGACTTCAAGTCCCGCGGTGTGCCGATCGACTGCGTCGGCTTCCAGGCGCACTTCAACAGCGGCAACCCGGTGCCGTCCAACTACCACACCACCCTGCAGAACTTCGCCGCCCTCGGCGTGGACGTGCAGATCACCGAGCTCGACATTGAAGGCTCGGGCAGCACCCAGGCCCAGCAGTACCAGGGCGTCACCCAGGCCTGTCTCGCCGTCGCGCGGTGCACCGGCATCACCGTGTGGGGCATCCGCGACACCGACTCCTGGCGCGCCTCCGGCACCCCGCTGCTGTTCGACGGCAACGGCAACAAGAAGGCCGCCTACACCTCGGTGCTCAACGCGCTGAACGCCGGCACGGGCACCACCACTCCGCCCACCAGCACCACGACCACGACGTCCAACCCCGGCGGCGGGGGTTGCACCGCGACGTACTCCGAGGGCGAGAAGTGGAGCGACCGCTTCAACGGCCAGGTCACCGTCTCGGGCACGGACAACTGGATCGTCACGGTCACGGTCAGCTCACCCCAGCGGATCGTCGCCACCTGGAACACCAGCGCCAGCTGGGACTCCGCGAACGTGATGACCGCACGCCCCAACGGCAGCGGCAACTCGTTCGGCTTCACGATCATGCACGGCGGTAACTGGAACTGGCCCACCGTCTCCTGCCGCGTCGCCTGACGCCGGCTCCGGAAACGACCCGGCACGGGCCCATCGCGAGCGGGCCCGTGCCGGGTCGGTTAGCCGGCCGAGCCGGGGGCGGGTGGGGGGGGCCGGGTGGCCCAGGGC
>NZ_JBFBAW010000019.1:0-163529 GCF_040682435.1 Lentzea sp. NPDC051208 | reverse complement strand
AGCCGGAGCCTCGTTGCCTGTCCGGGCCACCACACCGATCACAGCCGAACCGTGATCAACACCCTCCGCCGCCCAGCCTTAAGTTCCAGGCATTGGTTGTACGGGGGCGTGGGGGAGGTGCCGCGACGGATCCTGCTGAGCGCGAATACGCCGCCAACGTTCTGTGTCACGCCACTAGCGCGGCTGGTAGGTCAGGCAGTTCGCGTGGTGGTCGCCTTCGCCCTGGCCGACTCGCACGCTCTGCGCCGTGCATTCCAGCGAGGCGTTGTGCACGCAGTCGGTGCGGGAACAGGCGCCTACCTGCGCGACGACCTTGTCCAGGCCGCCCTTCGTACCCAATGGGATGAAGGTGCCGCAGTCGGCAGCGCCGTTGTCACCGCGCACGGTGATCGCGAACGCGTGGCATCCGTCGTGGTTGTAGGAGCAGTCGTGCACGGTGCAATCGTGGACTGCGGGCATCGCCGGGTTCTCGAGGGTGGTCATGTCCGCTCCTGCCGTGGTGGGAAAGGTTCGGTAATCGCGACGATGCCACCACCGCAGGAGCCCCGCAATTCGACAGGAATTTAGGCGAGCCTATCCTCAAGAATCATTTCAGCCGTGGTCGAGAACGCGCCGCAGGAACCGCCGGGTGCGTTCTTCCCGCGGGTCGGCGATGACCTGACCAGGCGGTCCGTGCTCGACGATCACGCCTCCGTCCAGGAACAACACCTGGTCGGCGACCCGCTCGGCGAACCGGATCTCGTGCGTGACGATGACCGTGGTCCACCCTTCCGAGGCCAGGTCTTTGATCACCGCGAGCACCTCCCCCACCAGTTCCGGATCGAGCGCCGAGGTGGGTTCGTCGAACAGGACGACACGAGGTTTCAAAGCCAGTGCACGGGCAATGCCCACGCGTTGTTGCTGGCCACCGGAAAGCTGGTACGGGTACGAATCAGCTTTGTCCGAGAGGCCCACCTGGTCCAGCAGTGCGCGTGCCTCCCCCACGACCTCGTCCAGTGGGCGTTTCTGGGCGACGACCGGCCCTTCGGTGAGATTCTGCAGGACCGTGCGGTGCGGGAAGAGGTTGTGCGACTGGAAGACCATGCCGCTCTGCGCCCGCAGCCGCGCGCCTGCCGCCCGGCCTTCCTTGCCCGGTGGCAGGGCGGAGAAGTCGACCGACACGTCGTCGATGCGGACCAGGCCGCGATCCGGCGTGTCGAGGGCGTTGAGCGAGCGCAGGAGGGTGGTCTTGCCGGAGCCGGACGGGCCCAGCAGGACGGTCGAGGTGCCGCGCGGGGTGGTGAAGCCGATGCCGCGCAGGACGTCCAGGTCGCCGAAGGACTTGTGCAGCCCGGAGACCTCGATGCGGATGTCGTTCATGCGATCACGTACCTGTTCAGCCTGGTCTCCAGTCGTTTCTGCGCGGCGGACAGGGCCACGCAGACCACCCAGTAGTAGAGCCCCGCGAACGAGTACAGGGCGAGGAACTCGTTGCTCTCGGCCGCGGCCAGCTGGGACTCGCGGAAGAGCTCGGTCAGCAGCACGACCGATCCCAGCGACGTGTCCTTCAGCAACGACAGCAGCGTGTTGGACAGCGGCGGCACGGCGGTGCGGGCGGCCTGGGGCAGCACGATGCGGCGCAACGTCTGCGCGTAGCCGAAGCCGATCGTGGCCGCCGCCTCGAACTGCCCGCGCGGCACGGACAGGATCGCCGAGCGGATCACCTCGGCCGCGTAGCCGGCGACGTTCAGCGAGAACGCGACGACGGCGGCCGTGAAGGGCGGGAACTTCAGGCCTACCTGCGGCAGGCCGTAGAAGACGATGAACAGCTGCAACAGCAGCGGGGTGCCGCGGATGACCGAGATGAACGCCCGCGCGAGGCCGGACAGCACGCGGTACGGCGAGATCCGGGCCAGCGCCACCAGCAACGCGAGCGCGAGGCCGATCGCGAACGACAGCGCGGTCAGCGGGACGGTGACCTTGACCAGGCCCACGAACATCGGCCACGCCGTCGAGCGCAGGACGTCCCACGTGCTGCGCGGGCCACGTCCCTCGGACAGGTCCGCCGCGCCACCGTCCTGCACGGACACGTCGGCCTTGAAGTACTTCTGGGAGATGCCGCGCAACGTGCCGTCGGCCTTCAGGGCGTCGATCGCCTGGTTCGCCTGCGACAGCAGCGCGGCGTCGGCCTGGCGCAGGGCCAGCACCTGTTCGCTGCCCGCCTGGCCCGCGTCGCCCGCGATCTCGACGTCCTTCGAGCCGGTGGTGGCGAGGTAGTCGAGGACGGCGATGTTGTCGTTGACGATCGCGTCGACCCGGCCCTGCTGCAGCAGGGCGGCGGCTTGGGCGAAGCCTTCGACGGCCTCGACCCTCGCGCCGGCGTCGCGGGCGACCTTCGCCCAGTTGCTGGTGCTGGACTGGGCGGTGGTCCTGCCGCTGAGATCCGCGATGGACTTGATGCGGTCGTCGCCGGTGCGGCGGACGATCACACCGCGCGAGTAGGTGTAGGTACTCGACAGACCGTACTTATCGGCGCGTTCGGGGTTGCGCGACACCTGGTTCGCGACGAGGTCGATCCGTGAGGAGTCGAGGGCGGGGAAGATCGCGTCCCACTGCGTCTCGACGAACTCCAGCCGCCAGCCGGCCTTGGCGGCGATCGCCTTGACGACCTCGACGTCGTAGCCGGTCAGCTCCTGGGTCTGAGGGTCGTGGAACGAGAACGGCGGGTAGGTGCCTTCCGTGCCGACGCGGACCAGCGGCGGTTGCTCTTGTTGCGCGGACGCCGGTGCGGGGACGACGATCATCAGCAGCAGGAGCAGCACCGCGCTCCTGAACACTTGTCGCATCCGGGCAGGGTAGAGCGGACCGGGCGGGCGGTGCTGAAGATCCACTATGCGGGACGGGGCGTGCGGCATGGCAACGGTGACCACAGCGGACGGACAGCTGGTGTCCTACGTGGACCACGGCGGGGACGGTCCGGCGGTCGTGCTGCTGCACAGCTTCCTGATGGACGCGTCGATGTGGGCGCCGCAGGTCGAGGCGTTCGGTGACCGGTACCGGCTGATCGCGATCGACGAGCGCGGCCACGGTGCCACACCCGCGACCGCGCCGTTCGACCACTGGGACGTCGCCCGCGACGCGCTCGCCGTGCTCGACGAGCTGGGGATCGGCGGTGCGGCCGTCGCCGGCACCAGCCAGGGCGGGTTCGTGGCGCTGCGGATGGCGTTGCTGGCGCCGGAACGGGTGACGGCGCTCGTGCTGCTCGGGACGTCCGGCGAGACCGAGGACGAGCAGATCTCCGACGCGTACCAGCAACTCGCCGAGGTGTGGATCGCGCAGGGCCCGGACACGGTGACCGAGGCCGTCGCGAACATCTGCCTGGGCGACTACGACGCGTCCGGGTGGACGCCGAAGTGGAGCGAGGTCGAACCCGAACGGCTGCGGCTGATCATGAACGCCCTGGTCGGCCGTGAAGGCGTGCTGGACCGGATCACCGAGGTCGACGTGCCCGCGCTGGTGCTGCACGGCACCGCGGACCTCGCCTACCCCGTGGCGAAGGCCGAGGCTCTCGTCGCAGCGCTGCCCAAGGCCGAGCCGCTCGTGCTCGTCGAGGGTGGCGCGCACTTCCTGAGCCTCACGCACGCCGCGGACGTGAACCCGCACGTGGAGCGGTTCCTCAGCGCGAACCTCTGACGGCCCAGGCCTTCGCGGTCAGCTCGATCGGGCCCTGCGCCGGGAGACGGGAGCGGAGCAGTTCGCGGATGGCGTCGCGCTGCTCCGGCGGGAGCTTCGCGACGTAGGCGGGCGCGGCGCCCGTGCCGCCCAGGAACGGGTCCCAGAAGTCGGCGAAGTCGCGGAACACCGTCGGCACGACGATGCCCGTCACCTCGACGTCGCGCAGGCCGGCGCCGGTCCACAACGCGCGCAGGGGCTCGGCGCCGCTCACGGCGCTGAAGCGCAGTCCCTCGTCGTGCGCGGCCGCGGCGGGGTCGACGTCCATCGCGGCGTCCCAGAACAGCCGCATCATCTGCATGCCGCTCACGTAGTCCCACACGTACGAGCCGACGCACGGGGCCACGCGGGCGAACTCCCCCACGGCCTGGGCGGCGTCGGGCACGAACGTGAGCACGAGTCCGCTGACCACGACGTCGGCCGTGCGTTCGCCCAGGTCAGTGGCATCGCCGACGGCGAACCCGGCGTCGGGGACGCGGCTGCGGGCGCGGTCCAGAAAGCCCTTCGACGGGTCCACGCCGGTGACCGCGGCCGGACGGGTGTGCGCGAGCACGGCCTCGGTCAGCACGCCCGTGCCGCAGCCGACGTCGAGCCACGTCCGGCCGGGCGGCACGTCCAGCCAGCGCAGGAACTCCACCGCCACCAGCTGGCTCCACCGGCCGATGTACCGCTCGTACGCGTCACCCAGATCCCACACGCGTCGAAGGTAACCCAGCCGCCACCCCTGCGGAATAAACGGGGGCTGGTCCGGTTAAGCTAGGTGATACATCA
Source organism: Lentzea sp. NPDC051208 (assembly GCF_040682435.1). Lineage (NCBI taxonomy): Bacteria > Bacillati > Actinomycetota > Actinomycetes > Pseudonocardiales > Pseudonocardiaceae > Lentzea > Lentzea sp. NPDC051208. Next base: position 159,047 of record NZ_JBFBAW010000019.1, on the reverse strand, counting down.
ACTAGCGAGGTCCGGTGTGCTGTGAAGATCGCTGTTCTCGGTGCGGGCCACGTCGGTCCCGTCATCGCCCGCCTGGCCCTGGCGGCGGGCTACGAGGTGGGCATCGCGGGCTCGGGTGACCCAGCGCGGATCGAGATGATCACCGAGTTCCTCGCCCCCGGCGCCGTCGCGCTGACGGCCGCCGACGCCGTGGCGGACGCGGACCTCGTCGTGCTGGCGATCCCGTGGCACCGCTTCCCCGCGCTCGAACCGGGGATGTTCGCGGGCAAGGTCGTCATCGACTCGATGAACCACTGGCCACCCGCCGAGGCTCCCCTGGGCACGAGCGAAGAGGTCGCGCGCCGGCTGGTCGGCGCCGACGTCGTGAAGACCCTGAACCACGTCGCCTACCAGGACATGGAACCCGCCGGTGGCCGTGCCGTCGGCATCGCCGGTGACTCGCCCGACGCCGTGCAGGCCGTCGCGGAGTTCCTGGAACGCATCGGGTTCGACCCGGTGCCGGTGGGGTCCCTGGCCGCGGGACGGCTGCTGGAACCCGGCAGCCCGGTGTTCGGCGTCGCGGCCCGCAGACAGGAATTCGAGAACTTCATCAAGGAGCAGTCATGACCACGTTCGGACTCGACACGTTCGGTGACGTCACCCAGGACGCTTCCGGCACCCCGCTCACGCACGCCCAGACGATCCGCGACGTGGTAGAGCAGGGCGTGCTCGCCGACCAGGTCGGCCTCGGCTTCTTCGGCATCGGCGAGCACCACACCCCGGACATGCCGCTGTCGGCCGCCGACGTCGTGCTGGCCTCGATCGCCGCCCGCACGTCGTCGATCCACCTCGGTTCGGCGGTGACGGTGCTCAGCTCGGACGACCCGGTGCGCGTGTACCAGCGCTTCTCGACGCTGAACGCGGTGTCGGACGGCCGCGCGGAGATCATCCTGGGCCGCGGGTCCAGTGTGGACTCGTTCCCGCTGTTCGGCTACGACCTCGCGGACTACGAGGACCTGTTCGAGGAGAAGACGCACCTGTTCGCCGAGTTGCTCAAGGGCGGCCCGATCACCTGGCAGGGCAAGACCCGTGCGGCGCTGCACGAGCAGGACGTCGTGCCCTACACCGAGCCGTTCCCGACGTGGATCGGCGTGGGCGGCAGCCCGCAGTCGGTGGTGCGCGCGGCCTCGTACGGCTTCTCGCTGATGCTCGCGATCATCGGCGGCCACCCCGGCCGGTTCGCGCCGTTCTCGGAGCTCTACAAGCACGCGCTGGAGAAGTTCGGCCGCGACCCGCTGCCGATCGGCATCCACTCCCCCGGTCACGTGGCGCCGACCGACGAGGAGGCGCGGGAGGAGTTCTGGCCGCACTACCTCGACATGATCGGCCGGCTCGGCAAGACGCGGGGGTTCGCCACGCCGACGCCGGAGTCGTACGCGCACGAGGTGGGCCCGCACGGCGCGCTGTTCGTCGGGTCGCCGGAGACGGTCGCGGAGAAGATGGCGCGCACCATGAAGAAGCTCGACGCGAGCCGGTTCGACCTCAAGTACGGGATCGGCGGGCTGTCGCACGGGTCGCTGATGCGCACGATCGAGCTGTACGGGACGAAGGTCGTCCCGTTGGTGCAGGACATGCTCTCCTGAGGTGAGCGGGGACGGTCGATGTGATCAGCGCGACAGGCACCGGAACCCCGTTCCGCGTCCGATCGCCGGAACTCAGCTGATACACCCAGCGTTAGCTCGCTGGAGAGGAAACCGGTGATTGTTCCCATGCCCACGAGCGCGCCCCGTCGCACGGGCTCGTTCGTACTGACCGAAGACGTGACCGTCCGGGTGACCGGGCAGGCGCGCACCGCGGCCGCGATGCTGCGCGAGCACGTCTTCCGGCAGACCGGCTACCTGCTGGCGGAGTCGCCCGACGGCATGCTGATGGTGTCGCACGACCCGGCCATGCGCGGGCTCGGCCCCGAGGGGTACGCGCTGCTGGTCAGCAACGACGCCATCATGCTGCGCGCGGGCACCCAGGCCGGGCTGCGGCACGGCGTGCAGACGTTCCGGCAGCTGATGACCGGCGACGGCACGGTCCGCGCGGCCGACGTGCGCGACTCCCCCGCGTTCGCGTGGCGCGGTGTGTCGAGCGCGTTGCTGGCACCGGCCGAGATGCGCAAGGCGATCGACCGGATGGCCGCCTACAAGCTCAACGTGCTGCACGTCTTCCCGGACGGAGATCCCGACGCGCTGCGCGACCTCGTCGAGTACGGTCGCGATCACGGCATCACCGTCGTGCCCGAGCTCGGTCCGGCAACGGTCGAGTTGCTGGAGCTGTTCCCGAGCCGCTGGGTGCACATCGGCACCGCCAGGCTGACGACGAAGTTCGCCGGTCTGCTCGAACGCCACGGCAAACTGCCGGTGCGCTGGCACGACGGGGACGCCGCCGTTCTCGGCCCGCACGGCAAGCTCGCCGAGGGGGACGACGGCCTGCGCGCCATCGCGACCGCGGGCTGGGTCGGCGAACTGCGCACCGCCTCGGCCGTGGCGCCCGCCTGGTAGGTCGTTCACAGTCGTCGCGTGATCGCAGGTCACGCGACGACCGCGGTTCACATGTTTATCTTTGATCAGCGGGCGCCCAGGGGCCGCTGAAGCCGCGCGACCGGCGATGTTGTGTCACAGCAGGCCTTCCGGTCACATCCGTGAACCTGTCCGTTGGCTGTTGCCCGCTGAATCGAAGCTGATCACGTGCGATCGTGGATTCCGTGCGGGCCTCTTCGAAGTCGCGGTCAGTCCAGCGGTTCCGGCTTTTGCTCGTGGACGACGACCGCGAGCTGGTGGAGTTGCTCGCCGCGGTGCTGCGCGGTGAGGGATACGACGTCGACACCGCCTTCGACGGCCAGCGCGGACTGCACCTCGCGCTCACCCGGCCCTACGACGTGGTGGTGATCGACCGCGTCCTGCCGGTCGTGGACGGGCTGGACCTGTTGTCCCGGTTGCGTTCCCGGTCCGTGCGTACGCAGGCCCTGATGCTCACCGCGATGGGGTCGGTGCACGACCGGATCGACGGCCTCGACGCCGGCGCCGACGACTACCTGGCCAAGCCGTTCGACCTGGGCGAGCTGACCGCGCGGCTGCGGGCGCTGTGCCGGCGGGCGGCGGAACTGGCCGCGGTCCTGCGCATCGGCGCCGGCCGCCTGGAGCTCGAACAACACCAGGTCGTGCTGCCCGACGGCGAGAAGGTGCCGCTCACCACCAGGGAGTTCGCGCTGCTGCGGGTCCTCGCCACACATCCGGAGACGGTGCACACGCGGGCTGCGTTGCGGCGCACGGTGTTCTGCGACGCACCCTCCCAGTCCATTGTGGACACCTACGTGCACTACCTGCGTTCGAAGGTGGGGCGTTCGGTGGTGCAGACGGTGCAGGGGATCGGCTACCGGTTGGGGGCGCTGTGAGGTCGTGGGCCGAGGCGGAGCGCGCGGAGGTCCGCCGGGCGCGGCTGAGGGTCAGCGTGCTGGTGGGCCTGGCGATCACGCTGATGATCACGTTCGTCGGCGTGATCGCCTACGTCGTCATCGCGCACGGGCAGGAAACCCAGGTGGCGCGCGAACTCCGCTACAACGTCCACTACGGCGTGCCGGGCGTCGCGCCCCGGTGCGCGTGGGTGTTCGTGCTGGAGGACGGCGTGCTGCACGAGGGTGAGCTCCAGGTGCCGGGTGGGTTCCCGCTGCGCGACGACATCGACGCCGTGCACGGCTCAGGCGTCGCCGTGTCCCGCGACGTCACCGCGAACGGCACGGAGTACCGGGTGCTCACGGCGCCGGGCGCGGACGGCACGACGGTGCAGGCGGTGTTCGACATGCGCTACCAACTCGCCGACCGCACGCACCTGTTGCAGGCGCTGGCGATCGCGCTGGCCTGCGGCCTGCTGGCGGCAGCACTGATCGGCCTCGGCATCAGCCGCCGCACGGTGGGCCCCTTGGCGGAGGCGCTGGCGAGACAACGCCGCTTCGTCACCGACGCGAGCCACGAGCTGCGCACCCCCATCGCCCGCGCCTACCTGCGCGCCCAACTGCTCGCCGCCCACCTGCCCGACGACCAGCGAACCGACCTCGACGCGCTGGCCAGGTCGATCCGCGGCCTCGCCGACGTGGTGGACGACCTGCTGGCCTCCGCGCAGCTCCCCCGGCGGCTCGACGGCAGACCCGTGGACCTGGCCGACGTGGCCGAAGCCGCCGTCGTCGGCGAGACCGAACGCGCCGCCGAGCGGCGGATCACGGTGTCGCTGGACCACCCCGGGCACCCGGTGATGGTGCAGGGCGTCGAGACCGGGCTGCGCCGGGCCGTCGACGAGCTGCTGGCCAACGCCGTCCGGCACACGCCGGAGGGCGGGCGGATCTCGGTGGGCGTGCGGAGTGGTGGTGGGACGGCCGAGCTGGTCGTGGCGGATGACGGCGAGGGGTTCGAGGCCGGGGAGGCGGAGCGGTTGTTCGAGCGGTTCCACCGGGGTGCGGGTGAGGGGCGGTTCGGGCTGGGGCTCGCGCTGGTGCGGGAGATCGTGACCGGGCACGGCGGGACGGTGGAGGCGGTGGGGCGGCCTGGGCTGGGGGCTCGGTTCACGGTGCGGATTCCGGTGGCCGGGGAGGGGGCGTTGGTGGCGCGGGAGGAGATCGCCAGCGCCTGTCCGTGAGGCCGGTGGTCACGGACGTTCGCCTGGGACCGGTGGTGTCGATCTCCTACCGAGGGACCGGGGTTCTCATGTCGGCCAGCCGGGCGTTGCTCATCCCGTAGCCGCTCTCGCGGTGATCGTGCTCGGCGCGGTCGCCGACGGCGTGACGCTGGTCGACCTCCACGACCGCATCCCGGCCCCCTGGGGACGCGTCGCCCAGGCCGAGCGGCGTTCCTCGTCACCACCGCGCGACTGGGCTCCGCCCTACCAGAGGGTCGCCGGCCCCGCGACGACCCAGCCGGCGTCGGTGGGTTTGACCCAGAAGCTCAATGCCACCTCGATCACCTCCGCGCGGTACGTGATCTCGACGTGGACCCGGTCGCCCGCGTGGTCCCCGGTGAAGTCCCCGAGATCGAGTTCGCGGAGCCAGGACAGGTCCTGCTCGGCCTCGGCGGCAAAGCTGGGAGGCGTGTCATCCGCACCGGCGCTCCGTCCGACCGAGCCCTTCCACAGTGCCTTGAGCACGTGCCGGCTCGACGAGCCGACGACGAGCTGTTCGGCCTCGGCCACCTCCCCGGCCTGGAGCAGGTCGAAGTAACGGCGGACGACCGCGTCGACGTCGGTCCTGGCGGGATGCTCCGTCCAGATCTGCACCGCGAGACGCTACAACACCGAGGGTGACCACTCGTGCAGCCGGCTCACACCCGGAGCAGGGTGTGCAGCTCGCCGAGCGGGTCGGTGGTGGCGAGCACGCGGGCGCCGTCGGGGAGCAGCAGCAGAGGGCCGTGCGAGGACCGCGCCGCGAGCAGCGCCTGCTCCCAGATCAGGACGATCTGGACGATGACCGCTTGGTAGGCGTGGTGGGCGTCGCTGTTGCGGGGCTTGCCGAACCGGCGGTAGATCTCCTTGTCGAGCACGTTCCGCCCTCGCTCGCGCCCCAGCCCGGCACCCGTGAACGTCGCCACGAACGTGCTGGCGGCGAGCGGGCGGATCGCCGCGCCGAGCAACGCTTCGACGCCGCCGACTGAAGTCTCGGTCATGAACGGCACGGTACCGACGACGTGGGGGACGTGGCGGCTGCCCGCGCAGAGTGACGTAGGCGAGATCAGAGCGTCGGCGGGTGGTGCGGGCGCTCGTGGTGGCGAGCGTGGAAGTCGGCACCACGGGAGGAGGAGTGCACCGCGATGACCACTACCCGCAAGCTCAGCGGCCGTGCCCGCAGGGCCGTGTTGCTCGTGGCACGTCCTGTCGGCAGCGGCGTGGCTCGGCTTCGGTCTCGCGCTCGGCATCCTCGCCGTGGCCATACTGTCCACAAAGGACTCCGGTGCCGCGGGCATCGCGATCCGGGCGGTGGACATGTTCGCTATCTGGCCTGTGCTCGGAGCGAGCGTCGTGTGCATGGTCTCCGGCGCGGTACTGGGCAGCGGCGACTCGGCAGCGGCAGGCCTTCGGCCACCGCCCGAGCCGCCCCCTCACCACTGCCTGCTGACCACCACCTCCGCCGCCACCCGGACGTCCGCGTCCAGCGGGCGGTCCGGGTCCACCGGCTCGATGGCCGAGGCCAGCGCGTCCAGCAACGCCGCGCACCGGGGTGCGGTCGGGCGGCGGCCGCCCACGTGCACGGCCTGGCGCAGGCCCAGGGCGAGGGAGCCGCACAGCAGGCGCAGCAGCTCCGCGAGGTCGTAGGCGCGCAGCGCTGCCTGGGTGCCGAACGGCACCACGTCCTGGTTGTGCAGGTTGGTCGGCAGGCTCTGGGTGCTGGCCGGCAGGACGCCGCGGCGGATCTCGGCGACGAAGGCGGTCGTGGCCAGTTGGACGCCCTGCAGTCCGTGTTGCCGGCCCGGGCCGGCGGCGAGCATGGGTGGGAGGCCGGTGTTGCGGGCCGGGTCGACGAGCAGGTCGAGTTGGCGTTCGGCCAGGTTGCCGAGTGAGGCCGTGACCATGGCCAGGACGTCGGCGGCGAAGGCGGCGGGCTGGCCGAAGAAGTTGCCGCCGTGGGCGATCAGGTCGTCCGCGGGGAAGAACAGCGGGTTGTCGCTGACGCCGGCCAGGTCCGAGGCCACGACGCTGTCGGCGTAGCGCAGGGCGTCCTCGGCGGCGCCGAGGAGCTGGGGTGCGCAGCGGATGCTGTACGGCTCCTGCAGGGCGCGCAGGCCACTGGGCGTGGTGCCGTCGAGCATGGAGCGCATCCGAGACGCGACGGTCACGGCTCCTGGGTGGCCGAAGGCGGAGATCAGGCGTGGGTCGGTGAAGCCGGGGTCGGCGCCGACGATGTCCACGAGCAGGCACGTCAGGTCGGCCAAAGCGACGTGCGAGGAACGCACGGACGACAGGGCGAGGGCCAACGCCGCCGTCGTGACGGAGGTGCCGTTGACCAGGGCCAGGGCGTCGCGGCCGTCCAGTTGCAACGGGGTGAGTCCGGCGGAGGCAAGGGCGTCGGCGGCGGGCCGGCGGACGCCGTCGAGGTAGGCGTGTCCCCGGCCGCGCAACGCCTGGGCGGCGTAGGCGAGCGGGATGAGGTCTCCGCTGGCACCGACGGAGCCGTAGCGCGGGATGGCCGGGACGAACGTCGTCGCGAACATCGCGGACAGGCCCTCGACGACGTGCGAGGACACGCCGGAGAGGCCCTGTGCCAGGGACCAGGTGCGCACCAGGAGTGCGGCTCTGGCGATGTCCAGGGGCAGGTCGGGGCCTTGGCCCGCGCCGAGGTGTGCGAGGGTGTTGTCGCACTGGTCGGCTTCGGTGGACCTGCCCGCGAAGCCCACCAGGGCGCCGAACCCGGTCTTGGCGCCGTACACCGGGCGCTCGTCGTCGGCCAGGACCGTGCGCAGGTAGGCGCGGCCTCGTTCGACTCGGTCGAGCACGTCGGATCCGACGAGCACGGGTAGCGGCCCGGAAGCGCGCAGCAGGTGCGGAACGGTCAGGGGTGAACCCAGGTCCACGGACGTGTCTGAGGCGGTCGCGGTCACCGCACGGACGGTAGGCAGCCGATCTCAGAAAGTTCTGAGATCGCGTGGGTAGCTTCCCCGTCCATGGCTCACGACTACCTGATCATCGGCGCGGGACCGGCCGGTTTGCAGCTCGCCGCACTGCTCGAGCGGGACGGTCGCGACTACGCCGTCCTGGAGCGCGGCAGCGGGGCCGGCACGTTCTTCACCCGCTACCCGCGGCACCGCAAGCTCATCTCCATCAACAAGGTCCACACCGGGTTCACCGACCCCGAGCAGCGGATGCGGATGGACTGGAACTCGCTGCTGCTCGACGACCCCGAGCTCCTCTTCACCCGCTACACGCCCCGGTACTTCCCGGACGCCGACGACATCGTCCGCTACTTCCAGGACTGCGCGGCGGGCCTGAAAGTCCACTACGACATCGATGTCACGAGCATCTCGCGCAACGGTGACGGGTTCGCGGCCATCGACCACACGGGACAGACCTGGCACGCGAAGAACCTCGTGATGGCCACCGGCGTCTCCCAGCTCCACGTGCCGCCGATCCCCGGCATCGAGCACGCCGAGCGCTACGACACCTTCGACACGGACCCGGAGTCGTTCACCGATCAGCGGGTGCTCGTGATCGGCAAGGGCAACTCGGGCTTCGAGACCGCCGACGCGCTGGTCGAGCACGCCGCCGTCATCCACGTCGCCGGACCGCACTCGGTGAAGCTCGCCTGGCAGACGCACTACGTCGGGCACCTGCGGGCGGTGAACAACAACTTCCTCGACACCTACCAGCTCAAGTCCGAGAACGCGGTCATCGACGGCACCGTCGAACACATCGAGCAACGGCCCGAAGGCGGCTTCCGGATCCAGTTCCGCTACGCGCGCTCGGCCGAGAGGACCCGCGAGCTGGAGTACGACCGCATCATCGCGTGCACGGGGTTCCAGTTCGACGCCTCGATCTTCGCGGAGGACTGCCGCCCGGCGCTGGTCATCAAGGACCGCTTCCCGCAGCAGACCTCGGCGTTCGAGTCGACGAACGTCCCCGGCCTGTACTTCGCCGGCACGATCACCCAGTCGCGGGACTTCAAGAAGTCGACCAGCGGGTTCATCCACGGCTTCCGCTACGGCGCCCGCGCGCTGCACCGCGTCCTGAGCGACCGCAACCACGGCACCCCGTGGCACGGCACCGATCTGGAGCTCTCACCCGAGGCGATCAGCGGGGCCGTCATCGCCAGGGTGAACACCTCGTCGTGCCTGTGGCAGCAGTTCGCGGTCATGGGCGACGTCGTGAGCGTCGACGACACCACCGCTCGGTACTCCGAGGAGGTGCCGGTCGCGTTCGTCGCGGACGGCGGCCTCGGCCCGGCCGAGCACCGGTTCGTCGCGACGCTGGAGTACGGGCCCGACCACGACACCGTCGACCCGTTCGACATCACCGTCCCCCGCGTCGCCGAGAACGACCCCGTCAACGCGGCCGGCGCGAGCTACCTGCACCCGGTGGTCCGCTACTACCGGCACGGCGTGCTCGCCGCGACGCACCACCTGGCCGAGAACCTGGAGAACCACTGGGACCTGCCGGAGGTGCACCAGCAGCCGCTCGTGCTGTTCGTGAAGGAATGCCTTGCCGGCGCGTGACACCGGGCCGTTCCCGCGGGCGGTGCTCGACGTGCTCGCCGCCGCCGCGGACCGGCCGGTGTTCGAGCACGGCACCCGCGTGGTGACCGGCGCGGAGTTGCTGGACCTGGTCGCGCGGATCGCGAACGGGTTGCGCGGCAAGGGTCTCGGCCCCGGTGACGGGGTGGCCCTGCTGCTCGGCGTGACCGTGGAGGCCTTCGCGACGATCCTGGCGGCCCACGCGGTGGGCGCGCGGGTGGCCGGGGTGCGGCCGGGGCTGACGGACGCGCAGGTCGAGCACCTGCTGAGCCTGGACATCAAGATCGTGCTCCGGGACGCCGACCTCGCCGGCCTGCTCGTCTCCTCCCCCGGTCCCCTGCGGTGCGACGGCCGTCCCGGCGACATCGCCCGGCTCATCCACACCAGCGGCAGCACGGGCGCTCCGAAGGCCTGCGCCCAGACCTACGCGTCCATGACCGACGCCTGGACCGCCCGTCCCGACGCCTGGCCTCCCGCGATCCGGGAGTTGGCGACCCGGCTCGACCGCTACCTCGTGTTCGGCTCGCTGTCGAGCCAGGTGATGTTCGAGTACGCGGTCCTCACCCTCACGGCCGGTGGCACGGTCGTCGTCGCCGACAACCCGGCCGACGCGATCACCCGGCTCAAAGCCACCGCACGCGTGATCACCGTGCCGGGCCTGGCGAAACTCGTCTCCTCCCAGAAGCGTGAACCCGCTGATCTGTCGGCGCTGCGGGCGTTGCTGGTGTCCGGCTCTCCCCTGACTCCCGATCGGCACCGCGAGGCTCTGGAGACCCTGGGACCGGTGCTGTTCCACGGTTACGGGCAGACCGAGACCGGCATGATCTCGATGGCCACGCCGGACGATCCCCCTGGCACGGTGGGAAGACCGCCGGTGGACGTGGAGATCCGCGACGGCGAGCTCTTCGTCCGCACTCCGGGCCAGGCCTGCGAGTACTGGGGCAACCCGGAGGAGTCCGCCGAAGTCTTCGTGGACGGCTGGGTCCGCACCCGCGACCTCGGCCGGTTCGACGCCTTCGGCTACCTGCGCCTGACCGGCCGGGCCCGCGACGTCGTGATCGTCAACGCGAACCTGCACTACATCGGCCCGATCGAGCAGGTGCTCGCCGAGCACCCGGACGTCGCCGAGGCCTACGTCGTCGCGGTGCCGGACGACGAGACCGGCGAGGCCGTGCACGCGTTCGTCGTACCGAAAGCCGATCGCGTTCCCGCACTCGACGAGCTCCAGGAGCTCGTGACCGAACGGCTGGGCGCGGCCTGCGCTCCCGTGCGGGTCACCGCGATCTCCGAACCACCCGTCGCTCCCAGCGGCAAACCAGACAAGCGTCAGCTGACTGCGTGAAGGAGAACGTCGTGTCCAGCGAGGTAACGACCGAATGTCTCGTGATCGGCGCCGGTCCGGCGGGACTGCAGGCTTCCTACCTGCTCAAACAGGCAGGACGCGACCACCTGGTGCTGGAGTCCGGCCAGGCCGCGGGAACGTTCTTCACCCGCTTCCCCCGGCACCGGCAGCTGATCTCCATCAACAAGATCCACACCGGCTGGGACGACCCCGAGCTGAACCTGCGCGTCGACTGGAACTCGTTGCTGTCCGACGATCCCGCGCTGCTGTTCACCGGCTACACCCCGCGCTACTTCCCGGACGCCGACGACATGGTCCGCTACCTCGGCGACTTCGCCGGCAAGTTCGACCTGCCGGTCCGCTACGACACCAAGGTCATCGAGGTGACCCGGCCGGACGACTTCGTGGTGCGCGACCAGCACGGCGGCACCTACCGCGCGAAGCGGATCATCGTGGCGACGGGCGTCTCGCAGCCGTACGTGCCGGACATCGAGGGCGTCGAGCACGCCGAGCACTACTACGACGTCTCCGTCGACCGGCAGGACTTCACGAACAAGAAGGTGCTGATCATCGGGCGCGGCAACTCGGCGTTCGAGACCGCCGACGCCCTCGTCGAGACCGCCTCGGTCATCCACGTCGCCGGGCCCGGTTCGCTGAAGCTGGCGTGGCAGACGCACTTCGTCGGCCACCTGCGAGCCGTGAACAACAACTTCCTCGACACCTACCAGCTCAAGTCGCAGAACGCCGTGCTGGACGGCCACATCGCGGGCATCCGCCGCGACGGAGACGACTACCTGGTGAAGGTCAGCTTCCAGCGGGTCGACGAGGTGATCAAGGAGATCCGCTACGACCGGGTGATCCTCGCGACCGGGTTCCGGTTCGACGCCTCGATCTTCGCACCGGAGTGCCGGCCGCAGCTGACGATCAGGTCGCGCTTCCCGGACCAGACGGCGGCGTGGGAGTCGGTGAACGTCCCGGACATGTTCTTCGCGGGCACGATCACGCAGATGCGCGACTTCAAGAAGTCGACCAGCGGGTTCATCCACGGCTTCCGCTACGGCGTGCGCGCACTGCACCGGATCGCCGAACAGCGCTACCACGGCGTGGACTGGCCCAGCCGCTCCGTCGACCCTGCGCCCGAGGCCGTCACCGAGGCGATCATCGAGCGGGTCAACCGGACCTCCGCGCTGTGGCAGCTGTTCTCGTTCCTCGCCGACGCCGTGCTGACCGGCGAGGACGGCTCGGTGCGCTACGTCGAGGAGGTGCCGGTCGCGCACCTGCACGAGGCCGTGGCACGCGGCGAGTTCGGCGACGTCGCGTCGTACCTGACGGTGACGCTGGAGTACGGCGCCGACCACGACAAGGTCAACCCGTTCGACATCACCGCGGGCCGCACCTCCCAGGACGACACCAGCGGGCTCGACGGCCGCTACCTGCACCCGGTCGTGCGGCGGTTCCGCGGCGGCGTGCTCGCCGACGAGCACCACATCACCGAGAACCTCGAGAACGAGTGGGACAGCGAGGCCGTGCACAAGGCCCCGCTGCGCGAGTACCTGCGGTGAACCCGGTGCTCGCGGAACTGCACGACAAGGCACGCGCGGTGCTCGACCCCGTTCACTACGACTTCTTCGCGGGCGGGGTCGGGGACGAGATCGTGCTCGCGGACAACGAGGCCGCGTTCCGGCGCCTCGCCCTGCTGCCGAGGGTGTTGCGGGGCAACGAGATCAGCCGGGACTTCCCCGTGTTGATCTCACCGACCGCGTTCCACAGGCTCGCCCACCCCGACGGCGAACTGGCGACCGCGCGGGCGGCGGGCGGAACGACGCTGGTGTCGAGCATGGCCTCGACCGTGCCGATCGCCGGGGTCGTGGCGGCCGCGACCGGGCCGGTGTGGTTCCAGCTCTACGTCCAGCCCGACATGGACGTCACGGAAGCCCTGGTGCGGCGGGCGGAACGGGCGGGGTGCGCGGCGTTGGTGGTGACGGTCGACTCCCCTGTCTTCGGCCGTCATCGGCGAGACATCGCGCACGGGTTCCACGACCTGCCCGCCGGGCTGGCCGCGGAGAACATGCGCGACCTGGCCGGGGTGGCTCTGCGGACCATCGAGATGTCGCCGGCGGTGTCGTGGGAGCACCTCGACCGCATCCGGGACATGACCGCGCTTCCGTTGTGGGTCAAGGGAGTCCTGCATCCGCAGGACGCGGTGCTCGCGGTCGGGCACGGCGTGGCGGGCATCGTCGTGTCCAACCACGGCGGCCGCCAGCTCGACCTCGTGCCGGCGTCGCTCGACGCGTTGCCCGCCGTGGTCGACGCGGTGGCCGGGCGGGTGCCGGTCGTGCTCGACGGCGGAGTCCGAAGTGGAGGGAACATCGCGCTGGCACTGGCGCTGGGAGCGTCGGCCGTCGGCATCGGCAGGCCCGTGCTGTGGGGACTGGCGGCGGACGGCGAGCAGGGCGTGCGGCGGGTGCTCGACGTGCTGCGCGACGAGTTCCAGCACGTCCTGGCGTTGTGCGGCGGCGAACTGACCAGGGACATGGTGGTGGCCCGGTGCTGAACTGGTTGCCCGGACGCGTGGTCGCGTTGCGCGCCAAGGTGTTCGAGAAGGTCAACGGCGACAACGCCATCACGTTCCCGAACGACCAGGTCGGCCCTGACCGCTTCCAGGAGCTCTACAGCCACCCCGCCGCGAACGGCCGCAGCAAGGGCGCCGGACTGTCGGACCTGTTCTGGTACTGGCTCTCCCCCGGCCCCGAGGTGCACCAGGAGCACCTGGAGGCCGGGCCGCGCTACGACGACGTGGCCCGCGCGACCCGCACCTTCCTCGCGGGATCGAGCGAGACGCTCTCGGCGGCCGCGACGCGCTGCACCGCCAAGGTGCTGGACGAGGTGATCACCGGCCGCGTCACCGCGGTGCGGTTGCGCGAGCTGATGATGCCGGTGTGGGCCGAGTACTTCTACGAGCTGGTGTTCGGCGAACCGTGCCCGCGCCACGCGCGCGACCTGATCGTCGCGCACGCCACCGACGTCGTAACCTCGTTGAAGTGCACCGGGTTGCGCCATCCCGCCCGCCGCGCCCGCCTCACCCGCTACCTGCGCGTCCGGCTCGCGGACGTCCGGCACCCGCTGCCCGCGACGCTGTCGGAGACCGACCAGGTGCACTACCTGCAGGGCACCTACTTCAACACCGCGGTCGTGCAGATGGCCGAGGCGATGACGCACCTGCTGCTCGCACTGGCCCAGCACCCCGAAGCGGCCCGGCGCGTCGACGACGACCGGTACTTCGCCCACGTCCTCGACGAGACCTTCCGGCTCTACCCGTTGTTCGGCATCGCCCACCGCATCACGACCGCGGACATCGAACTGGACGACCACACGTTCTTCCCCGCGGGTTCGGTGCTGTGCTTCAACTACCCCGCCTACCACGCCACCGGGTACGACCATCCCGACGTGTTCGACCCCGGCCGGTGGGAGAACACGGGGGCGCGCAACGAACACCACATCCCGTTCGGCGTCGCCGCCAACCGTCCGTGCCCGGCGTGGCGCCTGTCCCCCATCGCGATGCGCGCCTCCGCACGGGAAGTGCTGCGCCGCGTCACGCCGCACTCCTCCGTCACGCACACCCGCTCGTTGCCCAGCCGCGGGCCGTGCCTGCTCGTCCGCGACGGCCCGGTGCCCCGCTTCAGGCTTGCGGTGATGCGCGTGCGCGACCGCTGGGAGGACGTCTGGCGCAGCGTCGCCCAGCTCGTGCTCGGCACCGCGATGGTGCTGCACGCCCACCGGCTCCGGCCGGCCGGGCGCTACTTCGACACGCACGACACGCAGGGTTGCCCGGTCCGGCACTGACCCCAGGAGATCCCCGGTGAACCAGATCCACTTCGCGTTGCAGGTCTTCGCCGCGCTGGCGGTCGTGCTCGCCGCGACCACCGTCTGCGGACGGCTCGCCATGCTGGTCAAACAACCCAGGGTCGTCGGCGAGATGGTCGCCGGCGTCCTGCTCGGCCCCGCGCTGCTCGGTGCCGTCGCCCCCGGCGTGCAGGCCCAGCTCTTCCCCGCCGACGTCAAGAGCACCCTGTACGTCCTCAGCACGATCGGCCTGACGTTCTACATGTTCCTCGTCGGGTCCTCTTTGGACCACGGACTCACGACCGGTGCGAACGCGCGCAAGGCGTCCGTGCTCGCCATCTCCGGCATCGTGCCCACGTTCCTGCTCGGCGCGGTTGCGGCCCTGCTCTTCTTCGACTCGCTGAGCCCCGAGGGCTCCAGCCTGTGGGTGTTCATGCTGTTCGTCGGCGGCGCCCTGTCGATCACCGCGTTCCCGATGCTCGCGCGGATCCTGCAGGAACGCGGCATCGCCAACACCCCCATCGGCGGCCTCACCCTGGTCGCCGCCGCGATCGACGACGCGGTGGCGTGGGCGTTCCTCGCACTGATCATCGCGGTGGGCGCGTCCGGCAGCCCGTCCGGCGCGCTGCGCACGATCCTCGGCGCGGCGATCTTCGCGGTCGTGATGCTCACGCTCGGCCGCAAGTGGCTGGCCAAGCTCGGGGAACGCGCCGAACGCGACGGCAAGCTCAGCCGCGACATGGTGGCGGTGATCCTGCTGATCGTGCTGCTCGCCGGCTGGTACACCGACTACATCGGCGTCTTCTCGGTGTTCGGCGGCTTCATCACCGGCCTCGCGATGCCCAAGTCGCCGGTCGTGCGCCAGGAACTGGAGACCAAGCTCTCCGACCTCAACTCCATCCTGCTGCTGCCGGTGTTCTTCGCGTTCAGCGGCCTCAACACCCGACTGGACGGCTTCGGCTCGGGCGGCGCGCTCTGGTTCCCGCTCGCGGTGATCATGCTGGCCGCGTTCGCCGGCAAGTACCTCGGCTGCGGACTCGTGGTGCGCGCGCAGGGGTACTCGTGGCGCTACGCCTCCGCGGTCGGCGGCCTGATGAACGCCCGCGGCCTGATGATCCTGATCTTCATCAACATCGGCCTCGCCTACGACCTGGTGACACCCGAGATGTTCGCGATCCTCGTCGCAGTCGCGATCGTCACCACCGCCGCGGCGATGCCGATCTACCGCGCTTCGCTGCCCGACCACCTGGAGGCCGGGGCCGACGTCAGGACCCCGTCACCAGTTCGCTGAGCCGCCCGACGACGGCGGCCGGGGCCGGCATGTCCGCGATCTCGGCCGCCACCCTCACGGCGACCTCCCGTGCCGACGGGTCGTCGAGCAGACGGCCCGCAGCATCCGTGATGGCGTCCGCGGTGACCTCCTCGCCGACGAGCTTCGCACCCGCGCCGGTCTCGGCGAGCACGTCGGCGTTGACGAACTGGTCGGCGCCCTGCGGCAGCACCAGTTGCGGCAGACCGGCCGCGAGCGCGCCGAGGACCGTGCCCGATCCGCCGTGGTGCACCACGAGGCCGGCCTGCCGAAGCACCTTCGCCTGCGGCACGAACCCCGCGACGCGCACGTTCGCCGGAACGTCGCCCAGGAGCGCGGGATCGCCGGGACCGACCGCCACCAGGACGGTGACCGGGAGGCGGGCGAGGCCGTCGATCGCGCGCCGCAGCACGTCCGTCGCACCGGACGACATCGTGCCGAGCGTCAGGTACACCAGCGGTGCCGCCTCGATCTTCGGGAGCGGCACGTCCAGGTCGAACGCCGTCGGCCGCTGCCGCAGCACCGTCGGCAGCGCCGCGACGACCGGATCGCGCACGGTGTCCGGCCACAGGTCGATCGCGACGTCACCCATCATCAGGTCGGCGGGCGCGGTGCCGTCCCACATCCACGCCATCTCCCCCGCCGCCATCTCCTGGATCGCGGGCGGCATGGACCGGCCGATCACGTGCGACACGAACGGGATCCCGGCGTCACGAGCCGCCTTCGCGGCACCGGCGTCGCTCTGCTCGTAGACGACCAGATCAGGCTTGATCCGCGGCAGGAGTCCCCCGAGATCTCTGACCGTCGCCCGCGGCAGCACGTCCGCGAACATCGTGATCAGCAGCCGCGGCACCTCCGCGTCGCCGTGCCGCCCGCGTGCCTCCGCCTCGGCCTCCTCGATCGAGATGCCCGACGCGTGCGCCTCGAAACCCAGCCCACGCGCCTTCTCCACGAAGCTCGGACCGATCGCGAACACGACCTCGTGGCCTGCTTGTTGTGCCGCTCGGGCGAGCGGGACCAGCGGGAACAGGTGCCCGTAGGCGGGCCGGCACGAGAAGAGGATGCGCATCTCGTCCAGGCTAGCGATCTTCAGCGCTGGGAGTGGGCAGCTCCTCAACTCGGGTTAAGTTTGGTCAACACTGAAGTTATAGAAATTTGGGAGTTGACCTAGCCGACGTCCACCGTGAACGCCGCCCGGTGCAGCTTGCCGCCGTGGGAGAACTCCAGGAACAGCCGGTACTCGCCGCGGTCGGCGAAGACCGCCTGGAAGCTCAGCTCGCCGTTGTTCAGCGGGATCCCCGCCAGTTCGACGGGGTGCAGGTGCGTGGCCGACAGCAGCATGGTGTGGAAGCCGGTCATGTGGCCGTTGGCGCCGAGGTGCGGTTCCAATGAGCTGACCGGTGTGCCGTCCGGGGCGCGGATGGCCAGCCGCAGCGTCTGCGGGGTCATCGCCTTGGGCCGGGCCGGTTCGTCCACCCGCACCACGCTGTAGCCGTCGGTCGTCACCGCGCCGGCCTCGGGCGCGGGAACCGGTGCCGGTGTCGTGTCACCGGGGACGCTGAACGGCACGCCGAGCACAACGGGGTGGCGCGGGTCCGCCGTGTCGAGCGGCACGAACTCGGCGAACATCCGGTACGCACCGCCGTCGGGCAGGGAGAGCGTGGTGCGCCAGGTGTCGCCGTCCAGCACGGGGTGCAGGTGCTCGAAGACGAACATGTCCTCGCGGACGGAGAAGAAGTGCATCTGCTTGGTCTGGTTGTCCAGGAACCGGGTGACGGGCTGGCCCGCGCCGTCGAGGATCCGGAACGCCACCGGCACGGCGGTGCCGCGGGTCTCGGGCACCACGACGCGTTCGAAGCGGTAGCCGCTCTCCACATCGGACAGTCCGTCGCTGTGCGCGGCGGGGACCACGGCGCCCATGCTCTGGTGCTGCATCGGCGGTGCGGACCGGGCGAACACCATGATTCCGCCGCCTGCCACCACGGCGACGGCGAGCAGGGCGAACATCCAGTCGACCGGACTGAGCTTGCGCATGACAACTCCTCGCGGCGCGGGTGGACGGCGATGGCCGCCCACCCGCGTCAGGGTCAGAACTGAAGGCTCCACGCGTCGATGTAGCCGACGTCGGAGCTGGCGACGTCCTGCACCTTGAGCTGCCAGGAGCCGGCGGCGTCCTCGGTGCCGGCGTTCACCTCGTAGGTGGTCAGCACGTTGTCACCGGAGTCGTTGCCGGAACCCTTGAGGCGGAACGAGGTCCCGTCCGGCGCGACGAGGTCGATCACCAGGTCACCGCGGTACGGGTGCTTGATGTCCACGTTGACCTTCAACGCGGCCGGCGCCTTGCCGGGCACACCGGACACCGTCACGGACGAGGTCACCGCCGCTCCCCTGTCCGGGATCTGCACGTCGGTGGTGTTCTCGAACTTGCCACCGGCGGGCGGCGGTTCGACGGCGCCCAGGTTGGGCTTGACCACGACCAGGCCCTGCTCGATGCCGTTGACCAGGACGATGCCGCTGGCGAAGTACGGGTAGTTGCTCCACGCCCCGTTGAACTTCGCCTCGTTCGCCGCCGGGTAGATGTCGAAGAACCCGGCCTCCGTCAGCTGCGCCGAGGCGACGTTGCTGACGTCGAGGATGCGCAGCCCGGCCTGGTAGTTGGCCTGGTAGGAGTACTTGCCCTTGATGTACTGGTTGTGGTCGATCGCCGTGGCCGGCGAGTTGTAGACACCGGTGTGCACCGGGTTCGCGAGGCTCGCCAGGTCCCAGATGTAGGTCTTGGTGCGCTTGTCGGTGCCGCGCGACTCGTCCAGCTCGTCGTCGAGCAGGAAGTACCGCTGGTCCTCGGTCAGCCAGCCCTGGTGCGAGTACTGCGCGCCGGAGTAGGCCTTGCGCGCGATCTGGACCGGCTTGGACTTGTCGGTCACGTCGACGATCGTCAGCGTGTCCTCGTTGGAGTTGAAGCAGATCTCCCGGCCCCGGTAGGTCGCGTCCGGTCCGCGGTAGATCACGCACTGGTTGTCGTGCGTGTAGCCGTCCTGCGCGACGCAGCCCGCGTTCTTCGGCGACTTCGGCGTGCGGATGTCGACCATGTGCGGGCCGCCGCTGCACGTGTTGGAGCCGATCGCGTAGGCGTACCCGGTCTCCTCGTTGATGGCGATGTTGTGGGCCGGGCCGAACTCCTTGTACAGGACGTCGGCGGTGAACGTCTGCGGCGTGGTGACCGTCCGCAGGCGGGTCAGGTCGAACACCTGCATGCCGTGGCCGGTGATGAAGTCGGCGACGATGAAGGCGTGGTCCTTGTAGACCTTCATGTCGCGCCACGAGCTGCTGCCGCCGTTGGACGGCAGGTTGCCCAGGAACTTCGGCGACGTGGGCGTGCTGACGTCGACGAACGCAGTGCCGTTGGTGCGGCCGACGATCGCGTACTCCTTGCCGGAGGACGGGTCGGTCCAGCCCCAGATGTCGTTGCCGTTGCCACCGCCCATCGCGGACAGGGGGAGCACGCTGAGCAGGTCGACGTTCTTGCAGGGGTAGATGTCGGCCTTGCCGTTGACGCACGGGACGCCCGCGGCCTGGCCGGAGACGGCGTGCCGGTCGGCGGGCAGGTGGTCGGCCAGGAACGTCCTGGCGGCGGCCTGGCCTTCGGCGGTGTTGGGATCGTGGGCGGAGGCGCCCGTCATCGAGAGGGCGACCACGGAGACCGTCAAGACGGCCAGCGCCCCCATGCGCAGGGATTTCATGAAGTTGGACTCCTTTGCACCGGGAAGCAGGGGGTTCCCGGTCAACAACAGACGGTAGAAGCGGCGGGCACTCCCCGTGAACCGTCGTTCGTCTGGTCCGGGTGGAATGGATCAGATCGATACGCTCGGACCATGGACAGCAGCCGCCAGATCCGCGTGCGCCAGGCGTTCGACGACTTCTTCGCGCCGGGCGAGCCGAAGTCGGGGAGCTGGGTGCTGAACCTGTTCCAGCGGACGGCGCAGACGGTGCCCGCCTACCGGAAGCTCCTGCGGGACAACGGGATCGATCCCGCGGCGATCCGGACGTTCGAGGACTTCCAGCGGCTGCCGCTGCTCGACAAGGCCGGCTACCACGAGCGGTACCCGCTGCCGGAGCTGTGCCGCGACGGGAAACTGGAGAACTGCGACATGATCGCCGTGTCGTCGGGGTCGAGCGGCAGGCCCACGATCTGGCCGCGCGGCGTCGAGGACGAGCTGCACGTGGCACGCCGGTTCGAGCAGGTGCTCGTGGACGGATTCCACGCCGACGAGCGCAGGACGCTGGCCGTCGTGTGCTTTCCGCTCGGCACCTGGGTCGGTGGTCTGTTCACGCAGGCGTGCGTCCGGCACCTGGCGGCCAAGGGGTGCCCGATCACGGTGGTGGCGCCGGGCAACAACAAGGCCGAGATCCTGCGGGTGCTGCCCGAACTGGCGCCGCACTTCGACCAGGTCGTGCTGCTGGGCTACCCGCCGTTCGTGAAGGACGTCGTCGACACCGGGCTCGCGGAGGGCGTCGACTGGCCCGCGTACCGGATCAAGCTCGTGCTGGCCGGTGAGGTGTTCAGCGAGCAGTGGCGCGAACTGGTGTCGCGGCGCGCCGGCATCGCCGACCCTGTCACCGACATCGCTTCCCTCTACGGCACAGCGGATTCCGGTGTGCTCGGCAACGAGACCGCGCTCTCGGCGAGCATCCGCGGGTTCTTCTCCGACCACCCCGAGAAGGCCCGGGAGGTCTTCGGCGACTCGCGGCTGCCGACGCTCGTGCAGTACGACCCGGCGAGCCGGTTCTTCGAGGTGCACGACGGCACGCTGGTGTTCACCGCGGACGGCGGCATCCCGCTGATCCGCTACCGGATCGCCGACGAGGGCGGGGTTCTCGGGCACGCGGAACTGCTGGAGTACTGCTCCCGCAACGGCTTCACTCCGCCTGCGGGCCCGGAGCTGCCGTTCGTGTTCCTGTTCGGGCGGTCGCTGTTCACGGTGTCGTTCTTCGGCGCGAACGTCCATCCGGAGAACGTGACCGTCGGTTTGGAACAGCCCGGCATCAGCGACGTGGTGACGGGGAAGTTCGTGATCGAGTCGGTCGAGGACGAAGATCGCGACCGGTTGTTGCGGATCACCGTCGAGACCGCGCCGGGCGCTACGGCGGACGCGGCGGAGATCGCGGAGGCGGTCCGGGCCCAGCTGCTGCGGCTCAACAGCGAGTTCGCGCACTACGTCCCGGCCGAACGGCAGCTGCCCGAAGTCGTGCTGCGGCCGCACGGCGATCCGGAGTACTTCCCGGTGGGCGTGAAACACAGGTACACCCGACGATCCTGAAAAGCGCTATTGCGCCACGGAGCAATAGCTTTTCTCCGGTTCCCCTCCCTGCTTAAAGTGGCGCCCGGCGGAATTAACTTTGGGTTAGGGAGGAATCCTTTGAGGTTCGTTCGGCGTATTTTGCTGGCGTTGATGCCACTCGCCATGCTCTTCACCGTCGCTCTCGCGGCGCCGAGCGCGCAGGCGGAGGCTCCGGTCGCCGAGGCCGCCGCTGTGGGCGCGGCGTTCGACTCCGAGACCGGCCAGGCGCTCGCGGCCTGGGACTGCAACACCGGCAACATCTGCTTCTGGGACGGCTTCGGCGGCAAGGGCAGTCGCTGCATGTGGGACGTCGCCGACTCGGACTGGACCTCGGGCACCTACAAGTGCTCCTGGGCCACGGACCGCGAGGTCAAGTCCGTCTACAACCGCGGCACGTCCTCCGCCAAGGGCGTCCGGTTCTACCGCAACACCGGCTACAACGGCTCGATCGGCTGCACGAAGCAGGGCCAGAAGGGTGACCTCGCGGGCACCTACCAGGTCCGCTCGCACCAGTGGGTCAGCACCAGCTGCGGCTGATCTGGCCGGCTAGCACAAAACCGGACGCGGGACACTGGTCCCGCGTCCGGTTTTCGTTGCGCGATTCGGCGGAGTGACACGCCCAGTATCGTTGTGCGCGGTGACCTGGACTGGGGAGGTTGCTGTGTTGCGCATCCATTTTTCCACTGGCGATCTGGAGCGTACGCAGGTAGCGGAAAGGGTGGATCCACTCTGGGAAATGGTGTTCAGCTGGCTTCGGCTGACCGAACTGGACAGCGGATTGATGTTGCAGCCGTGGCTGCGTCAAGTCCGCCGCAACGGGGACCGGCAGGTGATCACGTCCGGCGTGCGCATGCTGTCCGTGCTCGCGCCGCTCGGGCCGTACTTCCCGGACTTCATCACACCCCCGGAGGGTGCGCAGGGTCTGGGTAGCGCGCTCGCGGCGATCCGGTCCACGCCCCGCCATCGGCTGCGAGAGGAGTTCCAGCGGCTGGAGGGGGTGCGGCCGGTTCCGGAGTGGACGCGTCCGCTGGCGGCGGGCGACGGTGAGTCCCTGATGGGCCTCACCGAGGCGCTCACCCGGTACCACCGCGAGGTGATCGAGCCGTACGGCGATCTGATCGACGAGGCGGTCGAGACCGACCGGGTGCACCGCAACGGTCTCGCCTGCGACGTCGAGGGGTTGCTGCGGGGCATGTGGCCGCTGATGAACTGGCGGGCACCGGTGCTGGAGGTCCAGTACGCGCACGACCGCGACCTGTACCTCAACGGGCGCGGGCTGCGGCTGGTGCCGTCGTACTTCTGCCGCCGCACGCCGGTCGCGTTCGCTGATCCGGGGCTGCCGCCGACCGTGGTGTACCCGTTGCACCACGACTGGACCTGGCAGCGGCAGCTCGCGAGCGGACGGCGCGAGCAGGGTGCGCTGGCGGCGTTGCTCGGCACGACTCGATCGGCGGTGCTGGCGGCCGTCGGTGCCGGGGCCACGACGACCGAGCTGGCGGAACGCCTCGGCGCGTCACCGTCGTCGGTCAGCCGGCACACGACGGTGCTGCGGGAGGCGGGACTGCTGACGACGGAGAGGCAGGGGTTGTCCGTGCTGCACCAGCGAACGCTGCTGGGATCGGCACTGCTCGGCAAGAACTGAGTTCACCGCACGCGAGACCGGAGCGCCGGAGAGGTGGTTGCGGTCGTGGGCGTGCGTTCCACCCTCCCGCGGGAGGGTGGAACGCACGCCCGTCGCGCGCGGTGGCTCAGTCCCGGGCGGCCAGTGCCCGTCGTGCTCGCTGCCGTGACCACAAGCCCGCCGCGCACGAGACGAGCGCCAAGCCCGTGAGCAGGACGTGGATCGCGCCGCCGAACCTGGTCGCGAACGTCACGTCCGTGCGCAACGGCACGGTGTCCACCATCAGGTCGTCGGTGAACATGCCGGTCGACCGCACGACGCTGCCGTCCGGCCGCACCACGGCGCTCACGCCGCTGATCGCCGCCACCACGACCGCGCGGCCGTGTTCGATCGCGCGCAGCCGGGCCATCCCGAGCTGCTGGTAGGTCATCTCGCCGCGGCCGTACCAGGCGTTGTTCGTCGGCACCACCAGGAGCTGCGCGCCGTCGGCGGCGCTCTCCCGCAGGACGTAGTCGTAGGCGACCTCGTAGCAGATGCCGACGCCCACGCGCGTGCCCGCGATGTCCAGCACGCCCGGTTCGGTGCCCGCGTCGAGATCGGGCTGGTCCGCGAACGGCGTGAAGATCCGGGCCAGTGGGCGCAGCGGGATGTGCTCGGCGAACGGGACGAGCTCCTGCTTCGCGTACGACTCCCCCGCGCCGGTCTCCGGGTCCCACGTGATGACGGAGTTCTGCCCGTTGCGCAGTGCGCTGACCAGCGTCGGCACGCCGAGGTCTGCGATGGCGGCGTCGAGGACCGGGTCGCGGTCACGGGTCCTGGTCGCGCTCTCCGGCCACACCACGAGGTCCGGCTTCGGCAGCGCGCCGCCGCGGACCAGCGCGGCCAGTTCGGCGGTCTTGCGCAGGTGGTTCTCGCGCAGGGTGGTGCCCTCGGTGAGCAGCCCGAGGCCGACGTCGGGCGCGTTGCCCTGCACGACCGCGACGGTCCGCTCGCCGGTCTGCGCCTCGATCGAGATCAACGGGCTCACGGCGAGCGCGGCGACGATCGGCACCAGCGCCCAGGCGCGCGTCCACCTCGGGAACCAGGCGGCCAGGCCGAACCCGGTGAACACCACGGCGAACGTCACCAGCGGCGCGCCTCCGAGCACGGCGAGCCGCGCGAACGGCCCGTCGACCTGGCCGAACGCGACGCGGCCCCACGGGAAGCCGTTGAACGGGATCAGCCCGCGCAGCGTCTCCTGCAGCACGAACAGCAGCGCCGCCCACACCGAAGCCGCCGGGAGCCGGGCGACCAGCGGGAACAACGCGCAGACACCGCAGATGAACAACGCCATCAACGCGCTGAGCACCAGCCACGGCCAGGGCCCGAAGTCGTTGCCCAGGAAGTGCTGGATCCACCACAGGTGCGGGAGGAAGAAGGCGAACCCGAACGCGAAGCCGAGGCCGGCGCTTCGGCGGGCGCCCGCGCCCTTCAGCACCAGCCAGAACACCACGAAGGCGGGAACCGCGAGCCACCAGAGCGTGCGCGGCGGGAAGCTCAGTGCCAGCGCGCCGCCGGCCAGCGCCGCCGCGCCGTAGCGGGCGAGGTCAGGCTTGCGCAACGGACACCCTCGCCCGGCGCAGGACGAGGTACGCGCCACCGACGAGTGCGATCCCGACGACGTAGGCGGCGACGAGCTCGGGCACGCGGCCCGCGAAGTTGCCCGCGAGCGGCGGCACCAGCAGCGCGAACACCCCGGTGAGCACGGCGACCCTGGTCCGCCACGTCCCCACCGGCAGGCACGCGGCCAGCGGCAGCACGGCCCACAACAGGTACCACGGCTGGATCACCGGCCCCAGCACCACGATCAGGCTCATCATCATTCCCAGCGACGTCACCTCGGAGATCCGCCCGCGCAGCTGGCGGCCCAACAGCACCGCCACTCCGCAGAGGATCAGCACGAGCCCCGCGATCCGTGCCGAGGAAAGCATCGCCTGCCCGGCTTGCGGGCCGAACACCGCACCCGCCAGATAGCCGGGCCAGTTCGTCGGCGCCATCCAGCTGTTGACCTTCGACGGCGTGCCGAGCGCCTGCACCCAGCCGAACCCGGACCCGCCGGCCAACGACGTCACGACCGACACCACCCCGGCGGCCGCGACCATGGCGAAGCCCGCCGTGACGAACCGCACCCAACCGCCGCCCAGCCTGCGCGCCAGTGCGGTACCGACGATCGCGAGCGCCACCAGCGCGGGCAGCTTGACCTGCGCACCCAGTCCGATGAGGACGACACCGGCCGTGTACTGCCACCACTTCAGTTCGCGCAGCGCGTGCAACGCGACGACGGTGCCGGACAGCATGAGGCCGAGCATCAGCGCGTCATTGTGGACACCGCCGATGAGATGCCACAGCACCAACGGGTTCATCACGCCCAGCCACAACGCCGTGCGCTCCTGCACACCTGCCATGGCGGCAAGCCGGGGCACCGCCCACACGACGAGCAGCAGCCCGAGCGCGGCGACCAGCCGGTACAGCCCGATGCCCAGGACGGGGTCGCCGCCGGTGACCTCGGTGATCGCCCTCTCGACGGTGGTGAACAACGGCCCGTACGGCGACGGCGTCTCGCGCCAGTAGACGCCGACGCGTGCCACGGCCTCCGCGCTCGCACCGGCCGCCGGGCTGACCATGTTCGGGTCGAGCCCGTTCGCGGCCACCTCGCCCTGGGCCAGGTAGCTGAAGACGTCGGCGCTGAACAACGGCGGCGCGGCCAGCAGCGGCGCGCACCACCAGGCCAGGGTCCGGCGCAGCCATCCGGGGTCCGGCCTGGTGCGGCCGAGCAGTGCCCACGTCAGCACGACCAGCCCGGCACCCGCGATCGCGACGCCCAGGGCCACCGCGCCGCCGGTTCTGGCGCTCACGGCCCAGGCACCGGCGGTGAGCAGGAGCGCACCGCCGAAACCCGTCCAGCGCAACAGTTCCGGGGTGTCGGTGACGACCGCGGTCGGCCAGCGATACGTGACGGTCTGCACGGGAGACACAGTGCTGGCCGGACAGATCGTCACGCGTCCGACCGTGGTCGCGTTCCCACGTACTACCTAGGGATGATCTTTTGGGTGCTGCGGGTTGACATCGGCCGGGTCGGTTCGCGGTCAGACGGGCGGATCGTGGTGCCGCCCCCGCGTCCTCATACTGGACGTATGGGGGCGTGGGGGCGGTGCCGCGAGCCGTCCTGCTGAGCGTGAACCGGGTCGCCCGATGTCAGCCCGCAGCACCCTGCGCGTCTCAAATCAACTTCCGGCGAAGTCGTGCGTCATCCACACGGTTCCCTTGGCGTCGCGGATCACGACGATGCCGATGCGGGTGGACGACTTGCTCAGGATGTTCTTGCGGTGGCCGTCGTTCGGCGGCTTCTCGTCGATCATGCCCTGGGTCAGGCCGAGCGCCATCTTGGAGATCGCCTCGACGTCGTCCTTGACCGGGCCGCCCATGCCGACGTTCTCCGCGACCGAGTTCCACTTCACGCCCGCCGCGGTGCTGCGTTCGCCGAGGCCGCTCTCGCCGG
This sequence comes from Lentzea sp. NPDC051208, assembly GCF_040682435.1. Classification (NCBI taxonomy): domain Bacteria; kingdom Bacillati; phylum Actinomycetota; class Actinomycetes; order Pseudonocardiales; family Pseudonocardiaceae; genus Lentzea; species Lentzea sp. NPDC051208. The sequence goes on along the minus strand of NZ_JBFBAW010000019.1, from coordinate 132,825 downwards.
GGCACTGGTGCGACAGGCCGCAGCCGTTGCTCATCATCGCCCTGGTGTGCCGGTCGGCCGCGGTGACCAGTGCCGGGTCGACCGTCAGCGGGGCCAGGCCGACCTTCGCCCTGGTCTCGTTGATCAGCGCCAGGACGCGTTCCTCGGGCGTGGCGGCGCGGACGGGCTCCGGCGGCGCTGTCGTCGTGGTGGTCGTGGTCGCGGACGACGGTGCGCTCGACGCCGCGGACGTGGTCTCCGGCGGCTGCGACGAGGACGTGGTGGGCGCCAGTCCCTGCGTGGTGTTCGGCCCGGCCACGGCGGTAGGCGGGTCGGACGGCAGCAACACCATCGTGCCGACCACGCCGACGAGCGCGCACACGGCCGCAGCGCCCGCCACGGCGAGCACGGGCTTGCCGCTGGCGATGCCCGCGAGCTTGCCGAACACACCTGCGGGTTCGGCGAGGTGCGTGGGCACGGCGCCGAGGTCGGACTCGAACGCGACGGGGTCCGGCGTGACGTCCGTGAGCGTTTCGAGCAGCCGGGGCAGGTAGGCGGCCGGGACCACGAGCAGCGCGGCGCCGGTCAGGATGCGCTCGACCGGCATCGCGTCGTCCACGCCGCGACCGCAGCGCCCGCACTCGTCGACGTGCCGCAGGAGTCGCTTGCGCCACAACGGGTTCGGCTCGCCGTTCCAGCCCTGCGCGGCCCGGTCGAGCCCGGCGCAGCGCGGTTCCATCGTCAACGCGCGGACGAGGTGCCTGATCGTCTCCAGGCGGCCCTTCAGCCTGCTCACGCGCACCGTGACGGTGTGCGCGCCGAGGTCGAGCGCGTCGGTGACCTCGGCCCTGGTCAGCTGCCCGACGCGTTCGAGCGTCCACAGCGCCAGCAGTTCGCGGTCGCCCGGATCCAGCCAGCGCGCGGCCTCGTCGACCTCCCGGCGCTGCTGGGCGAAGTGCAACCGGGACAACGTGACCTCGACGAACTCGGCGCCCGGATCGGCCCGGTCGTACTCCTCCAGCGGGGCCGGGGCGAGGTCGCGGCGGCGGTAGTGCTCGCGGACCTGGTTGATGGTGACGGCGACCAGCCACGACCGGAACCGGTCCGGCTCCCGCAGCGCGTCGATGCCGCGGATCACGCGGACCATCGTCTCCTGCACCACGTCGTCGACGTCGGAATCGGCGTGCAGCGCCCGACCGGCGACGTTGTAGACCAGCGGCAGGCAACCCGCGACCACGGCGTCGAGCGCCGTCCGATCACCGGCCCGCGCGGCCTGCACCTGCTCCGCGTCCACCCGCCCCAGCCACTCCCGACCCGTCACTTCCGCACCCTTCGCCGACTGTCCTGTACGCCATGGGAGACCGGCGAGTCTCACCTCAGGTCACAGAAACCGGGCCGGAAGGTGACCGGGGTCACACGGCGACCACCGCCACTCCCGTGCGGCCGCCGTCGACGTCCAGCACGATGCCGTGCACGAACTCGGCTTCGTCCGAGGCCAGGTACACCGCCGCCGACGCGATCGCGTCCGGATGCCCGGAGCGACCGGCGGGCGTGCCGCGCATCATCACGCCGGCCATGCCGCGGGTCTTGTCGTCCCAGCCCGCCGAGGCGATGACGCCGGGCGAGATGGCGTTGACCCGGATGCCCCGCGGCCCGAACTCCGCCGCCCACGCCCGCGTGAGCGTCTCCATCGCGCCCTTGCTCGTGCTGTAGACCGCCCCGCTGGGAACGCCGAGCCTGGTGATCCACGAGCCCAGGTTGACGACGACGCCGCTGCCGGCGCCGATCATCGCGGGAACGAGGGCTTGCGTGAGGAAGAACGGTGCCTTCACGTTGACCCCGAAGACCCGGTCGAACGTCTCCTCGTCCGTTGCCGGGGTGGTCGAGGGCGGGTAGATGCCCGCGTTGTTCACGAGGACGTCGACGCGACCTCCCAGCAGCGCGGAGGCCTCGGCGGCGAGCGCGCGGCTCGCGGCCGGGGAGCCGTCGAGATCGGCGCGGACGAAGCCTGCCTTCCCGCCGTCCGCGCGGATCTGCTCGACCACCTCCGCTCCCCTGGTCTCGTCGCGCCCGGAAACGACGATGTGCGCTCCTTCGCGGGCGAAGGCGGCCACGATCGAGCGGCCGATGTTGCTGGTGGAACCGGTGACGAGGGCGGTCCTGCCCTCCAGTCGCTGTGTCATGTCCTCGAAGCTACGAACACTTTTTTGGACCAGCAAGTCCAGAAAACTAGCCCCGGAGGTGTTCGATCAACGTGTCGAGCGCCGCTTCGAGGTGCGCGACGCCACCGGTCGACATGAGCACCTGGACCCCGCCCTGGATGCCCGCGATGAAGGCGGCGGCGACCCGGTCGGCGTCGAGGGTCTCCCGGACCAGCCCGGCCGCCTGCATGTCGCCGATCCCCTTGCGCACGTGGGCCTGCCACCGACTCAGCAGTGCGCCGACCACCTCGTGCGCCCCCGGCGTGCCGCCGACCTGCCCCATCAGCACGCCGAGCGGGCAGTGCCGTCCCTGCGCGCGGTAGCGGGCGACCACCGAGTCGCGCCACCGTTCCCAGGCCGCCCACGACGTCAGCGCACCGAGGTGCGGCTGCTGGTCGTCGAGCACGCGGTCCGCCTCGTGGCGGGCGACGGCGAGGAAGAGCTCCTCCTTGCCGTTCGGGAAGTAGTGGAAGATCTGGCTCTTGCTCGTCCCCGTGATCGCCCGGATGTCGTCCAGCGTCACGCCCGCGGGCTCGTCACTGCGCAGGTAGGCCGCGGCGCCCTCGATGATGCGCTGCCTGGTAGCGCGCCCCTTCGTCGTCAGTGCCATGACCCGAGCGTAGGTTTTCTGGACCGGCTGGTCCACTGTGGTTGACTGGGGACATGCTGCCTTGGGAGGGACCGCTCGCCGGTCGGCTGGACCGGCACACCGTCGACTCGGCACTGCTGCGCGACAACCCGCTCGGCGATCCGCACGAGCGGCCGCTGTGGGTGTACGTGCCGCCGGGCTACGACTCGGGGACCGACCGCTACCCCACCGTCTACATGATCCAGGGCTACACCGGGCACCTGGCGATGTGGGCGAACCGGATGCCGTTCCGCCAGCCGTTCATCGAGACGGCCGACGCGGTGTTCGCGCAAGGAGCCCCTGGTTGCATCGTCGTCTACGTCGACGCGTGGACGTCGTACGGCGGGTCGCAGTTCGTCGACTCCCCTGGCACCGGCCGCTACCACTCGTACTTGTGCGACGAGATCGTCCCGTGGGTGGACGACCACTACCGCACGATCCCGGACCGCGAGTCGCGGGCGATCGCGGGCAAGTCCTCCGGCGGGTTCGGCGCGATGATCACGCCGATGCTGCGGCCCGACCTGTTCGGCGCGCTGGCCACGCACGCGGGTGACGCGCTCTACGAGCTCTGCTACCTCGCGGACTTCGGCAAGGCCGCGCGGGCGTTGCGCGGCTACGACCACGACGTCCAGCAGTGGTGGACCGACTTCCAGAGCCGTACGGCGTTCACCGAGCCCGCGGACATGGACCTGCTCGGGATTCTCGGTGTCGCCGCGTGCTTCTCGGCACGCGAGGACGGCACGCCGGAGCTGCCGTTCGACCCGGTCACCGGGGCGCCGATCCCCCAGGTGTGGCAGCGCTGGCTCGACTGGGACCCGGTGCGGATGGTGGCCGGTCACGCCGACGCGATCCGCTCGCTCAGGGCCGTGTGGATCGACGCGGGTACACGGGACGAGTACTTCCTCGACCTCGGCGCGGAGGCGTTCCGCAAGGAGATCGCCGCGGTCGGGCTTCCGGACGAGCGCGTGCACTTCGAGCTCTTCGACGCGGGACACGGCGCGATCGACTACCGGTATCCGCTGTCTTTGGCGTGGCTCGCGACTAGGCTCGCTCGATGATCAGCGAAGTGGCCCTGAGAGGCCTCGAGGACGCGGACTTGGACATATTGTTCGAGTTCATGCGCGATCCCGAAGCGGTGCGGATGGCCGCGTTCACCGCGGAGGACCCCGACGACCGCGCGGCGTTCGACGCGCACTGGCGCAAGATCCGGGACAACCCCGAGACCCTGAACCACGTCGTCCTCGGCGACGGCGTGGTGGTGGGCAGCATCGCCAGCTTCGTGATGGACGGCGACACCGAGATCACCTACTGGATCGACCGCGCGGTCTGGGGCCAGGGCGTCGCCGGACGGGCGGTGGCGTTGCTGCTGGAACGGGTGACGGTCCGGCCGCTGCACGCCCGCGTGGCCAGTGACAACGCGGCGTCGACGCGCGTGCTCACGAGGGCGGGGTTCGAGCCGGTCGGTACCGACGTCGGCTACGCGGCGGCCAGGAAGGCCGAGATCGAGGAGACGATCCTCGTCCTCAGCTGACGAACTTCTCCGTGCCCAGCACACCGAGCAGCTGCAGCTTGTCGAACGCCTCGGTGCGCGGCGGCGCGGTCAGCACCAGCAGCGCCTGCGACTGGTCCTCGGTGAACAACGCCTGGCAGTCCACCTCGATCTCGCCGAGCTGGGGGTGGATCAGCACCTTGTGGTCCTCGAACCGCTTCGCGACCTCGTGCCGTTCCCACAGCTCGGCGAACTCCGCGCTTTCCTTCTGCAGCGCGCGAACGAGCTCACCGGCCCGTGAGCGCGGGCCCATCGAGGCGTAGGCGGCGCGCAAATTCGCCACCTGCGTGCGGCCCTGCCGGTCGCGGTCGTGCTCGGGGTAGATCAGGCGCTCGTCGGGATCGGTGAACCAGCGGTAGATCCCGCTGCGGGCGTACCCGGTGAAGCGCGAGGAGTCGCCGTACAGCGCCTCGGCGAACCGGTTCTGCACCAGGATCTCGCCGAGGTTCGACAGGATCAGCGCGGGCGTGTCGTCGAGCCGGTCCAGCACCCGTTGCAACGCGGGCGCCACGTGGGTGGCGGTGGTCTGGGGCGACGGGGCGTTGCGACCGGCGACGCGGAACAGGTAGTCGCGTTCGTCGTCGGTCAGCCGCAGAGCGCGGGCCAGCGCGGCCAGCATCTGCTCACTCGGCTGCGGGCCGCGCTGCTGCTCCAGGCGCGTGTAGTAGTCGGTGGACATGGCGGCCAGTGCCGCGACCTCCTCGCGCCGCAGCCCCGGTGCCCGCCTGCGCGCACCCGCCGGCAGGCCGACGTCCTCCGGCCTGAGTTCCTCCCGGCGGCGCCGGAGGAATCCCGCGAGCTCCACCCGATCCATGACCCCAGTATCCGGGCCTGCGCGTCGTGAACCAGGGATCGCCGATCCCCCGATAAGGGCTCTCTGCCACAACGGCGGACACCGGCAGAAGCTCGATGCCATGGACATCACCGGAAACACCGTCTTCATCCCCGGAGCCACCAGCGGCATCGGCCTGGCGCTCGCCCTCGCGCTGCGGGAGCGCGGCAACACCGTGGTCGTCGGCGGCCGGCGCACCGAACTGCTCGACCGGATCGCCGCGGAGCACCCCGGTGTCGAGACCGTCCGGATCGACACCGCCGACGCCGCGAGCGTCCAGGCCGCGGCCAAGGACGTCATCGCCCGCTTCCCGTCGGTCAACGTGCTGATCACCATGGCCGGCGTCATGCGCGTCGAGGACTGGCACCGCCCCGAGTCGTTCCTGGAGTCCGCCGAGGACATCGTCACGACCAACGTCCTCGGCCCGATCCGCCTGATCGCCGCGTTCGTCGAGCACTTCCAGACGCTGCCGGACGCCACGATCATGACCGTCTCGTCCGGACTCGCCTTCGCGCCGCTGAAGATCACGCCGAGCTACAACGCGTCCAAGGCCGCGATCCACATGCTCAGCGAGACCCTGCGGCTCCAGCTCGCCGACACGTCGGTGAAGGTCGTGGAACTGGAGCCTCCGGCGGTGCAGACCGACCTGCTGCCGGGCCACGCGGAGAACGAACAGGCCATGCCGCTCGACGAGTACGTCACCGAGGTCATGAACATCATCGAGACGCAGCCCGACGCCCGCGAGATCCAGGTCGAGCGCGTGAAGTTCCTGCGCTACGGCGAGGCGCGCGGGAACTACGACCAGGTGGTCGCCGCGCTCAACGCCGAGGACCCGCACGGGAAGTGACGTCTCAGGCAGCTGCTGATCGTCAGCGCGCCGGTAGCGTGGGCTCATGCCACAGATCACCGTCGAGTACTCCGCTGAACTGAGCGAGGCGTTCGACCGCCGCGCCTTCGCCCTCGCCCTGCACCGGACCGTGGGGCCGCTGGTCAGCGCGGAGGTGGCGGCGTTCAAGACGCGGTTCCGCGAGATCGAGGAGTCCGTGATCGGCGACGGCTCGCCCGCGGCGATGATCCACATCAGGGTGGGGCTGCTGACGGGCCGGCCGGTCGAGCTCAAGCAGGAGGTCGGGCAGGTCGCCGTCGGGATCGCGCGCGATCACCTCAAGCCGGTGGAGGGGCTGCCCACCCAGGTGACGCTCGAGGTGTACGACCTGGACCGCGAGCAGTACCAGAAGTTCGTCCTATAGCACCAATGCCGCACTGACCTGCAGAAATGCAACTTTCGCAGCTCAGCGCGGCTCCGTTCGAATCCGCTGAGGAACGTACTTGCACGTTCAGCGCATGGTTCTGCTCCCTATTGCTCCCGGAACGTGCTCCCACGGCCGATGAACCCTCTGGTGGGCAACTCAACTTGGATACGTGCTGAGCTTCGCAGGTACGAGCTCGCGCTGCCTCAGCCGACCGACGAAGAAGCTCCGCGAACCAGCACATCCCCAAATGATGAAGCTGAAGCCTTTTGTTGGGGGAGGCGTCTTGCCTTACCACTGAACGAACGCGCACTGCCGCATATCGCACGCTCCGACACCACTCACTGCAAGGTGTTGAGGTGTCAGCTGCGTCCCGCACGGGTACAGACGGCAACGGGAGCGGATCCAGCGCGTGTCTGTGGGTTGAGGGAGCAGCATGCATGAAGAGGCCGAGCAGCCTTTGATCATGGTCGAGGTCACCACCGCTGAGGATGTGGTGATCGCCGTTGTGCACGGGGATGTCGACCATGACACCTTCCGAGAGATCCGGGACGCGCTGTTCACCTGCATGGCTGGCCGGGCCGCCGCGTTGGTGGTCGATCTCGACGACGTGGGATTCTTCGGCTCGATCGGCATCGCTGTGCTGCTCGAGACACGGCAACGCGCCGACCAGCTGGGCATCAGATTCGCCGTTGTGGCAGGACGGCGAACGGTGGCACGACCCATCCGGTTGACCGACACCCAGGACCTGCTATGCCTGCAGCGCACCCGAGAGCAGGCGCTGGCCGTGATACGCCGTTACCCTCGCATCACCGGCCGCCTGGACGACCCGACCGACATCGGGTTCGCGGGGGCGTGGCCGTAAGCCTCGCCACACAACCCGAATGCTAGTAGGCGACTGTCTTCCGCACTCCTGACGAACCATCTTCCGGCGACGTCGATTCGTACCGTGTCTGCCATCTTAAGACAGCCGTGAGAACGCAATGCCTTCGAAACGGAACGGCAGCCTGAGGGCAGTGCGGCGCGGTGGAGCGGTCAGGCGCGAGTCGTACTGCTGCCGATTGTCTCGATCAATGCCGATGCCGCGGTGCGGTTCTCTGGGTGCGTGCGTGGCGAGGCGGCTACCCGCCGGTGCACACGCTGACCAACCGCTGGTCGTCGAACATCGAAATCGTGGACGTGCGTCACCGACGAGTCAGGCGCCACCGTGTAGAACGTGGGCCGCGTCAACGACTACGGCACCGCGCAAGTCGCGGTGCGAGCAGTCGACGGGCTGGGTCGGCGGTGGGCCCGGCGGACTACGACGGCAGTCAGAGGAAGAAGCAGTCAAGAGGCTGGCCCTGGCGGGGAAACTCGAAGCCGCCCAACCCTGGTGGCATGTCGATGGTGCCGCGGCTGAACGCGACATGTCCTTTGCTCGGGTGGCAGAAGCTGAGGCCGCCTTGGTGGCCGATCCCGGGTTGTTCGAGTACCGAGGCGACCGCGCGCAGCTTGACTCCGGTGGGGTCGTTGCTGCGCCATTCCTCCACCATCGTGGTCGCGGAGGGAAGCGTAGGCAGGTTCGTCTGGGGAACGCTGCGGATGAACGGCGCCAGGGCTGCGTAGTCACCGGCGCACGCTGCTGCGTGCACGCCCGCGACGTCGCGGGCCTGATCAGCGGTGAACGGGTGGCCGCCGTCGTAGGCGAGGGCGGGTTGGCCGCATTGAGTTTGCGGCGCCGGTTGCGGTGGCGCTGCTCGCTCTCGGTCGCCGAGGAACAGGACGAGTGCCAGGGCGAGCGACACCACGATCGTCAGCGCGGCGAGTACCCGGTTGAGCGTTCTGTGCTGCTGCGGCCTCATCGGCACTCCAGCACTTGGTCCGTGCGGCACCGAGGCGCGTTCGCGCCGCCGACGACCCGGAACGATTTGCCGTTGTCCGGCACAGTCAGCCGGCCGGTCTGCCCGGCCGCCGACCACTCGAAGTGCACGACGAAGCTGCAGTCGCAGGACGCGGTGCGGGCGCTGAGAAGGAAGGTCTCGGCGTCGGTGCTGGTGATCTCGTACGGGAAGGAGATCGGATCGACGCGCCAGCCCTTGAGACGCGCCTGCTCTGCCGCGTCGGCACTGACCGGCTCGCCGACCGCCTTCGGCTGTGGCTTGTCCAGGTCGATCACGGCATAGCGATAGAGCTCAGTGTCAGCGCAAGGCGCGTCCAGAACGGTTCCCTGCGGCGGTGGGTTGCGGGCGATCACCTCGACGGCGATGTCGGTGATCGTCACACTGCGGTCGGCGTGCAGGCCCTGCAAGGTCACCAGGACCGGCCCATGGTTGGCGAACGCGCCATCGGCGAGGTAGTCCAAATCGGTCCACGACCGGAAAGCCTCGTCGCCACTGCGTAGCGCCCGAACCTGCTCAACGGACTTCGGGGTGAACCAGTCCGACCGGCATGGGTCGGTCACAGGCTGGACCGCCGCGAGCAGCGGACCTGTGGCATCGGCGGCGGCCGGCTGCTGCGGGTCGTCGTCATCGGCGAAGACGACCAGGGCGATCTCCAAGCCACGCACGAGGGGCTCTCACCGGTGCCACGACGGTCCCAGGCAGGTCGCGACGCTTGATCTACTGATGAAGTGTTTCTCCCGCCCCTCGCCGACATGAGGCGGTAGCGGCTTGGGCAGCAAGTTCGGGCTCGTCACCGATCGCGCACTGAGGCGGTGTGGGCCAGGACGACAGCGACCTTGTCCGGGCTGTCACGTTGCTCCACAAGCACTTCGCAGGGTCAGGACGCCACAGGCTCCGCGCGAACGCGGAGTTGCGAAACCCGTGGCCGACCTCCCCGATGGCCAGCACGTGTTTCTGACCGATGAGCAGTACCACATCGCCGGTGGCCACGCTGTCCATCCGCTTGTCATGTTTCGCCGTGACGCCCCAGAGCCGGGCGCGGCCGCTGGGATGCACGCGTTCAACCGGGCCAGAACCACCGGATCTAACAGCTCCGCGAAGCCGGAGGACCTGAACGACAATGGTGCACCACGTACTCGGTCCTCGAGCGCGAGGCGCGGCCCGAACCGGGTCTCAAGGGCGCCCAGTTCGGGCCGATACGACCCCGACACGGGTCTACGTCTGACGAGGGAGAGGTCACCGACTGGCGGGCGGCGAGGCGGACCCCCGAGAACTGCCGCTTAGTCGCGGTAGAACGTACCGACGTAATAGAACGAGCCATCGATGTTGGCCTTGAGCCAAATGACGACCTTGTTGATGCCACCCACCGGCCCTTCTTTGGAGGGATGGCCCGTGATCCTCTCGTTGTTGGCAGTTCGGGTGTCGGTGCCGAAATACCCGTTTGCCGTGTAGAAGTCGACGACGACGGTGGTGGACCCGGCATTCCTGTCGTCGAACAGGTTGACATCGACGGTGGCCGACCGATTCGACCAGTGCACCACTCCCGAGACGCAGCCGCTCTTGTTGTTGCATTCCTCGGGGAACGGGTCGGACGGGTAGGCGGCGGCAGCCGCCACGCCCGCCGTCGTGGTGACCAGCGCCGCCGTCACCGCCAGTGCCGCCCCGAGCCGCGTGAGAATCCGCATCTGTGGTCCTTTCCCGAACCCGGTGGCGGGTCCAGCCGAGTTCGCGAGCGGGGTGGTGAGCTGGAGGCCCTGTTTCGCGGTACGGCGCGTGAGGTTCTTGAACACGGTCGTCGTTCACCTTCTCTGATCGACATCTGCCCGATCAGGTCTAGGCCGTTCACGTTGTCCGGCGCCGAGCGCGCCGCTGCCGTACATCAACGACCTGACAACGACGGACCGGTGTGTGGCGGATCGAGCAGACTGATTCAGCCTGGGCACGGTGGCTGGTAGCGCAGGCCCGGGAAGTAGCGGTTCCACTCGGTCTCCGTGATGACGGTGCGGACGTCGTCGCAGGCGTGGATGACGGTCCGGTCGAGGTCGGTGTCCAGCAGCCGGGCCGTCTTGTCCCAGCCTCCGGTGAACAACGTGCGTCCGTCGGGGCTGAAGATCACTACCTCCACCGCGTCCGCGTGGCCGGAGAGGGTGACCGGACCGGTCACGTGGCGGAGGTCGGTCACGTTCCACAGGCGTACGGTGAGGTCATCTCCGGCAGTGGCCAGGGTGCGCCCGCCCGGGCTGAACGCCACCGAGTAGACGTTGTCGTTGTGGCCTTTGAGGGTGGCCAGTTCGGCCGGCCGGCGAGGGTCCGAGACGTCCCACAGCCGTGCGGTGCGGTCGTCCCCGGCAGTGGCCAGGGTGTGCCCGTCCGGGCTGAACGCCACCTCGTACACCCCGCCGTCATGGCCCGGAATGGTGGAGAGCTGCGCAGGCCGCTCCGGGTCGGTCACGTCGAACAGCCAGATGCCCACCGTGTCGCCGGCCACCGCCACGGTCCGGCCGTCGGGACTGAATCGGGCGTCGTAGAGTATGTCGACGAACCCGTCGACCACGGTGACCTGGCGTGGATTCGCGAGGTCCCACAGCCGTATCGTGCGATCCCAACTGGCCGACACCAGAGTGCGGCCGTCCGGGCTGAACGCCACTGAGTGGACGTTCTCGGTGTGGCCGGTCAGAGTGGCGATCTGCTTCGGATTCTGGAGATCGGTGATGTTCCACAACCGCACGTCGCGGTCGAATCCCGACGTCGCCAAGGTGCGTCCGTCGGGGCTGAAGGCCACCGAGTAGACCGTCTCGGTGTGACCTGTCAACGTGGCGATGTTCAACGGCTTTCGCAGGTCGGTGACGTTCCACAGTCGTACGTTGTGGTCGTCGCTGCCCGTCGCCACGGTCTTGCCGTCCGGGCTCACGGCGACCGCGATGATCTCGGCGGGGTGCCAGAGCACCGAGAGCGGCAGAGTACTGGCCAGGCCGGCCTTCGTGTGGGTGGAAGGGGCCAGTCGGTGGGCTGCCAAGGCCAGCTGAACGGCCAGTTGTGGGTTGGTCGGGTACAGCGCGGCGGCTTCACCTGCCACGACCTGGGCCCGGACGGCGTTATGTTGTTCAGTGGCCGTTCGTCGCGCGTTCCCGGCGACGATCGTGGCGGTGACGGCGACCAGGGACACCACGCTGAGCAGCACGACGAGTCTGCGGAGCCGACGGCTGCTGGTGATCTCGGCGGACCGGCTGGCTTTGAGGAAGTGCCGCTCTCGCGGTGTCAGAACGGCGTCGTTCTCCGCAGCCCAGCCCAGCGTCATCGCCAGGCGCGTGCCCCTGTACAGCGCGCCGCTGTCCTCGCCCACCGCCTCCCAGGCGTCCGTGGCGTCGGCGAGTTGACGGTGCAGGCGGAGGCTCTCCCGGTCGTCCCGCAGCCAGCCGTGCAGTCGTGGCCAGGCCCGGATCAACGCCTCGTGTGCGATCTCGACCCCGTCCCCGTCCTTGGTGAGCAGCCGCGCTGCGGTGAACGCGTCGAGCACGGCTGCGACGTCGGGAGCATCGCTGAGCTCGGAGATGTCCAGCCGTCGTTTCGTGTCCTCGGTGCCCTCGCCGAGTGCGACCAGCCTGCCGAACAACATCCTGGCCAGCTGCTGCTGCGCCTCATCCAGGCCCGTGAACACCTCTTCCGCAGTGCGGCTCAACGCGCCGTCGAGCCCGCCCGCCTGCTGAAACCCCGCGACCGAGAGGCGGTTGCCGCTGCGGCGGGTCCAGACCTCCAGCAGCACGTGTGACAACAGCGGCAGAACACCCGGCCTGCCATGCGCCTGCGTGATCAGCTCCGCCACCAGAGGGCTCTCCACGGTGCAGTTCATCCGCCTCGCCGGCGCCACGATGGCCTGGCGGAGCTCCTCCGCGCTCATCGGCCCGACGACGACCTGCCCGTCCGGCATGGCGTCGAGCAGCGCCGGATGTGCCGAGCAGTGAGCGAAGAAGTCCGACCGCATGCCGAGCAGGACGCGGCACCGGCTGCCAGGTGTGGTCGCTGCGGTGGCCAGCGCGGCGATGAACCTGGCGCGCTCGTCTTCGTCGCCGCAGAGCGTGAAGACTTCCTCGAACTGATCGATGACGATGACCGTCTCGTCGTCCGTTGACAGCTGCGACACGAACCGGTGCAGGGCTCGGTCGTCGCGCCACTCGTCCATCACCGTCCGCGCGGTCACGCCGAGTTTCGACGCGAGCACGACCGAGCACTGTTCGATCGGATGGGTCCCAGGGGTGAACAGCAGCGTTGTCTTCCCTGCAGCGGTGAGAGCTGGCACCACGCCCGCGCGCAGCACCGAAGATTTGCCCGATCCGGACGCACCGAACAGCAGCACCAGCCGTTGCCGTTTGCCGAGGACCTCGGCGACGAGCCGCTCGCGCCCGAAGAACAAATGCGTGTCATCCGGGCCGAACGCCCGCAATCCCACGTACGGTGCACCGCTGACCTTCTCGCCCGCGGATGTCATCGCGGAGTTCTCGTTGAGCTCGGCCGCGATCGCGTGCCACCGCTGTTCCCACTCGGCCTCGTCACCATCACAGGCCCGGACGAACGCCAGCGTCACCGCCAGGCTCGGCAGCTTCCGCCCGTTCGCCGCGTCCGACAGCGTGGTCGCCGAGTAGTGGGCGGTGCGGCCCATGTCCCGATAGGACGGGGTGCCCGCTTTCGCACGCAGTAGCCGCAGGTCGGCGGCGAACTCCACGAGCGACGAGCCGTCGCGGACCAGTTCACGTTCACCCCGCGGCACGGTCGATCATCCCCTCACGGCCTTTCAACGATCAGCCACTCCCCCGGCTGACCATTTCAGTGCACCTTGCCACCCGTTGCGGCGCAGTGACGTCGAAGCGTCACTTTCGACCAATAAGACCATCGATAACGAATCGATGCGAGCGCTGCGGCGCTGGCCGTGGCAAGCCTGAGTTCGGCCGGCTGGCCAGCTTCACCGGTGGTCCAGCCATGAACACCCTCGCAAGCCCAGAGCTGCGGACAGGCGGAACTCGGCAAGGCGAACGGTGGGACACCCGGAGCCACTGAAGGGGCACCTGACCAGCCTGAACACACTGGTGCGCCAGCAGACTCCAAAGGTTGAACACTACTGTTCGTCATCTAAGGCCAGCCGCGCCGGCGCAGTACCGCCAGAAGGCCGCCACGTCCCCTGGCTTCTCCGCGGTGCCCGGCAGCAGGTGCGCCGGACGTTCACGGCGGTCGTGCCAGAAGCGTCCGGCGCGGGGAGCGGGACTCGTCGCGGCGAGCCAGACGACCGTGTCCGCGCCTTCTTCTGCGGTGCGCAGGAACGCGCTGGTCAGCCGGTGGAACCCCGGCAGGGAGCCGGCGACACCCGGTGTGTCGGCCCAGCCGGGGTGCATGCCGTGCACGGCGATGCCCTCGGCCGCGTAGCGCTCCGCCAGCAGCGGCACGAGCGTGACCTGCATGCGTTTCGTGCGGGCGTAGGCGGTCGCGCTTTTGTAGGTGCCCTCGCGGTACTCGGGGTCGTCGGCGCGCAGGCGTTGGGTGTACATGCCGCCGGACGAGACGAGCACGACCCGTGGGTCCGCGGAGGCCGCGAGCCGTGAGCGCAGCAGGTCGGTCATCAGCAGTGGGCCCAGCACGTGCGTGGCGAACGTCAGCTCGAGTCCCTCGACGGTGACCGTGCGCTCTTGTGGCAGGACTCCGGCGTTGTGCACCAGGACGTCCACGCGGTCGATCTCCGCGGCGAACCGGCGCACGGACTCCAGGCTCGACACGTCGCAGTGCCGGACCAGGACGGTGGCGCCGGGGACCGCGGCGACGATCTCGGCCGTGCCGCCTCGCCCTTGCGTTCATCGCGCACCGCCAGCACGACGTCCGCGCCGAGACGGGCCAGTCCCAGTGCCGTCGCCTTGCCGATGCCCGAACCGGCTCCGGTCACGACAGCCCTGCCGCCCTGCAGTGCGCCGGGTTCCGGGCCGGACCAGTTCTTCGCGCGGAGCCGGTAACCCCACTTCGAGTAGCCGGGGACCACGAGCCGGTCGGCCGCGGTGTCGAGCACGCTGATCAGTTCGCTCACCACTGGTGTTCGTCAGCCGAAGCGGAGCGGTTTCCTCGCGGGCTCCTGCAACACCCGTGACGCCAGCCACGCGAGCCCGTCCGCGACGCCGGCCGGGGTGCCCGTCGGCTGGACGACGTGACTGAGCACCGTCCTCGTCATGAGGTCGACGAGCACCTCGATCTGCTCGCCCGTGAGGCCGGGGCGGTAGGACTCGACTCGTGCCGCGAGCATCGCCTTGACCTCGGTGAGCAGGGTTTCGGCCTGGGTGGTCAGCAACGGCACCAGCTCGGTGTCGGCGCCGTGCGTCGCCGAGGCGATGGCGCGGACCAGGAGGTTGCCGCGCGCGAGTTCCAGGACGTCGCGGACGGCGTCGTGGACGGCCTCGACGAGGTTGCCGGCGTGGCGGTCGAAGGCGGCGCTGATCGCCGTGAGGAACCGGCCGAGCTCGTGCGCGAGCATGGCGTCGGCGAGGGAGTTCTTCGAGCCGATCTCGTTGTAGACGGTCTGGCGGCTGACGCCGACCTGCTCGGCGAGCCGCGTCATGGTGACCGCGGCCCAGCCGTCGCGGGCCGTCATCTCGATCGCCGCCTCGACGATCGGCTGCCGGCGACCCGAAGCCGCCGCTGGAGAACCCATGAACAGATCTTAGGCCCTGTCCTGCAGGTCTCGTCCGCGATAGTCGCGGCCGAGGGCCCCGGAGACGGCACCGCCGCAAAGCCCGAATACGCCCGGTATGAGGCCCTTGCGGCGGCACCGCCTCCGTGACTCTCGACCGTGACTTTCATCGAACGGACCTGCAGGACAGGGCCTAAGCCGTGACCCGTCCCGGCGCGACGAAGTCGATCTTCTCGCGGACGCCGCAGTCCGGGCAGCACCAGGTGTCCGGGATGTCCGCCCACGCGGTTCCGGCGGGGAAGCCTTCACGCGGGTCGCCGGTCTTCTCGTCGTAGACGTAGCCGCAGCCGGGGCACATGCCGCCCGCCGTCGCGTCACCACGGCTGTCCGCGACGACGTCCGAGCCCGAGTCGGTGCCGCCGTAGCGGGCGAGCACCTTCGCGCGCTTGCCCGGCTGGATGTTGGCGCGGCCGATGTCACCGCCGAAGTGGCCGCGCACCCGCGGGTCCATCACGCGCCGCCACAGCGGTGGCACCAGGGCCAGCAGGATCATGCCCGCGTAACCGGTCGGCAGGACCGGCGACTCGGCGAAGTCGCGCAGCGTCTGGTAGCGCCGGGTCGGGTTGGCGTGGTGGTCGCTGTGCCGCTGCAGGTGGTAGAGCAGGACGTTCGTGGCGATGTTGTTGGAGTTCCAGCTGTGGCTGGGGTCGACCCGCTCGTACCGCCTGCGGCCCGGCGCTCCGACCATCTGCCGCAGCATCCCGTAGTGCTCCATGTAGTTCACGACCTCCAGCAGCGAGAAGCCGATCACCGCCTGGATCAGCAGGTACGGCACGATGCCGACACCGAGCCACACGATCATCGCGGCCCACAGCACCGCCGACATCAGCCACGCGTTGAGCACGTCGTTGCCCAGGCGGTACGGGTGCCGGTCGCGGCGCGCGTACCGCTTGCGTTCGAGCCGCCACGCCGAGGCGATCGAGCCGAGGACGGTGCGCGGCCAGAACCGGTAGAAGCTCTCCCCCACCCTGCTGCTCGCCGGGTCCTCCGGCGTCGCGACCCGCACGTGGTGGCCGCGGTTGTGCTCGATGTAGAAGTGGCCGTAGAAGCTCTGCGCCAGCGCGATCTTGGACAGCCAGCGCTCGTGGCTCTCCTTCTTGTGGCCCAGTTCGTGCGCCGTGTTGATGCCGATGCCGCCGATGCACCCGATCGACACCGCGAGGCCGATCTTGTCCACAACGGACAGATCACCGCGCGCGATCAGCCAGAACGCCACCACGAACCCGACGTACTGGATCGGCAGGAACAGGTACGTGATCCAGCGGTAGTAGCGGTCGTTCTCGAGCCGTTCGATGACGTCGTCCGGCGGGTTGCTGCGGTCGAGCCCGGCGACGAGGTCGATCGCCGGGACGATGAGCAGCACCACGATCGGGCCGATCCAGAACCACACGCCCCAGCCCGTCGCCGCGTGCATCCCGATGGCCAGGAACGCGAGGGACGGCACGACCAGTCCCAGCAGCCACAGGTACCGCTTGCCGTCCGTCCACCGCTCGGTTGAGCCGACGGGCACCGTTGCCTTCTTGTCGCTCATGCCACGCTCCTCTGGAGGTTGACAGAACGGTAGGGCACGTAAAGTCAGTTTGACAAGCGAGCGTCATTTGTAAACCGCGAGAAGGGTCGTCGCACGCCTTCGGTACGCAACGGCCGACACCGACACGCACACGGGCACGCTTGGGAGCACGGCATCGACTGCCGCGGCGATGTCGTGCACGGCCCGCTGCGGCGAACTTCCGCGCCACACCACGACTTCCACGTGGATCTCGGTGTCCGACGACAGCTCGACGCTGTGCACCGCCGGGTGGCACAGGGCGGTCTGCTCCACGAGCGACAGCCGCTGGTCCTCGGTCATGGGCGTGCGCAACTGGACGACTCGGTGGCTCGGGCTGGACAACGAGGACTCCTCGGGCGACTCGTGCGGGGGCGACTGTCAGGACCACGGAGGTTCCCAGTTCGTCACGCCCATTCACCGAATCGAGGTATCCCGAGCAGTCGTAGCAAAGCGAGCAGGGACTGCGAGTGGCTGTGCAGGTTCGCGACCGGGTAGGCCTGCATCGCGGTGCCGAAGTCGGGCAAAGCCCACGTCTCGCCGGGACGGTCGCTGTCCGGCGCGAGATAGCAGTCAGGGCCGGACAGGGTGCCCGTCCACACCTCCGGATAGGCGGCGGTGTGCGCGTGCAGCGTCTGCACCCAGTGCCTCGACGTCGGCGGGTCGATGACCGGATCCCACGGCCGGGGGCCTGCCCGGTACTCGAACGCGGGCAGGCCCCCGACCGTCGTCCACTCCCCGAACGCGCTCACGAAGGAAGCGTTGCGGCAGAACCCTCACACGGGCAATCGTCCGATCAGCGCCAGAACCTCCGGCGCCGCTCCGGCTCGGCGGGCGTCCCCTCCGCGACGAACTCCCGCAGCACCTCCAACGTCCGCGCCCACAGCCGGTCGACGTCACCACCGGCCTCGATCTCCACGAACAAGCCGCGTATCGGCCCGTAGGCCGGACCGGTACGACCGGCGATCAGGATGCCGAGCCGGCTGGCCAGGTCGGCGAGCAGGTCGCGGCGTTCCCAGGCCGGCAGCGACGCGTCCCTCTCCAGGCGCTGGATCTCCAGCGTGACGACCTCGCGCAGGTCGCCCGGGTCGACCGCCGGACGGACCGGCATCGATCCGGTCAGGGAGACCGCCGCCCGCTTGGGCGCGGCCGGCCCGGCACCCGCACGAGAGCGCGTGGCCCCCGGCGCGGGCGGAGGCGGCGGTACCGGTCCCGCGAAGGCGGCGGGCGCGGCGGCGAACGGGGCCGCAGCGGCGAAGGCGGGCGGGCCGCCGGCGAACATCGGCATCGCGCCGCCTGGTGCCCGCATCTCCCAGCCCGCGGGCTGTTCGACCGGCTGCACCACCCGGTGCACCGTCCCGTCGGACACGACGCGCTCGTCCACCGCCACGAACGCGGTGAAGCGGCACAGCACGCCGAACCGCAGCGAGGTCTCCACGATCGACGACTCCAGCGTCCGGTCGCCGGCCGCGTACCGGTCCTCCAGGTCACGCAGCGCGGCACGGGCCCACTGCGACCGCACGGCCGGCGAGGTGTGCCGCTGTACCGCCACCGTCTCCTGCCAGTCGGCGCCATCACGGGTACGGCCGCGCACGGTGTAGGACTCCGGTGCTGCGCCGCGGTACCGGCCGAAGGCGACCAGCGGCACACCCGGATAGATGGCGGTGGGCAGGCGGGGCAGGTCCGACCCCGGCGACACCACCACGTCGGTGATCACCGGGGCGCCAATCCGCCGCTGGATGTGCGTCATCGCCTCGTCGAGCCGGTCCTCGCTCTCGACGAGTTCGCACCGGCCCGCCCCGGCGGCGGCCAGCCTGCCGAGGAAGCCCGCGTTGACGGCGGTGTCGATGCCGACGGCGTGGATCCGCGTCCGGCTGATCAGCGGTGCGATGTCGCGCAGCATCTGGTCCTCGTTGCCGACCTGACCGTCCGTCACGAGCACGAGGACGGGGTCGCGCTCCGAGGCCGCGTCGGAGAGCAGGGTCAGGCCCTGCCGCAACGGCTCGTACATCTCCGTGCCGCCGCGTGCCTGCACGGCCGCCAGGTGTTCGACGGCGCGGAAGCGGTGGCGGTCGGTGGCCGTGACGAGTCCGGAGCCGAGCGTGTCCGGCCGTTCCAGGTGGTGGTCGAAGGTGATCACGGAGAACGTGTCGTCGGCGGTCAGCGTGTCGACGATGCGGGCCGCCGCACGCCGGGCCGCGACCATCTTCCAGCCCGACATGCTGCCGGACCGGTCGAGCAGCAGCACGACGTCACGGGGGCGGACCGGGGCCTCGGTCTCGGGCGGCAGCACCGTCAGCTGGTAGGTGCCCTCACCGCTGTCGTCCTCGTCGGGCACGCACACGACCGCCGGGCTGTTCCCGTTGTACGCCAGGCGCAGCACGAAGTCGCGGTCGACCCGCTCCCCCGGCGAGACCGACACGGTGTTCCCCTCGGTGACGACGGTGTGCAGGCTCGACCGCACCTCGCCGAGTTCCAGTCCGGCGGGGTCGATCTCCACGTCGATGCCGAGCCGCACGGGGTTCGGGAAGCCCGGCAGCAGCACCGGCGGCGTGATCCGCGAGGCGTCCGGCACCAGGTCCGTGTCCTGGGCGTGCCCGTCGCCGACGGACGGTCCGGGCAGTGGCGAACCCGGCACGTAGCGAGGTGCCACGACGAGCGGGAACCGGAACGTGGCCGCGCCGTCCTCGAACACCAGTGGCCCGACCAGGGTCAGCTCGACGGTCACCCGTTCACCGGCGGGGATGTTGCCCACGCGCATGGTGAAGACGTCCGGGCGCTCCTCCTCCACGATGGACGCCCTCTTGCCCGCCGCGATCGCGTCGTCGTACGTCTGGCGGGCCTGGGCGCGTTCCTGCAGATCGGCTTCCACCGTGCGGTCGCCGGCGGTCATCTTCATGCCGGTGACGGCGGCGCGGTCGGGTAACGGGAACACGTAGGTCGCTTCGAGAGCGGTGTCGTGGGTGTTCACGAACCCGGTCGTCAGGACCACGCGGCCGACGAGACCGGTGATGGAGGCTCGCACCCCGAGGCGCTCCAGCGGCAGGTTGCCGCGTTCGGTGCGCAGTGCGCCCAGGCCCGCGTCCTCGGTCGTCCGGCCGATGCGGTCGGCTTCGGCGGCCTTCATCGGGGCGACGGAGATGGTCATGACGATTCCCTTTCGTCGAGCAGGCCGCGGGCGGCGAGCAGGTCGAGCAGTGGCCGGGCGACGGCGGCGATGTCCGCGCGGTCGGCGGCGGTCGGCGTCCCCGGCACCAGGACGACGGCACCTCCCCCGAGCGCGACGCCGGTCAGCGCGAACGCCTCGGCAGGTGCGGGTGGCGCGGCCGGTGCGGCAGCGGGTTCGGCCCAGAACCTGGGGCGAACGGCCTCTGGCGGTGGTGCTCCAGCCGTGGAGAGCAGATCTTCCGGCACGCGGGCGATGGCCGCCAGCGTCGTGTCGGTGGCGCCCGCGAGTTCGGCTTGGACTTCGGCCAGCGTCCTCCCCTGCGACTGCAGTCTCTTCACCGCCACCAGCTGGAGCAGGTGGCGCTTCTCGTACAACGCGGTGCGGCCGCGCATCGCCGACGGTCTGTCGACCAGCCCCGTCGTCGCGTACCAGCGGACGGCCCGCTTGTCGGGCACGTCCCGGACGCGTCCGTTGGGCGCGCCCGAGTACTCCGCCGCCAACGCGGCGGAGACGCGGTCCAGCAACTCGTCGAGCGTCCACACCCCACGATAGTGACACTGCAACCGTGACAGTGTCAACGTCGTAAACCTGATGATGTTCACGCCGGGTAGCCGGGTAGGGTCCGGCGCGTCCGCGTGCCCCTGCAAGCCCCCACACATGAGGACGGAGAGCACGAGTGACCACGGACGAGGTCGGCACCCTGACCGACCACAGCGCCGAGTTGGCCCGGCTGAAGACGCAGAAGGCCAAGATCCAGCACGCGCTGGAGCACCTGCCGCGCGGCTGCACGGTCGAGGACGTTCGCCGCTGGCTGCACAAGCAGGGCCAGGCGGTGCCCACCAGCTCGCACACCAGGGCGATCGTGAACGAGTGGCGCGCTGCCAACGACATGACCGACACGAGCGGTCATGTGCTGCTCACGCCGGAACTGATCGCCGAGCTCGACAAGGCGGAGATCCCCTCCCCCGCTCCGGAACCGCCGGCCGAGCCGTCGAAGCCCGCCGGTGCCAAGGGGTTCTACGCCGTCGCGCTGATGAGCATCGGCGTCAGCGTCGACACCTCGTGGCGGTTCTTCGAACAGCGCCTGGGCATCACCGACGTCGTGGAGCGGGTCGTCCTGTTCTCCGTGATGGAGGCGGCGCTCGTGGCGTGCGGCTGGGCGATGCGCGGTGGGGTGCGCCAGAACGGCCGTCCCGGTCCTGCCCGCCTCGTGGCGTGGGCGCTGACGGCGTTCGCCGCGTTCGCGGCCTTCAGCCTGTCCGGCCCCGTCGCCGGCACCGCCCGCGTCCTGCTCGGACCGGTCCTCGGCCTGGTGATGCTGCACCTCGCGCTCGGCATCGAGATCCGCGCCGCGCGCCGGCGCACGACCACGTGGGCACGCGTCGGGCGTGAGCTGCGCGAACGCGTGTTGTCGTTGCTGGGCCTGGGCGACGACGACCGCGACGCCCTGGCGCGCACCCGTGACAAGGCGGCGTTGCGCGCCGCGAAGCTCGCCGTCGCCGGCCCGTGGACGCCGCGCCGGAAAGCCCGGCTGCGCAAGGCGCTGCACGCCTCGCACGTCGCGCACGACCCGGTGCAGCGTGATCGGATGCTGCGTGAGCTCGGGGTGCTCCAGCACGCCGACGAGCTCGCCAAGCTCACCCAGCCGTCGCCGTGGTGACTCCCGTCCTGATCTCCGACACGGCGCTCGCCGCGGAGATCGCCGCCCTGATCAACCGCGTGTACTCCGAGGCGGAAAAGGGAATCTGGCTTGAGGGCCAGTCCCGGACCACCGAGGCCGAGGTGGCGGAGCTCATCGCCACCGGGCAGATCGCGGTGGCCTGGTCGGGCGATCGCGTCGTGGGTTCCGTGCGCGTGCACGAGATCGAGGACGGCGTGGGCGAGTTCGGGATGCTGGTCGCCGCGCCGGAGGAGCGTGGCACCGGCATCGGCAAAGACCTCGTGTCGTTCGCCGAGAACTGGGGCCGTGAGCAGGGGTTTCGTGAGATGCAGCTGGAGTTGCTCGTCCCGCAGACGTGGGAGCACCCGGTGAAGGAGTTTCTCCGGGCCTGGTACACCCGCATCGGCTATCGGCTCGTGCGCAAGGACGGTCTGGAAGCCGCGTACCCGTTCCTGGTGCCGCACCTCGCGTGCCCGTGCGACTTCCTCGTCTTCCGCAAATTCCTCGATCCCAATAAGTGAACTCTCAACCGGTTTGATCGGCGTGCGAGGTAGCGTCCGCCTCTCAAAGCCGAGTTAGAGGAGACGAACCGTGCGTCGTCGTATGCGTGGCACCGCCGTGGCCGCGATCGCGCTGACCAGCCTCATGGTGGTGAGCGCCTGTGCGAAGGACTCCGGTGGTGGCACCCCGCCCGCCGCGTCGGGCAGTGGTTGTGAGTTCTCGGCGCCGCCCACGGCGCCCGCCACGTCGAGCACCAGCGCCGCCAACGACAAGAAGGTCGACGGCAGCGCGTTGAAAATCGGTCTGGCCTACGACATCGGTGGCCGTGGCGACGCGTCGTTCAACGACCTGGCCGCCGCCGGGTTCGACAAGGCGATCAAGGACATGGGCGTCAAGAAGGAGAACACCCGCGAGCTGTCCGCGGCGCCGAACGAGGACGAGTCCGCGAAGCAGACCCGGCTGCGCCAGCTCGCGTCCGAGGGCTTCAACCCGATCGTCGGCGTCGGCTTCGCCTACACCGAGTCGCTCAAGGTGGTCGCGCCGGAGTTCCCGAACGTCAAGTTCGGCCTGGTCGACTCCGCTGTGGACGGTGTGTCGAACGTGACGCCGCTGGTCTTCGCCGAGCAGGAGGGCGCGTTCCTCGCGGGCGTCGTCGCCGCGTACCAGAGCAAGAAGTGCCACGTGGGCTTCGTGGGCGGCGTGGACATCCCGCTGATCCAGAAGTTCGAGGCGGGCTACTACCAGGGCGCGAAGACCGCCGCGCCGAAGGTGTCGATCGACAAGAAGTACATCACCCCGGCCGGCGACTTCACCGGTTTCCAGGACCCGCCCAAGGGCCAGGAGGCGGCGAAGGGCCTGATCGACAAGGGCGCCGACGTCGTCTACCCGGCGGCCGGCGCGTCCGGCATCGGCGTGTTCGCGGCGGTGAAGGAGGCGGGCGTGCTGGCGATCGGCTGTGACGCCGACCAGTACAACCAGCCCGCGCTCGCGGCCAACCGCGACGTCATCGTGGCCTCCAGCCTCAAGCGCGTGGACGTCGCCGTCTACGACTTCTTCGAGGCCGCCGCGGCGAACGACCTCGCGTCGCTGCCGAAGGTCTTCGACCTCAAGTCGAACGGCATGGGGTACGCGACGTCGGGCGGCAAGATCGACGCGAAGCTGCAGGGAATCCTGGAGGGCTACAAGGCCCAGATCATCGAGGGCAAGATCAAGGTCGCGGACGCGGTCTAGCGGCCCTGCGGTCGAACCGCCGAGCGCGAAGATCACCTCGACGGGGTGGTCTTCGCGCTTCCCGCGGCCTGGTCGTCCTGCAGTGGATCACCCGGCCAGGAGCGGCGGTGGTACTCACCGTGTCATTTCCCCGACGCCGCCACACCACAACAGGTGGTTTACGACTTCGCCGCCACGCCCTCATCCCGCAATGGGTACCTCGCTCGCAGGACTTCGGGCGAGGAGGGGCGATGCTTGAGAAAACAGGCAGGCTGCGGAGGATTCTGCTGGCGCTCCTGCTCATCGGACTCTTCCCGCCCGCGGCCGAAGCGGGTGAACCCGCGCCCGTCGGACGTGTCCAGTCCTTCTGGCTCCACCTCAACAGCACACCGGTGTCCGACGAGACGATCGCCGTAGAGGCCAAGCGCCGCGCCCACATCGTGCTCAACGCCTGGGAAGGCGACCTGCTGAAGAAGCTCAAGGCGGCGAATCCCCAGGTCAAGGTCTACGTCTACAAGGACCTCTCCTCCACCCGTTCCTACGCGTGCAAGCGAGGCAAGGACGACGAGCACCTGCCCGCCGGCCTCGGTTACTGCTACGCGCGCAAGAACCACCCTGAGTGGTTCCTGAAAGGTCCGAACGGGAAAGAACTCGCCTACTCCGGCTACGAAGGCCATTGGCAGATGGACGTCGGAAATCCCGAATACCGCAAAGCCTGGGTGAGCAGCGTCGTCGCGACGTCCAAATCCACCGGATTCGACGGGGTGTTCCTGGACAACGTCCTCTACACCTGCGACGCCTATCATTCCGGCGTGTGCCCGGCGAAATATCCGGACAACGCGTCGTTCCAGCAGGCCTACAAAGGCATGCTCGCCGACATCAAGACCAGCTTCACGGCCGCGGGCCTGCTCTCGGTCGGGAACCTGACCAACGCACGGCTGCAGGCGGGCGGATGGGACGCGTACGGCGCCTATCTCGACGGCGCGTTCGACGAGTGGTGGCTGACGTTCTCCAGCGACCGGCTCCTCGAGGACTACCCGGAGGGCTGGCGCCGGCAGGTCGCCGAGATCGCCGTCAACGAGGCGAACGACAAGATGACCTGGGTGCAGCCGCACTTCGAGGTGGGCGACCCCCAGGCCTTCCGGTACGCGCTGGCCAGCCTGTTCATGACCACCAGCGGGCACGCCGCGATCGCCGAGATCGAGAAGACCGACGGCTACGCGGACCCGACGCCGTGGCACCCCGAGTACGACTGGCACCTGGGGCACCCCGTCGGCGCCTACCGCGCGGTCGC
Source organism: Lentzea sp. NPDC051208 (assembly GCF_040682435.1). Taxonomy (NCBI): domain Bacteria; kingdom Bacillati; phylum Actinomycetota; class Actinomycetes; order Pseudonocardiales; family Pseudonocardiaceae; genus Lentzea; species Lentzea sp. NPDC051208. The sequence goes on along the minus strand of NZ_JBFBAW010000019.1, from coordinate 108,406 downwards.
GAACAAGGTGTTCCGCCGGGACTTCACCTGCGGTATGGCGCTCGTCAACGCGAACCCGACCGGCAGCCGGGCGGTCACGGTGCCGCTGTACCGCGCCTATCGGGACCACGAGGGCAAGCAGGTCACCTCGGTGAGCTTGCCGGGCACCACCGGTGTGGTGCTGCGGGCACATTGCCCCGTCACGGCACCGGAGGCGCTGTTCCCACCGGAATGGACACTTCCGTGGCCGTAGATCAGGCGAGGTTGATCGCCGCGAGCAGCAGGGGGAGCTCCGCCTCAGCGGCGTCGTGGGCGCCGGACTCGACGAAGACCGACCGGGCCAGGGCGGTGCCGATCAGCACCAGCGTCAGCACGTCGATCTGCGCGCCGCCCACGGCGTTCGCGAGTTCCCCGCGGCCGGTGGCCCGGTCGACGAGGGCCCCGAGCTCACCGCGGACCGACTGGTAGACGTCGTCGTGCAGGATCTGGCGCAGCTCCGGGTCGTGCGCGGCCTGCCCCATCAGCGAGAGCAGCGCGGGGCCGGTGGCGGCTTCCAGGATCTTCCGCTTGCGCGCCAGCAGTTCCCGCAGGTCGCTCTCGAGTGCGCCGGTGTCGATCCCGGCCAGCTCCGCCTGGGCGATGTGCCGGGCGACGGCTCCGGCGAGTGCCTGCTTGGACGGCCAGCGGCGGTAGAGGGACGCGGTGGAGGCGCCCGCGCGCTTGGCCACGGCGGTCGTGGTGAAGGAGGCCCATCCCGACTCGGTGAGGACCTCGATCGCCGCGTTGATCAGGGCCGCGTCCACCCGCGGGTCTTTGGGGCGCCCCGGTGCCGCCTCGGCCTTCGTCGTCATCCCGCCCAGCATACCGCGACAAAGAAACGAAAAGGATCTGTTTCGTAATGGGGTAGGGTGAGGTGCATGCCCACGACGACAGCCGACCTCGCCGCGACCGTCTCCGGCGCCCGCGAGGTGTTCGACGCCGGCACCACCCGTCCCCTGGCCGCCCGCACCGCCGGTCTCCGGGCGTTGCGCGCGTTGCTCACCGAGAACGAGGCCGCGTTCGAGGCCGCCCTGTGGAGCGACCTGCACAAGAACGCGGGCGAGGCGCAACTGACCGAGATCGGCGTGGTGCTGGCGGAGATCGGCCACACGATGCGGCACCTGCGGAGCTGGTCACGGTCCCGGCGCGCCCCGGTGCCGCTGGGCCTGTGGCCGGCACGGGCGCGGCTGGTGCCCGAGCCGCTCGGCGTGGTGCTGGTGATCGCACCGTGGAACTACCCGATGCAGCTGCTGTTCGGCCCGCTGGTCGGCGTGCTGGCGGCGGGCAACACGGCCGTGCTCAAGCCGAGCGAACTGGCGCCGGAGACGTCGGCGCTGATCGCGAGGCTCGTGCCCGCCTACTTCCCCGACGGCACCGTGCGCGTGGTGCAGGGCGGTGTCCCGGAGACGACCGAGCTGCTGGCGCAGCGGTTCGACCACATCGTGTTCACGGGCAGCGGCACGGTCGGCCGGATCGTGATGCGGGCCGCGGCCGAGCACCTGACGCCGGTGACGCTGGAACTGGGCGGCAAGTCACCCGTCTGGTTCGACGACGACGCCCACCTCGACCAGGCGGCACGGCGGCTGGTGTGGGCGAAGTTCACCAACGCGGGCCAGACGTGCGTCGCTCCCGACTACGTGATGACCACTCCCGACCGGATCCCCGCACTCGTGCAGGCGCTCCGGAAGGCGATCGCGGACCTGTGGGGTGCGGACCCGCGGGCGAGCGAGGACTACGGCCGGATCGTGAACGAGCGGCAGTTCGACCGGCTCGTGTCCCTGCTGGACGGCACCAACGTGGTGATCGGCGGCGACCACGACCGGGCGGAGCGGTACCTCGCGCCCACGGTCGTGACCCTGAGCGGCGGCCGCCTGTCCGTCGGCCCGGACGCGGCCCACGCTGTGCTGCGGGAGGAGATCTTCGGCCCCGTCGTCGCGGTCGTCGCGGTCGACTCGGCCGAGCAGGCGATCGACGTCGTCAACGCCTGGGACAAACCCCTCGCGCTGTACGTGTTCACGTCGTCCTCCCGCACCCGCCGCCTGTTCGAGCAGCGGACGTCGTCCGGCGCGGTGGTCCACGACGCGGGCCTGATCCACGTGGTGGTGAGCGGGCTGCCGTTCGGCGGCGTCGGTGCCAGCGGGATGGGCGCCTACCACGGCCACTACTCGTGGAACGCCTTCTCCCACCTCAAGCCGGTGCTGCGCAAGCCGCTCGCGTTCGACACGCTCCGCCTCGCCCAGCCGCCGTTCACCGGCTTCGCGAAACGCCTCGCCCAGCGCATGATGCGCCGCGGGTGACGTGACGGCCGCCGTGGCCTCCGGGGAGATCATCACCGTTCCGCCGCGCTGAATGTCCTTGTTCTGCTTGGATTGCGCGGTGTCCTGGGACTGGGTCGAGCGGGTGTCGTGGGTAGCGGGAATCGTCAGCGCCGTCATCGCGCTCATCGCGTCGCTGATGGCGTCCCGTTCCGCCACGCTCGCCACCCGCCAGGTGGCGATGCTCGTCGCGGCGGCCACGGACAAGCCGGAGCTGCTGCAGAAACTCGAACTGGAGGCGCGGGAGCGCTCGGAGGCCGTGCGGCGCAGGGTGCGCGCCGTGGTGGTGTCGACGGCGACGACGATCGCGTCGCTGGGGGTCGTCGCCCTCGCCGCCGTCATGCTGGCGAACCTGCCGGACCACGTGAGCACCAGGGTCGTGGGCGGTGACGCTCCCCGGACCGTGCAGGAGTGCGCCGGCGGTTCGGACGCTGTCGTCTGCGCTCCCGTGCACGTGTACGAACTGGCGGCCAGGACCAAGGTGGAAACGCGGTTCGGCGGGGTCGGCCGCACTCCGGCGCGCACGGGACACGGCGGGCTCTCGGTCGAACTGCGGGGCTGCGAGTCCGAGGTGAAGTGGCACGTCACGCTCGACGGCAGGACCGTCGCCGAGGCCGTGTCACGCGATGTCCTGGTGCACACCGAGTTCCCGATGACGAGCGACCGCGACTACACCTTCGTCGCCGAACGCGCGGGCTGGGACTGCGCCACCACGGAACTGCGCGTGCGCACCGGGTTCACCTTCGACGACTAACGTTCCTGGTTGAGAGACCCGGCCAGGCGGCGCGTCCTGCTCTGGATGGCCGCGTCGAGGTTGTGGCGCGCGGTGAGGACGATCTCCGTGGCACCTGCCTCCACGTAGGCGCGGCCCGGCGAGCATCGAACGCCCGCGTCTCACCGGCCGTCCGCACGCCGTTCGCGGAACGCGATCATGTTCATCCGGTTGCCGCACCGCACGCTGCAGAACCGCTTCAACCCGTTGCGGGACAGGTCGAGCAGGAGCCCTTCGCAGTCGTCGGCCGCGCAGACCCGCAGGCGGTCCATCTCGTTCATCCGGATCACGTCGATGAGGGCGAGCGCGGCCTCGACCCGCATGCGTTCGGCGAGGGGTGAGTTGGGCTCGGTGGCGTGCATGTGCCAGTCGAGGTCGTCGTGCCGCACGAGGTGCGGCAGTGCCTTCGCGTCGCGCAACATCTTGTTGACGGCCTCGACCGCGTCATCGCGACTGAGCGACCACACGCGCCGGAGCAGCGCGCGTGTCAGGTGGACGTCCCGCAGCTCCGCCTCGTCGCCGTCGATGCGCCCCGTGTAGCGGAACCGGCTGAGCAGGGCCGCCAGCTGGCCGACGGTGGCCAGCTCGTCGTCACCACCGCGCGAGGCCGACGGGTCCGTGTTGCACAGCGCCACGACGAACGCGAGCGACTCCTCCGTGTCAGGGGCAAAACGCAAATTGACTCCTTACCGAGACCGGCCTAGCGTCAGGGGCGTAGGTCAGGTTAGGCCATGACACCGTTCGGAACCGGGAGGCACGCGACCATGGGGATTCCGTCGAAGTCCACGGGCCTGATCGCAGCGGCGGTCTCGTTCATCTCGTTCGGCACCTCCGGCGCGTTCGTCAAACCCCTGCTGGAGGCCGGCTGGTCCCCCGCGGCCGCCGTCACGGCCCGCGCGCTCACCGCCGGCCTGGTGCTGCTGCCGTTCGTCCTCGTCCTGATGCGCGGCCGCTGGTCGTTGCTGCTGCAGGCCCGCTGGCCCGTGCTGGGCATGGGCCTGGTGGGCGTGGCGATCACCCAGGTCCTCTACTTCGCCGCCATCCAGCGGATCCCGGTCGCGACGGCACTGCTCATCGAGTTCCTCGCGCCGCTCATCCTCGTCGGCTTCACCTGGGCGGTCAGCAGGCGAACGCCCGCCCCCGTCGTCCTGATCGGCTCGGTGCTCGCGGTCGGCGGCCTGGTGCTGGTCATCGGCCCCGGCGCGATCCAGGCCGTCGACCCGATCGGCCTGGCCGCCGCCTTCGGTGCCGCCATCGGGTGCTCCGTGTACTTCGTGATCGCCGCCCGCCCCAACAACGGCCTGCCCCCGGTGGCGCTGGCCGGAGCGGGACTGCTGCTCGCCGCACCGGTCCTGGCCCTGATCGGCGCCACCGGCCTGTTGCCGTTCACCGCCACGTTCGGCGACGTGCCGCTGTTCGGCGAGCCCACGCCCTGGTGGGTGCCGCTGCTCGTCGTCGCGGTCATCGGCACCGCGCTGGCGTACGCCAGCGGCATCACCGCCTCGGGGATCCTGGGCTCACGGCTGGCGTCGTTCATCGCGCTGCTCGAGGTCGTGTCGGCCTCGCTGTTCGCGTGGCTGTTGCTGGGTGAGGGTCTTTCGCCGTTGCAGCTGCTCGGCGGTCTGCTGATCCTGGGCGGTATCGCCTCGGTCCACGCTGAGCGTCAGAAGGTGGAACCGGTCGCCACACCCGCGCACGTCTAGAGCCTGTGTCGAAGTCCGGTTCGATGAGAGTCGCGCTTGAGGTGGTTTCTGGTGGTGCGGCCGGATGGCCCGCATACCGGTGTTGTACGTGGGTCGTCCGGCCGTGCCGCCAGGGGCCGCCTCGGGCCCGGCTGTCGCGGATCAGACTTCGGCACAGGCCCTAGTTCCGGCGCTCACAGGCAGACCAGAAAGTGGCAGCACCGCTCCCCCCTCGGCGCCGCCACCTTCTCCCCGATCGTGGAACCCCCGATCCACGCTGCGCAGCCTGCCAGGGTGAACCTGAAAGGACGCTGAAAGATCCTGAACCGGATTTCAGGACGCGATCATGATCAATGCGGCACTCTGCTGCCATGCGCGTGCTCGTGGTGGAAGACGACCCCCGCCTCGCCGACCTGCTCACCCGCGGGCTGACCGCGGAAGGGTTCGCGGTCGACGTGGAACGCACCGGCACGGACGGGTTGTGGCGGGCGCGCGAGCACCCGTACGACGTGATCGTCCTGGACATCATGCTGCCCGGCCTCAACGGGTACCGGGTCTGCCAGGCGTTGCGCGACGCGGGCGTGTGGACGCCGATCCTGATGCTCACCGCGAAGGACGGCGAGTTCGACGAGGCGGAGGGTCTCGACACCGGCGCGGACGACTACCTGACCAAGCCGTTCTCCTACGTGGTGCTGGTGGCGCGGCTCCGGGCGCTGGCGCGGCGGTCGCGCACCGCCCAGCCGGTGCTGCTGCGGGCGGGCGACCTGGTGCTCGACCCGCTCAGCCGGGAGTGCCACCGGGGCACCACGCGGATCGACCTGAAGGCGAAGGAGTTCTCGGTGCTGAACTTCCTGCTCAGGCACGCGGGCGAGGTCGTCACCAAGTCGGAGATCATCGACGGCGTGTGGGACGCGGCGCAGGACCCCGACCCCAACCTCGTCGAGGTCTACATCAGCGCGCTGCGCCGCAAGATCGACACACCGTTCGACCGGCGGAGCATCACCACCGTGCGCGGTGTCGGCTACCGGTTGGTGGACCGGTGAAATCGTTGCAGGCCAAGGTGACCGTGCTGGCCACGGTGGTCACCGCGCTGCTGATCGGCCTCGCCGGGCTGCTGATGCTGGTCTCGCAACGCGCGGAGATCGCGACGCAGACCGCGGACAGCTCGCGCGTGCACTACATGTGCTCGAGCACGCGGTGCGTACCGCTGCAGAAGAACGCGACCGCCGCCACGCCAGGTGTGCTCGTCCGGTACGCGAGCACTGAGGTGCGGCCGGTCCTGTCGCTGTGGCCGTTCAGCGGCAGCGGTGAGACCCGCTCGCAGCAGATCGGGGAGGGGCCGCACCGCAACGACGAGGACGCGAGGTCGATCGCCTCTCAGGCACAGCAACAGCTCGACCGCGCGACGTTGTCCCTGATCGGAGTGCTCGCGTCGATCACCGCGCTGGTGTCGGTCACGGTGCTCGCGGCGACCAACAGGGTGCTGCGGCCGGTCGAGACGATGCGGGCCGAGGTGGCCGAGATCAACGAGCACAACCTCACCCGGCGCGTCCCGGTGCCGTCGTCCGACAACGAGATCGCCCGGCTGGCCGCCACGCTGAACGAGACGCTCGACCGGGTGCACAGCACCGTCGAGGACACCCGCAGGTTCGTCGCGGACGCCTCGCACGAGCTGCGCAGCCCGCTGGCCGCACTGCGAGCAGAGCTGGAGATCGCGCTGTCGCACCCGCACCTCGCGGACTGGCCCACCGTCGTGAAGTCGGCGCTGGAGGACGCCGAACGCCTGCAGGAGCTGACCACGGACCTGCTGCTGCTGGCCAGGCTGGACTCCGACGCACTCGACAAGCAGGACACCGTCGACCTCACCGCCGTCGTGCGGCGCGAGGTCTCCCGCCGGGCCGCGGTCACCCTGGAGGCGGACGACCAGGTGATCGTCCCCGGCCGGCGCGCCCAGCTGTCCCGGCTGCTCGGCAACCTGCTCGACAACGCCGAACGCCACGCGGGCACCGCGGTGATCGTCCGCCTAAGCGGCGGCTCGTCCGCGACGCTCGAGGTCATCGACGACGGCCCCGGCATCCCCGAGGCGGACCGCGACCGCGTCTTCGACCGGTTCACCCGGCTCGACGAGGCCCGCACCCGTGCCGCGGGCGGCGCGGGCCTCGGCCTCGCCATCGCCCGCCGCATCGCCACCCGGCACCACGGCACGCTCGAAGCCACCGATGCCGAAGGGTTCCGCGGGATCCGTTTCGTGGCAACGATTCCCACCGGCATCCCGCAGCCGAGGAAAGCCACCGCCCTGGAGCAGCGCATGGGCGACGAGGTGTGGCAGTTCCTCAACGGGTCGATCGTGCCGACCCACGGCCACATCCCCGAACCCCGGCCGGTTCCGGTGCCGGAGCTGGACTGGGACCTGATCTTCGGCGAACACCGGCCGGTGCACGCGTGAGCCGGGGCGCCTGACACGATGACGGTCATGGAACGCGTCGTCATCCTCGGCCGTGGCGGCGCCGGGAAGTCCACCCTCGCGACAAAACTGGGCACCGCGACCGGCCTTCCCGTCATCGAGCTCGACAAGCACTTCTGGGGACCGGACCTGGAACCGACCCCGCACGACCTCTGGGCCATCGTCCAGGGCGAGCTCGCCGCCGAAGACCGGTGGATCATGGACGGCGACCTCGGCCCCCACGACGTGCTGGAAGTGCGGCTGGTCAGGGCGGACACCGTGCTCCTGCTCGACTACTCCTTCCCGCGCTGCGCCTGGCGCGCACTGCTCAGGTCCCGCGAGACCGCCGACTTCTGGCGCTGGGTCTGGTCGTGGCGTCGCAAGTCCCGGCCGCTCCTGGAGAACGCGATCGCGGCCCACGCCGGCAACGCGCGGCTGCACGTCTTCCGGAGCCCGCGCGCGACGGCTCGTTTCCTGGCACAGCACTCGTGACACGAACGTGCCCGGCGTCCACAGTGGAGCGCCGGACACGTTCGCGACAGGGAGGCGTTACGGGGTCACCGGGGCGTTGGTCAGGCCCTTCACCGCTCCGGTCACGGTGTTGGAGGAGTAGACGACGTTGGGCATCGCCGCGCACTTCGACACCGAGGTGATGTTGATGGCGTACTGGCCCACACCGCCGAGGTCCGAACGGTTGTCGCGCCAGGTGTTGCCGCACCCGTTGGGCAACGTGGGAGTGGTGCTGGTGTTGTGCGTCTCGTAGCCGTGGGCGAAGGTGCCGGGGCTGCGGAACGTGCCGGAGTTGTCCTCGATCAGGTAGCCGATGCCCTTGACGTCGACCCAGGAGTCGGCCGAGTTCTGGCCGGTGATGCCCTGGCCGTCGAACGTGTTGCCTCGGATGACGCCGTCGTAGGTGCCCTCCTTGACGTCGATGGCCTCGGCGGTGACGTTCGGGCCGATCCTGTTGTTCAGCACCTGCACGCGGTCGCTGCGGTCGATGCCGCCGTTGTTGCCGTGGCAGGCCCAGTTGGAGTTGGCGGAACCGAGGTACACGCCTTCGCCGTAGCCGGGCTGGACGAGGCCGGTGTCGGTGATCGTGGAGTTGCGGATGACGCCGTCGGCCGAGGAACGGCGGAAGTGGACCGCTTCCTCGTCGAGGTGGTGCACCGAGACCGCGTCGATCGTGGTGTGGTGCGAGTTGTCGAGGACGATGCCCTTCTTCGACTCCTGCACGGTGAACCCGGTGAGGTTCCAGTACGGGGAGCCGAAGAGCCACAGGCCGTAGCCGGAGTCCCAGCCCGCGGTGGGCGTGGGGCAGGACGGGGCGACGCCCGTGGGGCCGTCGTTGATGAGCACGGCGTCGCGCGGACCGCTCAGGGTGATGCGCTGGGACGCGGTGCCCGCCCGGCCGTTGGCCACGAAGGAGCCGCGGTACGTGCCCGCCGCCATCCTGATCGTCTGGCCCGGGGTGGCCGCGGCCAGTGCCGCCTGGAGTTGTGCCGCGGTGGACACGTCGACGGTGCCGCCACCGCCGCTGTCCTGACTGGTCGTCGCGCTCACGGCGGTGCTCGCCGCCGACCTGTTGCCCGCCGCGTCCTTCGCGCGCACCGAGAACGAGTACGCGGTAGCCGGCGACAGGCCGCTGACGGTCGCCGCCGTGCCGGTGACGGTCGTGCTGACCGCGTTGCCGAGCAGCACCTCGTAGCCGGTGACGCCGACGTCGTCGGCGGACGCCGTCCACGCGAGCGACACCGAACTCGACGTCACCCCGGTGGACCGCAGCCCGGCCGGCACGGTGGGTGCCTGCGTGTCGGCAGGCGGGGTGGTCCCGCCGCCGCACGGCACGCCGTTGATCGTGCAGTTCACCGGCAGGCTGCCGCCGGACGCGTTGAAGCCGAACTTCGCGCTGGCACCGGGTTTGACGGCGCCGTTGAAGCTCGCGTTCGTGAACTTGTGGTGCTGGCCGGTCGAGGTGCGGACCGAGCTCCACGAACTGGTGATCGTGGTGCCGGACGGCAGGTCGAACTCGACCGTCCACGACGTGCTCGCGGCGTCACCGGAGTTGGTGATCGTCACGTCCGCGCCGTAGCCGCCGTTCCACACGGACGTCTGGGTGACCGCCACCTTCAGCACCGGTGCCGCGGCCTGTGCGGACGCGCCGCTGAGCAGTGCCGCGACGGTCGCGGCCACCCCGGCCAGTGCCAGTGCCCTGGTGCCCATCAGTTGCCTCCGCAGGAGTTGCCGTTCACCGTGCAGCCGGCGGGAAGACCGGTGCCCGACGCGTTGAAGCCGAACTTCGCGCTGGCGCCCGGCTTGATGGCACCGTTGAAGCTCACGTTCGTGAACTTGTGGTGCTGGCCGGTGGACGTGCGGACCGAGCTCCACGAACTGCTGACCGTGGTGCCGGACGGCAGGTCGAACTCGACCGTCCACGACGACGTCGCGGTCGCGCAGCCGTTGGTCAGCGTCACGTCGGCGCCGTAACCGCTGCTCCACACCGAGGTCTGCGTGATCTTGGCGGTGAGGCACGAGCCCGACGGCGGAGTGGTAGTGGTGCTCGTCGTCTTGGTGGTGGTCGTGGACGACGTGGTGGTGGTGGTGGTAATGCTGGTCGGAGGGGTTCCGTTGACCGACTTCAGGAACAGCGACGCCGCCGGGTCGGTCTTCGTGGCGTCCACGCCGTGGCCGCCGGTGAAGTCGCGCTGCTCGTTGGAGGCCCAGTCGGTGATCGGCGTGCCGCCGACGTCGAGGTGCTGGTAGCCCGTGCCGTTCCAGCCGAACTGGTAGATCCGCGCGTGGTCGGCGTAGTAGCCGGTGAACGGGCCGCCGGTCGCGGTCTGCTTCGTCATGGTGTTGTTGAAGAAGACGTTGCGGGGCCCGGTCGCGCCGGACCACTTGACCGCCTTCTTGCCCGCACCCCACCAGATCGGGAACCAGTTCGAGTTGTCGGGACCGCCGCCGCCCTCCTCGCCACAGTTGGCGCGGCAGTTGCCGGACCGGTGGGCGTAGGGCACCCGGACGGTGTTGAGCTCGAAGAGGTTGTTGCGCTCCCAGCCGCCGTGCAGGTTCAGGTCGGAGTCGAAGTCGTTGCCGATCACGACGTTGCCCGCGGCGGACCACTGGAACGTGAAGTGCCGCAGGTTGCGGGAGGTGTTGCCGGCGTAGAGCGAGTCCCAGACGCGCGAGCCGCGGAAGTAGCCGTTGCCGCCCTTGCCCTTGTTCCACGAACCGTCGAGCTCGTTGTCCACGATCTGCAGGTTCTTGGCCTCCTCGGTGACGATCGGGTGCGACCCGGTCATCTCCGCGCGGACGCCCTTCACCCACGAGTTCGCCGCCCACTTGAAGACGATGCCGTGCATCTGGGCGGCGGGCGCCATGTTGCCGTAGTTGTTGACCGAGTCGGCCTGGTCGAGACCGGGCATCGCCTGCGTGAAACCGAAGTTCTCGAACCCGACGCCGACGACCGGGTCCACCAGCGGCGACACCTTCGAGTCGTACGCCGTCCCGCCGATCGGCGGTGAACCGTCCGACGTGGAGTTGACCGGAACGTCGAACTCCAGCGGCTTGTCGAGCGTGACGGTCGTGCCCGACACCGACGCGACGGTGAAGATCTGCTGCCGCATGTGCATGTTCAGCAACGGGTACGGCGTGCTCGTGGCGAACTGCTGCTCGTAGAACCTGACCGAGTTCGCGGCACGAACGTTGACGAACGTGCCCGGCTTGATCGCGCTGACCGAGGCGACCGTGATGGCGCGGTCGCCGGCCTTCGCGGCGGCACTCACCTTCACACCGGCCTTCCAGTGCACGTTGACCGTGCCCTCGAAGATGTCCTTGCGGTTCTCCGGCGCCGCCGCGTAGTCGCTCGCGTAGCTCGAATGCACGCCGCGCGACTGCACCCGGAACAGGCCGCGGCCCGGCCACAGCCAGCCGCCCTTGCCCTGGCCGGACGTCATCCCGTCCTCGTCCCAGTCGGAGCCGTCCGGGGTCAGGGAGTCGTACAGGGTGTTCGCGTCGGGCCTGAAGGTGATCCTCGTGGCGTCCCTGCCGGCGCCGCGGATGATCAGGTAGTCCGCGTCCGCGTGCAGTTCGCGCGAGACTTCCAGCTCACCGGCGGGAAGTGTGATCAGGCTGAGCGCGGAGTAGCTCGCCGACGGTGAACAGGTCGTCCTGATCGAGTCGATCGCCGCCTGCAGACCCGCCGAGTCGTCCTGTCCGTCATTCGGCTTCACGCCGAACTGGCTCGCCAGTTCCGCGGCGGTGATCTGGCACGCCGCACCGGGGTTGATCTCGTTCTGGCCGGGGAGGTTCTGACCACCCCGATAACCGGCTTTGCTCCAGTCGTACAACCCGCTGACGGGTGCCCGGCGATTGCCCGCCGAGGTGTCCAGTCCGGTGAGCGCGCCCGCGCCAGGGGCCGCGTCGGCCGCGTTCACCAGCACGGCGATGCCCGCCGCGGCGACTGTGCCCACGATGCCGAGCACCGCTGCTCGTCGTAGGCCTTGACTTCGGGACACGCTGCCTCCAGGGACTCTTCGTGACCGCGGTTGTGGGGCGGCTCACACCGCGGTTCCGAATTGTGAATAGCCCACGAAGTCCCCGTCAACAATTCGTGCGTAATTCGCCAGAACGTTCGAGCATGTGAACATCAGATATGTGAATTAGGGAATCGGCAACGTTTGCAGAAGTCTATTCAGGCGCTTTCACGCCTCCGCCGAACAGGAATTCATCTCGCGGCCTTCAGCGCGGCGATCACCTCGTCGGCGGCACGGTCGCCCGAGGTGATGGCGCCCTCGACGTGGCCGTTCCAGACCGACGCGGTCTCGGTCCCCGCCCAGTGCAGCGCGCCGGTCGGGGCGCGCCAGCCGTGCTCGCCGTACTCGGTCCAGCCGCCGGGGTACACGAAGCACGCGTAACCGCCGATGGTCCATCCGTCCTCGGACCAGGCCATCTCGGCGTAGTCGACGGGCATGCGCGCACGGGCGCCGGCGACGTCCGCCAGCGCCGAGAGGACGTCGGCCCGGCGAACGTCGTCCGGTGCGGCGGCCCAGCGGACGACCCGGTCGCCGTGGATGAACGCGACCAGCACGCCTCGGGACGCGTCCTGCGGCGAGTTGTCGAACACCGCTCCCACCGGGTTGCGGCCGTGGAGGGTGGCGATGCCGGAGCGGTCCTTCTTGCGCCAGAACGGTTCCTCGTAGACCGCGTGCACCTTCGCGACGCGTCCCATCGGCGTGTGACCCGTCCAGCCGCGGCGCGCGGGCGGCAGCGCGGGCTCGAAGCCGATGCGTCCCAGCGCGGCCGGTGGCACGGTGACGATCACCCGCCGCGCCGCCACCACCGCCTTGCCGGTGATCACCTCGACACCGTCGTCCGTGTGCCGGATCGTCAGCACCGGCTCGTCCAGCCGCACGGTCAGCGACGCGGCCATCGCCAGGGCGAGAGCGTCCGCGCCGTCAGCGAAACGGGAGTCCTGCCCACCTCCGGGGGTCTCCGTCAGCTGCTCGAACCCGCCCGCCGAGGCGACGTGGAACAGCACGTGGAAGAACGAGATCTCCCTCGGCTCGCAGCACCACACGCGCTGCACCGCGTGCGCCAGCCTGCGCAGCGCGTCCTCGTCGTCGGTCTGCGAGTGGAAGAACTCCTCCGCGGACATCGAGTCGAGGACCTCGAAGTTGGGGGTGAACCAGGGCTGGTCCAGGTCGACGGTCAGCGCGAGCTCGTCGAGCGCCGCGGTGACGCGCCCGTGTTCGGCGACGCCGGGGCCGGACTCCGGCATCGAGCCGGAGTGGTCGTTGCGGGTGCCGTCGTGCCAGATCTCGACGTGCCGACCGGTCTCCCAGGTCGGGAAAGTCGCGCACTCGAACCGCTCCGCGAGCTCGTGGAACCGCTTCTGGGACGGGCCTATCCACTGTGCACCGTGGTCGACGCGCACGCCGGACGGCAGCACCTCGCTGACCACCCGGCCGCCCACGCGGTCCGCGGCCTCCAGGACGACCACCTCGAGTCCGGCGGCCGCCAGGCGGGACGCGGCCGCGAGGCCCGCGTAGCCGGCGCCGACGATCACGACGTCGGCCGAATGCTGCTCCAGTCCAGTCACGACGCACACGATCGCAGAACGGACCCGGCAGTCAAGGGAGGAGCCGGTGGACCGCCGGGAGCAGGAACGATCCCGGCGGATCGCGAACGTGCCGGTCCCCGAACCGCCACGCGCAGGTCAGGCCGCCGTCGCGGAGGCAGTCGAGCAGGGCCCGGCGCCGCTGCCGGCGCAGGAACGACCTCGCCACCTGCTGCCCGGCCCAGTCCGCGGCGTCCGCCATCAGGCCACGGGCGCGGCCCAGCGGACCGTCAGAAGTCGTCGCCGCTCGTCAGCTCGTGCTCGATCGCGTCCGCGCGGCCGACCAGCAACGCAAGCGGGCGCTCGAACTCCTCCCGCACGCTCAGGTCCTCCAGCGGCACCACGTGCTTGAGCAGCGCGAGACCGTCCACCACGGCCGCCCCGCCCACCTGCGACTCGCCCGCGAGCTCGAGGAAACGGCGCAGGTCGACGTCCGCGGCGCGGCCGACGGCCGAGGAGATCTCCACCCACGCCGCTCCGCCGAGGTCCGGCAGGTGGTGCACGGCGACCTGTTGCGTCCGCGCGCCGTCCGTGTCGAGGCGGAAGCGCAGCCAGTCGTCCGACTCCTCCAGCACCTCGTACCGCAGCCGGACATAGTTGATCACTTCAACCCAGGACGTCACGCCCGGTTCCGCCTCTCTCAAGCCCGTTGCCACCACCACCGTAATGCGGGAACAGGGCGTTCGTGCCACTTTGGCGGATCGTGTCGCAACCGGGCCCGTCACCCGAACTGGACCAGCAGTGAACCCGCCACGAGCAGCGCGAGTCCGGTGACCCGCGCGGAGGTGAACGGCCTGCGGGGCATCCGGAACAGTCCACAGTGGTCGATCACCGCCGACGCGATCTGCTGCCCGGTGACGGTGAGCGCGACCGTGGTCGCCGCACCGATCTCGGGGATCAGCAAGAACGTCGCGGTGACGTAGGCCGCCGCGCACCCGGCGCCGAGCCAGCCCCACCACGGCATGTCCCTGAGCGGCACCAGCTTCGGCGCCGGGGTGCGGTTGAGCAGCAGCACCACCGCGATGGCCAGCGTCGCCACGACGAAGCTGATCAGGGCGACGGCGATCGGCGCGTGCAGGTCGGCGCGCAGCCTGGCGTTGATCGCGCCCTGCACGGGCAGCACCGCGCCCGCGGCGATGCCGAGGCCGACCCAGCCGGCCCGCGCGGCCCGCAGCGGCCGCGAGAGCACGGTGATGCCCGCGAGCACCGCCAGGGCACCGATCACGATGCCCGCGGACAGCGGCTGCCGCGGCACGCCGAGCAGGCCGAACAGGTCCAGCGCCACCGACGCGAACACCTGGCCGGTCACGAAGAGCCCGACGGTGGCGAGCGCGCCGAGTCTCGGGAACAGCAGGATGCCGCTGGTGATGTAGAGCGGGCTGGCCAGTCCGCCCGCCAGGTGCCAGGGCTCGACGTCCGGCACCAGCGCCACCGCGCCGATCGTGCCGGTCGCCGCGGCGAGCACCGCGAGCACCGCCGCGGCGAGTCCGAGCTGCAGCGCCGACGCTCCGTACGGCGTGCCCACCGCCCTGGTCAGCCGCAGGTTCGCCGACGCCTGCACGGCGAGCAGGCATCCGACGAGCAGCGCGGATCCCAGAAGCACGAAGTACACGACAACCCCCAAGTAAGTGGACACAGTGTCCGCTAATCAAGAGTAGGCATGAAGTGGACACACTGTCCAGTTAGTTGATGATCGAGTACGATCCGCTCATGGCCAAGGAACGGGCTGACGCCGCGCGCAACCGGGCGCGGGTCCTGGCCGCCGCCGAGGACCTGTTCGCGGCCAAGGACGCCCGCCAGGTCACGATGGACGAGATCGCCCGCGCCGCCGGCGTCGGCCGCGCCACCCTCTACCGCCGCTACCCCGACCCGTCCTCCGTCGCCGCCGCACTGCTGGACGAGCACGAACGCGTCCTGCAGGAACAGCTGATGGGCGGTCCGCCACCGCTGGGGCCGGGGGCGCCGCCCCACGAGCGCCTCGCGGCGTTCTACGCGGCGATGACGGGCCTGCTCGAGCGGCACCTGCACCTGGCGCTCGGAGCGGAGACCGGTGACGCCCGGTTCCGCACGGGGGCCTACGGTTTCTGGCGGCTGCACGTGCTGACGCTGCTGCGCGACGCGGCCGTGCCCCACCCGGAGGGCCTGGTCGAGGTCCTGCTCGCACCGCTGGCCCCCGAGATCTACCAGGAACAACGGCGGCGTGGCCTCTCCCCGCACCAGATCACCGCCTCGCTGACGTGGCTCAGCCGGCTGCTGGACACCTGAAAGGCGAACGACCGTGGCCACTGCCAATGAGAGCGCCGTCAAACTCGCGGTGCTGATCGACGCGGACAACGCCCAGCCCTCGATCACCGAGGCGCTGCTGGCGGAGATCGCCAAGTACGGCACCGCGCACGTCAAGCGCGCGTACGGCGACTGGACCGGCACCAACCTGAAGGGCTGGAAGGACCACCTGCTGGCCCAGTCGATCCAGCCGATCCAGCAGTTCGCCTACACGACCGGCAAGAACGCGACCGACGCCGCGATGGTCATCGACGCGATGGACCTGCTGTACTCCGACCGCTTCGACGGCTTCTGCATCGTCTCGAGCGACTCCGACTTCACCCGCCTCGCCGCCCGCCTGCGCGAGTCCGGCCTCACCGTCTACGGCTTCGGCGAACGCAAGACGCCCAAGCCGTTCGTCGCGGCCTGCGACAAGTTCATCTACGTCGAGAACCTCGCCTACCCCGAGGCCGAGGCTCCCACCGAGACGCCGATGACGCGGAAGTCGACGGTGTCCGTCGCCCAGCTCAAGGGTGACACCACCCTCGTCAAGCTGCTGCGCAACGCCGTCGAGGCGGCGTCCGACGAGGACGGCTGGGCCTCGCTCGCCGCGGTCGGCAGCATCATCACCAAGCAGCGCCCCGAGTTCGACTCCCGCACGTACGGCTATTCGAAGCTCAGCGACCTGATCACCGCGACGACGCTCTTCGAGGTCGATCGCCGCGTTCAGGGCAAGAAGTCGGCGGTCTACGTGCGCGACCGCCGCCGGTGATTCTTCTCGGTCAACACTGAAGCAATAGAGCTCGCTGATCCGTTCGCTGCGAACGGGTCAGCGGGTCTTGTCCCCCGTCAGCGCCAGCCCAGCGCCGGCGCGACGTGCGTCAGGATGTTCTCCAGGACGTGCACGTTGAACTCGACGCCGAGCTGGTTCGGCACGGTCAGCAGCAGCGTGTCGGCCTCGGCGATCGCCTCGTCCCCCGCCAGCTGCTCGACCAGCACGTCGGGCTCCGCCGCGTAGGAACGGCCGAAGATCGCCTTGTTCGGGCCGTCGATGAAACCGACCTGGTCGGTGCTCTTGCCGTCGCCGCCGAAGTACATCCGGTCGAGGTCCGTGGTGAGCGCGAAGATGCTGCGCGACACCGAGACGCGCGGCTCGTGCTCCCAGCCGGCCTCGGTCCAGGCCTTGCGGAACGCCCTGATCTGGTCGGCCTGCTGCACGTGGAACGGTGCGCCGCCCTCGTCGAACTTCAAGGTGGAGCTCATCAGGTTCATGCCCTGCTGGGCAGCCCAGGCGGCGGTGCCGTTGGAGCCGGCGCCCCACCAGATGCGGTCGCGCAGGCCCGCCGAGTGCGGCTCGATGCGGAGCAGGCCGGGCGGGTTCGGGAACATCGGGCGGGGGTGGGGCTCCGCGAAGCCGCCGCCCTCCAGCACCTTCAGGAACAGCTCGGCGTGCATGCGGGCCATGTCGGCGTCGGTCTCGCCCTCACCGGGTCCGTAGCCGAAGTGCCGCCAGCCGTCGACGACCTGCTCGGGCGATCCCCGCGAGATGCCGAGCTGCAGCCTTCCGCCGGCGATGAGGTCGGCGGCGCCCGCGTCCTCGGCCATGTACATCGGGTTCTCGTAGCGCATGTCGATCACGCCGGTACCGATCTCGATGCGGTCGGTCTTCGCGCCGATCGCGGCGAGCAGCGGGAACGGCGACGCGAGCTGCCGCGCGAAGTGGTGCACGCGGAAGTAGGCACCGTCCGCGCCCAGCTCCTCGGCGGCCACGGCCAGGTCGATCGACTGCAGCAACGTATCGGCCGCCGACCTCGTCTGCGAGTGCGGGCTGTCCGTCCAGTGCCCGAACGACAGAAAACCGATCTTCTTCATGCCGTCCAAGATAGTTCAATCTTCAAGTAAATGCGGTGACTCGTGCGTCACGTGCTGATCAGCGCTTCGGCCGGCGGTCCACGATCCGCTTCATCTTGCCGACGGACCGCTCGATCCCGCCCGGCGCGACGACGTCCACCGCGACGGTGACGCCGATCGAGTTCTTCACCAGCCGCCGCAGCTCCTCCCCCGCGTCGCCGGCCGCGGCGTCCTCGCGGTGCTCCACGAGCACGGTGAGGTCGTCGAGGTTGCCCGTGCGGCTCAGCACGCACTGGAAGTGCGGCGACAGCGTGGGAACGCGCAGGATCAGCTCCTCGATCTGGGTCGGGAACAGGTTCACGCCGCGCAGGATGATCATGTCGTCGGTGCGGCCGGTGATCTTCTCGATCCGGCGCATGCTCCGCGCCGTGCCCGGCAGCAGGCGGGTCAGGTCGCGGGTGCGGTAGCGGATGATCGGCATCGCCTGCTTGGTCAGCGAGGTGAGGACGAGCTCGCCCTCCTCGCCGTCGGGCAGCACCTCGCCGGTGACCGGATCGATGATCTCCGGGTAGAAGTGGTCCTCCCAGACGTGCAGGCCGTCCTTGGTCTCCACGCACTCGCTCGCCACGCCCGGCCCGATCACCTCGGACAGTCCGTAGATGTCCACCGCGTGCATGTCGAGGCGGCGTTCCATCTCGTGGCGCATGTCGTTCGTCCACGGCTCGGCGCCGAAGATGCCGACCTTCAGCGAGGTGGTGCGCGGGTCGACGCCCTGCCGCTCCATCTCGTCGATGATCGAGAGCATGTACGACGGCGTCACCATGATGACGTCCGGCTCGAAGTCGCGGATCAGCTGGACCTGGCGCTCGGTCATGCCGCCGGACACCGGGACGACCGTGCAGCCCAGCAGTTCCGCGCCCGCGTGCGCACCGAGCCCGCCGGTGAACAGGCCGTAACCGTAGGCGTTGTGCAGGACGTGCCCGGCCCGGCCGCCCGCGGCGCGGATACTGCGCGCGACGACTTTCGCCCACGTGTCCAGGTCGGCTTTCGTGTACCCGACGACGGTCGGCTTGCCGGTCGTTCCCGACGAGGCGTGCACGCGGGCGACCTCTTCGCGCGGGACGGCGAACATGCCGAACGGGTAGTTGCCCCGCAGGTCGGACTTGGTCGTGAAGGGCAGCTTCGCCAGGTCCGCCAGCGACTTCACGTCGTCGGGGTGCACACCGCTCGCGTCGAGAGAGGCGCGGTAGTGCGGCACGTTCTCGTAGGCGTGGCGAACCGACCACCGGAGCCGTTCGAGCTGCAACGCCCGCAGCTCGTCGATCGAGGCGGTCTCGACGGGCTCCAGGTCGCCCGGCCGCGGGCTGAGGTCCAGCATGCCGCCACCGTAGACGACCGTCTCGGGTCAGGAAGCGCGGCGGAGCAGCCGGTGCGTGCGCCGGACCGCGGCGAGGCGTTCGTCGCCGTTCATCGCGAGCGCGCGGACCACCGGGTCCTCCGGTCCCCTCCGCTGCCGGATCTCGGCGAGCCTGCCCTGCACCGTCGTCGGGCTGCCGTCGGGGCCGGTGCTCATGTCGCAGTACCAGAGCGCGTCCCGCAGGCGGCCGCGGTGGTCCGGGAACTCCCCGAGCTCGCCTCCCAGGCCGACGAGCTCGGCGACGGCCGCCGCGCCGGAGTGGTGCGCGACCAGGCCGCAGATCCGTTCCGAGACGCCCGCCCGGCGCAGGTAGCGGGCCCCGTCGAGCGAGTGCAGGCCGGTGTCGCTCACCTCGGCGGCGTAGCCGATGTCGTGCACCCAGGCCGCGGCGACGAGCAGCTCGCGTTCCTCCTGGGGCAGGACGCGCGCCACGTGTTCGGCACGGCGCGCCACTCCGGCGGTGTGCGCCCAGCGACGGGGCAGTTCGGCGGCGAGCAGGCGGCGGGCGGTGTTGCGCGCCCAGGTCGACAGGAACGTTCCCTCCGTCGCCTCGACGGGGAACGCACGCGCCGATGCCCGCACCTCACGGGCCACGAACAACGGCACGTAGTCCTGCAGCCGCGCACCTCCGAACCGTGCGCGCGCACGTTCGATCCACTCGTGCACAAGGCTCGGTGGCACGTCGCCGTACTCGCGAACCAGCTGGGACTCCAGGCGCCGGATCTTCTCGTCCGCCTGGCTCACAACCTCGGCCGTGGTCGTCACCCGTTCACCGTAAGCTCTGGCGAACCGCCTCGGCCACCGTCGTTCTGCGGGCTTTGGATCACACCGGCGCCGGCCTGCCGCCGCGCAGGCGAAGCGGTTCGGCGCGCGTGAGCCACTAGCCGGTGAAACTCGCGAACAGCACGCTCGCCAGCCCCAGGCCCACCAGCAGGTTGACCACCGTCGCACTGGCGAAGACCCCGATCGGCTTCCACCCCGCCTCCCGCAGCGGCGCGACCCGGAACTCCAGTCCGATCGAGACGAACGCGAGGATCAGGAACAGCGTGCGCAGATCGTTCACGGTCGTGATCACGGTCTTGTCGCCACCGGACTCCAGGAAGACCGTCGCGACGACCGACGCCGCCAGGAAGCCGAGCACGAACTTGGGGAACCGTTCCCACAGCGCCCGACCGCTGACCTTCGTCTCGCCGGTGCGCTCGACCTTCAACGCGAAGTAGGCCGTCAGCGCGACCGCGACGACGCCGAGCAAAGCGTTCTGCGTCGTCTTCACGATCGTCGCGATCTGCAACGCCTCCTCACCGACGATCGCGCCCGCCGCGCTGACGGCGGCGGTGGTGTCGATGTTGCCGCCGATCCACGCTCCCGCCACCGGTGCCGGGAGGCCCAGGGCGTCCACGGCCAGTGGCAGCAGGAAGATCGAGGGCAGCGCGAAGATGATGACCATGCTCGCGGTGTACGCGAGCTGTTCACGGCGAGCCTGCACCGCGCCTGCCGCCGCGATGGCCGCGCTCACGCCGCAGATCGACACCGCCGAGGCCAGCAGTGCCCGCAGCTTCGCGTCGATGCCGAGCTTGCCGCCCAGCCACCACGTGAAGCCGAACACGAGTGTGATCAGCAGGAACGCCTGGGCGATGGCCGGTCCGGCGGCTTTGACGATCACCGCGAAGTTGATCGACGCGCCCAGCAGCACCAGACCGGTCTTGATGAAGAACTCGGTGCGGAACCCCGCGGCGAGCCGGTCCCGGAACCCGAGCCCGGTCAGCACCGCGTTTCCCAGCAGTCCCAGCAGGATCGCGTAGACCGGGTACTCGACGCTCTTCGCGACGCCACCGAGCCAGGTGCCCTTCGTGAACACCGGCACCTGGTGCTCCAGGTACCGGGTCAGCGCGCCCAGCACCACGACGACCACGACACCGCCGACCGCCCACGCCACCTGGGACCGTTGCCGCGTCTCGACTTCCGTCATCACGGCACCAGCCAGCCGGGCACGATCCGCGCCAGCACCAGTGCCAGCAGCACCAGGCCGGCGATCGTCGCCGCCCAGTCCTCGTTCAACGCGATCCCGCGTTCGCGGTCGACGCCGTCCTCCGCGCTCATGCCGCCCCCTCGTCCGCTCGGTGGTGGCGGCAATGGTCGGAGCAGAACACGGGCAGCGGCAAGGGCTCCCGCGATGTGGAACGGTCAGCCGTTGGTCGAGTACGAGTGCGCGCCCGTGCCGGCGAGCTTGCCGCCGTCGACGATCAGGTACTCGTCGCGGATCGCCCTGCCCGCGAAGAACGACTCCAGGATCTCCCTGGTGCCGGCCGCGTACCGGGTCTGCGCCGACAGCGAACTGCCGGAGATGTGCGGGGTCATGGCGTGGTTCGGCATGGTGCGCCACGGGTGGTCGGCCGGGGCGGGCTGCGGGAACCACACGTCGCCCGCGTAGCCCGCGAGCCGGCCGCTCTCCAGCGCGCGGACCACGGCCTCGCGGTCGGCGATGCGGGCGCGGGCGGTGTTGATCAGGTAGGCGCCGCGCTTCATCGTGGCGATCAGGTCGTCGCCGAACAGCCCCTCGGTCTCGGGGTGCAGCGGCGCGTTGATCGTCACGACGTCGCAGTGCGGCACCATGTCCGCCGTCGTCGGGTGGAAGGTGAGGTTCAGCTCCCGCTCGACGTTCTCCGGCAGGCGGTGGCGGTCGGTGTAGTGCAGGTGCACGTCGAACGGGGCCAGGCGCCGGAGCACCGCCAGTCCGATGCGTCCGGCCGCGACCGTGCCGACGTGCATGCCCTCGACGTCGTAGGACCGCGCCACGGCGTCGGCGATGTTCCAGCCGCCGTCACGCACGATCTGGTGCGCCGGCACGAAGTTGCGCACCAGGGTGAGGATCGACATCACGACGTGCTCGGCGACGCTGATGCTGTTGCAGTACGTCACCTCCGCCACCGTGACGCCGTGCTCGATCGCGGCGTCCAGGTCGACGTGGTCCGAGCCGATGCCCGCCGTCAGCGCGAGCTTGAGCCGCGGGGCGCGCGCGAAGCGTTCGGCCGTCAGGTAGGCAGGCCAGAAGGGTTGGGAAATAACGACGTCCGCGTCCGCGAGTTCCCGGTCGAACGCCGAGTCCGGGCCTTCCTTGTCGGACGTGACGACCAGGGTGTGGCCCTGGCTCTCCAGGTACCGGCGCAGGCCGAGCTCACCGGAGACGCTGCCGAGCAGGGTGCCGGGGGTGAAGTCGACGGCGGACGGCGCCGGCAGCGTCTGACCACCCGGATACGCGTCGAGGCGCGGCAGTCCGTCCCGCGCGTAGGTGGCCGGGTAGCCGTCGACCGGGTCGTCGTAGAGCACGCACAGGACCTTCGCCATTGTCGTTCCCCGTTCGGAAGTTGTTGTGGTGCCTCGACCTTCCTCCCGGAATCGGCGCGGTGTCCAAGCGAACGTTCCTATCGCTTCATAGCCCGCGGCTATCAAGCGGTCAGGCCGGGTACACGTGGATCTCGGTCGCCTTCACCGCGGCCCACAACGCGTCTCCCGGCCGCAGCCGCAGCTCGGCGAGGGTGGCCGTGGTGATGTCCGCGAGCACGTTCGGCGCGCCGTCCAGGCGGACGCGGGTGGTGTGCGCGTGCTGTTCGATCCCCTCGACCGTGACCGGCCAGACGTTGCGCGGGCTTCCCTCCGGCCGCTCGGCGTGCAGGCTCACGGCGTTGGGCGGGAACACGACGTGCACCGGACCGTCGACGGGCCGGGGAATCGTGAGCGTGCCGCCTCCGTCCAGGTCCGTTTCGGTGCCGGATGCGGTGCCGCGGTAGAAGTTCAGGCCCACGAGGTCGGCCACGTAGTCGGTGCGCGGCTGGCGGGCGACCTCCGCCGGCGGTCCCGTCTGCACGGCGCGGCCGCCTTCCAGGATCACCAGCCGGTCGGCCAGCACCATGGCGTCCAACGGGTCGTGCGTCACCAGCAGCGTGTGGCCGCCGAAGTCCGCGAGGTGCCGCCCCAGTTCGGAGCGGACCTGCAGGCGGGTGCTCGCGTCCAGCGCCGCGAGCGGTTCGTCGAGCAGCAGCAGGCTAGGGCCGGTGGCCAGGGCACGGGCGAGCGCGACCCGTTGTGCCTGCCCGCCCGACAACGAGCGCGGCTTGGTCTGGGCGTAGCCGTCGAGCCCGACCCGGCCGAGCCAGCGCGCCGCCTCGGCCCGTGCCTCGTTCCGGCGCGTGCCACGGGCCCTGAGGCCGAACGCGATGTTCTCCAGCGCGGACATGTGCGCGAAGAGCAGGTAGTCCTGGAACACCACGCCGATCGGCCGTTTCTCGGCGGGCAGGAACGCGTCCGCACCGTCCCAGGTGGACTCACCGACGGTGATGTGCCCCGACGTCAACGGGAGCAAGCCCGCCAGAGCGCGTAGCGCGGTGGACTTGCCGGCGCCGTTCGGGCCGAGCAGTGCGACGACCTCGCCCGGTGCGATGGTCAGGCCGAGGTCGAGGGTGAAGGTGCCGCGCGTGACGCGCAGGTCCGCGTTCAGGGTCACGTCGGCCCGCTGATCCACCGGTCGCGCAGACCGGCCAGCACTCCGACGGACACCAGCAACAGCACGATGCTCAGCACGATCGCCGCGTCCGGATCCGTTTCCAGGGCCAGGTAGACCGCCAGCGGCATGGTCGTCGTCTCGCCGGGGAAGTTGCCCGCGAACGTGATCGTCGCCCCGAACTCCCCCAGCGCCCGCGCCCAGCACAGCACCGCGCCCGCCACCACGCCGGGCAGCACCGACGGCAGCGTCACCCGCCGGAACGTCAGCCACCGGGAGGCGCCCAGGGTGGCCGCCGCCTCCTCGTAGCGCGGATCGGCGGCCCGCAACGCGCCCTCGACCGAGATCACCAGGAACGGCATCGCCACGAACGCCTCCGCGACGACGACCCCGGCCGTGGTGAACGGCAGCGAGATGCCGAACCAGGCGTCGAGGTGCTCGCCGATCAGCCCGCGCCTGCCCAGCACCAGCAGCAGCGCGACACCGCCGACGACCGGTGGCAGCACGAGCGGCACGGTGACGAGCGCCCGCAGGAATCCCCGTCCCGGCAGCCCGGACCGCGCCAGCAGCCAGGCCAGCGGGATGCCGAGGAACAGGCACAGCACCGTCGCCAGCGAAGCGCAGACCAGCGACAACCGCAGCGCCTCACCGACTTCCGCGCTGAGCGAAGTGGACAGTGAGGTCCACGGTGTCCTGATGAGCAGCCCGGCGAGCGGCACCAGCAGGAACGCCAGGCCGATCACGGCGGGCAGGACGAGGACGACGGGCAGCCGTCCGCGTACTCGGTCGCGCGTCACGGGCTGTCGAACCCCGCCTCGCTCAGCACCGCGCGGCCCTCGTCCGACAGCACGAAGTCCACGAAGGCCTTGGCCGCCACGGCGTTGCGCGCCCGGGCCAGCGGGGCGATCGGGTAGTCGTTGACCGCCTGCGCGGACTCGGTGAACTCGACGCTCTCCACCCTGTCGCCCGCGGCTTTCACGTCCGTCCGGTAGACAAGTGCGCCGTCGACCTCGTCGAGCGAGACCTTGGTCAGCACCGCTTTGACGTCCTGCTCCAGCGTGTCCGGCGCGGGCGTGACCTTCGCGAGCTCGAAGACCTTCTTCGACGCGGCACCGCACGGCACCTGCTCGGCGCACAGCGCGATCTTCCTGCCGGTGTCCGCGAAGTCCGCGAGCCCGGCGATCCTGCCGGGGTTGCCCTTCGGCACCGCGATGGCGAGCCTGTTCCGCGCGAACGTCCTCGGCGCGTCCGTGATCGCCTTGGTGTCGGTCACCTGCTTCATGTTCGCCGGAGCGGCGCTCGCGAACACGTCGGCGGGCGCACCCTGGTTGAGCTGCTGCGCGAGAGCCGAACTGCCGCCGAAGTTGAACCTGACCCTCGTGCCGGGGTGGGCGGCCTCGAAGTCCTCGCCCAGCCGGGTGAACGTCTCGGTCAGCGACGACGCCGCGAACACGGTCACGTCACCGGTGACGGCCCCGGACGCGGTGGCGGCCTGGCCGCCGGAGCCGCACCCCGCGAGCACCAGCGCGGCCGAGAAGGCCACGAGCACGCTGTTCGCGATTCTGGACATGGTCCGAGCCTCCAGGCGGTCGACCTCGTCGCCGATCCGCAGATTCGGCCCTCCCCCATCTTAGGTTCCGCTTCTACGGATGCAATGGCCACCCTGAGGAGCTTTTGCGGATCACTATGGCGACCTGCTGGGAGCGGCGTGCGGTCCGGCTCACCCTAGGGTGGTGCCATGGCGGAGCTGCTGACCATCGACGACGTCCGGGCCGCGGCCGAGGTGCTCGACGGACGGGTGCTGCGCACGCCCACGCTCCCCTCGCCGGGACTGTCCGCGCTGCTGGGCGTTCCGACGACGGTGAAGCTGGAACTGTTGCAGCGCAGCGGTTCGTTCAAGACGCGCGGCGCGTTCGCGAAGATCCTCTCGCTGTCCGCCGAGGACCGGGCGGCCGGTGTGGTCGGGGTCAGCGGCGGCAACCACGGGATCGCGCTGGCCGCCGCCGCGAGTGAACTCGGCGTCGCCGCGACCGTCGTAATGCCCTCCACGGCGCCCGCGCGCTCGGTCGAGCTCGCGCGGGCGTCCGGTGCGGACGTGCGGCTCACCGACGGCCTGGCGGCGGCGTTCGCGCTGCTGAACGACCTGGTCGAGGCGGGCGCGACGCTCGTGCACCCCTACGACGACCCGGTCGTGGTCGCCGGCCAGGGCACCGCGGGCCTCGAGTTCGCGACCGACGCGCCGGACGTCACCGACGTGCTGGTGAGCATCGGCGGTGGCGGGTTCATCTCGGGCGTCGCGACGGCGTTCCACGCGCTCGTGCCCGGCGTGCGCGTGTGGGGCGTCGAGGTCGAGGGAGCGGACGCGATGCACCGCGCACTCGCCGCGGGTGGCCCGGTGGAGATCGCGCCGACGTCGATCGTCTCGACCCTCTCGGCGCCGCACGTGTCCCAGCTGACCTACGACCACACCGCCGCGCTGGTCGAGGACGTCCTGGTCGTGTCCGACGCGGACGCCGTGCGGGGGTCGGTGACGCTGGCCGAGACGCAGAAGGTGTGGGCGGAGCCCGCCGCCGGGTGCCTGGTGGCGGCGGCGCCCGCCGTGCTCGAACGGGTCGGTCCCGGTGCGCGGCTGGGCATCGTGCTGTGCGGCGGCAACGTGACGTTCGCGGACATGGTCCGTTGGACGAACGCCTGAGGGTTGTTCCGCACTCCCAGGAGGTCGAGGGTCATGCTGTGTCCGGATCGGCGCCGGGCAGCTCGTGGAACTGACCGATGCGCCCGGCAACGTTCTGAGCCACAGCACCGGCCCCTCCGACCGCGGAGGACGACGGTGCGACACGACGATCCGCTGGCTCTGACCGTCTCCGCCGCGACCCGCGACGGCGACCTCACCACCTTGCGACGACTGCTGGCGGACGACGCGGGCCTGGCGACCGCGCGGATCGTCGACGAGCACGGAGGTGCGCGGACCCTGTTGCACGTGCTGACGGACTGGCCCGCTCATCGCCCCCGCAGCGCACAGACCGTGGCGGCGCTGGCCGCGGCCGGCGCCGATGTCAACGCACGGTTCCAGGGCGCGCACGGCGAGACACCGCTGCACTGGGCCGCCAGCGCAGATGACGTCGAGGTGCTCGACGCGCTGCTCGACTCCGGTGCGGACATCGACGCCGACGGAGCGGTGATCGGCGGCGGCACTCCCCTGGCCGACGCGCGGGCCTTCGCCCAGTGGCGCGCGGCCCACCGGCTCGTCGAACGGGGCGCGGCGGTCACGCTGACCGACGCGGCGACGCTCGGGCTGTCCGACCGGCTCCACGCTCTCCTCGACGGTGCCACTCCAGATGACGTGAACATCGCGTTCTGGGGCGCCTGCCATGGCGGTCAACAGGAGTGCGCCGAGCGTCTGCTGGCGTCGGGTGCGGACGTGCACCGGCTGCCGCCCTGGGAACCCGTCACGCCCGTGGATGCCGCTGTGCGCAACGGTTTCGACGACCTCGCGGCGTGGCTGCGCGGCCGCTGAGCTGGTTTTCGCAGCTCACCCATGGGTACTCGGCCGCCATGGAGACCACAGGGGAGGACGAGGAGACCGAGTTGCGGCAGGTGCTGGACGAACTGTCCTATCCGGCCGACAAGGTGCGCATCGTGATCTGTGCCGAAGTCCACGACCTCGGGATCGACGTCCGCCGCCGGCTGCACCACCTGCCCTACCGCCACTACTCCTCTCCGTCCGAGGTGCTGGCCGTGCTGTCCGACCCGGACCGGTCGTGACCCCGTTGGCCGACGACGACCGGCGCCGTTTCCCGGCACGGCTCCCGTTCGCCGCGCTCGCCACCCTCCCAGGGGCCTACCTGGGGGCGGCGGAGTACCTGGGGTGGCCGCATCCCGACGTCGCCGCCCCGCTGGCGGCCCTGGTCTTCGGCGTCGCCATCGTGGGCGCGGCGTTCGTGCTCGCCTGGGCCGCCGAGGCCGCCCAGGTGGACGTCAGCGCCGGACTGGCCATCGCCGTGCTCGCGCTCGTCGCCGTGCTGCCCGAATACGCGGTGGACCTGGTGTTCACCTGGGAGGCGGGCCAGGAGTTCGCCCGCGAGGGCACCTGCGTGCCCCCTCCGGGTGAGGCGGACCCGTGTTCGCTCGCCCTGGCGAACATGACCGGTGCCAACCGGGTGCTCGTCGGGTTCGGCTGGCCCCTGGTCGTGCTCGTGGGCGCGCTCGCCGTCCGGCGGGCGCATCGGGAGAGCGCGTCCACTCACGAGGGTCGGATCGAGCTCGCGCCGGTCATGTCGGTCGAGGTCGTGTTCCTCGCACTGGCCACCCTGTACTCGCTGAGCCTGCCGCTGCGCACGTCCCTCACGCTCGTCGACGCCGCGGTCTTCCTCGCGATCTTCGCGGGCTACGCCTGGCGGCTGTCCAAAGCGCCCGTGGAGGAGCCGAAGCTGCTCGGCGTGTCCGAGTGGGTGGGCCGTCAGGAACGCAAGCCGCGGCGGTGGTGGGTGATCGGCATGTTCACCTTCGCCGGCATCGTCGTCCTCGCCACGGCCGAGCACTTCGCCCAGAACCTCGTGGACACCGGCACGAGCCTCGGCGTGGAC
The DNA here is from genome assembly GCF_040682435.1 of Lentzea sp. NPDC051208. NCBI lineage: Bacteria > Bacillati > Actinomycetota > Actinomycetes > Pseudonocardiales > Pseudonocardiaceae > Lentzea > Lentzea sp. NPDC051208. Next base: position 80,447 of record NZ_JBFBAW010000019.1, on the reverse strand, counting down.
GAGTTCCTGCTGGTGCAGTGGGTGGCGCCGCTGGCGAGCGAGTCGCCGGAGCTCATCGTCGCCTGCCTCTACGCCGCCCGGCTGATGGCCTCGCACTCGCTGGGCACGCTGCTGTCGAGCAAGGTCAACCAGTGGACGCTGCTGGTCGGCACCATCCCGATCGTCTTCGCGATCTCCAGCGGCGGCACGCACGGCCTGCCGCTCGACGGCCACCAGCGCCTCGAACTGCTCCTCACCGCCACCCAGTCGTTGTTCGCGGTGAGCATCCTCGCGAACCTCGGTCTCACCACGATCGGCGCCACGACCCTGTTCGTCCTGTTCGCCGCCCAGTTCACGGCCAGCATCACGTTGCCCGACGCCGCCAACCGCGTGGTGATCCTGGTCCTGTCCGGGCTCTACGTCGTGCTGGCGGTCGGGCAACTGGTGCGCCGCAGGCACAGCGGCGCCCGCACCGCTCGCGACGGCGTGGTGACCCCGTTGCCCGAGCTCGCCGGCAGGTCCTCGTGACGGCGCGGGACCTGTCACCGACAGGTCCCGCGCCGGACGTCACTTCGTCGCGATCTTGTCGCCCGGCCTGATGAGGTCCGGGTTGGTCAGGAACCGGGCGTTCTTGGCGACCAGCGCCTGCCAGCCTCCCTCGACGCGCAGCTCCTCGGCGATGCCGCTGAGCGTGTCACCGGACTTGATCGTGTAGTCGCCGTCGGGATTGCTCGTGGACGGCGCGGCCACCGGGGCCACCGGCACCACGCGCGACGCGGCCTTGCGACCGGCCGGGCTGTGGCCCTGGCGCGCTGGTTGCACACCGCCAGTGGCGCGGCGTCCGCACACGCCCCACGCTCCCAGGCCCTGGGTCCGCAGAACGTTCTCCGCGACGCGGATCTGCTCCTCGCGGGACGCCTGGTGGGCGTGGCCGGAGCCGCCGTTGGCCTGCCAGGTCGACTGGCTGAACTGGAGTCCGCCGTAGTAGCCGTTGCCGGTGTTGGTCGACCAGTTGTTCCCGCTTTCGCACTGGGCGATCCGGTCCCAGTCGACCGGGGCCGAGGCTGAGGCGACCGTGCCGGCCGCTGTGACGAGAGCCGTCGCGGAGAAGGCGATGAGCACGACGCGACTGGTGATGTTGCCACGAAGATGACGCATGTCCCTTTGGCACCCCGTCCCGCTCCCGCCCGCGAGGGCGCCTGTCCGACGGGGGATTCGTCCATGGCATGGACAGGGCGCGCCGCTGGACAGGTGAGCGCACGGCATACCCTGGTGCTGCGGCGGTCTCGCGACCGCTGGGCAGGACCGTAAGAACGTCGCGCCGGATCCGCACGGCCGGAGGCGGGCAAGATCACCCGATAGGTGATGATCCCGGGATCGGTGTGTAAACGGCCGAAAACACGTTTTCGCTCACCCCGTCGCACGGGGTCATCGGTCGGTCCTGCCGGGGTTCTCCGAGTACGCGGCGGCGCTGAGCCGCTGACGCTCGCGCTTGAGCTGCTTCTCGAAACCGTGCCGCTCGCCGTCCGCCAGGTCGTTCCGCACGGCGCGTTCGACGTCGCGGAACACGTCGTGGTACATGTCGTCGTACTCCTCGACGATCTGGAAGGTCCACCGTCCAGGAAGGACGTTGCGGCCGAGCAGCTCCCGTTGCACGCGGTTCGCGTGCTCCCCGTGCCCCGCCTCGCGCAGCGCCGTGACCGCGTCACCGAGCTCGAAGTCGGCGGTGCCGGTGAGCTGGTGGAACGAGTACAGGTGACCACGCGCGCGTTCGGTGGTCTCCAGCGCCTTGCGGAGCTTGCCGAGAGCCTCGACCGTTTTGTCGTCCATACCGGCCCGAGTACCCCGTTGTGGTTCACCCCTATCGCACGGGGGTACTCGGGCAGCGATGTCCAGGAAGAGCGGAGATGGGCACTTGCGTGCTGCGTGTGCTGACACCGTTGGGGTGGAAGAGGAGTTCCTGCTCGTCGACGCGGCTTCCCAGCGAACGGTGATGCGCGCGCACGCCGTGCTGGCGCGGGTGCGGGACACCGAGCTGACGAAGTTCCACGCGGAGCTGGCCGGAACCCAGGTGGAGGCCGCGACCGGGCCGTGCACCAGCGTCGCCGCTCTGGGCGAGGCGCTCGCGCAGGCCCGGTCGACACTCGCCGGCGCGGCCCGGGCGGAAGGCCTGGAGCTGGTCTCCCGTGGCACGCCGGTCAAAGCCTCGACGCATTCGGTCGTCGCGGACGGCGCACGGTTCCACCGCGTCCTCGACGCGTACGCGGGCGTCGTCGAGGACTACGAGGCAAGCGGCTGCCACGTGCACGTCGGTGTGCCGGACCGCGAGACCGCGGTGGCCGTGGTGAACCACGTGCGGCCGTGGCTGCCGACCCTGCTGGCCCTGTCCGCCAACTCCCCCGACCACGGCTACGCGAGCTGGCGGATGGTGCTGCAGTCGAGGTTCCCCGGCTCGGGCGTGCCTCCGCTGTTCCGCGACGCGCGGGACTACGACGCCCACGTCGCCAGGATGGTGACGTGCGGGACGCTCGTGGACGCGGCGCAGTCGTTCTGGCTCGTGCGGCTGGCCTCCCGGTGGCCGACCGTGGAGTTCCGCGCGGCGGACGCCGCCACGGAGGTCGACGGCGCGATGGTGCAGGCCGCATTGTCCCGTGCGCTCGTCCACGCCGCCTATGAGGACGTCCAGAAAGGCGTGGAACCTCCCGCGGTGCGCGACGACGTGCTCGCCGCGGCCGTGTGGACGGCGTCCAGGTACGGCATCGACGGCGCCGGGGTCGATCCGTGGCAGGAGTGCCGCGTGCCCGCCACCGTCCTGCTGGACGCCCTGGTCGAGCACGTGACGCCCGCGCTGGAGGAGCGCGGCGAACTCGCACTCGTGCGTGAGCTCGTCGCCGCGCGGGTATGACTCCTGAGTGCAACTACCATCGCCACGCGGCCCCTTGTCCGAGCAGGTCGTCGCCACGCTGAAGGGCGAACCGGACGGACGTGCCATCGAGTTCACCGACGCCGACCCGTACGGCGAGGACCTGACCATCGCCCTGCACACGTTGTACGAGCTGCATTACGGCGGTTTCGACGGCGTGCACCCCGGCTGGGAGTGGGATCCGGAACTGCTGCGGCTCCGGGCGCGCATCGAGGACGTCTTCCTCACCCGGCTCCGGTCCGACGTGGACGGCGGCGACGACCTCGACGCGGCCCTCGGAGACCTGCTGGTCGAGCACGTTCCCGGCAGCGGGGTGTCACACCACCTGCGCGACGACGGGACGTGGGACCAGATGTGCGAGTACTTCGCGCATCGTTCGGTGTACCACCACAAGGAAGCCGACCCGCACGCGTGGGTCATCCCCCGGTTGCGAGGCAGGGCGAAGGCCGCGCTGGTGGCCGTGGAGTTCGACGAGTTCGGCGGCGGGCGGGCCGACCGCATGCACTCCCGGCTCTACGCCGACCTGCTCGAGGGCGCGGGGATGTCCTCCGACTACCTGCACTACCTCGACGACGTGCCGGCGCCGGCCATCGCGATCGTCAACATGATGTCGCTGTTCGGCCTGCACCGGTCATTGCGCGGCGCCCTGGTCGGTCACTTCGCCGCGGCCGAGATCACGACGGCGCCGAGTGCCCGGCGCATGGCCCAGGCGTTGGAGCGCCTGGGCGCCGACCCGCGATGTGTCGAGTTCTTCACCGAGCACATCGAGGCCGACGCCGTGCACGAGCAGATCATGCGCAACGACGTCATCGGCTCGTTGCTGGAGCAGGAACCGTCGCTCAGGGCCGACGTCGTGTTCGGCATCCAAGCGACGGAACACCTCGAGTCACGCCTCGCGGCTCACCTGCTGTCGTCCTGGGAGGCGGGCGAGTCGTCACTGCGGACCCGCCTGCGGTGGCTGGTGTCGCAGAACGGATAGCGCTTGCTGCGCCGGCACGCGCACACCGCGACCACGAACCGGTCGCTGGTGTGCGTGACGCCGTCGTCCGTGACGAGCTCGACCGGTCCCTCAACCAGCACAGGGCCGTTCGGCACGATCGTCACCCTGCGCGAGCGGGCTTCGGTCACCTCGGATCACCACCAGTTCCTCGTCGCGCTGTCCGGGCTCGATCAGTCCGTGCCGTTCCAGGAACGCCGTCCTGGACCGCATGACCGGCCCGAACGGCACCCGGCGCCGTTGCACGACAGAGGCTTTCAGCCCGCACTCGCGCAGCTGCTGCAGCGTCGTGTCCACTCCGCACAGTGCGGAGTGGACCATCAGCAGCACGCCACCGGGCGCCAGCAGGTCGAAAGAACGGGCGCACAAGGGATTCAGCAGCTCGCGACCGTCCAGACCGGCGTCCCACGCCCGCGCCCGTCCTCGCGCGGCGCAGTTCGCGGGCACGTACGGCGGATTGGCCAGCACCAGGTCGAAGCTCTCGTCGCGCACGACGTCGAGCACGTTGCCCTGGCGGACGCGGATCGGCGTGCGGTTCATCACCGCGTTGATCCGCGCCGTCCACACGGCACGCCGGGAAACGTCCACGGCGGTCACATCGGAGGCACCGGCGCGCATGGCGGCCAGCGCCAGGGCGCCCGTGCCGGTCCCGATGTCCAGAACGCGGGCGCCCTTGGGGATGGCTGCCGCGTGGAGCGCTTCGAGCAGAAGCGCGGTGTCGTCTTGGGGCGCGTACACGCCCCGCGTCCTGAGCAACATCACGAACCTGGAATCGGCCTGCCACAACGCCTTGAAACAACGTGACTCAGCGTGTTTGCGCGCCGGTCACCAGGGCACCCGCCCCACTACTGTGATTTTTGGGAAGGAGCGCCGATGAAGGCGGTCACCTGGCACGGCAAGCGCGACGTCCGGGTGGACACTGTGCCCGATCCGCGGATCGAGTCTCCGACGGACGCCGTCATCCGAGTCACCTCCACGGGTGTGTGCGGCTCGGATCTGCACCTGTACGAGGTGCTCGGCCCGTTCATGACCGAGGGCGACGTCCTGGGACACGAACCGATGGGCATCGTGGAGGAGGTCGGCGCGGAGGTCACCTCGCTCAAGGCCGGAGACCGCGTGGTCGTCCCGTTCAACATCTCCTGCGGCCACTGCTTCATGTGCGACCGCGGCCTGCAGTCGCAGTGCGAGACGACCCAGGTCACCAGCGAGGGCAAGGGCGCGGCGCTGCTCGGCTACACGAAGCTCTACGGGCAGGTGCCCGGCGGCCAGGCCGAGTACCTGCGGGTGCCGCAGGCGCAGTACGGGCCGATCAAGGTTCCGGACGGGCCACCGGACGACCGGTTCGTCTACCTGTCCGACGTGCTGCCGACGGCCTGGCAGGCGGTGGAGTACGCCGAGATCCCGGCGGGTGGTTCCGTCGTGATCTTCGGTCTCGGGCCGATCGGGCAGATGTGCGCCCGCGTCGCCCTGCACAAGGGCGCCGGACAGGTCATCGGGATCGACCTCGTGTCCGAACGCCTGGCGAGGGCCGAGGCGCACGGGGCGACGGTGCTCGACACGCGCGACCACGACGACATCGGCGACGCCGTCCGCGCGCTCACCTCGGGCCGGGGCGCGGACTCCGTCATCGACGCGGTGGGCATGGAGGCGCACGGCGCACCGGCCGCCCGGATCGCGCACAACCTGGTGGCCGCACTGCCGAAGGCCGCCGGTGCGCTGATCACCGAGAAGGCGGGCATCGACCGGCTGAGCGTGCTGTACGCGGCCATCGACTCGGTGCGGCGCGGCGGCACGATCTCGCTGTCCGGCGTGTACGGCGGCATGATCGACCCCATGCCCATGATGGAACTGTTCGACAAGCAGGTCAGGCTCCACATGGGACAGGCGAACGTGCGCCGCTGGGTCGACGAGATCCTGCCGCTGCTGTCCGGCACCGACGATCCTCTCGGCGTCGACGACTTCGCCACCCACCGGCTGCCGCTGCACGAAGCACCGCGCGCCTACGAGATGTTCCAGAAGAAGCTCCACGGCGCCCAGAAGGTTCTGTTGCAACCGGCGGGCTGAGAAGCCGCCTCAGCGAAACGGTGGGCATCGCGTCCGCGATGCCCACCGTTTCGTCGTCACCGGGAATACCGCACCCCGATCAGTGCCTGCGCGCGACGCGGCCGCGGCCCAGCGCCAGACCGAGGGCGACCATGCCAATGCCCAGGAACAGGTGCAGCCAGTTGTCGGCCGTGTTGAACGGCACGAAGTTGGCGGCACTGTCGTGGTCGATCACCAACCCGTACAGCCACAGCACCAGGTAGACGGCTCCACCGCCGACGAGGTACCAGTACGCGCCTCCGGCCGTGCGGGCCATCAGGAACCCGGCCACGCCGAAGGCGAGGTGGACGATGTTGTGGAAGACCGACACCGCGAACACGCCCAGCAGCATCGCCTGGGACTCGTGGCCGGCCAGCTCCAGTGCTTCGTAGTTCGTGGTCAGGCCGGGGATGAACCCGGCGATGCCCACCAGGGTGAACACCGCGGCGACGACCATCGCGGCGGTCTGGATCGTGCCACGCCGCGCCGTTTCGGTTCGGGACATGACGACTCCCTTGAATGTGAGCCCGTTTCGGACGCGATCGGCTACCCCTTCGAAAACACTCCAAACGGTTGTGTGCCGAGTGGTTGGCATCCGCGAATCACCGGGTACTGCCTGAGTGACATTCCTGTGCGGTAGGAGGAAGCAGTGGCGAGCAAGAAGCCGGGCAAGGTCGTGAAGGCGGCGGTGGAGAAGGCGGTCGACAAGGTCACCGAGCTGGTGAACCCGCCGATCCCCGGCGCCCCGAACAGCGAGCCGCCGTCGCTCGAGGAGCCGACCGAGCCGCGGGGGCCGTTGCCTCCCAAGCACGACCAGACCGGGCCGGAGACGGTGTCGCCTACGGGCGCCCCGACCGGCGCACCGAAGCTGTCCCAGGGCCAGCAGGGTGAGTTCCTGACCACCTCCGCCGGCGCGCGGCTGCGCGACACCGATCACTCGCTGAAGGCCGGAGAGCGCGGGCCGACGCTGCTGCAGGACCACCACCTGCGCGAAAAGGTCATGCACTTCGACCACGAACGCATTCCGGAGCGAGTCGTCCACGCGCGTGGATACGGGGCGCACGGCACGTTCGTCGGCTACGGCACTGCCACGAACGTGTGCATGGCCGGGTTCCTCGGCGACGGCGTGGAGACGCCCGTGTTCGTGCGGTTCTCGACCGTGCTGGGCTCACGCGGGTCGGCGGACACCGTGCGGGACACCCGCGGGTTCGCGACGAAGTTCTACACCCAGGAGGGCAACTTCGACCTCGTGGGCAACAACATCCCGGTCTTCTTCATCCAGGACGGGATCAAGTTCCCGGACGTGATCCACGCGGGCAAGCCGCACCCGGACCGGGAGATCCCGCAGGCGCAGAGCGCGCACGACACGTTCTGGGACTTCGTGTCGACCCACACCGAGGCCACCCACCACGTCATGTGGAACATGTCCGACCGCGGCATCCCCCGGTCGTACCGCACGATGGAGGGCTTCGGCGTCCACACGTTCCGCCTCGTCAACGCCGAGGGCGAGACCGTGCTCGCGAAGTTCCACTGGAAGCCGAAGCTGGGCGTGCACTCCCTGGTGTGGGAGGAGGCCCAGATGGCCGGCGGCTTCGACCCCGACTTCCACCGCCGCGACCTCGCCGACGCCATCGAGTCCGGCGCGTACCCGCAGTGGGAGCTCGGCCTGCAGATCATGCCCGACACCCCGCAGCAGACCTTCGAGGGCATCGACCTGCTAGACCCGACGAAGATCGTCCCGGAGGAGCTCGCCCCGGTGCAGCCGGTCGGGTTGCTGACGCTCAACCGCAACCCGCAGAACTTCTTCGCGGAGACCGAGCAGGTGGCGTTCCACCTCGGCAACCTGGTGCCGGGCATCGACGTCACCGACGACCCGCTGCTGCAGGCCCGGCTGTTCTCCTACCTGGACACCCAGCTGACCAGGCTCGCGGGACCGAACTTCAACCAGATCCCGATCAACCGCCCGCACGTGCCGGTCAACGACATGTTCCGCGACGGGTTCCACCAGCAGGCGGTGCACGCGGGTGTCGCCCCGTACCGGCCGAACACGCTCGACGGCGGCAACCCGTTCGTCGCGAAGGCCGAGGACCGGCCGCTCGTCGAGGTGGCGCAGCCGTTGCCGCGGGCGGTCAAGGTTCGCGAGGCACCGAAGTCGTTCGCGGACCACTACACGCAGCCCAGGCTGTTCTGGCAGAGCCTCTCGCCGGTGGAGAAGGAACACCTCGTCGCCGCGTTCACCTTCGAGCTGGGCAAGTGCTACGAGCAGGCGATCAAGGAACGCGAGCTGCTGGTGCTGGCCAACGTCGACCCCGTCCTGTGCGCCGAGGTGGCCAAGGGGCTGGGACTTCCGGTGCCGGCCCAGGCGAAGCTGAGGAAGGTCACGCCGAGTCCGGCCCTGTCGCAGGTCGGGCGGACGTGGCCGACGGACGGCCGCCTCATCGGAATCGTGGTCGACCCGGCTGATCTCGACGGTGTGCGCACGGTGCGAGAGACCATTCTCGCGGGCGGAATGGTGCCGTTGCTGATCGCTCCGACCGGTGGGCCGCTCGGCGACAGCGGTCTGGTCGCGCAGCGCACGTTCCTCACCGCGCGCTCGATCGAGTTCGACGCGCTGCTGGTCGCGGGCACCGCCACCGACCCGCGCGTCAGCCTGATGATCCAGGAGTGCTTCCGCCACGCCAAGGCCATCGGCGCGTGGGGCACCGGACGCACCACCGTGGAGGCCGCCGGCTGCGCGACGGGACCGGGGATCGTGCTCGGCGACAGCCCGTCGAAGGTCCTCGCGGAGGTGACCACGCTGCTCGGCGCCCACCGCGTGTGGGACCGCTTCCCCCCGGCCATCGCATGACCGGCCAGGAAGCGCTCACCGAGGAGGAACTCGCCTTCCTCCAGTCGATGTTCGACCTGGCCCGTGACGGGGACGCGGTGCGGCTGGCGGAGGCGGTCGACGCGGGAATACCGGTCAACCTCACCAACGGTGCGGGTGACTCCCTGCTGATCCTCGCCGCCTACCACCGCCATCCGGAGGCGGTCCAGGCGTTGCTGGAGCGGGGCGCCGACACCGGCCGGGTCAACGACCGGGGGCAGACCGCCCTGGGAGCGGCGGTGTTCCGGCGCTCGGAACGCATCGTCCGCCTGCTGCTCGCGGCCGGGGCGGACCCGGCTCTCGGACCGAGGTCCGCGCTCGACGTCGCCCGGCACTTCGACCTGCCGGACATGCTGGCGCTGCTGACCCCCGTCAGCGGAGCAGCTACGCGGTGAGAGCTCGTGCGGGCGGGGCGGCACCGAGTCGCCCCGCCCGCACGAGCTACTGGGGAGCGATGTCCACGACCAGCGGCCACATCACCATGTCGAGCGTCAGGTCGTTGCGGATCAGGGGGATCCAGCGCAGGTTCGTGCCGGGGTCGACGATCTCCGGCCCGACCGCGACCGCACGACGGAACGGCGGCTCCGCGGACGGCGAGGGATCGAAGTACGTCACGACCGCACCGTTCTCGAGGTGCTCGGTGACGGTTCTCCCGCTCGCGGGTACCGGCTTTCGCCCTTCCGGCGGCCCCGGTGGTTCGCCGCGGGACGATGATGGTGTGGTGGCCATGGCGAGAAATACCCCGGCGGAACCGGGGTAACCGCGACGACCGGGTCAGGTTCCGGCGCACTCCACCAGGGCGAACACCGTCTTGCCGCTCGCACCGCACGGACGGCAGCCCCACTCGCGCGAGAGGTCGTCCACCACCACGATCCCCCTGCCGCGGGTCTCCCCCAGGCGGGAACGGCCGTACACCGGTCGCACCACGGACTCGTCGTCGACCTCGACCATCACCGCACCGGGCTCCTGGCCGCGCAGGACCCGCAGGTGCCCGGTGCTGGAGGTGTGGTCCAGGACGTTCGCCACGAGTTCGGTCACCACGAGCTGCACGTCGTAGAGGTGGTCCTCGCCGAGGTCGGACAGGGCGGCGGCGAGATCGAGGCGCAACGAGGCCATCGACATGCCCGCCCGCAGCGGCAGGTCGACCGCGTGGGCCGTCATCCGCGCCGTCGCAGCAGGAGCAGGGCGATGTCGTCCTGCTTGCCCTGCCCCAGTTCGGCGAGCAGCCGGTCGGCGAGATGGTCCATGTCCTCGGTGTTCGACATGGTCGCGCGCAGCTTCTCCATGCCCTCGTCCAGATCCATGCCCGGCCGTTCGACGAGGCCGTCGGTCGTCAGCACCACGGTGGTCTCCGGCGGCAGCGGCAGCACGGTGGCCTCCGGCCGTTCCAACCCGATGCCCAGCAACGGCCCGTGCACGCTGACGTAGCGAGCGCCCCGGTCGTCGACGACCAGAGGCGGCACGTGACCGGCGTTCGCGACGGCCATCGTGCCCGCCTCCAGGTCGACCTCCAGCAGGCACATGGTGGTGAGGCCGCTGATCGGGTGGAACCGCTCGAGCAGGGCGTCGACCCGGCGCAGGACCTCGGCCGGCCGATGACCCTCCACGGCGTAGGCGCGCAGGGTGTGCCGCACCTCCCCCATCACCGTCGCGGCCTCGATCGAGTGGCCGCACACGTCACCGATGGCGATCAGCAGGTTCCCGCCGAGCTCGATCACGTCGTAGAAGTCGCCGCCGATCTCGGCGTTGCTCGACGCCGGCACGTACCTGGCCGTCATCGGCAGTTCCGGGCGGTGCGGCAACGTGCGGGGCAGGAGGCTGCGCTGCAACGTGAGCGCGAGCGAGTGCTCCTCGGCGAACGTGTGCAGGCCTTCGGCGGCCAGCGCGGTCGCCTGGGCGAGCTGGCGCAGCAGGTTCCGGTCGTCGTCACCGGTCACGGCCCCGGGCCCGACCACGATGCCGATGGGTGGGCGGCGCGGCTTCGTGCGCGCGACCACCGCCAGCGCCGATCGTTGCCACGGCACGGCACCGGCTTCGACCACGGCGACGCCGACTCCCGGGCTGAGCGCCGACATCCACTGCTCGACGTCCTCCGGGCGAGGCCGGGCCTCGGTGCCCGCCGTCACGACGCAGACGGCACCGGACGGGGCGGTGAGAACGGCGGTCGCCTCCGTGTCGAGCACGTCCGCGGCCCCGATCGCGGCGGCTTCGGCCAGGGCGTCGAACGTGGTCGCGGCGTTGACCGCGAACGTGGCCGTGGTCAGCCTGGTCAGCCGGGCGGCGAGGTGTTCGGCGAGGGCGCGGGCGCGGTGGTAGCGCAGCGCCGCCTCGACGTTGGCGAGCAGCTCCCCGGGGTCGACGGGTTCGGTGAGGTAGGCGTCGGCGCCGCGGGTGAGCCCGATGACCTTGTCCTCGGGCTCGATGTAGGTCGCCGAGAGCATCACGACCGGGATCGAGCGCGTGCGCGGATCGGCCTTGATCCGCTCCGTCACGTCGTACCCGCTCATGTCGGGCAGGTGCACGTCGAGCAGGACGAGGTCGAACGAGTCGGACTCCAGCGCGATGAGCGCCTCCGCCGCCGTGGTCGCCTCGACCACCGTGTGGCCGCCGCGGCGCAGCCAGCTGCAGGCGATGAACCGGCTCGCGTCCAGGTCGTCCACCACGAGAACCCTCGCCGGGCCGCCACCCATGGCCGTCGGGTTCATCGGTTGTCCGTTCCGCGCGCCGTCAGCTGAGCGTCCCTGATCGCGCGGCTGACCGTCTCCGGCGAGATGCGGGCCGAGTGCAGCATCGCGGCTCCGAGGCTGTGCACGCTGCGAGCGAGACCACCGGGGTCGTCGCCGCACACGATGACGACCGGAACCCCGGCCAGCTCCGGGTCGAGCCGCAGCACCGACAGCACCGCGCTGCCGCTCATCAGCGGGGCGCTCGCGCTCATGAGGACCAGGTCCGGACGCCGTGACTTCGCCACGTTCAGCGCGGTGCGGCCGTCCTCGGTCTCGATCACCTCGGCGGCGATGCCGGCCAGGGCGTCGCGCAGCTGCCTGCGGCACTTCTCGTCGCCGTCCGCGATCAGCGCGCACGCGACGGACGCGGGCTGGACGAACTCGTCCTCGGCGGTGGGCAGGGTCAGCACGACCTCCGTGCCGACGCCGGGTGTGCTGTTCAGGGTCAGGCTCCCGCCGAGGATCTCGGCGAGCTTGCGGGCGTAGGACAGGCCGAGACCGGTGCCGCTCGCACCGATCTGCAGCTCGTTCGGCACCTGGTAGAACTCCTCGAACACCCGGTCCTGCTCCCCAGGCGGGATGCCGATGCCGGTGTCGGCGACCACGAACCGGACCTCGCCGGGGCCGGGTCCGGCCTCGGCGGTGAAGCGGATCTCGCCCCGTCGGGTGAACTTGACGGCGTTGGACAGGACGTTGCGCAGGATCCGCACGAGCATCGTCTCGTCGGTGACCAACGGCCGCAGGGCGGGAAGCGCGTCCACCACCAGGCGCACGTCGTCGGAGCGCAGCAACGGCCGCACCGCCGACCGCAGTTGCGTGACCACGTAGTCGAGCGCGACGGGTGCCATCCGCGGTCGCAGGCTGCCCGACTCGGCCTTCGCGGTGTCGAGCAGTTCGTTCACCAGCGCCAGCAACGTCGCCGCGGACTCGTTGATCAGGTCCACGTGGTGGTGCTGGTCGTCGGTCATGGGGTCGCCGCCCGGTCCGCCGAGCAACCGGGTCAGGCCGACCACCGAGTTGATCGGCGCGCGCAGCTCGTGGCTGATGTTGGACCAGAACCGGATGCGCGCGGCGGCCGCGTCCCGCAGTTCGGCGGACTTCGCCTCCAGCTCGGCGTAGAGCGCGACCACGCCCTGGTTGGTCTGTTCCAGCTCGTCGGACAGCTCCTGGTAGAGGGCCACGACGCCGCGGTTGGTCTCCTCCAGCTCGGCGTTGAGCCGTTCGAGCTCCTTGCTCTTGGTCTCCAGGTTCTCGAGCGTCTCCAGCAGTTCCTGGTTCTGAGCGCGCAGCTCGTCGAGCGCGGTGGTGCCCGTGTCCTCGCGCAACTCCCGCAGCAGGCTCTCGTCGAGCACGACCGCGTGCGGCACGTTCTTCACCAGTGTGACGTCGGTGGCGCCCATGACCAGGTCGTTCATCAGCCTGCGGGCCGTGTCCCAGCCAGGACCGCTGTTGCTCACCGGCTCCTGCCAGGACAGCTCGACGAGCAACGCGGGGACCGGCCCCTGCCGCAGCCGGAAGACCGCGGTCGTGGCCACCTCCTGCCGCACGAGTTCCCTGCCGACGTCGCTCAGCGCCGTCGCGACCCGGACCTGGTTCTGCCCGTCGAGACCGGCCGCCGCCGCGACCTGGCGGCCGCGCTGGCGCAGCAGGAACACGTCGCGCTCGTCGACGATCAGCAGCCGCAGCAGGTCGGTGGTGGTCATGCCGGTCTGGCCACCAGCACGCAGGCGTCGTCGTGACGCACGCCCGCTTCGCGCAGCAGCGTCGCCGCGATCAGCACCGGCGGGTCGTTGATCAGGTCACTGCCGTGCTCGGCGCCCCAGCGCTCGGTGAGACCGTCGGAGTGCATGGCCACCACCGCCCGTTCCGGGAGCGCGTAGTCGAACGTGCGGATCGTCCGCGCCTGGTGGCCCGCGACCCCGGGCACCGAGATCATGCCCTGCTTGCGGCCCTCCACCAGCACCGCGGCGGCGATGTTGCCCAGTCCGCAGAAGCGCACGGTCCGGCGGACCAGGTCGATGTCCGCGATCGCCACCGCACCGCCCCGCGTGCCGCGCAACGCCGCGTGCAGACGGGCGACCGCCTGGTCGGGCGGCAGGAACGGCTGTTCGCGGAACACCCGCACCGCGGTGGCGGACGCGTCCGCCGCCAGCGGCCCGTGCCCGGACCCGTCGCACATCATGAGCGTCATCCGGTCCGTGCTCCGGCAGACCGCGTAGGCGTCACCGCACACTTCCTCGCCCTTGATCGGCCTGGTCATCCCGGCCGCTCGTTCCTCACCCCACTCGGGTGCCCGGTCGAGCTTGGGGGCGAACCGCGCCACCAGCGCGGTCCCCTTGCCCGGACGGGAGGACATGGCGCAGGACGTCGCCAGCCGGGCCACGGCGCCGAGCCCGACGCCGAGCGTGCCGGTCGTGGACTGGCCGTCCTCCCACGCCAGCGCCATGTCGGCGATGCCGGGGCCGCGGTCCACCGCGACGATCTCCACCGCAGCGTCCCGCTCCCCGCGCACCGTGCGGATCAGCACCACGCCCTGTTGCGCGTGCTTGTGCAGGTTCGTCCCGATCTCGGTGGCGGCGAGGCCGATCTCGGCCGCGCGCGTGGCGCTGAACCCCAGCCGCTCGGCCAGCGACGTGGCGGTGCGGCGGATCCTGCCCACCTGGGCGGTCTCCTCGACCGGCAGCCAGACCTCGTCGCGCACCAGCGGAAGGCAGCTCGCCGTGGTCATCTCTTCCACTTGACCACCGTCACGACCGTGCCGCGGCCGACCTCCGTGTCCAGCTCGAACTGGTCCACCAGGCGACGTGCGCCGCTCAGGCCCAGACCGAGGCCGGACCCGCTGCTCCACCCGTCGGCGAGCGCGAGCGACAGGTCGGGGATGCCGGGTCCCTCGTCGTGGAAGGAGGCCCGCACGCCCGTGCGGCGGGCCTCGCTGATCTCCTCGACGCGGGCGAAACCCCCGCCGCCGTAGATGAGCGTGTTCCGCGCGAGTTCGCTCGCGGCCGTGACCAGCTTCGTCTGGTCCACCAGCGAAAGCTTGGTGTGCTGCGCGTACGTGCGCACGAGCTGGCGCACGCGGACGACGTCGTCGTCGCCTCTGATGGGCACCACCTCCGGCCCGTCGGACCGGGGCGGCATCAGGTGTCCCGTCCGCGACCGAGCTGTCCGAGGATCTTCATCCCGCGTTCGAGGTCGAGTGCGGTGCGCACACCACCCAGGGTGAGCCCCAGCTCCACCAGCGTGATCGCCACCGCCGGACGCATGCCCACCACGACGGTGTCGGCGTCGAACAGGCGGGAGATCGACGCGATCGTGGCGAACATCCGCCCGATGAACGAGTCGACGATCTCGACCGCCGAGATGTCGATGATCACGCCGTGGGCTCCGGTCGCGCAGATCTTCTCCGCCAGGTCCTCCTGCAGCGCCAGCACGCTCTGGTCCTGCAGGTCGATCTGGATGGAGACGAGCAGCACGCCGCCGATCTTGAGAATCGGCACGCGTTCCATCAGACGGCCTGGCTGCGGACGACGTCGACGCCCTCACGGCGCAGCGCGTGCCGCAGCGCGTCGGCGAGGGAGGCCTTGGTGACGATGTCGCCGAACTCGATGCCCAGCGCCACGATCGTCTGCGCGATCTGCGGGCGGATGCCGGACACGATGCACTCCGCGCCCATCAGCCGGGCCGCGACCACGGTCTTGAGCAGGTGCTGCGCGACCTGGGTGTCGACCGCGAACACACCGGTGATGTCGATGATCGCGTGCTCGGAGCCGGTCTCCACCAGCGCTTCGAGCAGCTTCTCCATCACCACCTGGGTGCGGGCCGAGTCGAGGGTGCCGACCAGGGGCACCGCGAGCACGCCCTCCCAGATCTTCACCACCGGGGTGGTGAGCTCCAGGAGCTGCTCCGACTGCTCCCTGATGATCTCGTCGCGCGCGCTCGCGTAGAACTCGAACGTCAGCAGCCCGAGCGCGTCCAGCAGCCCGGAGAAGGCCATCTGCTGCCGGTACACCTGCGGGTCGTCGCTGGTCTCGGTGAGGTCGAAGACCACGCGCTTCAACGAGAACAGGCTCGACGCCGTCTCGGTCGGGGTGAAGCCCGCCCGGACCCTGGCGCGCGAGTACTCGTCCAGCAACGAGCGCAGGTCGCCGAACTCCGGCCCGCTGATGTCCCGGCCGTCGTGGCCGGCGAGAGGCAGCAGTGCCGCGAAGAACTCCTGGAAGTCCCGTTCGAGCTCCGCCCGCGTCGATCGCCCGCGCAGCAGGGCGCCGGCCGCGTCCACCCACTTGTCGACCAGGGGCTCCGCGTTGGTCCGCAACAGGTCGGTCAGGCTGTGGGCACGCTCTGCTTCCGCAGTCACTCAGGTCTCCTCGAGCAGTCGGCAGTCTCGGACCGCGGTGATCTCATCGGTCACCCGTGGCCGTGCAGCAAGGACTGCGATGCGCCGACTGCTTGACGTTCGCGGCTGCCGCGCGAACCCTACATGCCGGGATCCCGGACCTCGGCGCGCCGGTCGGCGTGCCGAGTTCGCCGTGGCGGGCGGTCTCGCGGCGGGAGCTGGCCCCCGTCGTGCGGCCTCAGACGTTACCGGTCCGCTGTTCGGAACGCCCGTTGAAGCAGGTGCGGCAGACCTCGCCGCCGTCACGGACCAAGCCGTGACCACCTTTCGGTCCACACCTGTGCCGCAAACCGCGCGGCTCAGCGCGTGGAGACCTGCCCGGGTTCGCGCCGCAGGTCCTCGAGTCCGCCCCGGACGTCGTCGAGCGCGATCCGTTCCGCGGCGGCCGAGTCGCCCGCGCGCAGGGCTCGGACGAGGGCGCGGTGGGTCGTGTAGCGGTCGAGGCCGTACTGATGGTTCGCGAGGACCCGTTCCACCGTGCGGGTGCGGCGTTCGGTTCGGGTGAACACCCTGGTCTGCCCCAGGAGCCGGACCAGGACGGCGTTGCCGGCGCAGGCCGCGACGGCGTCGTTGAAGCGCTGCATGGTGTCCAGCAGTGCGTTGAGGTGCTTCTCGACGGGGCGGCCCTCGGCGTCGCGCTGCTTGATGACGATCAGCAGGTCGTCCGCCTCGTCGAGGAGGGCGTCGAGCGCGTCGAGCTGGGCCGTGCTCGCGCGGCGGGCGGCGAACCGGGCGATGAGGCCGCGCAGCGCGATCTCGACCTCGGCCAGGTCCTCGACGGCGGACGCGCCGATGTCCGCGACGACGACCGTGCGCGGACCCGTCCTCTCGATCAGGCCGTCCTGCTCCAGCCTGCGGATGGCCTCGCGCACCGGGGTCGGGCTCATCGACAGCCGCTCGGCGAGCCCGCGTTCGGTGATCTTCTCGCCGGGCGCCAGCTCACCGGCGGCGATGGCGTCCTGGACCGAGCGGTAGGCGCGGTCGGCGAGCGTCTCGCGGGGATCTTCGTCGGCCGTCACGAGTACGGATACTACGACTAACAGCGAAGCTATTGCTTGACCATTTTGCTATAGCATCTTACTTTGAGACCGCCGTGACGCAGTCCAGAGCCAACGGAGGCTTCCGTGACATCACTCGCCGCACCGGCGGATCGGCGGCTCGCCCGACGCATCACGTTCTTCGTCGCGCTGGCCGTGTTCGCACAGGAGGCGACCTGGGACTTCTACGACGCCCAGGTGCCGCCGCTGCTCCGCGAGCACATCACGAGCACGGCCGTCGTCGGCCTGCTCATGGGCATGGACAACCTGCTCGGCGTCTTCGTCCAGCCCTGGATCGCGAACCGCTCGGACAACACCCGCACGCGGTGGGGCCGCCGGATCCCCTACCTGGCGGTCGGCATGCCGCTCGCGGCGGTGCTCTTCACCCTGATCCCGCTCGCCGCGGCGTTGCCGGCGCTGATCGCGATCATCTTCGTGTACTCGTTGGTGGGCAACAGCTTCAAGCCGATCGCCCAGGCCCTGCTGCCCGACTTCATCGAGCCGGACCGGCGCGGCAGGGCCAACGCGGTGGTCAAGATCGCGTCCGGCCTCACGGTCATCGTGTCCGCGCTCATCAGCGCGTTGCTGGTCGACGACCACCCGAAGCTCGCCTTCACCGTCCCCGCCGTGCTCATGCTGGCGTGCACCGCGGTTCTCGTCCTGCGGGTGCGGGACAACAGTTCGCGGGGGTACCAGCTGGCACTCACCGAGGACTCCGCCGACGAACCGGCTGTGCGGCTCCGCGACGTCGTCAAGGACATCGTGCGCGATCCCAACCGCAGCAGGCTGCTGGTCGTCGTGTCGGTGCTGCTCTTCGCGTCCGCCTGGTTCTCGTCCCGCTCCCTCTTCACCCCGTACGGCATGGAGACCCTCGGGTTGTCCCGTGGCACGGCCGGTTCGCTGACCTTCCCCAGCGGCGTCGCGTTCCTCCTCGCCGCCTATCCCGCGGCGCTGCTCGCCGAACGCATCGGGCGCATCCGCACGATGACCATCGGAATGGTGGTCTTCGGCGCCGCGCTGGCCCTCGGCACCGTCGTGCCGACTCCCGCCGCCACCGTCGCCGCCTTCTGCGTCGCCGCCGCCGGCGCCTCCGGGTTCCTGATCAACGCCGCCGTCGTGCTGTGGAACCTGGCGCCGTCCGCTCGCGTGATCGGCGTGTACACCGGCCTCTACACGGTGAGCTGGGCCGTGGGCGGGTTCATCGGCCCCGGACTCGTGGGCGCGATGGTCGACGTCACGGGGTGGCGTTACCTGCTCCTCGACATCGCCCTGCTCGCCGCGATCGCCGTCGCGGTGATCCTGCGCGTCTCCGTGCTGAGCCGACGTCACGCGACTTCTCTCTGAACACGCAGAAAGGACACCAATGGAAGCCGTCCGCGTCCTGTCCCCCACGGGCATGCTCGGCGCCGGGTTCGCGCAGTCCACAGTGGACCGCGGCCTCGAACTCGGTGCCGACGTCATCTCCGTCGACGCCGGCTCGACCGACTCCGGCCCCCACTACCTGGGCTCCGGCACCGCCAAGACGACCGCCGCCGCGATCGCCCGCGACCTGCGGATCCTGCTGCCGGCCTCCGCGCGGGCCGGGATCCCGCTGATCGTCGGGTCCTGCGGCACCAGCGGCACCGACTCGGGCGTCGACTGGGTCGCCGGAATCGTCGAGGACGTCCTGCGCGAGGAAGAGCTCGACCTGGCCGTGGCGACGATCTACAGCGAGCAGCGGGGCGGTTTCCTCACCGAACGCCTGCGGGCGGGCGCGGTG
Organism: Lentzea sp. NPDC051208; assembly: GCF_040682435.1. Classification (NCBI taxonomy): domain Bacteria; kingdom Bacillati; phylum Actinomycetota; class Actinomycetes; order Pseudonocardiales; family Pseudonocardiaceae; genus Lentzea; species Lentzea sp. NPDC051208. The sequence continues at coordinate 61,682 of NZ_JBFBAW010000019.1, read as the reverse complement.
CACCCACTGGTCCCGGCCACCGCGCTCGACGAGGCCACGGTGGACGGTTGCACCCACGTCGTCGGGATGATGGGCCACGAACCGATCGAGGAGGCGCTGCGCGGCGGTGCCGACGTCGTGCTCGCGGGCCGGGCGACCGACACCGCCGTCGCCGCCGCGTACCCGCTGATGATGGGCATGCCGGCCGGTCCGACGTGGCACGCCGCGAAGATCGTCGAGTGCGGCGGGCAATGCACGACGAACCCCCGCACGGGCGGTGTGCTCGCCACGATCGACCAGACCGGTTTCACCATCGAACCGCTCGACCCCGACGCCGCCTGCACGCCCATCTCCGTCGCGGCGCACATGCTCTACGAGACGGTGAACCCGTTCCGGATGCGCGAGCCCGCGGGCGAACTGGACGTCGAGGCGGCCACCTACACGGCGCTCGACGACCGGCGCGTCCGCGTCGAGGGCTCCCTGTTCCACCCGGCCGCCCAGCACACGGTGAAGCTGGAGGGCGCCAGGATCACCGGCTACGAGACGATGTCGTTCACGGCCATCCGCGACGAGCACATCCTCGCGAACATCGAGGCGTGGACCGACCTGTTCGTCGAGGTCTTCACCGGACGCGTCGCGCAGACGCTCGGCCTCGACGGCACCCAGTACGCGTTCGACCTGCGCCGCTACGGCCACGACGCCGTGCTGGGCAAGCTGGACCCGGCGAGCCGGCCGCCCCGCGAGATCGGCGTCATGCTCCTGGTCCGCGCCGCGACCCAGGAACTCGCGACCGCCGTGGCCAAGGTCGCCAACCCCCTGATGCTGCACCTGCCGACGCCGGACATGAACTACCTGCCCAGCCTGGCGTTCGCGACCTCACCCGCCGAGACCGAGCGCGGGCCCGTCTACGAGTTCGTGCTCCACCACGTCGTCGACACCCGCTCTCCCACCGAGATGTTCCGCATCGAGCACCGGAAGGCCCCCGCCCATGACTGAGTCCCCGCAGACGTTCGGAGACCTCGCGCTGGAGGTCCGTTCCAAGAACGCCGGGCCGTTCTGGGTGACGATGGAGGTGTTCCTGCGCGACGAGGCGGGCTACACGCGGGCGGCGGTGCTCAGCGAGGAGACCATCGCCCGGCTGTACGACGTGCGCGCCGAGGACGTGCAGATCTTCCGGATCCCGGCGCTGAACGTCGTGAAGATCTCGTTCCCCCGGCCGGTCGCCCAGGGCGGGTTGCTCGATCGCGACATCCACGCGGGACAGCACCACGTCCCGCTGGCCTCGCTGCCGGTGCCGGGCTGAGTCAGATCTGGATCACTCCGGCTCCGGGGTGCTGTTCCACCAGCCTCGCGAGGTCGGCGGCGAAGATGGTCTCCTGTCCTCGCCGAACTGATGATCCGCCACATCGACCGCGGCACCTGGACCCACGCTGCGGATCATGCTCGAGGAGGACCAGCTCTCCGCGGAGCTGCGCGAGACGATCGCGGCAACGCGAAGAGCGCCGCGTTCCCGCAGCCGGTCGCGATGGAGACGTTCGAGAACGAACTCGTCGACATGGTGACCCGGTACCTGCGCGGCCCGTCCGCCTGAGCAACGGTTAGTCGTGCGACCTGCCGGGTACCTGTGCAGACCTCCCACGGCTCGACGAAAGGCAGACGGTGGAACCAGGACCGTTGCTGTACGCCGGCGCGGGCTTGGCGACGCTCGCCGCCGCACTGCTCCCCCGGTTGCTCGACCGCGCACCGGTCTCCATGCCGATGCTCTTCCTCGGCGCCGGCGCCCTGACGTTCACGGTGGCCGACCAGCTGCCCGATCCCGACCCCGTCGCGCACAGCGGCGTGCTCCTGCACCTGACCGAGATCTGCGTGATCATCTCCCTGATGGGCGCGGGCCTCGCGCTGAACCGCCAGGTGAGCCTGCGCGGCTGGGCGAGCACCTGGCGGCTGCTCGCCATCACCATGCCGCTGTCCATGCTCGCCGTGGCCCTGCTCGGCTGGGGTGCGCTGGGCTTCGGCGTCGGTGCATCGGTCCTGCTCGCGGCCGTGCTGGCGCCCACCGACCCGGTGCTGGCCAGTGAGGTGCAGGTCGCCGAACCCGCCGAGCACCCGGATTCCGACGAGGACGAGGCCCGGTTCGCACTGACCTCGGAGGCGGGGCTCAACGACGGGCTGGCGTTCCCCTTCACCTACGCCGCCATCGCGATCAGCGTGGCCGGGGCGGCGCCGTCGCAGTGGCTCGCACACTGGCTCGCGGTGGACGTGCTCTGGCGGCTCGCGTCCGCGGTCGCCATCGGCGTGCTGATCGGCTGGGCGCTGGGCAAGCTGTTCTTCTCGGCGCCGTCGGAGAAGTTCCGCCTGGCCGAGCACGCGGAGGGCTTCGTGGCGCTCGCGGCGACGTTCCTCGCCTACGGCATCACCGAACTGGTCGAGGGGTACGGGTTCGTCGCGGTCTTCGTGTGCGCGTGCGCGATCCGGTCCGGGGAACGCCGGCACGGCTACCACCAGGTCCTGCACCGCTACGTCGAGCAGGCCGAGCGCATGCTCACCGTGCTGATCGTCTTCCTGCTCGGCGGTGCCGCCGCCACCGGTCTGCTGGCGGGCGTCGGCTGGCGGCAGCTCCTCGTCGCCGCGGCGGTGCTGCTGCTCGTGCGGCCGCTGGCGGGGTGGATCGGGCTGCTCGGCGGCAAGACCGGTCCGCGCGAACGGACCGTGATCGCGTTCTTCGGGGTGCGCGGCGTCGGCTCGTTGTTCTACCTCGTGTACGCCCTGCAGAACGGCGAGTTCGCCGAGCAGACCGCGCTGTGGCAGATCGTCGGGCTCGTCGTGATCGGCTCGATCCTCCTGCACGGGCTCTCCGCGACCCCGGTCATGTGGCTGCTGGACCGGAAACGACGGCAGAAAGCACAAGCGCGCCACGAGGAGACCTCGGACACCCACGTGTGAGGTTCAGCGGTTCAGGTACGCGGCCAGCCCGCCGAGTTCCTCGCTCGCGATGAAGACCGAAGGCACGTGGATGAGGATCTCCTCGACGTGCGCGGCGCAGCCCCACGCCGAGTCGCCCCACGAGTCGGCGACCTTGATCTCGGCGGGCAGGGCGCACCCGGCCCTGCCGCCCAGCTGGCAGAACTCGGGATGCGGTGTCTTGGCCTGCACCGCCGCGGCGACGCGCATCTGTGCGGTCAGTTCCGCGGCGGCTTCCGCGCGCTGCTCGGCTTCGGCGCGCAGTTCCCGCTCCGCCCGCACGGCCTCGGCCAGCGCCGCGCGGGCGGATTCGACCTGCGCCTCGGCGGCCTGCCGCGCCACCTCGTTGTGGTGGCGCTCGATGGCCAGGGCCGCGGTGCCGGCGAAGACCCGGATGAGGGCGAAGTCGTTCTCCTGCGGGACACGCGCGGTCGGGTGGTACATCGCGAAGGTGCCCAGCAGGCCGCCGTCGCGGGCGAGGATCGGCGTCGACCAGCAGGAGCCCAGTCCGGCCCGCTCCGCCAGATCGCGGAAGTCGTCCCAGAACGGGTCGGTGGCGATATCGGTGACGATGACCGGTTCACGCCGGTGGGCGGCCGTTCCGCAGGAGCCGACACCTTCGCCGGTGGCGATGCCGTCGATGGCCTCGTTGTAGAAGTCCGGCAGGCTGGGCGCGGCACCGTGCCGCAGGTGCAGGCCGTCGGGCTCGGCGAGCAGGACGGACACGAACAGTTCCTCCGGCGCCAGCTCCTCGATGCACCGGGCCATCCCGTCGAGCACCTCGGTCAGCGGCGCCTGACGGGCGATCTGCTCCAGCAGCGCACGGTGCTCGGCCATCAACCGCTGGGCGTGCTTGACCTGGGTGGTCTCCACGCCGATCACCCGGACCCCGAGCACCTCGCCGCCGTCGTCCCGGCGCGGCTCGCACGTGAGGTCGAAGAACACCTCGCGCGCGTCCGGGCCGCTGCCCATCAGGACCCGCACGTCACGGCGGACGCGGGCCTCGCCCGTCCGGTACACCTCGTCCAGCAAGGTGGACAGGCTCGCACCGTCCTCGCCGAAGGTGGTGAGGAAGGCCGGATCGGCCGTCTCCACCACCTGGTCCGGGCCCGTGAACGTCGCGAACACCGCGGTGGACTGCCCGAACAGAGCGCGCAGGTCCCCGTCCGTGGCCGCCGCGTCCGCGGTCTGCTCCTGCATGCCGAACGCCCTCATGGCCGCCCTCTCGCCATGCGCCGCAGGCTCGCTGTTCGACCTCGGACGCGGTCTTCTCCACTGGGACCATCATGATCACCGAAGATCGTACGCACCACCGGACGGCGCCTCAGGAGGCAGCCGTGTCCCGGGGTTCGGCGCGGTCGGCGTTGTCGATGTCGAGCACGCCCAGCAACGATCCCACCTGCCCCGTGCGGAACGCCTGGCGCTGGCGCTCGGCACCCGTTCCCGGACCGTCCAGCAGTCGCAGACCTCGTTGCACCGCAGGCAGGTCACCGTTGGCCTCGAACACCGGGGTCAACCGGGTCACCAGGTCGTCCAGCTGACGCCGCAGCGGCCTCGGCTCACCGGAGAGCACGTCCAGGGTGCTGCCGCGCAGGCCTTCGTTGGCGGCGCCCCAGCACGCCTGCCGCAACGTCTCCTGCGGAACCGGCTCCGGCTCCACACCGCGTTCGACGTCGACGATCGCCTGGGCGACCAGCGCCCGGACGAGCGCCGCCAGCAGCACCGCCTCGTCCACGGTCGCCGCGACGTCCGAGACGCGCACCTCGACGGTCGGCAGCTCGGTGGCGGGCCGGACGTCCCAGTAGATCATCGCCCGGTCGAGGGCGGTGCCCGCCTTGATCATGGTGTCGCAGACTTCCTCGTAGTGCTGCCACGAGGTGAAGACCGGCGGCGGCCCGGACACGGGCCAGCGCGACCACACCGTCGAACGCCAGCTCGCGAAGCCGGTGTCCTCTCCGCCGGAGAACGGCGAGTTCGCGGTCACCGCGGACAGCACGGGCAACCACGGGCGCACGTGGTTGCACACCTGGACCGCGGTCTCCCGATCGGGCACGGCCACGTGGACGTGGCAGCCGCAGATGAGCTGTTGTTCCGCCAGGGCACCGAACTCGCGCGCGATCCGCCGGTACCGCAGGCTGTCCGTCACCTCCCCGGTCGCGTCTCCCAGCGGAGGCGCGCCGACGGCGATGGCCCGGCACCCCACGGTGCGCGCGGCCTGAGCGACCGAACGGCGAGCCTCGACCAGTTCACGCCGGGCCTGCTCCACGTCGCGGCACACCGTCGTGTTGATCTCCACCTGGGCACCGGTGAGCTCGCGCTCCAGTTCGAGGCCGAGTTGCTCGCGCGCGACCGCGACGACCTCGTCCGCCCGGTTCACCGGAACCCCGGTCTCCGGGTCCACCAGGAGAAACTCCTCCTCCACACCGACCGTGGGACACCACATGTCCTTCGATGGCGGTCTCGCCACGTCACACCGTCCTGCTGATAGGGGACCGGCGAATACCCTTTCGTGTCAGAAAGAAAACTTCGGATCCGGCCGTCGGCCGACAGGGTCAGCGTGATCGGCCGTCTGGCCGCACAGACAGCGGAAGCAGCCGGGCCGACCGCATTTCCACTCGCATATTTCGGTTGCGGCACTCCCCCACCGCGCCCAGACTCACCGGCTGATGCCGAGGCCTGCGAAAATGGGTGGTTCATGTTCGATGTCGTCATCGCCGGATGCGGGCCGACCGGCGCGATGCTGGCCGCCGAACTCCGGCTGCACGACGTGCGAGTGCTCGTCGTGGAGAAGGAGCCCGAGCCCGTTTCGTCGTTCGTTCGAATAGTCAGTCTGCACATTCGCAGTCTCGAGATCCTGGCGATGCGCGGGCTGCTGGACCGTTTCCTGGAACGCGGCAGGCAGCGCCCTGCCGGAGGTTCCTTCGCCGGCATCCCGAAACCCACGCCGGAGGGCCTGGACTCGGATTTCACGTCGCTGCTGGGGATCCCGCAGCCGGTCGCCGAAGGTCTGCTCCGAGATCAGGCGGTCGCACTGGGCGCGCAGGTCCGGCCCGGTCGCGCGGTGACAGGGCTCGAGCAGGACGACGAGGGCGTGACGATCGAACTGGCCGGCGGCGAGCGGCTGCGGTCGCGTTACCTGGTCGGCTGCGACGGCGCGCGCAGCACCGTGCGCAAACTCCTCGGCGTCGGCTTTCCCGGCGAACCCTCCCGCAACGACACGCTGATGGGCGAGATGGCGGCAGCCGTGCCGCAGGAGGAGATCGCCGCCAAGGTCGCCGAAATCCACGAGACCGGCAAGCTGTTCGTTTTCAGCCCTTTCGGCGAAGGGATCTATCGCGTCGTGATCCCTGCCGCGGGAGTCAGCGAGGACCGCGCGGAACCGCCCACCATCGAAGATTTCGCACGACAGCTGAAGGCGATCGCCGGAACTGATTTCGGCGTGCACTCCCCCCGCTGGTTGTCCCGTTTCGGCGACGCCACCCGGCTGGCCGAGCGCTATCGGACCGGACGGGTGCTGCTCGCCGGTGACGCCGCGCACATCCACCCGCCCGCCGGCGGCCAGGGCCTGAACCTCGGCATCCAGGACGCGGTCAACCTCGGCTGGAAGCTCGCCGCGCAGATCCGCGGCTGGGCACCCGGCACGTTGCTGGACACCTACCACTCCGAACGTCATCCGGTCGCCGCGGACGTCCTCGACAACACCCGCGCCCAGGTGGCGCTGGCGTCCGGCGAACCGGGCGCGCAGGCCGTGCGCAGGCTGCTCACCGAACTGATGGACATCAACGAGGTGAACCGGCGGCTGGTCGAGAAGATCACCGCGATCGGCGTCCGCTACGACTTCGGCCCCGGACCCGACCTGCTCGGCCGCCGCCTGCGCGACACCGATCTGGCGCGAGGCCGCGTCTACGACCACCTGCGCGGAGGGCGCGGCCTGGTGCTCGACCGCACCGGACGCCTGACCGCCGACGGCTGGACGGACCGGGTCTCCCTCGTCGCGGACGCCACTGCCGCCGTGGACGTCCCGGCGCTGTTGCTCCGTCCCGACGGCCACGTCGCCTGGATCGGCGAGCACCAGCAGGACCTCGACGACCACCTCAAGCGCTGGTTCGGCGAACCTGTCGCCAGGGCCTAGGAATCGCTCTCCGACTTCACGCCTCCGGCCACGTCGAAGCGGTGTCCACAGTGGGCATCGTCTCCACCCGCACAGCGAACAGCTCCGCACCAGGCTGTCGGGCCAGATCACCGGCTCGTACTGATCGCCACCAAGCGGTGTGGGCGGAGCACCGGCGGGGTACTGACACAACGCCGAACACGCGCGCGTGTTCGCACGGAGGACCCCCTCGGGAGGTCCGGCCGGGGCCGGTGCGGAGAGTTGAGACCTTGCAGCTGTCCGTCGCCGGCCCCGGTTTCTGCACGGCGGCCACGGGCCACGCGTCACCGGTAGCCGTACGATGCGCTGGACGCGCGTCGAGCAGCCGGCGGCGGGGACTCCACCAGCCGATGAAGGGCGCCGCGGCATGGCCGACCACGTGCAGACGGGATCGATGAGAGCGGTCGACGACGAACGCCCGGATCCGGTGTCACGCCTGGACGAGGCGACGGAGGCGTTGACCGCGCTGCGGGACGCGTTCACCGGCGAGGAGTCGCTCGACGACGCCTTGCGGCGGGTCGCGGAGACCGCGGCCAGGGCCGTTCCCGACGCCGACGCGGTGACCGTGTCCGTGGTCACGGCGGACCAGCCGCACACCGCGGCGGCCACGGACCGGCGCCTGGTCGTGCTCGACACCGAGCAGTACGACTCCGGCCGCGGGCCCTGCCTGGAGGCCGCGCTCGAACTGAAGCCCGTGCGGGCGGTGATCGGTGAGCACAGCGAGCTGTGGCCGGAGTTCGAGGCCGCCGCAAAGAAAACCGGTGTCCGCGCGTACCTGTCGGTGCCGGTCGTCCTGCCCGGCTCGGACGACACCGGGGCGCGGCACATCGGGACGCTCAACATCTACAGCTACACCGCGGCGGCCTTCGACCCGTTCGACGAAGGACTCATGCGGCTGTTCACGGCGGCCGCGTCCGCGACGATCACCAGCGCCCAGCGGTGGCGGCACTCGCAGGACCGGGTCGGGCAGCTGGAGCAGGCCCTGGAGTCGCGGGCCGTGATCGAGCAGGCCAAGGGCGTGCTGATGGCGGTGCACACCTGCGACGCGGACGAGGCGTTCAAGATGCTCGTCGAGCAGTCGCAGCGCGCGAACGTCAAGCTGCGCGGCGTCGCGGCGACGCTGCTCGAGTCGGCCAGCCGGCCCGCGAAAGAGCGATGAACCGCGAGCACGCCTGACGCCAGGGGTGGCTCTGCTCCTCATGATCGGCCGAGGCGGGCGAGTCTGATGCCCGCCCAGATCAGCAGGGCGAGCACGGCCACCAGCAGGTACTCGATCAACGGGATGCGCACGACCTCGTCGATCCTGCCGAGACCGCGCCAGGAGTAGACCGCGAGCGCGCCGGCCACGAACGTGCCTCCGATCCACCACCGTGCCGCCGCGCTGAGCCCGACGCCGTGCATCTGGGTGAGCACGAAGATCGCCACGAAGCCGAAGAAGAACATCGGCCACATGCCGTCGGGGCCGGAGTTCATCACGGCGACCAGCGTGCCGTGCACGGCGACGAGCAGTTCGAGGGTCAGCGTCCACCAGCGGTTCGTGTGGGATGTCGTGAACATCAGACTGCTCTGCACCAGCAGCAGGAACATGTAGAAGAACCCGATGAGGTGCCCGCTGCTCGACTCCATCGGGTGGTACCAGAACGTGTAGATCGCGGCCCAGCTGAACAGGTAGCCGTGGTAGCGGCGCGCGAACGAGACGACCTGCTCGGAGATCGGCGCGCTCCAGGTCAGCACCAGGCCCCGGCGGCGGTTCTCCATCAGCAGGACGACCACCAGCAGCAGGACGACGGAGCCCTGCGAGCTGAAGATCGAGACGTCCTGGGCGAGACCGTCGTAGAACACCTGGGTCTGCAGCGCGTGCAGGCCGATGAACGCGCCGTTCGCGGCGAGGGCGACGACGTTGGCGCGGTGCAGGCCCGTGGTGTAGCGCCGGATCCGGGTCTGCGCGTAGTAGATCAGGCCCCACGACACGAGTTGGTGCGCCGCGTAGCCCACCCAGGCGGACGCTCTGCTCCAGAAGGTGGGGTCCGGCAGCTTCCAGTAGTACCAGGAGGCACCCTGGTCGGGTAGCAACGCGACGCCGTGCAGCCGCTGGCCCAGCAGCCACACCAGGCCGGTGAGCAGCGCACTTGCCACCACTCCCCACACGAGGACACCGCGGCCGGGCCGCCGCAATTCGTTCAGCATGCTGAGCATTATGCAGTGCCCGGCGTGATACGTTCAGCGCGCTGAGCAAATCAGGAGGGATCGCGGTGGCCCGATATCTGTTGCGCGTCAACGGTGAACGGCACGAGGTCGACGTCGATGGCGACACTCCCCTGCTGTGGGTGTTGCGCGACGAGCTGGGGCTGACGGGGGTCAAGTACGGGTGCGGGGTCGGCCTGTGCGGCGCCTGCACGTCCCATGTGGACGGTGCGGCGGCGCGGCCCTGCGTGCGCACGGCGGCCGACAGCGCGCAGACCCGGATCACGACGATCGAGGGGTTGTCCCGCGACGGCGACCACCCGGTGCAGCGGGCGTGGCGGGAGCTCGACGTGGCGCAGTGCGGCTACTGCCAGCCGGGCCAGGTCATGGCCGCGGCGGCGCTGCTCGCCCGTGATCCCGACCCCGACGACGCGGCGATCGAGGAGGCCCTGCGCGACAACGTGTGCCGCTGCGGCAGCTATCCCCGCATCCGCGACGCCGTGCGCCGCGCGAGCCGGATCATGCGGGAGGAACGATGATCAGCAGGCGGACGTTGTTGCGCGGTGCGGGAATCGGCGCGCTGGTCGTCGCGGTGCCGGTCCCCGCCCTCGCCGCCGAGGGGCTCGTGCCGAACGTCTTCGTGCGGCTGGACGACGCGGGCCGGATCACCGCGACCGTGCCCCGCCCGGACACCGGTCAGGGCGTGCGGACCGTGGTCGCGCTGATGGTCGCCGAGGAACTGGCGGTCGAGGCCGGCGACGTCGCGCTGGAACAGGCACACGGTGACACCGAACGCTTCGGCTCGCAGGCCGTGGCGAACTCGACCTCGGTGCGGCAGCTCGCCACCCCGATCCGCACGGCCGCCGCGACGGCGCGCTGCCTGCTGGTCACCGCCGCCGCGCAGCGCTGGCGCGTGCCGGTCGCCGAGTGCACGGCGAAGGACGGCGCGGTGTGCCATCCGCGCCGGGGGAAGCTCCCCTACCGGGCGCTGGTCCGGGCCGCGGCCGCACTCGATCCCGCCACCGTGCCCGTCGAGCTCACGCCACCGGAGAAGTGGCGGCTGCTCGGCAAGACCCGCGGCGGACGCGTGGACGCCCGCGACGTGGTGACCGGCCGCACGAGGTACGGCATCGACTCCCGGCCACCCGGAGGCCTGGTCGCCGTGGTCGCCCGCCCGCCGTGGATCGGCGCGGTCCCCGACGCGGTCGACGACACCGCGACCCGCGGCCTGCCCGGCGTGGTCGACGTCCTCACGCTCATCGCCCCGGCCGACGGACAGGGCGGCGTCGCGGTCATCGCCCGGTCGACCCACCAGGCGTTGCGGGGCCGCGACGCGCTGCGGATCACCTGGCGCGGCGGGACGCCCACCGCCGACAGCCGCGCGTGGCTCACGGACCTGCGCGCGGCGTTGCCCGCGCAGAGCCCGATCGAGGGCGTTCAGCAGATCTACTCCATGCCGTTGCTCGCGCACGCGCCGATGGAACCGATGAACGCCACCGCGCACGTCCGTCCGGATGGCGTGACCATCTGGGCTCCCACGCAGGATCCCGGCGGACTGCGCACCCAGCTGGCCCGCCAGCTCGGCGTGCCCGCCACGTCCGTGCGGGTGGAGGCGACGGCGTCGGGAGGAGCGTTCGGCCGGCGCATCGAACCCGACCCGGTGCTGGAGGCCGTGGCCTGCTCACGGCGGGTGGGAGCCCCGGTCCAGGTGCTGTGGACCCGGGCCGACGACATGCGCAACGACTCCTACCGGCCGATGTCGGTGCACCGGATGTCCGCGGAGATCGGCTCCGGCGGCGTGCCCGTCCGAAGGGCTCACGAGGTCGCCACCTGGCCGTTGACCGTCCTGCCGTTCTTCGCCAACCCCGCCCTGATCAAGGCCAGCGGCGACCACTTCCCCTACACCGTGCCGGGCGAGGTCTCGGTCGTCGTGCGGCCGGCACCGCTGCGCACCGGGTTCTGGCGATCCGTCTACGCGGGACAGTTCGTCTACGCCGAGGAGAACTTCCTCAGCGAGATCGGCAGGAGGTCCGGCCTGGACCAGGTCGCACTGCGCCGGTCACTGCTGCCCGCTGGCTCGCGCCTGCACAAGGTGCTCGACGCCGTCGCCGACCGTGCCCGCTGGACCAAGCCGCCCGCACCCGGCACCTCGCGCGGTGTCGCGTGCCTGGAGGAATACGGTTCCGCGATCGCGGTGATCGCCGTCGCCGAGCCGGAGTCACGCCGCGTGCTGCGCGTGCACGCGGCCGTCGACGTCGGCGTGGCGCTGCACCCGTCCGGCGTCCGCGCCCAGGTCGAGGGCTGCGTGGTCGACGCGCTGTCCACAGTGCTCGGTGCGCAGATCACCGTCCGGGAGGGTGCGGTGGCGGAGTCGTCGTTCGGCGACTACCGGTGGGCGCGGATCGGCCAGACACCGAACATCGACGTCACCATCGTGCCGTCGAACGCCCCGCTGGGTGGCCTCGGCGAACTCGCCTACCCGCCCGCGGCCGCCGCCATCGCGTCGGCGATCGCGGGCGACACGCCCGTGACCAGCATGCCGTTCGGGACCGCCGTGGGGTGATCGGGCGGGTCTGGGATGATGGGGCCGTGGCCGAGGGAGACGAGCTGGCGGTGGCCGACCGCCCGGACCAGGTGGGCGCGGACGTCGCCTCCTGGCCCACCGGCAGGCTCCTGTCCGTGGCGGCACGCGTCGTCGAGAAGCGCTTCGAGGACTTCCTGGCGACCCGCGGCCTCACCCACGCCGGCATGATCACCCTGCACCACCTGGCCGACGGCCCGCGCTCGCAACGCGAACTAGCCGTGCTCTGCCGCGTCACCGACCAGACCATGAGCCGCACGATCGACCACCTCGACCGAGGCGGCCACGTGGTGCGCAGCCAGGACACCAAGGACCGCCGCCGGACGTCGGTGAAGATCACTCCAGCGGGCCGCCGCGCCCTGGCCGCCGCCCGCCGCGAGGAACGCGAGTCGGACACGCTGCTCGGCGCGGTGGACGACTACGACCACTTCCGGCACCAGCTGATCGCGCTCATCGCGGCGGCGACGTCCACAGAGGACCAGCGCCCGCAGTAGGACGTCCGGCAGGCACTTCGACCTCACACCTGGCGCGCTCCGCAGGAATCCCTGACCACCAGCTGAGCCGGAAGAACCACGGGCCCGTCCGGCCCACTCCCGGTGATCATCGCCATGATCGCCTTGGCCGCCGCCACCCCGAACCCCGGCTTGTCCTGCGCCACGGTCGTCAACGCCGGTTCGACCACCGAGGCGATCTCGATGTCGTCGAACCCGACCAGCGCGAGGTCCTGCGGCACCCGCAACCCGGCAGCACGGGCCGCGAGCAGCGCACCGACCGCCATCTCGTCACTCGACGCGAACACCGCGGTAGGCGGCTCGTCCAGAGCCAGAAAGCGTTGCATGGCAGCGGTTCCGCTCGCCCGGTAGAAGTCGCCGGCGACGACGTAATCAGCGAGTGGCTCCACACCCGCGTCCCGCAACGCCTCGCGGTAGCCCGAAAGACGGGCCTCGGACGGCTGGTTCCCCGGTGGGCCGGTGATGGTGGCGATCCGCGAGTGGCCGAGGCCGACGAGGTGGGCGACGGCCGCTCGGGCACCGCCGGCGTTGTCCGACGTGACGTAGGTGGCTCGGGGCCCCTCGACGGCCACGTCGAGCGCCACGCACGGGACTCCGGACTGGGCGAACGCTCCGAACGCCTCGGCGTCGGAGCCGCTGTCGATCAGGACGAGCCCGCCGAGGTGGTGGCGACGGGTCATGTTCACGTAGCCGACGGGGTCCGCGAGCGACGCGCCCACCTCGCGGGCGTCGCCGCTCGTCGCGAGCATCAGCAGGTGGTAGCCGTGCGCGCTCAGCGCGGACTTCAGGCCTATCAACAGGTCCTGCAGGTACGGGTGCCGCCAGCCGGGCCTGCGGTGGTCGGTGTCCCAGACCAGTCCGATCATCGTCGACTGCTTCGTCGACAACGCGCGAGCGGACTCGTTGGGCCGGTAGTCCAGCTCTTTCGCGACGCGCAGCACGCGTTCCCGCGTGTCCTCGTTCACCGTTTCCGGCTGGTTGAAGACGCGCGACACCGTCGCCACGGACACGCCGCAGAGCTGGGCGATCTCTCGCCCGGTCGCCATCGGACCTCCCGTTTCACCGTAAGCGGTTACAGAGACCCTAGGAGCAGCACTTCTCCTAGTCAAACGCCCGCAGGAGTTGATCTGTTTATCGTTTCGTTACTTGACTGGAGACCTGTAACACCGCTGTCATAGGCGCCACACAAATCTTCCCGGAGAACTTCTTCTCTGGTTCAGCGCGCCCAAAATTCGACGGAGGCCAGGAAAATGCGCCCCAAAGCACTCGCACTCGGCTGCGCCGCCCTGGCGACAGCCGTGGTGCTCAGCGGTTGCGGCAGTGACACCGCGTCCGGTGGCAAGACCAAGCTGACGATCGGGCTGTTCGGCAACTTCGGGTACGCCGAACTGCTCAAGGAGTACGCCGCGGCGCACCCGGACGTCGAGATCTCGGACCGCACCGCGTCGTACTCCGACCACCACAAGAACCTCGCCGCGCACCTCGCCACCAGCAGCGGCGCCGCGGACATCGAGGCGGTCGACACCGGTTACATCAACCAGTTCAAGGCCACGCCGGACAAGTTCGTCGACCTCAACACCAAGGGCGGCGACCAGCTGAAGGACCGCTGGCTGCCGTGGAAGTGGGAGGGCTCGCTCAGCAAGGACGGCAAGCAGATCGGCTACGGCACCGACGTCGGCGGCCTGGCCATCTGCTACCGCCGCGACCTGCTGCAGAACGCCGGGCTGCCGGCCGACCGCGACCAGGTCGCCGCGCTGTGGCCGACCTGGCAGGACTTCATGGCCGCCGGCAAGAAGTTCCAGGAGAAGGCGCCCGAGGGCGTGAAGTGGTTCGACGGCGGTCCGACCGTGCTCAACGCGATCGTCGGCCAGGCGTCCGTCGGCTACTACGACAAGTCCGACAAGATCGTCGTCGGAGAGAACAAGGAGATCAAGGCCGGCTGGGACCTCGTCGTCGACGGCGTGCAGTCCGGTCTGTCCTCGAAGCTGCTCTACTCCACGCCCGTCTGGAACACCGGTTTCAAGCAGGGCCAGTTCGCGACCGTGACCTGCCCCGCCTGGCAGATGGCGAAGATCAAGGACCAGGCCGGTCCGGAGGCCGCCGGCAAGTGGGACGTCACGTCCGTGCCGGGCGGTGGCGGCAACTGGGGCGGCTCGTACCTCACCGTTCCCAAGTCGGGCAAGAACGTCGACAAGGCCGTGGAGCTGGCGGCGTGGCTGACCGCGCCCGAGCAGCAGGCCAAGGTGTTCAAGAGCGCCGGGCTGCTGCCGTCGATCCCGAAGCTGTACGAGGACCCGTCGATCATCGACTACAGGAACCCGTACTTCAACGACGCCCCCATCGGCAAGCTGTTCACCGACGCGGCGAAGAAGCTGAACCCGCAGTACCAGGGTCCGAAGGCGGGCGACATCCAGACCGCGATCGGCAACGCGATGCAGCGCGTGGAGCAGGGCAAGCAGAACGGCGAGGACTCGTGGCGCCAGTTCGTCGGCGACGTCCAGAAGTGACGCGCTGACATGGTCTTGATGGACAAGACGGCCAGAAGGCACCGGTGGGACACGAAGTTCGCGCCGTACGGGTACGTGGCGCCGTACTTCCTGATCTTCGGTGTCTTCGGGCTGTTCCCCCTCCTCTACACGATCTGGGTCTCGCTGCAGGACCGCAACCTGCTCGAGTCCGAGGCGGCGACGTTCGTGTGGTTCGCGAACTACGTCAAGCTGATGGCGGACCCGTACTTCTGGAACGCCATGGGCAACACGCTCAGCCTGTGGCTGCTCACCACGGTCCCGCAGATCCTGTTCGCGCTGTTCATCGCACAGCTGCTCAACCGCAAGGTCCGCACCCGCACGCTGTTCCGGATGGGTGTGATCCTGCCGAACATCACCTCGGTGGCGGCGGTGACGATCATCTTCGCGCAGCTGTTCGGCCGGGACTTCGGCCTGGTCAACTGGGTGCTGGACCTGTTCGGCGCGGGGCAGATCGACTGGCAGGCTGGCACGGCCAGCTCTCACATCGCCATCGCCGTGATGGTGGTGTGGCGCTGGACCGGCTACCACGCGCTGATCTTCCTGGCGTCCATGCAGGCGATCCCGTCGACGCTGTACGAGGCGGCCACCCTGGACGGCGCGAGCGGCCGTCAGCAGTTCTGGCGCATCACGGTCCCGTTGCTGCGGCCCCAGATCATCTTCACGACGATCATCGCGACGACCGGCAACATGCGGCTGCTCGCCGAGCCGCTGCTGTTCAACCCCGGCGCCGCGGCCGCGACGGGCGGCTCCGACCGGCAGTTCCAGACCGCCGCGCTGTACCTCTACGAGCAGGGCTTCACGAAGTACGACTTCGGCTACAGCTCGTCGATCGCGGTCGTGCTGGCCATCACCACCGTCGTCGTCGCCGGTCTCGGCTACCTGGTGACCAAACGGATCCGGACGGAGTGACCCCATGACCGCTGTGCTGGAACGTCCCGCACCGGTGCGGCCCACCGGTCCCGCGACGAGGGCGCGCAGGCTGGCCCGGCGCGTCGCGGGACCGTGGACCTACGCCGCCCTGATCGCCGTGCTGGCGGGGTCGGCGTTCCCGGTGTACTGGTCGTTCGTGGTGTCCTCGCAGACACCGGACGCGATCGACAGCGTGCCGCCCGTCCTGGTGCCGGGCGGGCACCTCTTCGCGAACATCGCCCGCGTCTTCGACACCACCGACTTCGCGCTGGCGATGGTGAACTCGATCGTCGTGGCGGGCACCGTGACCATCTCGGTGGTGCTGTTCTCGACGCTGGCGGGCTTCGCGTTCGCCAAGCTGAAGTTCCGCGGCCGCAACGTGTTGCTGCTGCTCATCATCGGCACGCAGGCGATCCCGACCGAGCTCGGCATCATCCCGCTCTACATGATGATGGCCGAGTTCGGCTGGGCCGGCGAGATCCACGCGGTGATCGTGCCTGGGCTGGTGACCGCGTTCGGCGTGTTCTTCATGCGCCAGTACTTCGAGCGGGCGATCCCGGACGAGCTGCTGGAGGCGGGCCGGATGGACGGCTGCGGATCGCTGCGGCTGTTCTGGCACGTCGCACTGCCCGCGGCCCGTCCCGCGGCGGCCGTGCTCGGCCTGTTCACGTTCATGCAGGCGTGGAACGACTTCTTCTGGCCCCTGGTCGTCCTCACGCCGGAGAACCCGACCGTGCAGACCGCGCTGTCCACTTTGGCCAGTGGCTACACCACCGACTACACGCTGGTGCTGACCGCCGCCACGATCGGCACGGTGCCCGTGCTGGCCGTGTTCCTGTTGTTCGGCCGTCAGATCGTCGGCGGCATCATGTCCGGCGCCGTCAAGGGCTGACTTTCTTTTGGAGACTGCTGTGAGCTTTCCGGACGGTTTTCGCTGGGGCGTGGCGACCTCGGCCTATCAGATCGAAGGAGCGGCACGGCTCGACGGCCGCGGTCCGTCCATCTGGGACACCTTCGCCCAGGTTCCCGGTGCCGTCGCGTCCGGCGACACCGGGGACGTGGCGGCGGACCACTACCACCGCTGGGCCGAGGACGTCCAGCTGCTCACCGGCCTGGGTGTCGACGCGTACCGGTTCTCGGTCTCGTGGTCGCGGGTCCTGCCCGAGGGGCACGGCAAGGTCGAGCAGCGCGGTCTCGACTTCTACCGGCGGCTCGTCGAGGCGTTGCTGGGCAAGGGGATCGAGCCCTTCCTGACGCTGTACCACTGGGACCTGCCCCAGGCGCTGGAGGACGAGGGCGGCTGGCGCAACCGCGACACGGCCCTCAGGTTCGCCGACTACGCCGCCATCGTGCACGAGGAACTCGGTGACGTGGTCAGGAAGTGGACCACTCTGAACGAACCGTACTGCTCCTCGATCATCGGCTACGGCGAAGGCCGGCACGCCCCCGGCGCGCGCGAGGGCCACGGCGCACTGGCGGCGGTGCATCACCTGCTGCTCGGCCACGGCCTCGCCGTGCAGTCCATGCGGGCGAACGGGTTGCCGGAGCAGGAGTTCGGCATCGTGCTCAACCAGTCCCCCACCGTGCCCGTCACGGACTCGCCCGCCGACGTCGCCGCCGCGAACCGCCAGGACGTCCTGCTGCGCCGGCAGTTCACCGACCCGCTGTTCGGCTCCGCCTACCCGGAGGAGCTGACCTCGATGTTCGCGGACATCAGCGACTTCTCGTTCCGGCAGGACGGTGACCTGGAGATCATCGGGCAGCCGCTGGACTACGTCGGCCTCAACTACTACTACCGGCTGCACGTCGCCGACGCGCCGCACCGCGAGCCCGACCCGGCCAAGCGCACGGCGCACGACATCGGCGTCGACACGACGCAGCTGCCGGACGTCCCGCGCACCGGCATGGGCTGGCCCGTCGAACCGGCCGGCATGACGACCGCGCTGGCGGACCTCAAGGCACGGCACCCCGGCCTGCCGCCCGTCTACGTCACCGAGAACGGCTGCGTCTACCCCGACGTGGACGGCTTCGAGGACACCGACCGCATCGCCTACCTGCGCGACCACATCGCGGCGGCGCAGGCGGCGGACGTGGATCTGCGCGGGTACTTCTGCTGGTCCCTGCTCGACAACTTCGAGTGGGCGCACGGCTACAAGCACCGGTTCGGCCTGGTGCACGTCGACTACCAGACGCTGGAACGCACGCCGCGGGCCAGCTACCGCTGGTACCGCGACTTCATCTCGGCCGCACGCGGGTGAGCACCGGACGACCGGCCGGCACGACAGTGCCGGCCGGTCGTCGGTCAGCGCATCACCAGAGCGTGACTCCGTACACGGACTGGTAGTAGGGCAGGCTGATCGCGGCCGGGTAGTACCAGGACACGTTCGGCTGGCCGACCGCCTGACCGCAGCGGTACTGGCCGTTCACCAGGTACAGCTGGGCGCCGCTGGTGACGCCCTCGGCGGTGCGGGTGCCGGAGTTGCGGTAGTTCGAGCCACCCGAGTCACCGCGCTCGACGCAGGCGCTGTGCCGGGTCAGGTCGTACACCGTCTGGCCGCCCGTGTAGGTCACGGTCTGCCGCTTCGCCGTGATGACACCGCAGGTGAGCTTGGTGGTGACACCGGACTTGCAGATCGCGGTACCGACCGGCGAGTCGCTGTACCCGCTGACGGTCACGACCCCGCCCTGCGACGGGTTGACGTCGACCCAGGGCCCCTGCGTCCACGCGCCGGTGTTGGTCACGCGCACCAGGGCGTCGTCGTACGTCGGGAAGAACGCCGACTGCACGGTGCCGATCTGCGCACCGGTGTAGCCGTACACGGCCGTGCCCGCGGGGCCGCAGTGGCCGGCGGTCAGCACGTAACGCAGGCCGTTGCTGACGTTGCGCACGTTGAAGCCCGCCGAGCAGTACCCGCCGCCGAAGGCGCCGTAGTACAGGACGTCGCCGCCGTCGAGGAACGCCGTGGTGGACGGCTCGACATCGGTGTACTCGACCTTCACGGCGTCGCCGTACTTCTTCAGACCCGCCACGGCCTTCTCCGACTTGCCGGCCAGCGCGACGACGGTCACGGCGTTCGTCCGCGGGTCGACCGACCAGGAGGTCAGGCCCTTGACCGCGTCGGACGGGGCACGGCCGGGCTTGGTGCGGCTGCCGTCGTCCTCGGCCCGGCCCGCGAGCGAGTCGAGGTCCTTCTTGATCTTTTCCAGGTCGGACTCGCTGTGCCTGACCACGTGCGCCCGCGCGCCCGCGGCCCGCACCTCGCCGGCCCTCGCCGCATCGGTCACGGCGACCGCGAGCTTGCCGGAGTCCGCGTCGAACCACGCGCCACCGAACGCCGTGCCCAGACGTCCCTTCAGGACGTCGTCGAGCCGGTCGGCGTCGTCCTGCTGGGCCGCGCGTCTGGCCGCCTGCCCGGCGGTGAGCCCCAGATCCCGCTGCATCGCCGACACCACGTCGGATGGCAGGTCGGCGGCGCGTTCCGGGCCGGCGGTGCCGACCGCGCTGCCGGCGAACCCGAGCGCCACGGCCGACACGCCGATCATCAGAGTGCGGAAACTTTTTCGCATTTCTCTCACTTCCACGAGGTGTTTTCTACCCGGCTTCGCATATGCGGAACCTGACCACGCTGAGAGAAGTCGCTGTGCAGGATCGAACGTTTCAAGCAATTTTCGAGAGCACTCGTACGGCGCAATTTTCAATTCAGGATCCCGATGCACCGAAAAGCACTATCGACAATGAGGAGCATCGACGGCATGGCAGCTCAGCAGCCATGCCACAGCAACGGGGTACCACCGTTACGCCGCCGGACGAATCGGCATGACGAATACCGACATAGCACGCACGACAATGGCCGCAAGGGTGAATTCGCTTTTCCACACCCAGAGCGACTTCTGCGATCACAGAGCGTGAAAAACCCGTTCAGCATTTGCGGGACAATCCCACGAATACTTCGAATGCGGTGAAACAGCGTCGAGGGAGTTCTACCGGTGGCGCAGCCGTTGGGCGGCGAGCTTGCCCGAGATCAGCACCGGAGGAATGCCGACGCCGGGGGTGGTGCCGCTGCCCGCCAGCACGACGTTGCCGTCGCGGAACGGCAGGTTGCCGGGGCGGAACGGACCGGTCTGGGCGAACGTGTGGGCGGCGGAGAACGGCGTGCCGGCTGCCTGGCCGCCACGTGCCCAGTCGTCCGGTGTGACGACCGCGAGCGGCTCGGCGTCGACGACGAGCTTGCGCGCCGACATCTCGTCGACGAGTTCCCCGGCGTAGCGGTGTGCCAGCGCGTCCCAGCGCAGCGGGGCGGCGTCGAGGTTCGGGCAGGGCGCGAGCAGGTACTGCAGGTGCCTGCCTTCCGGTGCCAGCGCGGGATCGGTCAGGGTGGGCGTGGTGAGCAGCAACGACGGATCGCTCATCAGCTTCCCCTGCCGGATGATCTCGTCGAAGGTGCCGTTCCACTTGTCGCCGAAGGAGATCGTGTGGTGGGCGAGGTCGTCGGCCACGCGACCGGAACTGAGGTGCACCACCACCGCGGACGGCGACCAGCGCAGCGGCACGACCCGGCGCGGTTCGCCGCGCAGCAGCCGGGTGCTCTGGGCGGGCCCGGTGGCCAGGACGACGGCGTCGCAGGCGATCCGGGTGTCGGCCGTGCGCACCGCGTTCACGCGGTGACCGACGCGTTCGAGCTCCTCGACCTCGACGCCGTAGTGGAACACGACCCCGGCTTCGGCGGCCGCGTCGGCCAGCGCCTGCGGCACGGCACGCATACCGCCGCGCGGGAAGTACACGCCCGCAATGGTGTCCATGTAGGCGATGACGGCATAAGCGGCGAGAGCGTCCTTCGGGGCGACGCCCGCGTAGAGCGACTGGAAGGTGAAGACGCGCCGGAGCCGGTCGTCGCGCAGGAACCGTCCCACCGCCTTCGCCAGCGAGCCGAAGCCGCCGAGCCGGGCGAGCCTCAGGAGGTCAGGCCCCGCCAGGTCGAGCGGCGAGTCGAAGCTCGCGCCGATGAACCTGTCGCGCTCCACCTCGTACAGCTTGGTGAGCCACGCCCGCAGGTCGCGGTACCCCTGGGCTTCGCGGTCCCCCGCGAAGTCGCGCACCGCCTGCTCCATGCGGTCCGCGTCGGTGTGCACGTCCAGCGCCGTGCCGTCGGCGAACGCCGCGCGGTAGGCGGGGTGCAGCGGCAGCAGTTCCAGGTGGTCCTCGCGCTTGTGGCCCACCGCGGCGAACGCGTCGTCGAGCAGTTCCGGCATCGTCAGCACGGTCGGGCCGGTGTCGATCCGGTGACCGCCGACGTCGAGCCGGCCCGCGAGCCCGCCGGGGTGCGGCTGTCGTTCGACGACCGTCACCTCGTGCCCCGCGCCGCGCAGGTGCAGCGCCGCCGAGAGCCCCGAGAGTCCCGCGCCGACCACGACCACCCGGTCAGTGCGGCCTTTCACCACGTGCACCACTGCGTTCCCCTCAGGTCGTTCGCGTCACTGCACGGTCAGCGAGGCGCGTGAGTTCATGACGCACGTCGCTGGGGATGGCCGCGCGGTCCAGCGCCGCCATTCCGGACCCTGCCAGTTTCTCAATGTGCTTCTCCACGGCGGCGACGGCTCCGAGTTCCACGAGCAGCGCGCGCACGTCGCCGACGGTCCGGTCGCTGACGCTGCCGCTCTCCAGGCATCGGCGGAGCAACCGCTGCGCGGCGGGTTTGCCCTGCGCGCGGGAGAGGGCGATGGACATCAACGGCGTCCGCTTGCCCTCCTTCAGGTCCTCCCCCACCGGTTTCCCGGTGACCGAGGAGTCGCCGAACACACCGATCAGGTCGTCTCTCAGCTGGAAGGCGACGCCGATGTCGTGGCCGTAGGCACGCAGGCAGTCCACGACGTCGTCGTCGGCTCCCGCGAGGGCGGCGCCCAGGTGCAGCGGCCGTTCCACCGTGTAGGCGGCGGTCTTCAGCGCCGCCACGCGGACGGCGTGCTCCAGCGACTCCTCGCGTCGTGCGACGGCGAGGAGGTCGAGGTGCTGGCCCATGATCATCTCGGTCCGCATCGCCTGCCACGGCCCCCAGGCGCGGCTCAGCGCCTCGGCGGACAGGCCGGCGGTCACCAGCGCGTCGTCCGCCCACGCGAGCGCGAGGTCGCCGACCAGGATCGCCGCGGAGTCGCCGTACTGACGGGCGCTCGCGGCCCACCGTTCACGCCGGTGCCGCGCCGCGAAGGACTCGTGCACCGACGGCTTGCCCCGCCTGGTCGCCGAACGGTCCATCACGTCGTCGTGCACGAGCGCGCAGCACTGCAGCAGTTCCAGCGCCACCATCGCCCGCACCACGGCGTCCACCGGCGGCGAGCCGCCTCCCGCACGCCATCCCCACCAGGCGAACGTCGGCCTGATCCTCTTGCCACCGGCGAGGATCAGCTCCCGCAGCTCGGCGGCGAGCTCGGGAGCGAGGTCCTGCCTCGCGAGCAGGAAGTCGTGCAGTGCGCCGTCGAGCAGGACGCGGAAGTCGTCAACCTGCGACGTGCGGGCGTCCACGCTGGTCAGCAGCGACATCGGCGTTCCCCCGGGAGTGGTCGGTGTTCGGCTTTTCGAGCTAAGCAGCGCGGCGGGGGATCTGCATGATGAGCACCGCCGTTGTGCGAAGGGCAACTCGCGGAATTAGCGTGGAGGAACCTCCTCCGCGAAAGGACAGCTGATGTCGGCTGAACGCGAACTGGACGCCGCGGGTGTCACCGCGCCGGCGTTGCGCGACGCGTACCGGCGCTGCCGTGAGCTCAACGCACAGCACGGCCGGACCTATTACCTGGCAACCAGGTTGCTCAGCGCGGAGCAACGGCCCGCCGTGCACGCGCTGTACGGGTTCGCCCGGTGGGTGGACGACGTGGTCGACGACCTCCACAGTGGACCGGACGAGAAGTCGGCCGAGCTCCTGGCGATCGACGGGCGCCTGCAGGCCGCGCTGAGGAACGGGGCGACGGACGACCCGGTGCTGGCGGCGCTCGTCGACACCGTGCACCGCTACGACATCCCGGTTCGGCATTTCCAGGACTTCATGGAGTCGATGCGGATGGATCTCACCGTCACCGACTACCCCACTTTCGCCGACCTCGAACAGTACGTGCACGGATCCGCCGCGGTGATCGGCCTGCAGGTGCTCCCGGTGCTCGGCACCAGCGTGCCCCGCGAGGAGGCGGAACCCGCGGCGGCCGCGCTCGGCGTCGCGTTCCAGCTGACGAACTTCATCCGCGACATCGGCGAGGACCTCGACCGCGGCCGGGTGTACCTGCCCGCCGACGAGCTCGCGGCGTTCGGCGTCGACCGGGAACGACTGCTGCGCGCGCGGGCGGAGGGCCGGGCCGACCGGCAGGTGCGGGCAGCACTGCGCGACCAGGTGCGCAGGGCGCGGCAGGTCTACGAGCGGGCCTGGCCGGGCATCGGCATGCTCGCGCCGCGCTCCAGGCCGTGCGTGCTCACCGCCTACCGGCTCTACGGCCGGATCCTCGACCTCGTCGAGCACGCGGACTGCGACGTGCTGTCGCGCCGCGTGGTCGTGTCGAACGGCAGGCGCCTCGCCGTCGCCCTGCCCGCGCTGGCCAGGGCGGTGTTCGCCCGTGCGGCCTGAAGAGAGGAAGACCATGCGCGACCGGATCCCGCTGCGGGTCTACCACAGTCCACCGTGGCGCGAGCAGCGGCCGACGTGGCAGGACGCCAAGCCCGCGCTGATCGAGTCGGCGCTCAAGCGCGCCACCGCGCGCCCGTCCGGCAACTGGTTCGTCGCCGGTGCGAGCCGCGACGTCGTGAAGGGCAAGCCGTGCGGCCGCACCATCGCGGGTCAGGAGGTCGTGCTCTGGCGCGGGCCGCACGGTGTGCTCATGGCCGGTTCGGGCTCGTGTCCCCACCTCGGCGCTCCGCTGTGCGACGGCGCCGT
Source organism: Lentzea sp. NPDC051208 (assembly GCF_040682435.1). NCBI lineage: Bacteria > Bacillati > Actinomycetota > Actinomycetes > Pseudonocardiales > Pseudonocardiaceae > Lentzea > Lentzea sp. NPDC051208. The sequence goes on along the minus strand of NZ_JBFBAW010000019.1, from coordinate 37,968 downwards.
GGCCGAGGGCAAGCTGATCTGCCGCTGGCACGGCCTCGCGCTCGACGGCACGCGGTTCGGTGCCTGGACGCCGTTCCCCGCGCACGACGACGGCGTGCTGGTGTGGGTCCGCCTCGACCAGGCAGGGGGCGAGGAACCCCTGTCCGCCCCGGTGCTGCCGGAGCGCCCGCCCGCCGGATCGATCGACGCGGTGGCCACGCTGATCGGCCGTTGTGATCCCGAGGACGTGGTCGCGAACCGCCTCGACCCGTGGCACGGCGCGTGGTTCCACCCCTACTCGTTCGCGAACCTGCACGTGCTGGAGACCCCGACCGAGTCGGACGACCGCTTCCTGGTCGAGGTGACGTTCCGGCTCGCCGGGCGTGTCGGCGTTCCGGTCGTCGCCGCGTTCTCCTGCCCCGAGCCGCGCACCGTCGTGATGCACATCGTCGAGGGCGAGGGCGAGGGCAGCGTCGTCGAGACGCACGCGACCCCGATCCGCGACGGCCGCACAGCGGTGGTGGAGGCGACCATCGCGCACTCGGATCGTCCCGGGTTCGCGCTGGCCAAGCCCGCGGCGGGAGCGTTGCGGCCGATCATGCGGTGGGCGGCGGCACGGCTGTGGCGCGACGACCTCGCTTACGCCGAACGCCGGTACGAACTACGCCGGAAGGGTCGGTTCCCGGACTAGCCACCCCGAGTTGCGTCGTTTCTGAGTCGATTTTACGATGGTGTCCCATCGAGGTCGACTCACCGGAGGACGTGCTCGTCATGCCTGAACTGTCTCGTCTGCCTCAGCCGGTCGCGGAGTCGTGGGACTGGCAGCTGGCCGGTCTGTGCCGCGGCATGGACAGCGCCTACTTCTTCCACACCCCGAACGAACGAGGGTCCGCGCGAGACCAGCGCGAGGCCGCGGCCAAGGCCATCTGTCAGCGCTGCCCGGTCATGGAAAAATGTCGGTCGCACGCCCTGGAGGTCCACGAGACCTTCGGCATCTGGGGCGGACTCGGTGAAAGTGAGTTGAGGGCGATGCTCGCGAAGCGCGCACGTAGGACGTGACGTACACGCCACGCGCTGTGGCGGGCATGCTCGGCATCGCCCCCACCACGCTCAGGACCTGGGACCAGCGCTACGGCCTGGGGCCCTCCGTTCGCACCGACGGCGGCCACCGCCGTTACGAGGAAGCGGACATCGAGGTGTTGCGCCGGATGGTGGCGCTGACCGCGCAGGGCGTGGCGGCCTCCGCCGCGGCGGTGCTGGCGCGCAAGCAGCCGGTGGCTGCGCCCAGCGGCCGGCGCACCCCGATCGACCCCGCGGTGGCCCTGACGGCACAACGGAGCTTCCTGGCCGCCGCGAAACGTCTCGACGAACCCGCGATGGCCGACCTGGCCGCGAAGCTCCTCGGCGCGCACGGTGTCGTGGCCGCGTGGGACGAGGTGTTCGTACCGGCGCTGGTCGAGCTCGGTGAACTGGTCGCCGCGAGCGGCCAGGGCGTGGAGATCGAGCACCTGGCGAGTGGATGCATCCTGCACGCACTGCGCGGCATCCCGCGCACGAGCAGTCTTGGGCCGTTGTCCGCGCTGCTGTCGTGCGCACCGGACGAGCAGCATTGGCTTCCTCTGGAAGCGCTCGGTGCCGCACTGTCCGAACAGGACCACCGGTGGGGCAACCTCGGCGCGAGGGTGCCCGCCGAGGCGTTGTGCGACGCGGTGGCGCGCTTGTGTCCCCAGGTCGTGCTGATCTGGGCGCACCGGCAGGACCTGGCGCTGCGCGTGCCTCTGGAAGATCTCGGCACGCGCTCGGGGGCGGTGATCGCGGTCGCCGGTTCCGGGTGGGACGGCGTGGCGCTGCCGTCGTTCGTGCGCCGGCCGAAGTCCCTGGCCGAGGCGGTCGGGCTCGTGGTGGACCGTCAGTAGATCTGCCGGTCGCGTTCCCCCGCCCGGACCTCGTCCAGGTCGGAGAGTCGCCGCAGCCCCTGCACGGCTCGCGTCATGCGGTGGTTGCCGCTCACGCGGTCCTCGTGCCTGTCGAGCCACGCCCAGTACCCCGCGGTGAACGGGCACGCGCGTTCTCCCGTGCGCCGCTTCGGATCGAACCAGCACGTCCCGCAGTGGTCGGTCATGCGGTTGAGGTACGCGCCGCCGCTGAGGTAGGGCTTGGTCGCGATCACGCCGCCGTCCGCGTGCTGGCTCATGCCGATCACGTTCACCGGCATCACCCACGGGAAGCCGTCCACGAAGGACGTGACGAACCAGTCGTTGAGCGCAGCGGGGTCGTAGCCGCGTTGCAGCGCGTGGTTTCCGAGCACCATCAACCGTTGGATGTGGTGCACCCAGCCGTGGTCTCGGACGCCTTCCAGCGCGGTCCGCAGGCACGCCGCGCGCACCGCGGCCGGGCGCAGCTCCGCCCACCACGACGGCAGCTCGGCGGTGGCGCGGAAACCGTTGCGCCGCCGGTACTCCGGGCCGAGGTGCCAGTACAGGTGCCACACGTACTCACGCCAGCCGAGCACCTGCCGGACGAAGCCCTCCACGCTCGCCAGCGGCGCGTCGCCGGCGCGGTAGGCGTCCTCCGCCGCGTAGACGACCTCCAGCGGGTGCAGGAGCCCGTGGTTGAGCGGCACCGACAGCAGCGAGTGCGCCATCGTCCAGTCCTTGGCCAGCACGGCGTCCTCGTGCGGACCGAAGTGCGGCAGGCGGTCGCGGACGAAGATCTCCAACGCGCGGAGCGCCTCTTCGCGTGTGATGGCGAAGCGGCGCGGGCCGTCCCTGCCCACCGTGGGCAGATCCATCGCGTCGAGGTCCGCGCGCACCTGCGCGTCGATGTCGTCCTCTTCCGGCCACCAGGGAGCCGGAACGTCGAGCCGCCCGCGTTTCGGTGGTGGTTCCCGGTTCTCGGCGTCGAAGTTCCACCGGCCGCCCACCGGGACCTCGCCCTCCATCAGCACGTCGAAGCGGGTGCGCTGGTAGTGGTAGAAGTCCTCCATCAGGAACCGCTCGCGCGTCCCCGCCCACGCGGAGAACTCGTCGCGGGACAACGCGAACCCAGGCGTGGGCAGCACCTCCACCCCGAGCTCGGTCAGCATCTCGAGCGCGGCGGCGGAACCCGGCTGGTAGGCGACCAGCGGCCGTCCGAGGTCGCGGATCACCTCCCCGTACGTGTTCGCCCGCACGAGGGTGATCCGATCGGGGAACTCGGCGGCGAGATGACGCATGCCGGACAGCACGAGGTGCAGCTTCTGCCGGTGGTACGGCTTGCGGCGCAGGGCGGCCGCCGACTCGATCAGCACGATCTCGTCGTGGCCGGAGTGGAACTGCGGTCCGAGCTGATCGCCGAACAGCAGCAGCGTCGTCACCGGTCACCGCGCAGGTCGGCCAGCACGGCGTGCGCGGCCCTGCGTCCCGAGTGGAGTGCTCCCTGGATCGAGCTGGTGTCGCGGTGATCACCGCACACGTACCGGCGGCCGCCCGCGCGAACGGACTGCTTCAACCGGTGTGGCGCGGTCATCGCCGGGATCGCCTGCGGGATGTCGTAGCGCCGCAGCACCTCCCACCGGCTGGTGTCCGTGCCGTACAAGCGATTCAGGTGCGCGCGCACGGCCTGCTCATCGGCGTCGCCGAGCACCGAGGCCTGCACCAGCGGGGCGTGCGGCGAGTACGGGCGTGACACCTCCGACATCACCGCCGTGTTCACGACCGGGCCGCCGCCCGCGTCGACGACCAGGCACCCGTCGCGCAGCGGGGACCGCGGCGAGCGGAAGTACCACGTGGTAACGCCGTTCCAGCGCGGTTCGGCCAGCCCCGGCAGCAGGCGGGCCGCGGTCGTGCCGTCCGTCGCCACCACCACGGCGTCGGCGGCGATCCGGCCGCCCTCCTCCAGCTCCACACCGGTGTCGTGCACGGCTCGCACGGCGGTTTCCAGCTGGACGACGTCTTTGGGCAGCCGTTCCGCCATCGTCTTCGGCAACTCCCCCATGCCGAGCGCCGGTACCGCGGCACCGCCACGGGCGAAGCTGCGCCACACCAGGTGGAAGAACCTCGACGACGTGCTCAGCTCCGGTTCCAGGAACACACCGGACAGGAACGGCCGGAACACCGCCTCGACCGCGCGGTCGGTCACTCCGAGCCGTCGCAGCGCCTCGCGCGTCGTGCGGTCCGGCGCGGTGAGCAGCGGCCGCACCGGCCCGAAGGCGTCCGGGCCCGAGAACCGGGCGATCGCCGCCACGTCCCGCGCGCTCAGAACGTGCTGGCGCAGGAACCCGTCCCAGGCCGCCGGCCCGCTGCGGGGATCGGCGAGCAGGTCGTGCCTGCCGTCGTCGTGCACGAACACACCCGGTCTGAAGTGCCGCAACGGGAACGGGTCCAGGTTCAGCCGCGCCAGGTCGGGGTAGGCGGGCAGCATGATCTGGAAACCGCGGTCGAACCGCACGCCGTCCTCGACGTCGGTCCGCACCCGGCCGCCGACCTCGTCGCCCGCTTCGAGCACGGTGACCTCGACGCCCGCCTCCGCCAGTTCCAGCGCGGCGCTCAGGCCCGCCAGACCGGCTCCCACCACCACGATCACAGCGTCCTCCAGCGTCGGGCGGCCGCGCGCAGCAGCGGAACGCGGCCCTCGGCCGGCACCGTCCACAGGTCGGTGCCCGCGACGCCCCAGCGGCTCAGCAGGTGGTTGGCGGCCGCGAAACCGGTGGTGGCCGCGCGTTCCATGAGCGCGACCGGCAGATCGATGCGCACGAGATCGCCCGCCACCACGAGGAAGTCGTCCGGTGTGGTGACGCCCGGCCGTCCGGCGTACCCGCCGGCCGGGAAGAGCGGGCAGTCCTCGCGCAGCTCGTGGCGTTCGTCGACCACCCCCGCCTGCTTGGTCTCAGGGTAGACCTCGGCGAGCTGTTCCCAGAGCCGGGCGCGCGCGTCCTGTTCGTCCACATCGGACGGCAGCGCGTAGCCGTGCAGTTCCACCACGGAGCCGCCCGTGCGTGCGGCCCAGGCCCGTGCCTCGTGCTCGTAGTGGTTGAGCACGCTGATGTTGTCGAGCAGGTCGTGGCCGCCGGTGCCGAGGAAACCGGGCCGGTCCGCGTCCACCGGCGTGTCCAGCCAGTACCTCGACACGAGGAACCGCGGCGCGGTGCGCAGCGCGCCGACCTTCTCGCGCCACGCGGCGTCGCCGAGTGCGGGCGAGTCGCCGACGAGGGCCCGCAGGCCGGGGACGTCCGCGGCGAGCACCACGGCGTCCGCCTCGATCGCACCGTCGCCGATGGTGACGGAGAACCGCTTGTGCTCGCCCGGCAGCACGGACCTGACCTCGGTGCCGGTGCACACCGTCGCGCCCAGCAGGCCGAGGTGGCGGCGGAGCGGTTCCCACAGTCCGTGCGGGAACGGGTCCGCGGCCACGTCGAACAGCAACCCTTCGCTGGAACCGAGGAAGTAGATGTGGAACATCACCGCGAGCTCCGCGGCCGACATGCGGGTCGGGTGGGCGAAGAAGCTGCGGGAGAACACCTCGAAGGCGAGGGCGTGCGCGGCCTCGGGGAACCGGATGCGCTCCAGGTAGGTCGCGGCGTCGATGCCGTCGAGCTCCTCGTACACCCGCGGCACCGACACGTCGAGCAACGACAGCGCGGCCCGCGCGTTGATGCCGGGCAGGTCGCGCCACCGGAACGTGGGGCTGCCGCGCAGGAACGCGAGCGCGTTCCACGGCACGGCCTTCGGGAGGTTCGCGAAGCCGTCCCGGTGGCCGGAGGCGTGTTGCAACGGGTAGTCCGGCACGGCGACCAGGGCACGTCCGGCCGGGTCGACGCGTTCGAGCAGGGACCGGAGGTTGTAGTACTGCCGGAAGAACGCGTGGAAGCCGCGCGTCATGGTGGCGTCGCTGCCGTCCGCGAGCCTGGTGCTCCACCCGCCGACACGTCCGCCCAGGTAGTCCTCGCGTTCGCACAGCACGACCTGCGCCCCGCGTTCGGCGAGCAGCGTCGCGGCGGAGAGCCCGGCGATGCCCCCGCCCACCACGGCGACGACGGGTGCGGTCCCGTCGAACTGCGCACGCCCGGCCGGCGCCGGGATCCGCACGGCCTTGCGATCCCTCACCGCTGCTCCTGTTCCGGCACGTGGCCGCGGAAGGTGTGCACCACACCGAGTTGCAGGCCCGGTAGCGGCGCGCTGCGCACGCCGACGAAGCCGTTGCGCCGCAACCGGTCCCGCAGCGCCGTCGCCCCGTCAAAGTCCATCACGCTGCGCCACAGGTAGGTGTAGAGCGAGCGGTCGCCGGTGACCAGCCAGCCCGCCGGCACGATGAACCCGCACAGCAACGTCCACACCGCCGTGCTCACCGGGGAGTCGCGCACCGAGTACTCGTGCAGCACCAGCGTTCCGCCGGGTTTCAGCAGCTTCCTGATCCGGGTGAGCGCCGGGTCCGGCTCGGGCAGGTTGCGCACCAGGTACGCGGCGAACACCGCGTCGAACCGGCCCTCGTCCACGTCTTCGGCGCGGCTGTGCACGAACCTCACCGTGGAGGGCCAGCGCTTCTCCCGCGCCCGCGCGATCATGCCCTCCGAGGCGTCCACGGCGACGATCTCCACGCCGGGCGCGGCCGCGACCAGCGCGGCTGTGGAGGCGCCCGTGCCGCAGCCCAGGTCGAGCACCCGCATGCCGGGGCGCAGGCCGAGAGCCAGCGCGGAACGGCGCAGCGCCTGGTGATAGCCGGGGTTGAGCCCGACGAGGAAGTCGTACCCACGGGCCGCCCGGTCGAACTTCCCCGGTACCTCAAGCTTGTTCACGTGCCGGCCTTCCCCGTTCCCACAACAACAACACGGCGGTGACCATGGCGAACCCGTAGAGGAAGTCCTCCACCGGGATGTCCCACGGCACTCGCACCCCGGTGATCGCCCAGTCCGCGTACAGCACGACGGGCGCGTCGAGCTTCGTCAGCCATCCGTCCACCGGCACCTGGAACGCGAGCACGATGACCATCGTGATCCAGTACGCCGGACGCTTGAACAAACCCGTGCGCAGCAAGAAGAACTCCAGCAGCAGCACGACGACAACCGCCGCCATCGCGGCGAACGAGTACTCCTCAACCATCCCGCGACCAGCGTTCCGAATGTCCGCGGACGGCCTCGTAGGTCAGCACCGCGCAGAGCGGGATCGCCACGAAGAACAGAATCTCCTCGATCGGCAGCACGCCTCCGATCAGCACCCCGGTCGTCGCCTCGGGGTGGAAGCTCCAATGCCCTCGCACGATCGCGACGACGTCCCAGACGACGAGGACGAGCAGCACGGGCGCGATGGCGCGCACCAGACGCGGGCCACGGCGGTAGACACCGCGTCCCATCCACTCCAGGGGCAGCGTGATGAGCACGCACGCACCCAGCACCATCAGGTATTCGTACTGGCTTCGCATCACCGACCTCCCACGACGACCGTATGGGCGGCGCGACAAGTCTGCACAACGGCGAGTCGTCTCGGCAGATCGTCAGGTCGGTTCCGCCTTGGAGATCGCGTAGTAGGCGTCCACGGTGTCGCCGTCGATGCCCACGTAGACGTCGACCCACGCCGCCGCGGCGCGCACCAGCACCAGCACCGCGTCGAACTGCTGGTCCTCCGTCAACGTCCCCAGCACCCCGGCGACACGCCGGTCGTCACCGCACGCCAGACCGCTCAACACCTCCGAGGCCACCTCGGCCGCCCGAGCGCAGGTCGCGTCACCTCGCGTGGCCGGCACGGAGATCGGAATGCGGACGGACGGCTCGAGCGAGCCGCGCGGAACGCCGCGCAGCAGGATCGCCGCGCACGTGTCGATCGCGACCACCCGCGTCCGCTCGTCCGACACCAGGCACCGCACGGCGTCGACGGACCAGAGGTGATCACGCCTGTTGACGGCGCCCACCGCGGCCAGGGTCAGCTCCCTGGCCTGCACTTCATCGAGTCGATGCATCGACTCCCGGTCTCCTTCGCGATCGGCCCCGACTGCGCCCCCGCACATGGATTTCTGTATTGCTACAACCGCAACTCAGCCATGTTCAAACGACCCTGCCCCCGCTGCATGACGAGTGGCCCGCAGTTCACCCGTCCGCAGCAGCGCATCCGATGACACAATCAGTCGTACGCCGCTCCGGATGTTGATAACATCCGGATGTTGACGACCTGGGAGAGTTCACGATGGCGATTCGGCACCTCTACGTGGTGCGCCACGGCGCGGCGGACCCCTTCGGCGAACTCATCGGCACCGGCGTACGACAGGCGCACCTGCTGGGCGAGCGCCTGGCCCGGTCGCCGATCGACGCCGTCCTGCACTCGCCCCTGGCCAGGGCGGCGAGCACAGCGCAGATCCTGGGCGAACACCTGCCAGGCGTCCCCGTCACCGAGGCGCCGGAGCTGGTCGACCACGTACCGCACGTACCGGCCGATCCGCCGCCCGCGTGGGCAGGCTTCTTCGACGGCTACGACGCGGCGGAAGCAGCCGCCGGCGCAAGCCTCGCGGAAGCGTTGACCACCCGATTCGCGCGCCCGGCAGAGACCGAGTCCCACGAGGTCCTGGTCACGCACGCCTACCAGGTCGCCTGGCTGGTGCGCCACGCCCTGGGCGCACCGCCGGACCGGTGGCTGGCGATGAGCTGCGGCAACACCGCGCTGACGGTCATCCAGTTCCGCGACGGCACGCCGCCGGCCTTGCTGCTGTACAACGACATGAGCCACCTCCCGGAGGAGCTGCGCTGGACGGGCTTCGGTCCGGGCACCCGGCCCTGAGCAGCTCACCGGCCGAGGAGCTTCACGTCGAGCTCGCCCTGCGCCGAACGCGTTCGGCCCGTGTGACGGGTGCGGGCAGGCCGCTCGCACCCGTCGCATTGGTCAGCTGTGGTTCAGCCGCACGGCGTGTACGTCGGCTCCGTCGCCGATGGTCGAGGTGAAGAACGCGATGGTGTGGTTGCCCGAGATCGTTTCGAGGCCCATGTAGTCGCCGAGGAACAGGCCGCGCGGGTCTCCGGGCGCGAAGTACGAGACCGGTGCCCGGTAGTGGTCGAACGGCCCGTACAGGTGCTGTTCAGGCTCCCAGGTCCGGGTGCCGTTCTGCGAGTGGCGGACCCACATGTCGGTGGTGGCGACGCCGTCACCGAGGACGTTGTTCCGGTCGTCCCAGTAGGTGAGGGTGACCATGCCGGTGTCCGACACGTCGATCGCCTGGTTGTACGACTGCACACCGGGTCCACCGGTGGCGACCACCGCCGGGGCGCTCCAGTGCCTGCCGCCGTCGGTGGACTTGGTCAGCACCACCTTGTTCAGCGCGGTGCCGAGGCCGTCGGCCCAGACCACGTAGATGGCGCCGGTGGTCATGTCGACCGCGATGTCCGGCAGGTAGTCCCCGGCGCGGATCGGGAAGCCGTCGTCGGGCACGAACAGCTGGGTGGTTCGGATCGGCGAGATCTTCACGGGCGCCGACCAGTGCAGTCCGGCGTCGCGGGAGCTCATGACGCCGATGTAGACGCCGTTGTCGTTCAACCCCGCGCCGGTGAACAGGTTCGCGGTGACGTTGTACAGCGTGCCGTCCGGGCCGACCGCGATCTGGTTGCCCTGGAAGTAGGAGTTCGAGTCGCGCATCGGCACCGGCGTGGACCACGTCAGCCCGCCATCGGTCGTGCGGGAGATCATCGGCTTGCCGCGATAGGCGAACGAGTGGAGGTCGGCGGCACCGCTCTGCCTGCCCTCGTTGGGATAGCTCACGCGGTTCCAGGTCGCGTAGGCGTGACCGGGGCGGGTCGGGTCCCCCGTGACGGAGACCTTGTCGTTGGTGACACCCCGTTCACCGGTGTCCTCCTGGAGGATCCGCGGCGGCCGCCACGTGCCGGTGTTCCGGTCGAAGCTGGTCACCGAGATCGCGGACAGGCCGAGGGCGCCCGAGTCGATCGGCTGACCGATGAAGTAGGCGTTGCCCACCTTGTCGTAGGAGACCCATGGGTCGGTGACACGACCGAATCGGGCCGGGCCGCCCTGGCAGCCGCTCCACGGCACGTCCGGCAGCTTGCTCCACGAGGTGCCGCCGTCGTGGGTGATCCACGAGGTCAGGCCGCGTGCGCCGCCGTCAGGCCAGCGGTCCTGCTGGGCCACGCCGATCATCTCGGCCGGGTCGACGGGGTTGACCGCGACCTGCGGCTCGACCTCGGCGTTGTCGTAGGCGCTCGCGAAGTCAGCCGACGCCCCGAAGGGACAGGCCGTCAGCGCCGAGGCGCCGCTGACCAGGACATCACTGCCGAGTGAGAACGGCGCCGCCGACGCCCCGGTTGCTGTGCTCAAGACGATGAGAGGGACGACCGCCGCAGCCGCGGTGAGCCGTCTGGTCGCATGCATGGTGGTACCTCCGCATGTCCGAATACCCCCTCACGGGTGAATCGCCGCAGCGGGGCGGATCGTTGCGCCTGCCTTGGTGCGGGTGGGGCGGCGCAACGCGGACACCGGATTCGAAGTCCACCAGGGTGAAGGGTGCGTACGGCTGAACCTTCACTCGCCGGCTGACTCGTGACCCCGTCAGACGGTGATCACGCAGCCGTGGTCGTCCTGGGCCGCCGCGTCCGAGTCGTCGAACCAGTGGCCGTTCGAACCGAGGTAGCGGAAGCGCAGCGTCGTGCCACGCGGAACGACGACCGCCGCGGTGCGGTGGCCGTTGGAACGGGCACGGAATTCGGTCGCTCCCGGCGTCCAGCCGTTGAAGTCGCCGACCACGCTCACCGGTCCTGGCGGCTCGTGCCGCGGCAGCGTCCAGGTCACCCGCACGTGCTTGTCCTTGGTGGGTACGATTCGAATCATCCGCTCGTCGTTCCTTCCAGGTGTTCCACTCGCGACGCTGCGACAGCCTGCCGGTCTTGTCCACATCGGACGAGTCGGCGCGCCTGAGGCGGGCGTGAGGTCGCCGGATCGAGTGATCCCGCGAAGGTCGTATCTCGTCAAGATCCGTGATGTCCGGTCCGCGGCCTGAGCGAGTCACTTGGCGGGGCAGAATTCCCTCGAGGACACCGACCGGTGACCGGTGCGGTTGAGGAGCGAGAATGGCGCGACCGGGCGATCTGCGACGGGAACCGTCGGTCACCGCGGCGGTGCTGTGGGCGTTGGGAAGTACCTGGTACCTGATCTCGGAGGCCGTCGCGGCGTCCGCGTTCCCGGACTACAGCTACACCCGCGACTACATCAGCGATCTCGGCGCCGTGCGAGAGGGGCCGCTCGGCGAGCGGCAGATCGACTCTCCCCTGGCGGAGGTCATGAACCTGGGTTTCCTGCACCAGGGCCTCTTCTTCTTACTCGGAGCGGTGTTCCTGGCGCGGGCTGCACCGGGCGGCCGGGGGCGTTCGGTTTTCCTGGTGCTGGCAGTCGTGCACGCGGTCGGCAACGGCCTGGTCGCCATCTTCCACAGCGGTCACACCGATGACCTTGCCGCGGCCCTGCATCCCGTCGGAGCGGTCATGGCCATCCTCGGCGGTAACCTCGCGATCGTCGCCGCGGCTCTCCTGGTCCGCCGCCACGCCGTAGCCCGGATCGCCGGCTTCGCGTTGGGCGGCGCCGGCCTCACCTCACTGCTCGCACTCGGCTTCGCCACCGCCTCCGGGACAACCTTGTTGTTCGACAACGGAACGTGGGAACGCGGCTCCGTCTACGCGATCACCACCTGGCAGCTCGTCGCTGCGACAGTCGTCCTCACCACCAGGTGCTGCCGGACCGGGGAGGCCCCGTCCTCCGGCTGCTCGCGCAGAACTGACACGATCATCGAGTGAACTGCGTTGTGTCGAAGATCCGATTCGTGGGCATCCGAGTCAGGTCGAACACAACAGTGAGGAGACCGTGATGAAGGGTGACGTCGAGACCTACCACGAGAACGGGACCTGGAAGACCAAGGTCGAGGGCAACTCGCAGGCCTCCAGCACCCACGACACCAAGGACGAGGCGATCACGAAGGGCCGCGAGATGGCCGTCGACCGCGGAGTCGAGCACATCATCCGCAACATGGACGGCACGATCAGCGAGCGGAACACCTACCCCCGGCGCCGCGACCCGCAGGACATTCCGGGCTGATCACGTGGTGGCCGTGAGGTCGACGTCTGCGAGCGCGCGTTCGAGTTCACGCCGGTTCTTGGCACCGAGTTCGTTGCGGATGCGGGTGACGTGGTGCTCGACTGTCTTGGCCGAGATGAACAGCGCGTCGCCGACTTCGCGGTAGGTGAGCCCGTCGCGCACCAACGCGGCGACCTCCTGTTCGCGCTCGCTCAGGACTTCGGGGCCGCCGTTGCCCCGGCCGCCGTTCGTGCCGTGGAACTGCCGGGCGATGTCGAGCAGCTGGGTCATCGCCTTGCGGTCGGTGGTGTGCATGGCCGCGTCCGCCGCGTCCGCTGCGTCGTCCAGCGCCGCGAGGTGTTCCTTCGCCGCTGGGCGGTCGCCGAGCAGAAGTGTGGTGCGGAAGGCGTTCCACCGCGGCAGGGCTGACCACAATGGAGGGTTGCCCAACGGCTTCGACCTGAGCCTCTGACCACACGTTCGCAAATGCCGCCCCGACCGCGCGCCGGGGCGGCATCGGCGCGTTCGCCAGCCGAAGGCGGTCACCACCTCCAATCCACGGCGGCCCGAGCACCGAATCACCCTTGTCGCTTCACGTCACGGGTTCCGGAGGTGAGTCTCTTGACTCCATCACGCTCTTCCCGCTCCAGCCACGACGTGGCATTCCGCCGGCCGGTCCAGCTGCTCGCAGCGGTGGTCGGTGTCGTGTTCCTGCTCGTCGGCATCCTCGGCTTCGTCCCCGGCATCACCACGAACTACGACCAGCTCTCCTTCGCCGGTCACCACGCCGGTGCTCTGCTGCTCGGCGTCTTCGCGGTCTCCGTGCTGCACAACCTCGTCCACGCCGCGTTCGGCGTCGCGGGCCTGCTGATGGCCAGGACCGCTCGCGGGGCCGCCGCCTACCTCGTGGGCGGCGGTGTCATCTACCTCGTGCTCTGGTTGTACGGCCTGGTGATCGACCACGACAGTGCCGCGAACTTCGTCCCGGTCAACACGGCCGACAACTGGTTGCACCTCGGTTTGGGCGTGGGCATGCTCGCCCTCGGACTGCTCACCGGCCGGAGCAGGTGATCGACCTCCGATGACCGGGGCACGTCCCGGCCGTCGTCTGCGGACGATGAGGACGCCACGCCGTGGTTTCGGCGCCGGCGTCCTCGTCGTGTTGCCGGTACCGGTCAGTCGAGCGAATCGCTGACGAAGTGCTGTCCCCGCCGCAGCCGCGGGACGCCCGCGCTCAGTCGGCCTTCAGGCTCCGGACCTCTGCCCACACCGTCTTGGCGACAGTGCGCCGCCTGCAACCCCAATGGGTCGACAGGCGGTTGACGATCACCAGGCCGGCACCGTCGCACTCCGTGTGGCTGTGCCGCCCGAGCACCGGCAGGCGCGCGGGACTTCCGTCCTCGACCTCGATCCTGATCACGCTTCGCTCCCGCACCAGCCGCACGCAGAGGCGGCGCGGACCGTCGGCATGGCGGTACGCGTTCTCGACCAGCTCAGTCATGATCAGCAGGGCATCCCCGACGCGGGCTTCGTCGACGTCGGCGAGCGCGTCACGGAGCCTGCGGCGGTCCTCGGCCACCGACAGGTCGCCGTCGGGCAATTCGCGTTCGACGAGCACGTCCGTGGAATCACTCACGTGCTCTCCCCTCGCCGAGCCAGGTGGAGAGCACGCTCTCCCCGAAACGATTGATCCAAACAAGTTCGGATCTGCGGACTTTCTCCCACTTGTCCGTCTGGTCATTGCGGAAAGATCTAACACAGTGCCGTTCTCGCAAGAAAGGCGGGCTCGAAGTGATGATGAGCGAAGCGCCGGCCGAGCCGGCGGTGGCGGGAGCGGAGACGCCTTCGAAGGCAGCGCCCTCCGTCTGCGCGGAGTCAACATCCCCGACCGGCGATCAGCGGTTCTGATCCGGTCGGACAGGTACCAGGCGGCGCTGCGACGGATCCCGCGCTGAAAGTAGGAGATCCTGCTGCTCAGGCGCCCTCGACGCGCTCCACGACGTGGCGTCCGGGACGCGTCGGAGCTGAGACCGGCAGGGTGAATGCCGGCTGAGGGTTCGGCCAGCGTTCTCCCTGAAGGTGAGGTTCTGGTGCGGGCATCCGCTGCACCAGCTCGTGCCCGCACCGCCCAGCTTGCCCGAACAGGCGCGTCTCCGACCTTGCGGACTCCTTGCAAAACACGCGAGACGGGAATGGCATCGATTCCTTCCGATGATGACGGGCCGGCGATCTGTAAGCATTCCGCAAGGTCGGTGGCGATACTTTGTTCGAGGTCTTCGCCCGCATTCCGCTCTCGCCGTCCGGTCTGGGTCCGACCGTGCGACGTCCCCCGAAGCCGCCGCGCGAGGTGACCGGTGGAAAGCTGCTCCGGCAAGGGAGTGAGGACACAGAGGACATGAACTATCGCGTGCTGCTCGTCGAGGACGACGAGCGCATCCGGCAGGCGCTCGGGCTGGCGCTGGGCGACGAGGGGTTCGACGTCGTCGAGGCGGCGTCCGGCGAGGAAGCGCTGTACCGGCTCGACAACGACGTGTTCGACGTCGTGCTGCTGGACCTGACACTGCCCGGTGTCGACGGCCTGGCCGTCTGCAAGGCGCTGCGGTCCCGCGCCGACCTCCGGATCATCATCGTGACGGCCCGCACGGGAACCGCTGACGTGATCGCGGGGCTGGAGGCCGGCGCCGACGACTACGTCACCAAACCGCTCGTCGCGAGCGAGCTGTCGGCCCGGATCCGGGCTTTGCTCCGGCGTCGGCGCACTGACCTGCAGAACGCCGTGTACCGCATGGGCGACGTCGAGATCAGGCCCGACGAGGGCGTGGCGCGCCGCGCCGGCGCCGACCTGCGCCTCACCAAGACGGAGTTCCGGCTGCTGGCCGAGCTCGCGACGGCAGAGGGGCGGATCGTGACCAGGGAGCAGCTGCTTCGCCGTGTTTGGGGGTACGACTACTACGGCGACACCAGGCTGCTCGACGTCCACATCCGCCGGCTGCGCTGCAAGGTCGAACGCGATCCCGATGCTCCCGAGCTGGTGCTCACGGTCCGCGGTACGGGCTACCGGGTGGATCGGACTCCGTGACCGGCCGCAGACGTCCGCGGCTCTCCCTGCGCTGGCGGCTCGCCGCCGCGTTCGGCCTCGGCTCGTTCCTGCTGTCCAGCGTGCTGGCGATGGCGACGTGGAACCTGTCCTCCGGGTATCTGCTGCGGCAGCGGGAGCAGAGTGCGGTGCAGCAGGCCGAGGTCAACGCGAACGTCATCGACGAGGAGTTGCGGCGCGGCGGCGAGGGACTGGACAAGCTGCTCACCGGTCTGACCACGGGCCCGGACTCGACCATCCTGCTGTACCGGCCGCACGAACTGCGCTCCAGCGGACGCCAGGTCGACCCCTCGGTCCTTCCGCCGCGGCTGCTCGAACTGGCTCACAGCGGCATCGCCGCGAGGCAGCGGCTCGTGGTCGACGGCGTCCCGGTCATCGCCGTCACGTTGCCGATCACCACCGGCGACGTGCACTACGTGGAGTTGTCACCCACTCTGCAGCTCGACCGCACGTTCCGGTTCCTGAGCGCCGTGCTCATCGCCGGAACCGTGATCAGCGGAGTGCTCGGCGTCGCGTTGGGAGGGTGGGCGGGCAGACGGGCGCTGCGCCCGCTGACCGAGCTCACCGCCGTGGCCCACCGCGTCGCGGGAGGAGATCTCCGGTCGCGCATGCCCGAACGCGCGGACCCCGACCTCGCGCCGCTGGCGCGGACGTTCAACAAGACCGCCGACGAGCTCGAACGACGGGCCTTGCGCGACGCCAGGTTCGCCGGTGATGTCAGCCATGAACTCCGCTCGCCGCTCACCACCATGTTGAACGCGGCCGAGGTCCTGCGCCGCCGGCGTGAGGAGATCCCTGGCACGGCGGGACGAGCGACCGATCTGCTCACGTCCGAAGTGGACAGGTTCGCGCGCATGGTCGTCGACCTGCTGGAGATCTCCCGGCTCGATCAGCAGGAGGACGACCGCGCGCTGGAGCCGGTCGACCTCGGCGGGCTCGTGCGCAACGTACTCGCCACGCGGTCCGACGCGGTCGTCCCGGAGGTCGAGGTGGACTCCACCGCACCGCTCGTGATCGCCGACCGCCGTCGTCTGGACCGCGTGGTCAACAACCTGCTCGACAACGCCGAGCGTCATGCCGGTGGCGCGGTGCGCGTTGCCGTCCTCCGCAACGACCGCAAGGTCCGGCTCGAGATCGACGACAGCGGTCCCGGTGTCCCGGCCGAGTTGCGTGAACGGATCTTCGAACGGTTCGCGCGCGGCGCCCAGGCCGGTAGCAGGGGTGCGGATTCCGGCAGTGGGCTGGGGCTTGCTCTCGTCGCAGAACACGTGCGCCGGCACGACGGTCGCGCATGGGTGCAGGACCGGCCCGGCGGGGGCGCGCGTTTTGTCGTCGAGATCCCGGAGGCCACCGCATGACGAGCCGGACACCGTTGGCGTTGCTGATCGTCTGCCTCACGACCGGCTGCGGGGTGTCGGCGCAGGACGAACCCGTCCTGATCACCTCCACGCGCTCCGCCGAGCCCACCCCTACCATCACGATCAAGTCCACGGTGGCGCCGGCCACCACGTCGACCACTGCCGCGCGCGACAGCCAGGAGAGGCGATGACGGCCGAACAACCGGGCCAGGAGCCCGACTACCGGTTCACCCTCGCCAACGAGCGCACGTTCCTGGCCTGGATCCGCACGGCACTGGGGTTGCTCGCGGCCGGCGTCGCGGTGCGTCAGTTCGTACCACCGTTCGACTGGGCCGGAGCCACCACCGCGCTCGCGCTCGCGTGCATCGTCCTGGCGGCGATCGTCGCGGCCACCAGCTTCCCGCGGTGGCGGCGCGCTCAGCAGGCCATGCGAGCGGGAGCCGCGCTGCCGCCCAGTCCCATGGTCGCGGTGCTGGCAGCGGGCGTGTTGTCGCTCGCCCTGCTCGCCGCGGTACTGGTGATCGCCGGATGAACCGTGACGCCGGCCTGCAACCGGAACGCACGAACCTCGCCTGGCACCGCACCGCGCTGTCCGCCGCCGCGTGCTCGCTCCTGCTCGTAGGCGCGGCGGCGCGACACGGCTGGGGCCTGGCGACCCTGCCCGCCGCGTGCACCGCCGGGGTGTCGGTGACGCTGGTCCTGCTCGCCCGGCGCGGACAGCTCGCCGCCCGCCCGCGAGTCCTGCTCGCCCTCACCACCCTCGTCATCGGTGCGTGCGTGTCCGCCGTCCCGCTCGTCCTGGGCAACGGGAGCTGACGCCGGCACCTCGCTACGCCGGGCCGGCACGAAGTACGCGACCGCTTCGAGGAACACCTAGCGCGTGTGACGTCGCGCGCCCAGCGTCACTCCGAGTCCCAGGACGGCGAGCGTCGCGGCGACGCCGAAGGTCCAGTGCGTCGCGCGGGCCGACTCGACCGGTGTCGCCGCGGTGACGTCGGTCGTGCCGGCGGCGAAGGCGAACACCGCTCCCATGACCGAGGCCCCGGTGATGAGGCCCAGGTTCCGCGAGAGGTTCAGCAGGCCGGACACCACGCCCCGCTCGTGCGCGGGCACATGTCCCATCACCGCCGTGTTGTTGGCGGCTTGGAACAACGCGTAGCCGGAGGTGATGGCGACCAGCGGGAGGAGGTAGCCCAGGACGCCGGCCCCCGTGGGCATCACGGACAACGCCGCCGTGCCGCAGAGGACGCCGCCGAGTCCTACGACGACCACCGCGCCGCTGCCGAAGCGGTCCGCGGCACGCCCGGCCGGGACACCGCTGAGAGCCGACACCGCGGGGCCGGCCGACATCACCAGGCCGACCAGAGCCGGTGCCAGGCCGAGCGTCGCGGCCAGGTGGAAGGGACCCACCACGAGGGTCGTCATGACGATGGTCGTCACGAGCGCGCTGGAGGTCAGGCCCGCGGCCAGGACCGGGTCGCGGACCATCGCGATGTCGACCAGCGGGACCGCGACCCGGCGCTCGACGAGCACGAACGCCACGAGACCGGCCAGTGCCGTGACGAGCAGTCCGACCGTGAGAGAAGCGCTTCCGACGGTCACGGCCACCGCGTAGGCGCCCAAGGCGATCGCCAGCAACGCCGTGCCCACAGCGTCGAAGCGGGACTTGGCGGGCGACCGCCGGGACCTGGGCAGGACCTGATGGACGAGAGCGAACGCGAGAACACCGAGCGGCACGATGACGAGGAAGATCGCACGCCACCCGAAGACCCCGACGAGAACGCCACCCAGGGCCGGCCCCAGCGCCGTGCCGACCGCGGACGTGGTTCCCAGCAGGCCCATGGCCGCGCCAGTGCGCCCATCAGGCACGGCGTCGGCCGCCATCGCCATGGTCAGGGCCATCATGCACGCGGCACCTGCTCCCTGCACCGCCCTGGCGGCGATCAGGAACGGCAGGTCCGGGGCCAGACCGCACAGCAGCGTGGCGACGGTGAACACGGCGATGCCACCGAGCAGGACGCGGCGGCGGCCCAGGGTGTCACCCAGCCGTCCGGCGCCGACGATCAGCGTCGTGGTGGCCAGCAGGTAGGCGATCACGACCCACTGGACGGCGCCGAACGGCGCGTCGACCGCCGTGGCGATGTCCGGCAGGCCGACGGTGGCGATGCTGGTGCTCAGCGACGGCAACAGCATCGACAGCGACAACGCGGTCAGCGACCACGTGAGAGCCGGTTGTGTCGTCTTGTGGAGTGATCTCAAGGGCTTGGCACCTTCGTGGAGTCGGGGAGGTGCGATCGACGCTAGGTCCGTGCCTGACCTGGCGGAAGGCGCAAAGATGGAAAGGTGTTTGTGCACGCGACGCCAGGTCACGTGCGACTCTGTGCGCATGGCCCGCGACCTCAACCTCCTGGTGACTCTCGACGTGCTGCTGGAGGAGGGCAGCGTCACCCGAGCCGGCGAAAGGCTCGCTCTGAGCCCTTCGGCGATGAGCCGCGCACTCGCGCGCCTGCGCCGCGCCACGGGCGACCCGCTGCTGGTGCGGTCCGGTCGCGGGCTCGTGCCCACCCCGCGCGCGATCGAGTTGCGCGACCGCGTGCACGGCCTGGTGCGGGAAGCGGAGGAAGTGCTGCGGCCGGTCGCGGAACTGGACCCGGCCACGCTCGACCGGACGTTCACCCTGCGCGTGGGCGACGGGTTCGTCGAGCGGTTCGGACCCGGGTTGGTGGCGGCGGTCGGCTCGGAGGCGCCCGGCGTGCGGCTGCGGTTCCTGCGGAGGGCCACGAAGGACACCGGCTCGTTGCGCGCCGGAAGCGTCGACCTGGAAACCGGTGTGATCGACCGGCCGCTGACGCCGGACGTGCTCAGCGAGCCGCTGCTGACCGACCGGTTCATCGGGGTGGTGCGCGCCGGACACCCGCTGACCACCGGCGAGATCACCGTGGCCCGCTACGCCTCCGCGCGGCACGTCCACGTCGCCCGGCGCGGCGTGGAGGAGGGCCTGGTGGACGAGGCGCTGCGCCCGACCGGTCTGCGGCGCGACATCGTCACCGTCGTGGACGGCTTCGGCGCCGCCCTGGCGCTGGCGAGGGCATCGGACCTGGTGGCCACCGTCGCGGAACTCCACGCCGCTCCCCTGTGCCAGGACATGCACTCCTTCGCGCTGCCCTTCCCGCTGCCCGAGGTGACGGTGTCCTCGCTCTGGCACGCCAGGTTCGACGCCGACCCCGCCCACCGATGGCTGCGCACCCTCGTGCGGGAGGCCGTCAAGGCGTGACGACACGGCCGGGCACCTGCGGACGAGACGGCGAACGGTGAATCAGCTGTCGTCGTGGACGACCCAGACGTCCATGTCCCCGACGATCCGGGCTCCTTCCAACACGAGCAACCGCGATCCGGGATGCAGGCTGGGCCGAACCAGGTCGCGCACCAGAAAGTCGATCTTGCAGGTACGACTTCCGTCCGCAGGCTCTTCCAGCTGTTCGACCAGGATGCTCAAGTGGTCGGCCGATCCGGCTGCACCTCACTCTCGCCACCCGACCGAACACAGCACTCAATCGTGTGACGGTGCGAAGGTGCGGCGCAACGACGTGTCAGGTCGTGCGCACTCCTTGCCGATGAGCCGTAGGGCCCGAGCTGTCGGGCTTCATCGTGATCAACGGCCTGGAGGCCCTACCCATGCGAATGCTCGGGAAGCTCGTCGTCGCGTCCGTCATCGCCGGAGGCATTGCGTCCGTCGCGTCGACTGCCAACGCTTCCACCGCCACTCCGCGGAACCTGATCGGAAATCAGCTCGGTGTGATCGACATCGCGAGCCAGAACTCGGGGGTCGACAACGGCAACACGGACGGCTCCACCAGTCACAGCACGAACCTCCAGAACTCTGCGCAGCAGATCGTCACTGATGCCCAGTCCATCGATGTTGTCGCGGACATCGAGGTTCTGGAGAAGCCTCTCGTCCTCGTCTGACGGGTAGCCGTTCGGCCGGGCCGGCTTCGGCTGCGCACACCCGCAGGTTCGGCCTCCTGCAGTTCGGGGAGCCCAGCTCTTCGAGGCCGCGCACGACTTTCTAGCGCCGCCTGAGCACAGCGTGCGCGGCCTCGAGTCGCTCAGCCTCGTCCCGCTCCGAGCGGTCCCCCGACACCTCGTCCGCCCACCCCAGCAACCGTCCCAGGTGCTCGTCCGCCCCTCCCGCGACGATGCGCGGCGTGCCGGACACGACCTCGCCGCCGGTCCCGTCGATGGTGAGCATCGCGCCCACTCCGGCGGTGTGTCCGCCCAGCGCTATGGAGTCGCTGCCCACGACGAGGTTGGCAACGCCGACGACGGCGGGTTTTCCCATCGAGCGGGCGACGACGGCCGCGTGGCTCGCCGGGCCGCCCCGGGCGGTGACGATGCCGGTGGCCGCCGCCAGGCCGCGGATGTCCTCCGGTGACGTCTCCGGGCGCACCAGGACGACCGGGCCTTCGGCGGCCATGCGCACCGCCTCGTCGGCCGTGACCGCGACCCTGCCCGCCGCGACTCCGGGGCAGACGCCCAGTCCGCGCGCGATGACGTCGGCATCCGGAGCGATCCGGGGTACACGGACGTGCCGGAGGTCGTGCGGTGCCACCCGCAGGAGTGCTTCGTCTCGGGTGATCGCGCGGGCGTCGGCCAGGTCGGTGGCCAGGCGGACGGCGGCGGCGCCGGTGAACCTGCCCGGCCGCACCTGCAGCAGCCACAGCGCACCCGACTCGAAGGTGAACTCGACGTAGCACGCGTCGCGGTAGTGCTGTTCGATGCGGTGCAGGGCGTCGAGCAGATCGCGCCAGATCGCGGGCTCCCGGTCCGCGAGTGTGTGCAGGGGCAGGGTCAGCGACCGGCCCGAGACGACGTCGTCGCCCTGGTGTCCGAAGAGGACTTCGCCGAACGGCGCGTTCTCGCCGGTGCCGGGGTCGCGGCTGAACGCCACACCGGAGCCGCTGTGACGGTCGCGGTCGCCGAACACCATCCGTTGCACGATCACGGCCGTGCCCAGGTCGTGCGGGATGCCTTGCAGGGTGCGGTAAGTGCGGGCGCGGGGTGTGTTCCACGACGAGAACACCGACTGCAGCGCCTTGTGCAGCGAGTCCGGCGTGGGGCGAAGGTTGAGGATCGTGTCCATCATGCCGGGCATCGACACGGCGGCTCCGGAGCGCACCGAGACCATCGACGGTCCCAGCGTTTCGACGGCGGAAGCCAGTTCGTCAGCGAGACCGTCGGGAAGCCGGCCCGTGCGGAGGAAGACCCGGCAGGCCTCGGTGGTGACGACGACACCGGCGGGCACCGGCAGGCCGAGGCGGTGCAGCAGCACGAGGCCGTGCGCCTTGCCGCCCACGACCTCCGGCGGTTCGCCGAGCGCGCCGGAGAGGTGCCTCACCCAGCCCATCGTGCGATCCCCAGGGTGGCGAGCAGGTCTTCGTGCAGTTCCGCCCAGATCGCGTGGTAGGAGTCGATGGTGTCGGCCAGGCGTTCCCGCTCCCCCGCCTGAGCGCGGTCCAGGGCTTCGGACAGGCGCGCGTCGTACCGGCCGAAGCGCGGCGCGGCGGCGGCGAGAGCGGCGATCACCACGACGGCACGGGCGTGGAAGTCGCCGAACAGGGCGAGGACGCGGGCGTCGTAAGCGGTGTCGCTGTGGTCGTTGACGGCCGTGACGCCGTCGGCGGACCGGATCTGCCATGCCGTGCACAGGTCGAGCAGTTCGGGGTTGAGCACGAGGAACGCGTCGAACGCCTCGGCCAGCGCGGGACGGGTGCCGGCCGACTCCAGGTCGGCCTTGATCCGCTCCGCGTCGGCGGAGCGGCCGGACTCCGTCAGCGCCCACCCGCCGAAACCCCTGTGGTGCGTGACGAGACCGGCGACCTCCAGATCGATCAGCTCGGACTCCACATCGGACTCCTCGAGCCCCGTGAACGAGGCCACGCGGGTGAGTCCGGAGGTACCGACGCAGCGCAACGCGTGCAGCACCGACAGATCCCTGCTCACGACGTCGCCTCCCGCCTGCGCGCACCAGCCGCGTACCCGGCACCGCGGCCGTGGGCACGCGCGACGATCACGCCGTCCCGCACGCTGACCGCGGACTCGGTGTCGTCGCCGGCATCGGTGAGGCCGATCGCCGACGCCACCAGCGCGTCGTCGTCGAGCACCAGCCGGACGTGTTGCCAGGTCTCGGGCGCGAACACCCGCCTCAGACAGCCGACGGCGTCCGCCACCCGGAGCCGGACGAGGCGCCCGGTCTCCTCCCGATCGCCGGTGACGACGGCCAGCGTGACCTGTTCGCCGGGCTTCGCGGACCGCACGGCCTCCTCGGCCGCGCCGAGACGACTCGCGCCCAGCACCACCACCAGTCCGTTCGCGAGATCCACCTGCTCACCGCTGATCTGATCCACGAGCCCCTCGGGCGCGGTCCAGGCGTCCGCGCACGTCCGCGCCGGGGCCACGTACGGCAGGTGCGGCGGTGCCCAGGCGTCCTCCAGATCGATCTCGGCCAGGTGCCTGCACGCGTGCGCGACGTCGAACGGGTCACCGAACCCCGGCGACGTCTCCGCCCGGTGGCCGGCGCCGTCCAGCATCGTCAGCACCAGCTCCGCCAGCCGCACCCGCCGGGCCGGCGCGCCCCGTTCGAGGGCGACGGCCAGCAGCAACGTCTCCAGCCGGGCGAGCTGCGCCAGCACGGCCGGACCGCGCTCGTCGTCGAAGACGCCGTCCAGCGACCGCAACTGCAGCCGGCCGCCCGGCGCCGAGTCGCCCACCAGCGGCAGCCGTTCGAGCCAGACCCTCGCGAACACCCCCAGCGCGTCGACCCTCGACGTCGGCGACACCGTCGCCCGGGGTTCGCCCGCCGAGACCTTCTCGATCAGGTCGATCAGCACCGCCAGGTACAGCGCGCGTTTGCTCGGGAAGTTCGAGTACACCGCCCCGCGGGTCAGCTCCGCCCGTTCGGCGATCCGGTCGACCTTCGCCGGCTGGAAACCGTGCTCGGCGAACTCCTCCCTCGCCGCCGCCAGCACCGCGGCACGCGTGCGCGCCTGCTGCTGCACCCGAGTCAGCCGAACCATCGCCACTCCCGCCGAACGCAACTGAGATGTTGTGAACATCCAGATTACATCAACGTCCGAGTGACGCTTTCAGTCGCGTGCCTCACGAGCGGGAACTGCGGTCGAAAGGGGCCGGACCCAGGGCTGCTACTGGGCGGATCGGAAGGCGCCTAGTGATCGCTCGTGAACGCTCGCCGCCCACCGATGAGCTCGAGCGCACATCTCCGCCTCCGAACCGCGGAGGTGTTCCACGACCGTTTCTTCTCGCCACAGCACCAGCGCGACGACCTTGCTGTTCACCGGGGTCAGGCCGATCCGCCACTGCTGTCCGTCCACTCGGACCAGTCGCTCGGCGGTGAGCCACCTGCCGAAGTCACCCAGATCGATCTTCCAGGCCTGCGACGTGGCGGCCAGCTCGGCGATCGACCGCGGCGGCGCGGAGTTCGTAGCGGTCACCAGATCAATTTAAGCCGAAAGCATTGCCGCGGCTCGCCGCACCGGTCAGGTGCTGACGCGTGCGGTGAGGAACTCGTTGTGCCGCAGAGGCCTGCTGACGATCCGCGTGTCACCGATCGCGCCGTAGAAGCCCTGCCCGTAGCGCAGGGCGAACTGGGTGGCTCCGATGACGAAGGGCCTGCCCTGGGTGGTGATGCCGCGGGAGTCCTCTGCGGCGTTGCGGGCGATCTTGGCGCCGTCGACGTACATGGTGGTGCGGCGACCGTCGTTGACGACGGCGACGTGGGTCCAGCGACCGGTCGGGATCGCATGGCTCCAGGAGGTGGGATCGGCGTCGCCCGGGACCGGGTAGACGACGAACTGGAGGAAGCGTTCGCCGGAGACGTTGAGGCTGCAGGTCGGTTCGTCGTCGGACCAGCCGCTGTGCTTGCCGGCGTCGCCCGCGCGGCCTTCCCAGCTCAGCACGCCCATGAAGGCGTGGTCTCCGACGAACGGGCTGGGGAGCTTGAGGAACGTCTCGATGGTGTAGCCGGACTCGAACTTCATGCTGTTGAGCGGCGCGGCCGCCGAGGTGCGCAGGACGGCGCCGCGGTCCGGGCCCTTGCCGCCGGCGAACGAGAGGCTGGCGTGGGCGGGCTGGGCGTCGTGGTGGTCGCGTGACCACGTCAGGACGTCAGGTCCGCCGGCGTGCAGGTGCTGGACGGTGAGGTCGTTGCCGTGACCGGTGAGGTCGCGCGCGACGGTGCCGGGCGGAACAGGGCCGGGTGCCGCGACGGGGAGGCCCTCCTGGTCGAAGCGCCAGTACGCGGCCGTGCCGCGGACCAGCACGGCGCGTGCGGGCCGGGGATCCGGGAGCGCGGGTGGGGCGAAGCCGGCGAAGCGGCGGCGGAAGTCGATCTCGACGGTGAACCTGTCGTTCTCACCGCTCAGTTGTGCCGTCTCGGCTTCCGGGAGGGTGTCGCGGCGGGTCAGCAGCCACGGCGAGAAGGTCTCGACGTCGATCACGTTGCGGGCCAGGTCGAACGAGTAGAACCGGACCATGCCCGCGCCGCCGTAGTAGCGCTCCTGGTAGTTGGTGATGTGCGAGTGCACCGGGTTGCCGTGGTCGTTGGTGAGCGTGACCCGCCCGGACGGCCAGTAGTGACCGTTGAGGGTGAGGAAGATCTGGTCGTTGCGCCGGATCAGGTTGTCCCACAGGTGTTTCCCGTGCGCGGACAGCTCGGCCTGCGGCGAGCCGGCGACGAGGTCGTGGGTGGTGAGGATCGTGGGCAGCGTGCGGTGCTCGTCGAGAACCTGTTGTGCCCACTGGATTCCCTTGTCCGACACGCGCCAGTCCAGTGCGAGCAGCAGCCAGCGCCGGCCGCCCGCGGTGATCACGTGGAAGCTGTTGTAGCCGTCGGGCGCGAAACCACCGAACGTCTTCATCCGGGCGAACCGATCAGGCCCGAACGTCCGCGAGTACGGCGTGGGGCCGCGCTGGTCGTCGCCCCGCACGTCGTGGTTGCCGGCCAGCACGCTGTAGGGCACCTGGTTGCCGATGGCACCGAAGACCGAGTCGGCGAGCCGCATCTCGTGCTCGGTGCCGTGCTCCGTCACGTCACCCAGGTGCGCCATGAACACGATGTTCGCTTCGCGGCGGCGTCTCGCGAGGGCGCGCAACGCTTCCCGCACAGGTTCCGGGTCCGAGCCGCCCTCGTCCAGGAGGTACTGCGTGTCGGGCAGCACGGCGATCGTGAACCGCGAGTCGTCCGTGGACGGTGCCGCCTCGGCCGCGGGTGCCCCCAGCAGCGCGGCCGCGGCCGGTGCCGCGAAAGCCGCCTGCAGCAACGTGCGGCGCCCCAGAGCGGGTGTCGCGGAATCCTGTGTCATGTCGTCCTGCTCCCCTGGCGGCGGTCCGGTGCGAAGACAGCCTGCCAACCCGGCCGGGCGAAGTGTTGAACGAGCACTGCACGCCGGCTGAAGTCTTGGAAGCGCTCTCATGACCGCAGTCACCCCACGAGGCCCCACAGGTGCCGACCGCGCGGACGGGCGGGCCCAGGCGATCGTCGCTGACTTTCAGCACCGACTCCCGGCGACCGGCACCGGCCTTCGGCTACCGTGGGCATGGCCAGCCGGACCTGCGGTTCTACTACCACAGGATGATTCACAAGCGCCTGAAAGATGACGTGCCGCGGACCGGAATTGGCCAGAGTAGAACCGTGCATCGCCCTCTGCGTAAGGTCAACTGGTTGTGACCGTTCCTCCCCGAGTGCTGGTCGGCAGGCGCTGGCTCGTGCTGGCGATCTTGTGTGCCAGTCTGCTGCTGGTGTCCGTGGACGCGACCGTGCTGCACATGGCCTTGCCCGCGTTGTCGGAGGACCTGCGGCCCACCGCCACCAGCCAGCTGTGGATCATCGCGGTCTACTCGCTGGTCGCGGCGCCCCTGCTGCTCGCCTTCGGCACGTTGGGTGATCGTTACGGCCGGCGACGGATTCTGGTGCTCGGGTACGTCGTGTTCGGGCTGGCCTCGCTCGCCTGCGCGTGGGCACCCAACGTCGCGGTGCTGATCGCCGCGCGGGCCGTGCTCGGCGTCGGCGGCGCGATGATCATGCCGGCCACGCTGTCGCTGTTGCGCCAGGCGTTTCCCGACCGCGCCGAACGCCAGACGGCCATCGGCATCTGGAGTGGAGTGGCCGGTTCGGGGGCGGTGCTCGGGCCGCTGCTCGGTGGCTTCCTGGTGGAGACGTTCTCCTGGCACGCCGCGTTCCTGATCAACGTGCCGGTGATGGTCCTGGCGATTCCGCTGACCTACTGGCTGATCCCGGAGTCGGCGGACCCGCCGGACGGGCCGTGGGACGTGTTCAGCGCGGTGCTGGCCGGACTGGGCGTCATCGGGCTCGCCTTCGCGGTCAAGCAGACCCCGCACGGCGGGGCGATGTACGTGCTCGGCCCGGTCGCCGGGCTGCTCGGAGGCCTGTTGCTGCTGGCGTTCGTCCGGCGGCAGCGAAAACTGCCTGTTCCGCTGCTCGACGTGACGCTGTTCCGCGACCGCGCGTTCAGCGTCGCGGTGGGCAGCGTCCTGCTGGTCATGACCTCGCTGGTCGGCCTGGGCCTGCTGTTCGCCCAGTACCTCCAGCTCGTACTCGCCCTGCAGCCCATGCCCGCCGCGTTGCGACTGATGTTCGTCATGGCGTCGGCGGTCATCGGCAGCGTCGTCGCCGGGCCGTTGCTGCAGCGGTTCGGGAATCGCCGGCTGACGGTCGCCGGGTTCGCGGTCAGCGCGGTGGCCCTGTCAGCCGCCGCCGCCGGTCTGACGGTGACCGAGAACCTGTGGCTGCTCGGGCCGGTGCTGGCGGTGACCGGGTTCGGCGTCTCGATCTCGCTCACCGCCGCCTCCGACGCCTTGCTGGCCGCCGCACCGGCCGAGCAGGCGGGCGCGGCAGCCGCCGTGGAGGAGACCGCCTACGAACTCGGCGCCGGGCTCGGTGTCACGGTCCTGGGCAGCGTCGCCACCCTGATCTACACGGCCAGTCTTCCCGGCGCGGCGGCACAAGCGCGCGACGGCCTCACCGAGGCGACGGCCGCCGCCGCCGAACTGCCGCCCGAAGCGGGTTCTCAGCTGCTCGAACTGGCCCGTGCCGCGTTCGTGACCGGCCTGCGAGCCGCCATGGTGGTCGGTGCCGTCCTGTTCGTCCTCGCCACCGTCGCCGCGGCACGTGCCCTGCCCACAACGAAGGAATCACACAACGATGACCGAGCTTGATCTCAAGACCAGCACGACACGTCCGGCCCAGCCGGGTGTCAGCGGCGGCTGGCGCACACCCGATCGCCTGTACCGGTTGATCAGCAGCCCGGTCCTGCGCATGCTCCTCGGCTGGGACCTGCCCCGCCACGACCTGCGCGTGATCAACCGCCGCCCCGGCACGGTCTGCCTCGAGGTCGGCAGCGGAGGCGGCTTCTACACCACGGCACTCAAGACCCACCTGGGCAGCGAGAACAGCCTGATCGCCCTCGACCCGTCACCGTCGGCCATGCGATCGCTGCGGCACCGGCTGGACGGCGTGCCCGGTGCGCGAACGTCCTACCTGGCCGGTGACGGCTGCAAGCTTCCGCTGGCCGACGACCAGGCCGACACCCTGTTCTACGGTTACAGCCTCGAGGAGATGCCCGACCCGCTGGCGGCCATTCGCGAGGCGCACCGGGTACTTCGGCCAGGCGGGGAACTCGTCCTGTTCCTCTGGCGCCCCGTGTTCACCCGGCATCGCCGCCGCCCGGTCGTCGCTCTGCTGGACGAGCTCTTCGAACGCCGGCGCGCCTCGGCCGGCCCGCAGAACATCCGCCTGATCTACCGGAAGTCCGCCGAGTGACGGCGTGAAGCTCACGCCGTGGCGACCGCCTGATTTACCGGGAACCGCACGCCGGTGAGGTCTTCCGAGACGGCCCAGAGGCGTTGCTGCACGGTCAGGTCGTAGGAGTCGGGGCTGGACGTGACCAGCCGCGGGTGGCCGCGCCGCTCGGCGAGACCGTCGGGCCCGTAGTACTGCCCGCCGAGGACGGACGGGTCGGTGGCGGCCCGCAGCGTGGGAAGCGCGCCCGCCGTCGCGGGCTGGGTGATCACCGGAGCGAGCCAGGTGATCAACCGGCGGGCGACCGGCGAGGTGTTGCGGGCCAGTTCGGTGTTGGAGATACCGGGATGCGCCGCCACCGCGGCGGTGGTGCCGTGCGCGGCGAGCCGGCGCTGCAACTCGTAGGTGAACATCAGGTTGGCGAGCTTCGACTGGCCGTAGGCGGCGGACCGGCTGTAGGAACGTTCCCACTGCAGGTCGTCGAAGTGGATGGCGGCGTTGATGCGGTGACCGGTGCTGCTGACCGTGACGACCCGTGAGCCGGGCACCGGCAGCAGGTGGTCGAGCAGCAGGCCGGTGAGCGCGAAGTGGCCCAGGTGGTTGGTGCCGAACTGCATCTCGAAGCCGTCGCGGGTGGTCTGCTTCGGGGTGTACATCACGCCGGCGTTGTTGATCAGCAGGTCGATCCGCGGGTGGGTGGCACGCAGGTCGGCCGCGGCGGCGTGCACCGATTCCAGCGAGGTCAGGTCGAGTTCCCGCACGGAAACATCACCGTTGATCCGGGCGGCGGCCAGCTCGCCCTTCTCGGTGTCGCGCACGGCCAGCACGACCGTCGCGCCGCGTTCGGCGAGCCGCCGGGCGGTCTCGAAGCCCAGTCCGGTGTTGGCTCCGGTGATCACGGCCACCCTGCCGTCCTGGCGCGGGATCTGCTGCTCGGTCCACTTCATCACGATCTCCTAATGTACCGCCGGTAACTTACGCCTCGAACGGTAATGTACCGCCGGTACACTGTCAAGGTACCGGCGGTACCCAAGCTAGGATCTACGTCATGACGTTCCAGCGGGCGCGCACCGAAGAGCAGCGGGAGGTCCGGCGCCGGGCGATCCTCGAGACGACCTCGGCGATGCTGAACGAGATGCCGGTGGCCGAGGTGACCTTGAACGAGCTGAGCCGGCGGGTCGGCCTGGCCAAGACGGCGGTGCTGCGCTACTTCGAGTCCCGCGAGGCGGTGCTGCTCGACCTGATGGACGACCGGACGGCGACCTGGCTGGCCGAACTGGAACAGGACCTGGCGAGCGGCGTCGACCTCGGGCAACCCGCGGTGCCACGAGCAGAGCAGACGGCCGACGTGCTCAGCCGGTCGCTCGCCGCCCAGACGGCGCTCTGCGACCTCTACGGCGCGCAGGGCGGAGTGCTCGAGCACAACGTCTCGGTCGACGTGGTCCGCCGGCACAAGCAGGCCTCACTGAGCAACCTCGCGGTGATGGCCGGCCTCGTGCGGCGGTACCTGCCCGAGGTCGGCGACCACGCCGAAGAGTTCTGCCTGACCGTCCTGCTGACGGCCGGCGCACTGTCCGCCTACACCTCGCCGCCGCCGAGCCTGCTCGCCGTCTACGAGTCCGAGCCGGCACTGGCGGTCCACCGCATCGACCTGCGGACAGCCCTGCGGCGCGCGATCATCACGTCGCTCGTGGGCGTGCTGCCGCGCTGCTGAGCCCGGTCTTCAGGAGACGATGCGCAGGAAGACGTGCGTGGTCGTCCCGTACGGGACGGTGTGGACGCGCACCAGGTCAGCGAGCTGGTTGATCAGCAGCAGGCCGCGACCGCCCTCCTGCTCGAGGGTGGCGGGGCGGCGGCCGGCCAGAGGGTCGGTGAGGTGGCCGTCGTCCTGCACCGTGCAGACGAGGTAGGTGCCGTCCTGCCAGACGCTCAACAGGCAGGCGCCTCCGGCGTGCCGGAGGCTGTTGGCGACGAGTTCCGTGGTGATCAGAGCGAGGTCGGCGGCGCGCGTGCCGGACAGGCCGAGGTGGCCGGCGTGCTCGGTGGCGAAGCGGCGGGCGTCGCGGACGCCGGCGGAGGTGGTGATCTGGAGCGTGACCGCGTCCGGGGAGACGTCGAAGGGCTGGTTGTAGCGGTGGACGACGGCGTCGGGGGCGTAGTGGTCGCTGCCGTGGCGGCCGCTGGTCTTCCACACCAGCGGGTGGGTGGCCAGCGCGTCGGTCACGACGTGCTCGTCGAGCGAGGCGGTGTCGTAGGGGCAGGCGATGGTCACGTTGCGCCCCGCGAAGGCGATGTTGATCAGGGCTTCGTGCTGGGCGCAGGCCGGGTACTCGAGTTCGGTGCGGCCGGCCCAGATCGGTTCACCGATGATGCGGACGTGCTTGCCGCGGTGGCTGTCGGCGAACCGGCGCAGCACGGCGGGGATGATCCGGCCCGGGTTGCGGCCCTCCACCTCCATGTCGAGCAGCAGCACGTCACCGGCGGCGGAGCCGAGGCCGTCGCGCAGCAGCCGCAGTTGCCGGGCGGGCACGGAGGCGGCGACCGGGTGGTCCTGTTCCAGCCCTTCCACGATGAAGGGCACCAGCAGTTCCAGGTACTCCTCGTCGGAGGCGTAGAACACCGCGGGGTGGACGAAATCTCCCAGAGGGGGAAGGTCGGTGATCGTCATGCGGCGCTCTCCACTCGGACGTTGGTGATCTCGAGCAGGTTCACCAGTTTGGACGCGCCGGGCCAGGAGGTGCGCAGCACGACGGAGGCGTCCTGGTCGGCGGCGTGCCGGGACAGGCGCAGCAGGTTGCGGTGGTCGAGGAAGGTGAGGCCGGTGGCGTCGAACACCAGCTGCCCGCCGTGGGGCCGGAGGTCGGCGCGGTGCAGCGCGAGGGCGAACAGGTCCTCGCTGAACTGGTCCACCTCGCCGGCGAAGGCGGTGGTCTCGTCGTCAGCGGCGTGCAACCGGAAGCCGGGAGAAGCGGTGTTGGCGTTGGGGTGCAGGCAGGCCAGCTGCGCGAACGCGTGGTCGTCGACCTTGTCGGCGGAGTAGGCGCACATCGCCGAGAACGGCCGGTCGACCATGTACCGGTCGATCCGGTGCTCGTATCGGGAGAAGGCGTCCAGCTGTTCCGGGGTGCGCACCAGCGAGGTGCAGTCGGCCGCCACGCGCAACCCGGCGAACCCGGCCGCCAGGGCCGCGTCCGTCGCCGCGGCGTAGGCCCGCACCTGCGTCGCGGGGTCGATCACCGCACCTACCGGGTAGGTGGTGTCCAACGAGGCGACCTGTGCGGTCCCGGCCTTCAGAGCTTCGTCGATCCCGTCGATCCCGTCGAGGTCCCGGACCAGGACGTCGGGATCACCGGTGCCGATGTAGCGGACCTGGTAACCGAGGGTCAGCCCTTCGGACAGGAACTCGCGGACCCGGTCGTGGAAGTCGTGCTCGTCGCGGTACCGCCAGCACAGGTGGTCATGAGGTCCGAACCCGCGCCCGTGCACGGCGAACCCCGATTTGCGCTTGTACGTCACCTCGACCAACCTCTCCCCTGCCGCGCGGCCGCCCGCCCCGGCCACCGGCCTGACGGGAGGCGGCACCAGATCACCTGGTCGCGGTCGTCCGGAGGCGGCTGGGAGACCGACCCGAGCCCGATCGAGCCGGGTCCAGGTCGTCGACGCGTCTCCTCGTAGAAGATACTCGCGCCCGACGCAGCCGTGCGATGGAGCCGTCGGTCACCGAGGTCGCGGTCACGACGTTCCTCGCGGCGCCGAACGTGCTGGGGTGGACCGGCGAGCGCTGCCAGTTGGTCCACCACTTCCGCGAGTGGCTTCCGGGTGTCGATCTCGATGATGGCCGATGACCGGAGCAGCGGCTCCATCTCGGTCGGGTCCACCACCCCGATGTCCCCGCTGTTCCAACCGGCCCAATGCCGTCGACTTCCCCGTGCCGGACATGCCGGTCACCAAGATCACCGCCACGTTCCCCACCTCTCAATCCCGTTGCGCGAGAAGCGAGAACGAGTTCGGCAGTTGCCCTTTCCACGCGGCCGCCGCGACGCCGTCAGGCCGCCAGAACGGCTCGGCGTACTCCGCGACATGCGCGATCCGCAGGCCGGCGGAGATCACCGCGTTGATGATCTCGCCCAGGCTCGCCTGCCACTCCACCGCTCCGTTCGCGGGGAAGGTGTCGTTGACGTGGGAACGTGCGAAGTACCCACGATCAGGTCGAATCCGGGGCTCGTCCTCATCCCAGGTCCACAGTGGAACCGCCGGATGTGCCTCGTGGACGAACAGGAAGCCTCCCGGCCGCACCAGACGAGCGGCGTCTTTCGCCCACGCACGCAGATCAGGCATCCAGATCAAGGCTCCCTTGCCGGTGTAGACGAGGTCGGCACACTCGTCACGCAGCGGAGCACCCGGCAGTTCCGCCACCACGTAACGGCAGGCCGCACCGAGCTCGTCCGCCCTGCGTTGTGCCGCGGTCGTTGCTACCTCGCTGAAATCGACGCCCAGCACCGACCTCGCGCCGGCGGCGACCAGGGCGATGTCGTCCAGTCCGTGACCGCTCTGCAGATGAACGACGTCGGGTGCGGACGTGAGCGCGGGCTGCAACAGCTCGAGTTCGCACGGGAGTAGAGACGACCCGCTCTTGGCTTGGTCAAGCAGATCCTGGTACTCGCGGACGTGCTTCTGCGACGCCGTCTCCCACGCGAATCGATTTCGCTTGGTGACAGGTTCCATGCTCGTACTGTCCGCACCTTCCTTCACCAGGTACAGCGAATTTCCCCGCCGAACGCTCGTCGGCACCGGGTTGGATCCGGACGACGGTGGGTAACACGCGGTACACCACAGCACTTCTGGAAGCGATCGGAAACACCCATGAACTCGTACGCGCCGGACACCCTGTTCAGTCACCTCGAGACGCACCAGCCGGACGTGACGTCTGGTCCGGCCCGCTTGGACCAGCCGACCTGGACGAACCTGTTCCAGGAGCCGCCGGCCGCGGCAGGAACGTCCTCGGAGAACTGACGAGGCGGTGCACGTGACGACGAGTGGCATCAGCTCCGGTGTGATCGGCATCAGCTGGGAACGGCCGGACTGATCATGACGGGTTTCGTCGGCTCCCCACCGCCCGTATCATTCGACGCCGGCTCTGACTACGGTCCGCGGGAGACGTCGAGACAGTGCGGCCCACCATCGGCATGATCACGGCAGGCCCGCTCATCGAGCTCGCCGGTGAGCAGTGGCAAGGCGTCAGCGACGGCGTGGCCGCCGGCGGCTGCGACCTCGTCTGCTTCGTCGGCACCGAACTGGCCCATCCGGACCGCCACAAGCGGCAGGCCAACGCGGTCTACGACCTCATCGCGCCCGACCGGATCGACGCGCTCGTCATCTGGACGACGCGGATCAGCCAGCAGATCGGCGAGGCCGCGATGCGCGAGTTCGCTGACCGCTACGCGCCGATCCCCATCGTCAGCGTCGAGGCGCACCTGGCGGACTGGCCGACGGTGCTGATGGACAACCGCGGTGGCATGGACCAGGCGGTCAGCCACCTGATCGAGGTGCACGGCCACCGGCGGATCGGATTCGTCCGGGGCCCGCTGGCACATGTCGGTGCGCAGGACCGCTACCAGGGCTACGTGGACGCGCTCACCCGCCACGGTCTGCCCGTCGAACCAGGGCTCGTGACCGCGCCCGCCCCGTCGTGGGATCCCGCCGCCGCGGCGGACGCGGTCGCCACGATGCTGGCCGAGGCCGGGGAACCACCTGAGGCCTTCGCGGCGGCCAACGACGAGTTCGCGCTGGGCGTCGTGACCGCGGTGCAGGAGGCGGGCCTGCGCACGCCCGAGGACGTGGCGGTCGTCGGGTACGACAACCACACGTGCATCCGCTCGAACGATCTCGGTTACCAGGCACCCGCGCGGCCGGCCTCGGGCGGCGTGCACCGCCGGGTCAACATCGACGCGGGAACGCCCGCGCTGACGACGGTGCGCGCTCCGTTCCACGAGATGGGGCGCCGGGCCGCCGAACTCGCGCTCGCGTTGGTCCGGGGTGAGCCCGTACCCGAGCTGGAGATCGTTCCCACCGAGCTCGTCGTCCGCCACTCGTGCGGCTGCATCCCTTCGGGCAACGGAATCTCCGCACCGGCACACGGCGAGGTCGCCGTGCCGGAGCACGACACCGCCGAGGCGGTCGCCGCGAACCTGCGCCGAGGGCTCGGTCCGAAGTCGGCCGTGCTGCCGATCGGGTGGGCCGAACGCCTGATCCGCCTGTTCCTCGACGCCGGACGGCCAGAGGGCTTCCTCGGTGTGTTCGCGGAGTACCTCCGTGACAGCGCCCGCGCCGGATGCGCGGCGCAGTCGTGGTGGGCGCCGTTGTTCTACCTGCGCCGGTTCGCTGTCGCGCGCGGCGTCGACGAGGGCGCGATCGAGGACCTGTGGCTGCGGGTGCAGCTGATGGTGTCCGACGTGGTCGAGCGGGAGAGGACGTTCGAGTACCTGCTGCACGAACGGCAGGACCAGACCGTGCGCGAGGCGGGCCAGCGGCTGATCGTCGCGCGGGACGTCGCCGAGCTCACGGACGCGCTGGTGGCCGAGCTGCCCAGGATGGGGATCCCCGGCTGCCACGTGATGACGTTCGAGTCGACCCGTGAGCGGGCGCGCCCGCTGATGTCGTACGAGAACGGCGAACTCCGGCCGGAGCGCACGGCGCTGACGTTCCGGTCCACCCGGCTCACGCCCCACCGGATCGACCGGCAGGCGCCCGGCAACTTCGTGGCGGCCGCGCTCTTCGGGCTCGACGAACAGCTCGGGTTCGTGCTGTTCGAGGTGGGCGCGATGCCGGGATGGGTCTACGAGGCGATCCAGCAGCAGCTCAGCAGTGCGTTGCGCGGCATCAGGATGCTCGAGCGGGAACGGCAGGCCCTCGCCGAGGCAGAACACGCGCGGCGATCACTGGAGCTGGCCCACGCCGAGCTGGAGGACCGGGTGCGGGAACGCACCGCGGCGCTGGTCGACGAGATCGCCGAGCGCGAACGGCTGGAGGCACAGCTGCGGCACGCGCAGAAGATGGAGGCGATCGGCCGTCTCACCAGTGGCATCGCCCACGACTTCAACAACATCCTGACAGTCATCAACGGCAACAGCGAGGCGTTCCTGCGGCGCTGTTCGCCGGACGACCCACGACGTCCGGAGATCGAGGACATCCAGCACGCCGGCGAACGGGCGGCGACCCTGACCCGCCAGCTGCTCGCGTTCACCCGCCAGCAGGTGCTGGACCCCGAGTGTGTGGACCTCAACGCGACGATCACCGAGGTGCAGGCGATGCTCGCGACCCTGATCGGTGAGGACGTGGAGCTGGCACTGGACCTGCCCCCGCACGTGTCGCCGGTCTGGGCGGACGCGGGGCAGCTCGAGCAGATCCTGTTCAACCTGGCCGCGAACGCCCGTGACGCGATGCCCGGCGGCGGTGTGCTCGGCATCAGCACGGACAACGTGCACCTCGACGCCCGCCACGCAGGTCGCATCGTCGGTGTGGGCCCTGGCGATTACGTGGTGCTCAGCGTGAGCGACACCGGCACGGGCATGGACGAGGCGGTCCAAGCGCAGATCTTCGAGCCGTACTTCACCACGAAACCCGTGGGCAAGGGCACCGGCCTCGGCCTGGCCACGGTGTTCGGCATCGTGCAGCAGAGCGGCGGTCAGATAGATCTGACGAGCTCGCCCGGCGCGGGCACGACGATCTCCGTGTACCTGCCCCGTGCGCGGACGACCGCCGCACCGCTCCCCCGAGCCACGCCGCGAACGTCACCGCACCGGGGCTCGGAAACCATCCTGCTGGTGGAGGACGACAGCCAGGTGCGCGCCGTGACGCGGCACTCGCTGGAACGGTTCGGGTATTCGGTGATCGAGGCGCGCAACGGCCTGCAGGCGCTGAAACTCATGGACACCCACGACGACATCGACCTCGTCGTGACCGATGTCGTGATGCCGAAGATGGGCGGGCCCGAGCTCGCGGCCACGGTGGGGCGGATCCGGCCTGCTCTGCCCGTGCTGTACGTATCGGGCTGCACGACCGCGGAGGAGCTGGAGGACACGGCGGTTCTGCTCGCCAAGCCGTACGCGGAGACCGAGCTGCTGGACGTGGTCCGCAGGCTTCTCGACCAAGCGTGATCGGTGCGGCTCAGCGTTCCGAGTCGTCCTCGTGGAAGTGCTCACCCTCGATGTCGGGGTTCACGCACGGTCCGGCGTCGTTGCTGGACAAGGCCGGCGCCGCGAGGACGTTCACGTCGACGTGGCAGACGGTGATGTCACCGAGCAGTTTGGCGTCCTTCAGGTCGACCAGAGCCACCTGATGGTCGTGGTCGTGTTCAGGGGCGAGGTCTGTCATGTCCTCCGTCGCACCGCCCTCTGTCGCCAGCGCGGGCGTGCCCATCATCAGAAAACCCGCACCCACAGCAGCCGCGGTAAAAGCCTTTTTCAGCATGACGATCTCTCCTCGCGAACCCGTCGTTCGATCGGCCGGTGCTGCGAAGGAGGAACGGAGCCGGCACCTCGCCAAAGCTCCGTTCCCCGGCCGCAGGACGGCGCGCCGTCACAACGGGCGCCGCCTCACGTCACTCGTCGTCGGGGTTGGCGCAAAGGCCGCTGTCGTTGTCGGACAGCACCGGCACCGCGATGACGTTGACGTCGATGAAGCAGGCGTTCAGGTCGCTGAGCACCTCGGACTCGTCCAGGTTGGCGATGCCGAGCTGGTCGGTGATGTCCAGCTCGGGGGCGTCGGCCAGCGCGGTGGAACCGAAACCGAGGAATGCGCCCGCAATAGCAACGGCCGCTCCTGCCTTCTTCAGCACAAAAGTCTCCTTCGTCGAATCTCAAGAAAGAAAGGTGTTGGCTTGCACACCTTCCGCAAGTCCGGGCAGACCGTATCCAAACGATCAACAGACACCAAATCGCCAATCACCCTTTGGCGTGAACGGTCCAATCTGGATCACACTTTCGAGTGGCGCCTTGTTGCCGGCGTTTGGCATTCATCCGCCCGATGATCAGGGCAAACAAGTGGCCGCCTCGTCGGCACCCCGCTATCGGGTGAATGATCTTGGAAGCTAGCTCTTGGGCTTCCCCGCGGTGGAACGAGCGCGAACGTTGCGCCAGCTCCAAGCCAGCAACCCGAGCAGGAAAAGCCCGGACAGGATCAGGCTCGTACCGGTGCTCCACCCGGCCAGAGGCAGCCACCGCACCAGGCCCCACACGACGCCCGCTGCGACCAGAGCCAAACCCGCCGTTACGGACACGGCGATGCGCAGCGGCGATGCGACGCTGTCCTCCGCCGCTTTCATGGCGCGCTCGCGGACCGGGTCGACGTAGCGCTCCAGCTTCGGGAACTCCGACGCGAGAGTGATCAGGCCGGCGAGCACGAGCAGCAGCCCTGGGCCCGGCAGCACCAGCAAAGCGATGCCGACCAGGAGCAGCACGCCTCCCAGCACCACCACGCCCAGCCGCTTCATCGCAACCTCCTTCGCCGCCCCCAGTGTCTCGGCTGCGGCTCGCCGCCACACCTCGAACTTCCCGCCTGCTCGTGATCGGCGGCGGGCCGCTAGGGCGTGTCCCGTAAGTCTCGTCCGCGATAGTCGCGGCCGAGGGCCCCGGAGACGGCACCGCCGCAAAGCCCGAATACGCCCGGTATGAG
>NZ_JBFBAW010000018.1:0-168344 GCF_040682435.1 Lentzea sp. NPDC051208 | reverse complement strand
GATCCACGGCGGCGACTGACCCCTCCTCACGACCAAACATGATCCACATCGGACGCGCTGCCCGCCAGCAAGTTGATCATTCTGTTAGGACCTCTAAGCCAGAAGGCGTTGCAACTGACGGGTTTCGGCGCTGTCGAGGCGCGGATCGGACGTCAGGATCGCGTGCTGCAGTGACTGCAGGCGCGACGAGGGCTCGACGCCGAGCTCCTCGATCAGGGTGTTGCGCAGGGCTTTGAACGAGTCGAGCGCCTGCCACTGCCGGCCCGCGCGGAACAGCGAGATCATGTACTGCGCGCACAGGTTCTCGTTCATCGGGTTCTGCACGGTCAGCACGGACAGCTCGCTGAGCAACGCCTTGTGCTTGCCCATCCGCAGCTCGGCGTCGATGCGTGCTTCGAGCACGCCCAGCCGTGCTTCCTCCAGGCGCACGATCTCGATGCCGAGTGGCATGCCGGGCCGCACGTCCACGACCGCGGCGCCGCGCCACATCTCCAGCGCCTGGCGCAGCAGCCGGGAGGCCGAGGCGTAGTCCTCGACGTCGTAGGCCTGCTGGCCCGCGCGGGAGAGACGTTCGAACTCGTGCACGTCGACGGCCTCCGGCGGCACGTCGAGCAGGTAGCCGCCGTACCGGGTGACCAGCACTTCCTTCGCCTCGCCCGCACCGGACGTCGCCAGCGCGTCGCCGATGAGCTTGCGCAGCTGCAGGATGTAGGTCTGCAGGGTGGTGCGGGCGCTGCGCGGCGGGCGGTCGCCCCACAGCTCCTCGATCAGCGTGGGAACGGACACCACCTGACCGGAGTGCAGCGCGAGCAGCGCCAGGATCTGCCGTGGCTTGGCCGCGGTTGGCGTCACCGAGCGACCGTTCACCTTGGCCTCGACGGGCCCCAGGACCTTGATCTGCATCGCGACCCCTCCTTCGGTTCCAAGCACGGGATTAGTCTGCTCGGCCCAACGGCGCCGCGTTAGTGCACAGGCCATCGATGTCAGGTGAGTTCTGCCCGTGCCGGGTATGAAAACTTCATACGAAGGCGCATTAGCCGGTAACTACCGATCCATTAGCGCTGGTCCGCATCATTACCCACAACAAATCACACGCAAACATCGGAGCTGAACATGTACCCCACCGTCACCGTGGAGCACTTGTCTTCCGTCACCACCACCCTCGACGACTCCGACGACATGAAGATCTACCAGTTCGACCGTGAGGCCTCGGCGGACTTCGCGATCGACTTCGCCTGGACCTCGTGCCGCCCCGGCACGTTCTGCGAGTCCACCGAGGCTCTCGCGGCATGAGACCCGAACTGGCCGAACCGGACGAGCGACGCATCGGTTTCCGGCGCCACCTCAGACCGCAGATCGTGCGCGGCGAGGCCGTGTACCTGATCGGCGAGTCCGGGGTCACCGCGATCCAGGGCACGCACGTCGAGTCGCTGGCTCCGCTGCTCGACGGCACACGTGATCTCGCCGCCGTGCTGCGCGACCTGCCCGCCGGGCTGACCGAGGACACGGTCAGCCGCATGCTCACCAAACTCGCCGCGGCCGGCCTGATCGGCCGGCGCTGCGAGGAGGACGGTTCGGCCACGACCGAGGCCACGCTCGCGTACTGGGACGCGGCCGGCCTCGACCCCGCGGACGCGGTGTCGGCGACAACGACGTCGCTGATCTCCGTCGCCGCGATCGGGGACATCGACCGGGACGCGCTGGTCGACGCCCTGCACCGCAACGAACTCACGGTCACCTCGGGGAGTGGCGACCTGACGGTCGTGGCGTGTGCCGACTACCTGGCGCCCGAGCTCCGCGACATCGACGACGCCCACCGCAGCGCCGGCAAGCCCTGGCTGCTGGTCAAGCCCGTGGGTGCGGAGGTGTCGGTCGGTCCCTTCTTCACGCCGGGCGACGGCCCGTGCTGGCGTTGTCTCGCGGCCAGGCTGTCCGCCAACCGCAAGGCGGAGGCGCACGTGCGACGCAGGTGCGGGCAGCAGGGTCCCGCGCCGCGGCCGCTCATCGGACTGCCGTCGCTCACCGCGATGGCACTGGAGATCGCGTCCGTGGAGACCGCCAAGTGGCTCGCCGGCATCAGGCAGGACACGCAGGGCTCCATCTGGAACTACGACAGCCTGACCATGAAGGTCACGCAGCACGAGGTGCGGGTCCGCCCGCAGTGCCCGGGCTGCGGCGACCCCGGCACCGTCGCGCGCAGGGCGTTCGAGCCGGTCGAACTCGCCAGTCGCGTGAAACACTCCTGCGACGGCGGCGGCCACCGGTCGTCGCCGCCGCAGGAAGTGCTCGACACCTACCAGCACCTGATCGGCCCGGTCACCGGGATCGTGAAGGAGATCCGCCGCAACGACAGCGGTCCCGACTTCTTCAACTCGTTCCGGTCCGGCTCGAACATCGCCGCCGGCGAGGGCATCGAGGGGCTGCGGTCGGCGTTGCGCGCGGACACCGGCGGTAAGGGCGTGTCACCGCTAGATGCCCAGGTCGGGGCCCTGTGCGAGGCCGTGGAACGACGCAGCGGCGCGTTCGTCGGCGAGGAGGCGCGGGTCTCCGGCAGCTACCGGTCGCTGACGGACCGGGCGATCCACCCCGACACCGTGCAGCAGTACCACCCGCGCCAGTTCGCGGGCCGTGCCGGGTGGAACGCGGCGCACTCGAACTTCCAGCACGTCACCACTCCGTTCGACGAGGACGAGGTGATGGACTGGACGCCGCTGTGGTCGCTCACCGAACGACGGCACAAGCTCCTGCCCACCGGCATGCTGTACTTCGGCGCCCCCTGCCCGCCGAGCGTCACGGCCAACTCCAACGGGTGCGCGGCCGGCAGCAGCCTCGAAGACGCTGTGCTGCAAGGGCTCCTGGAACTCGTCGAACGCGACGCGGTCGCCATCTGGTGGTACAACCGCACTCCGTTGCCGGGCATGGACCTGGACTCGTTCCGCGACCCGTGGATCACCCAGAACCGCGACGTGCACGCGGGCCTCGGCCGCGAGGTGTGGCTGCTCGACGTCACGGCGGACCTCGGCGTGCCGGTGATGGTCGCGGTGTCGCACCGCACCGGCGGGCCGCGGGAGGACATCATGCTCGGCTGCGGGGCGCACCTGGACCCGCGGATCGCCGCACGGCGAGCGCTCACCGAGCTCAACCAGTGCATGCCGATGGTGTGCGGGGCCTCCGACCTGAACGGCCTCGACGTCGACGTCCGGAACTGGTTCGAGAACACCAGGATCGCCGACCACCCGTGGCTCGCTCCCGACCCCTCACGCCCGGCGCGCGACGTCCTGCACCACGGCTACACCCACCGGGCGGACCTCGTGGACGACGTCCGCGCCATCCAGGGCACTCTCGAAGCCAAGGGGATGGAGGTGCTCGTCCTCGACCAGACCAGGCCGGACATCGGGCTTCCCGTCGTCCGGGTGGTCGTCCCGGGACTGCGGCACTTCTGGTCGAGGTTCGCTCAAGGGCGCCTCTACGACGTACCTGTACAACTGGGGAGACTGCCAAGGCCGCACAGGTTCGACGAGCTCAACCCCATCCCACTGTTCATGTGACTGCCCAGAGCGGAGGCGCTGTGGTGCCCACCCAGTCGCACATCCCGGCCGGCCGGCCGCTGTGGTCGTTGCTGGAGGACACGTTCGTCGACGAGGGGACCGAGCACCTCACCGTGTACGGGAGGTGGGGCGCGATCGAGATCGCGGACACCAGCCCTCTCGTGCGCGAGGCGTTGCACCGCATGAGCCTGGGCCCGGTGGCGCTGGAGAACATCTCCGCGCTGCACGAGAACTTCGTGCGCTGGAAGACGGGCTCCGGGCCGTGCCTGATCTGGCGCAAGCTGAAGAGCACCCTCGACCAGCTGGGTGGCTGCGTCGTGCCGTCGCTCGGCCTCAACGACGGCGCCGGGCCGATCCTGTCGGTCGTGGCGGTCACCCGTGACGCCGTGTTCGCGTTGCCGCGCATCGAGGACGACGAGGTCGTCACCATGCGGCCGCGCACCGAGATCGAGCGGCTCAACGGGGACCAGGCGCTCGCCTGTCCCGGACTCGCCTACCAGGCGATCCTGCACAGCGCCCCGGCGACGGAGATAGCGAAGTCGTTGCTGCACACCGAGACCACGGTCACCCAGGTCGCGGATGCGTTGCAGGTGGAGAAGACCCTGGTGGGAGATGTCGTCGCCTACCTCGCCGGAGCCGGGCTCGCCGTCGTCCAGAGGCGTTGAGCCGCCGCCATGTTGCTCCGATCGAGGATCGCAAAACACGAGACTTCCCAGGAAGCGCCCGTATCATGGCCGCGTCCCGACCCTCGTGTGGGAGCTGCCGCTGTGACGCTACGACAGGAACACTCGTCCGTGTCCCGTCGGTTGGCATACGTCGTCATCAGCGTGGTCTTCGCCAACTACCTCGGCAACGCCTTCTCGTACGTGCTGCAGGCCGGCGCGACCCCCGTGCGCATCGCGACCTCGCTCGCCTGCCTGATCACG
The DNA here is from genome assembly GCF_040682435.1 of Lentzea sp. NPDC051208. Lineage (NCBI taxonomy): Bacteria > Bacillati > Actinomycetota > Actinomycetes > Pseudonocardiales > Pseudonocardiaceae > Lentzea > Lentzea sp. NPDC051208. The sequence continues at coordinate 163,870 of NZ_JBFBAW010000018.1, read as the reverse complement.
ATCGGGTTCCTCCAGCTGGGGGTCTTCAGCCGGCCGGGGGCGGACCTGCGCTCCGGCCGGGCGTACCTGGCGCTGGGCGTGATGGCCGGACTGGTCTACGTGCCGTTCTCCTTCTTCCCGAACGCCTGGCACGGCATGCCGGGGTTCCTGGCGGGCAGCGCCTTGCTCGTCCTGCCGGGCCGCGTGCGGTGGTTCGTGTTCGCGGCGGTGGCCCTCAGCAACGGCCTGATCAGGGCGCAGTACGTCGACGACCCCGCCCAGCTGGCCTACTACGTGGTGTCGGCGATGGTCGCCGGCATGGTCGTCTACGGCCTGTCGCGGCTCCCGTCGCTGGTCAAACAGCTGGAGACGGCCCGTTCGGAACTCGCCGACCTCGCGGTGTCGCAGGAACGGCTGCGGTTCGCCCGCGACCTGCACGACCTGCTCGGCTTCAGCCTGTCGGCGATCACGCTGAAGGTCGAACTGGCCATCAGGATGCTCGGCACCCAGACCGAACGCGCCACGCGGGAGCTGGTCGAGATCCTCGGCATCGCGCGCGAGGCCCTGGCGGACGTGCGCGCGGTGGCGTCGAGCTACCGCGAGCTGTCGCTGACCGACGAGATCGAGTCGGCGCGGTCGGTGCTGACCGCCGCGGGCGTGCGGACCACGATCGAGGCGGACCAGCTCGACCTCTCACCCCGGTCCCGCACGGTGCTCGCGACCGTGCTGCGCGAAGGCGTGACGAACCTGCTGCGGCACAGCGACGCGACCCGCTGCACGATCACGATCTCCGGCACCGACCGGCTGGCGTCGATCGACATCGTCAACGACGGCGCCCCCGCCGAAGCCGGTGCCGAGCGCGGCAGCGGCCTGACCAACCTGGCCACCCGCGCCACCGCCATCGGCGGATCCCTGCTCGCTCAGACGACCTCGGGCGGCGGCTACCGGCTGCACGCCGAGGTGCCGGTCGACCCGGCACCGGAGAAGCCGGCGAAACCACCGCGCTTCGCGGGACCGCTGATCGCGACGCGGTTCGCCCAGGTGCTGCTCACGGCCGTGGTCATCGGGTACGCGGCGATGGCGATGACGCTCGTGACGTACTACCCGATCGGTGTCGCCGGCATCGAGGCCGCGGCGGCCGGCATCGTCGGCACCGTCGCGCTCGTGCTGGGCGTGGTGGTCCGCCCGCACCTGCGGCTGAGCCTGCCGCTGCGCGTCGGGGTGCTCGCCGGGCTGGCGGTGTGCGTCTACGTGCCCCCGCTGGTGTTCGGCAACCCCTACCTCGCGGGCGTGCCCGGATTCCTCGCCGGAGCGGGACTGCTGCTGCTCCCCCGCCTGGCCGGGTGGATCGCGTTCTTCTCCGTCGTCGTCCTGCAGGGGACGATCTACAGCCTGCTCGGTGAGAACACCGTGGCCATCTTCTACGCCGTGATCGCGACGACGAACCACGGCCTCGTGCTGTACGCGCTGACCCGGCTGCGGTCCATGGTGAACCAGCTGCACGAGGCGCGCGAGGAGCTGGCGACGGCGGCGGTGACGCAGGAACGCCTGCGGTTCGCCCGCGACCTGCACGACCTGCTCGGCTACAGCCTCTCGGCCATCACGCTCAAGAGCGAGCTCACGCACCGGCTGGCCACGATCGACCCCGGCCGGGCACGTCAGGAGCTCACCGAGGTCCTGGAGATCTCCCGGCAGGCGCTCGCGGACGTCCGCTCGGTGGCCCTGAGCTACCGCGAACTGTCCTTCGACGAGGAGACCCAGTCGGCGCAGGCGCTGCTGTCCGCGGCCGACATCGACGTCACCGTGCGGATCGACGCGTGCGACCAGTTGCCCACGGAGGTGAAGGTGACGCTCGCGACCGTGCTGCGCGAAGGCGTCACGAACCTCCTGCGGCACAGCAAGGCCGAGCACTGCGAGATCGTGCTCTCCAGCTCGCGGCACCTCGTCACGATGGACATCACCAACGACGGGATCCCCACGATCGAGCGGAAGTCCCGTGACGGCAGCGGAATCGGCAACCTGACCACCCGCGTCCGCGCGCTCGGCGGCGACCTGCAGGCCGGGCTCACGCCCGAGCACACCTACCGGCTGCGCGCCGAGATCCCGTTGCCGCTCAACTGAGGTCCGCGAGCGCCACCTGAGTGCCATCATGCGCACTCGTGGGGGCGGCGGAGGTGACGCGACGACAGGGACACTCGTCGGTGTCCCGCCGTTTGGCGTACGCCGTCATCAGCGTGGTGTTCGTCAACTACCTCGGCAACGCGTTCATCTACGTCCTGGAGGCCGGCGCCACGCCCGCGCGGATCGCCGGCTCGCTCGCCTGCCTGGTCGCGATCGGCTACCTGCAGCTGGGGGTGTTCTCCCGGCCGGGCACCGGCCTGCGGTCTCCCAGGGCGTACCTGGCGCTGGGCGGGCTGGCGCTGCTGGTGTTCGTGCCGGTGCCGTTCTTCCCCACCGCCTGGGGCGGTATGCCCGGCTTCCTCGCGGGCAGCTCGCTGCTGGTGCTGCGCGGCCGCGTGCGGTGGGTCGTGTTCGCCGCGGTGGCGCTGGCCAACCCCGCGACCAAGCTCGGGTACGGCATCCCGCCCGGCGTGCTGGCCTACTACGTGGCGTCCTCCGCGACCGCGGGCCTGGCCGTCTACGGCCTGTCGCGGTTGCCCTCGCTGGTGGGGCAGCTCGAGGCCGCCCGCTCCGGGCTCGCCGACCTCGCGGTGGCGCAGGAGAGGCTGGGGTTCGCCCGTGACGTGCAGGACCTGCTCGGCGTCAGCCTCGCCGCGATCACGATGAAGGCGGGCCTGGCCCGCGGGATGATCGGTGAGCACACCGGCAGGGCGTTGCGGGAGCTCACGCGGATCCTCGGCATCTCCCGCAAGGCCCTGGCGGACGTGCGCGCGGTGGCGTCGAGCTACCGCGAGCTGTCGCTGGCCGACGAGATCGACTCGGCGCGGTCCGTGCTGACGGCGGCGGGCGTCGCGACCACGATCGAGGTGGAGGACGGCGACCTGTCCCCCGGGACGCGGACCGCGCTCGCGAAGGTGCTGCGCGAGGGCGTCACGACCCTCCTGCGGCACAGCCGGCCGACCCGCTGCTCGATCACCGTCCGCAACACCGGCCGGCTCGTGTCGATCGACGTCGTCCACGACGGCGCACCCGCCGAGGTCTCTGCGGACGGCACGTTCCGGCTGCACGCCGAGGTGCCGGTCTTCCCGGCGGAACCACCGCGGCTCTCCGGTCCCCCGATCGCCACGCGGTTGCTGCTCACGGCGGTGGTGATCGGGTACGCCGTCATGGCGACGCTGCTGGCGTCGTACGACCTGACGACCGGTCTCGGCGAGCTCGCTGTCTGCGCGGCGAGTGGTGTGGTGATCGCGGCCCTGGTGCTGGGCGTCGTGAGCCGCCCGCGCGTCCGGCCGGTGCCCGGTCACGCGGCACTCGCCGGGATCGCCGTCTGCGTGTACGTCCCGCAGTTCGCGTTCCAGGACCCCTTCCTGGGCGGTGTCCCCGGCTTCCTCGCGGGTTCCGCGCTGCTGGTCCTGCCCCGGTGGCCCGGCTGGGCCGCGTTCGCCGCCGTCGTCGCGGGGCAGGGCGTCCTGCAGGCCGTGTGGGGCTTCCCGTCGACCGACGTCGTGTGGGGCGTGATGGCGGCGATGAACCACGGGCTCGTGCTGTACGCGCTGACCAGGTTGCTGTCGATGGTGAGCGAGCTGCAGGATGCGCGCGAGGAGCTCGCGACGGCGGCGGTGACGCGGGAACGGCTGCGGTTCGCCCGCGACCTGCACGACCTGCTCGGCTACAGCCTGTCCGCGATCACGTTGAAGAGCGAGCTCGCGCACCGGCTGGCCACCGTCGACCCCGGCCGGGCACGCCGGGAGCTCACCGAGGTCCTGGAGATCTCCCGGCAGGCACTCGCGGACGTCCGCTCGGTGGCCCTGAGCTACCGCGAGCTCTCGTTCGACGAGGAGACCCGGTCCGCGCAGGCGTTGCTGTCCGCGGCCGACATCGAGGTGACGGTCCGGATCGAGACCTGTGACGAGTTGCCCACGGAGGTGAAGGTGACGCTCGCGACCGTGCTGCGCGAAGGCGTCACGAACCTCCTGCGGCACAGCAAGGCCGAACACTGCGAGATCGCGCTTTCCGCCTCCGCGCACCTCGTCACGATGGACATCACCAACGACGGGATCCCCGCCGCTGAACGGAAATCCCGCGACGGCAGCGGAATCGGCAACCTCACCGTGCGCGTCCGGGACCTCGGCGGCGACCTGCACGCCGGGCTCACGCCCGAGCACACCTACCGGCTGCGCGCCGAGATCCCGCTGGCCGTCACAGCATCTCGATGACCGCGCAACCCCAGCTGTACCCGGCGCCCACGCCGAACATCACGATCCGCTGACCGGACTTCGCCTTGCCGGTCTGCACGAGGTGGTCGAAGCTCGCGAACTGGTCGCCGGCGCCGAGGTGCCCGACCGTGCGGCTCCACGCCCACGTCGTGCGCTCCGGCTCGATGTCGTACGGGCGCAGGTAGTTCACGTCCAGCCGGCGGCGGCCGAAGTGCGGCAGGATGATCCAGTCCGCGTCACCGATCTTCATGTCGGCGTCGGACAGCGCCTGCTCGACGGCGAGCGCCTGGCCCGCGTTGGCCTTGTTGATGCCGTAGGAGAGCCCGAACTCGCGGCTGAACGTGTGCTTGGCCTCCTCGAAGTCCACCGGGATGCGGTGCGAGAACGGCGCGAGGCCGAACGGCACGTCGCCGCGGTGCAGCGGCTCCAGGTCGGAATCCGCATTGATGGCCAGCGAAAGCAGTTTCGCGTAACCGCCGCGAGTGGACAGCACGAGAGCCGACGCGCCGTCGCCGTAGGGCGTTCCGGGGTCGGTCCTCCAGCGGTCGATCCCTGGCAGGCAGAAGCGGTCCGAGGACGTGAGGAGGGCGTCCCTGCCGGGACGGGCGATCAGGTAGGACACCGCGAGGTCCATCGCGGCCAGGCCGCCGTTGGACATCTGCCGGATCTCCAGCGCCAGGCACGAGTTCCGCACCGTCTCGCGCTGGATGTAGGAACCGACCGGCCACAGGTCCTGGCCCTGGTGGTAAGTGGTGGCGTGCAGGATCAGGTCGACGTCGTCGGGCGCGGATCCCGCCCGTGCCAACGCGACCCGTGCCGCCTCGACCGCCATCTCGGCCGCCGACTCGTGCGGGGACACGGACACGGACTCGACGTCCGTCCGCGCGACGAGCTTCGGCTCGCAGTCCCCCGACGCGATCGCGTCCGCGACGTTCAGCGTCGAGGGCAGGCGCACGCCGCTGCCGTTGACGAAAACATCCTTCACTCGCACCGCGGTCAGACCTCCTTCAGCGCGCGTGCCACGCGCACGACGCGTTCCGCCTGGATCTGGGCCGCCTGCAACGCGATCTCGTCGACCGGCACGTTGCCCGCGCCCAGGACGTGAGAGGTGCCGTAGGGATTCAGGTCTCCTCCCGGCGGCACGATGATCCCGCCGAAGTGGCAGACCATGTTGTAGATCGACACGAGAGTGGTCTCCATGCCCCCGTGCAGGCTGCCGCCGGAGGTGAAGGCGCTGTACACCTTGTCGGCGAGCAGGCCGCTGAACCAGGCGGGCCCCAGCGTGTCGATGAACTGCTTGAGCTGCGCGGACACGTTGCCGAAGCGGGTCGGCGTGCCGAAGACGACGGCGTCGGCCCACAGCACGTCGTCGACCGAGGCGACCGGGACGTCCGCGGTCTCCTCCAGGTGCGCCGCCCAGGCAGGCCTGGACCGCCACGCCGCCTCGGGCGCCAGCTCCGCAGCCCGTACCAGCCGCACCTCGGCGCCGTGCTTCTCGGCCGTCTCGGAGATCTCCGTGGCGATCCGGTGAATCGTTCCCGTCGAGGAGTAGTACACGACTGTCACGTTGACGCTGCGTTCCATGACGCATCCCTTCGCGAGGCAGCTCGGTTCACCCTTGCCGGGCCACCTTGATGTGGCGTGGAGCGCGACATGAACGTTGGGAGATATGGTGTCGCGCGGAGGGGCGCGATGATCAGGGTTCTGCTCGCGGAGGACATGCACATGGTGCGCGGTGCTCTCATCGCGCTGCTCAACCTCGAACCGGACATCGAGGTCGTGGCCGAGGTGAGCTCGGGCGACAAGATCGTGCCGGCGGCGCGCCAGCACGGTCCCGACGTCTGCGTGATCGACATCGACCTGCCGATCCTCGACGGGCTGAGTGCCGCGACGACGATCCGCGAGACGATGCCGCAGATCAGGACGTTGATGCTGACGTCGCTCGGCCGTCCGGGGACGTTGCGCAGGGCGCTGGCGGCCCGCGTGGACGGGTTCCTGCTCAAGGACGCGCCGCCGACGGAGCTCGCCGACGCGATCCGCCGGGTCGCCGCCGGCGAACGGGTCGTGGACAGCCAGCTCGCCCTGGCCGCGTGGGACCGCGGCGAGTGCCCGCTGACCGACCGCGAGCTGGAGGTCCTCCGGCTCGCGGCGAACGGCTCCGACGCACCTGACATCGCTGTCGCGCTGTCGCTTTCGGTCGGTACCGTCCGCAACTACACGACGACGATCATGACCAAGCTCAACGGGCGCAACCGGGTGGACGCCATCCGCATCGCCGAGGAAGCCGGCTGGTTGTAGCCCGGCTTCCCGCGTCGCGGACGGCATCGGTCAGGCCGCCTTCTGCTGGCTGGCGCGCAGGTCGAAGCCCGGCTGGGCGACGATCTCCGGGGTGAGCGAGTTGCCGCCCTCCAGGATCCGGCGCCCCATCAGGAAGTCGATCGGCCGGTTGTAGGCCTCGATTCCAATCAACCTGTCATTTTTGAAGCAGAACACCGAGAACCGGCCCTCGGCCGGGTCGCCGACGGTGACCGTGCGGTCGTGGCCGTTGGTGAGACCCGCGGTCTGCAGCTTCACGTCGTACTGGTCGCTCCAGAACCACGGCAGGGCGGTGTAGGGCTCCGCGCTGCCCATGATGGCCGCCGCGACCGTGGTGCCCTGGTCCGTGGCGTTCTGCACCGATTCAAGGCGGATCAGGCCGCCGGCGTGCGTGCTGGCGAACCGCGCGCAGTCGCCGACCGCGTAGACGCGCGGGTCGGCCGTGCCGAGGTGGGCGTCGACGACGATGCCGTTGTCGACGGTGAGCCCGGCGCGCTGGGCGACCTCGGTGTTCGGGATGACGCCGATGCCCGCGACCACGAGGTCCGCGACGAGCACCGTGCCGTCCGTCAGTTCCACCAGGCCCTCCCTGACCGCGGCGACGCCCGTTCCGGTGAGGATCTGGACGCCTTCGCTGCGGTGGCGGCTGACGAGGTGCTGGGCCGTCTCCGCGGACACCGCCCGTTGCATCACCTGCGGCTGCGCCTCGACGACGGTCACCTCGTGGCGCAGTTTCCGGACCACGGCGGCGAATTCGAGGCCGATGAACCCGCCGCCGATGACGACGACGTCGAGCCCGATCTGGCCGTCGAGCCGCTGCCGGATGGCGTCCGCGTCGGCGACCGTGCGCAGGTTCAGCACGTGCTCGGCGCCGGGGATGGGCAACGGCCGCGGCCGCGCGCCCGTCGCGAACACCAGGTGGTCGTAGCTGACCGTCCGGGCACAACCCAGCACGGCGACCCGCGCCTGGCGGTCGACCCCGATCACCCGCTCGTTGCGCACGAGCTTGATGCCGTGGTCCTCGTAGTAGGAGTCCTGCCTGAGCACCAGCCCGGCGAGGTCGGTCTCCCCCGCCAGGTAGGCCTTGGTGAGCGGTGGCCGCTGGTACGGCGCCGCCTGCTCGTCACCGATGAGCGTGATGGGGCCGCGGTGTCCCTGTTCGCGCAGGGACACCGCGACCTGGCAGCCCGCCTGCCCGGCCCCGACGACGACTACCGACTCGCCGCGCATGTCAGTAGTTGCCCAGCCCGCCGCAGACGTTGAGCGCCTGTGCGGTGATCGAGGACGCGGTGTCCGTCGTCAGGTACGTCACGAGACCGGCGACCTCTTCCGGCGTGCTGTACCGACCCAGCGGGATCTTGGCGTTGAACTTCTCGAGGACCTCTTCCTCGGTGACACCCCAGTGGTTCGCGTACCCCTGGCGCACCCGGCCGGCCATCGGCGTCTCGACGTAGCCGGGGCACACCGCGTTGACGGTGATGCCGGACTTCGCGAGCTCGATGCCGACGGCCTTGGTGAAGCCGACGACCCCGTGCTTGGACGCCGAGTAGGGCGCGGCGAACACCACGCCCTGCTTGCCGCCGGTGGAGGCGATGTTGATGATCCGGCCCCAGGACTGCTCGACCATCTTGCCGGTCGACAGCACCTCCTTGGTGAACCGGAAGACACCGTTGAGGTTGGTGTCGATGACGTCCAGCCAGAGGTCCTCGTCCAGCTCGGCGGTGATGCCGCCGCCACCGCGCCCGGCGTTGTTCACGAGGATCTCGATGGGCCCGAAGACCTCGACGGCCTTCTGGACCGCGGTGCGGATGTCCTCTGTGGACGTCACGTCGGACGCCGCACCGTCCGCCTCGATGCCCTCTTCACGCAGCTGCTTCACCGTGGTCTGGACGTTCTCGGCGTTGCGGGCCACGACGAAGACCGCGTGCCCCTCCTTGCCGAGGCTGCGCGCGACCTCGAGACCGATTCCACTGGTGGCGCCCGTGACCAGGGCGACCCGTCGCTGGCTCATGCTTCTTCTCTCCCTCAGAGTTGCTTCTCAGGCATGTGCACGACGAGCCCGTCCTGCTCCTCGGTCACGGGGATCTGGCAGCTCAGCCGGCTGTTCTCCTTGCGCTCACAGGCCGTGAAGTACAGGAGCTCGTCCTCGACCTGGTGCATCTGCGACAGCGGCTTGGTGTTCTCGGGGTCGACGTACACATGGCACGTTCCGCACGAGGCGCCACCGCCGCACTGGGCGACGATTCCCTTGATGCCGTTGAGAACCGCGCCGCGCATCACGGTGTCGTCCTGGGCAACGTCGACGACGGTCTCAACCCCGTCGTGCGCTACGTAAGTGATCTTTGGCATGGCAGTTCTCCCACGGATCTGCGGCTCGCCGGACGAGGTTCACCTTGAACGCCTGCGCTTTGCACGTGGTGGAGACCACCTTGAGCGTCGTGCCCGTGCTGCTCCGCTGGCATTCGAGCCCGCCTTGCGACTCTGCGGTGTCGGCGTACACCCACACGCGGAGGTTCCACCGTGCCCCTCAAGGAGTTCTACGACCAGCAGGTGAACTGGTCACCGCCGTTCGAGGACGGCCTTGAACGCGCGACGGTCGTCGTGCCACGCGACTATTCCGACCCGGACGGTCCGAAGCTCACCATCGCCGTCGCCCGCCTGAAGGCGACGGACCAGTCGAAGCGGCGTGGCGTCCTGCTGGCCGTCAACGGCGGGCCCGGCGGCGACGGTGGCGACGGCCTCGGGCTGATCAAGCGCCTCGGCAAGCGGGTGCGCACCGCCTACGACCTCATCGGGTTCGACCCGCGCGGCTACGGCGAGTCCACCAAGCTGTACAGCGAGGTGACGATTCCCAAGGCGCCCTTCGACTCCCGGCCGCCGGACTCCTTGTTCGACCAGCTGGCCGAGGACATGCGCCTGCGCGAGCTCGGCTGCCAGAAGGGCGGCGGTGAGCTGCGCCCGCACATCACGACGCGCAACACCGCGCGTGACATGGACCTGATCCGCGTCGTGCTGGGCGAGGAGAAGATCTCGTTCGTCGGGTACGCGTACGGCACGTACGTCGGCGCCGTCTACGGCACGATGTTCCCGGAGAACCTCGACCGCACGGTCCTCGACTCGTGCATCAATCCACAGTGGACGTGGCGCGAGCAGTTCGTCACACAGGCCGAGGCGGTCTACCGCAACGTCGCGCTGTGGGCGGAGTGGACCGCGGAGCGCGACGGGCACTTCCACCTCGGCAGCACCTCCGACGCCGTCATCGCCGAGATCGAGGCCGTCGTCGAGAAGCTCGAGGAGGGCGACCAGATCCAGCTCCGCACGCTGTTCGACGGCGCGGTCGGCACGCGGTCGACGGACCGGGCCCAGTGGGACTCGCTGGGCTACCTCATCGGCGACCTCCGCACCACGTTGCAGGACGCCAACTACGACAAGGCGCGTTCGCTGATCGTCGGGCAGGGCACGTGGCGGCCGCAGGACTCCGAGGGCGACCTGCGGGTCGGCGTGCTGGAGGCCATCACGCTGGAGACCTACTGGCCGCAGGACCTGGAGGTCTACTACGCCGACGTCCGCAAGCACCGCGCCCAGCACCCGTACGGCTACGGCGTGCTGCGGGCCCAGCCGTGGGTCGGCGCGTTCCGGACATTCGAGAGCCTGGAGCCGCCGACGAAGCTCGCGCAGCCGGGGTACCCCAAGGGGCTCGTGGTGCAGGCGGACGGCGACCCGATGGACCGCGTCGAGGGCGGCATCGAGCTGGCCGCGCTGCTGGACCACCCGCTCGTCCTCATCGAGGACTCCGGCGACCACGAGGTGTACGGGTTGGCGGGCAACGAGGTTCTCGACTCGCTGGTCGACGACTACCTCGTCGACGGTGTGCTGCCCGCGAGCAAGCACACCAGGGTTCCCGGGCACGTGCAGCGCCCGAACATCCCGAAGGACTAAGAGCAGCAACGCAAAGGGGGCCCCGCACCGAAGTGCGGGGCCCTTTTCGTGGATCTCAGTCCTCCGCGGGGAGGTCCCAGGTGACCGGCAGCTCCCAGAGGCCGTAGATCACGGCGCCCTCCTTGCGCGGGATCTCCAGGAACGGCTTGGCGAGCCGCAGCGACGGGATGCGCTGGAACAGCGTCGACCACACGAGCTGCATCTCCAGGCGCGCGAGGTCGGCACCGATGCAGTGGTGCAGGCCGTGCCCGAACCCGAGGTGCTTGCGGGTGCCGCGCTCCAGGATCAGCTTCTCCGGCTCCGGGAAGATCTCCGGGTCGCGGTTGCCGTTGAGGCCCAGGCACAGGATGCCGTCGCCGGCCTTGATGGTCTTGCCGCCGATCTCGATGTCCTCCAGCGCGACGCGCGGGATGGCGGTGTCACCGATGGTCGCGAGGCGCACGAGCTCCTCGACGGCGGGCTCGATCATGCCCTCCGGGTCGTCCAGCAGCAGCTTGAGCTGGTCGGGGTTCTCCAGCAGCGCGGCGGTGCCGAGCGACAGCATCGAGGCCGTGGTCTCGTGGCCGCCGTTCATCAGCAGGCGGATCATGTTGAACAGGTCGCGGCGCGTGTACTCCTCGCCGGACGCGGCGTACTCGGCCATCGCGCGGCTGAGCAGGTCCTCGCCGGGCTCCTGCTCCTTCTGCGTGATCAGCTTGTCGACGTAGGCGTTCACCTCGACGATCGCGGCCTGGCGCTGCTCGGGCGTCGAGTGGCCGCCGAGCAGACACGTGCCGTGCTCGATGAAGAAGTCGTGCTCGTCCTGCGGGATGCCGAGCAGCTCGCAGATGACCGTCATCGGCACGGCGAGCGAGAACTCGCGGTGGAAGTCGATCGGCGGCGTCATCGTGAGGATCTTGTCGATGTACTCGTCGACGATCTCCTGGATGCGCGGGCGCAGACGCTTCACCTGGCGGTTGGTGAACGTCACCGCCGCCTTGCGCCGGGTCTTGGTGTGCTCCGGGTTGTCGTAGCCGATGAACGACGTCTCGGTGCGGAACTCCGGCGGCGCGATGAAGTAGAACGGGAAGTTGTCGTGCTTGCGCGACGCGCTGATCCGCGGGTCCGTCAGGAGCTGCTTGATCGTGTGGTAGCCGCTGATCGTCCAGATCCGCAGACCGGAGCCGGTCAGCGTCACCTCGACGACGTCCTCCTCGGCCATCTGCGTGTACTGCGCGGGCGGCGTGAACGGGCATGTGCGCTTGTACGGGAACGTGTCCACACCTGGCTCGGTGGCGCTGCTGGTCATCTGGGTCTTCCTCCTAGTCGAGAAGTTGGCTCACGCCAGGTCAGCGCCGCCATCGAGCGTGATGACTTGACCGGTGACCCACGAGCTCGCGGGCTCGGCGAAGCGGGTGATCCACGGAACGACGTCGTCGACCTCGCCGGTGCGTCCCAGCGGCGTCTGCGAGGCCTGGAAGCCGAAGTAGCCCTCGACCTCCTCGGGGCTCAAACCGTTGGCCGCGTAGACCTCCGTGCGCACCGCGGCAGGGGCGACCGCGTTGACGCGGATGCCCTGCGGGGCCAGTTCGAGGGCCCAGCTGCGCACGAGGCTGTCCACGGCCGCCTTGCTGGCGCCGTACACGCCGCCGCCCGGCACCGCGATGTGCCCGGCGTTGCTGGAGACGAACACGATGCTGCCGCCGGGCGAAGTCAGCTGCGGCAGCAGCTTGGCGGTCAGCACCAGCGGGCCGACCAGGTTGGTCTCCAGCACGTCGCGCGCGGTGGCGAGGTCGAAACCGGCGACCGGCGTGAAGCGGAAGATGCCGGCGTTGTGCACCAGCACGTCCACCTTGCCGCCGCCCAGTTTCACGGCGTCGGCGACCTTCTGCGCGCCTTCGTCCGTCGTCACGTCCGCGACGACGGCGGTGATCGCGGGGTGCAGGGCGACGACCTCGGTCAGCCGGCTCTCGCGACGACCTGTGATGATCACGTTCGCGGCGCCGAGGTCGGCGAACGCCAGCGCCGCCGCGCGGCCGATGCCGGTTCCCCCACCCGTCACGACGACCTGCTGTCCGGCAAATGGTGCGTCCGACATGACGCCTCCAGCTTCTTTCCACTCGGTAGGGCAGTCTGGGACAACCCTGCTCGGTGAACCTTGAGTCCAGGTCTAGCTGGGGCGGAAACCCTGGGGAGCATGGGAATTCTCGCGGTGGGCAGGTGGCGCGCACGGGTCGGCAGACCCGGCGGCCACACGGAGAGCGAATTCGAGTTCGCCCGTGACGGCACGGCGATGCTGGTCGTGGGCGGCAGGGGATCCGGAACGTGGACCCAGACGGGGCCTGACACGTTCAGCTACCGGATCGACGAAGAACTGACCGAGGCACCGGGCACGATCGAGATCGCGCAGGACGCCGTGCTGCGCGGCGACGAGTTCGTCAGCAACGGCAACGCGGTGGTGCGCCTCGCGAACGGGACGACAGCACGCGAGGCCGCGATCCGGATCACGGCACAAAGGCTCGGATGACCTCGAAGGGGGCGCCAGGAAAGGCGCCCCCTTCTACAACACGCGCGTCAGGAGAACTTGACCGTCACGTTGCCGGTGTACTTGCCCGCCAGCAGCGACAGCAGCGCCTGCGGCGCGGTCTTGACCCCGCCCTCGTCGACGATCGTGTGCGGGAAGACGAACTTGCCCTCCTGCAACCACTGTCCGAAGTGGACCACCCAGTCCTGGATCTGCTCCGGCAGGTGGTAGCAGGCGAACGGGCGGATCTCCAGGTGCTTCGTGATCGCCGTCATCAGGTCGATCCGCGGGTGCTCGGCCGTGCCGTCGTTCTGGTTGGCGAGCGCGCCGCACAACGCGAAGCGGGCGTGCGGGCGGGCCGCCTGGATCGCGGCCTCGAACTGCTCGCCGCCCACGTTGTCGAAGAACACGCTGATGCCGTCGGGAGCGAGCTCGCGCAGCCGGTCGGCCACGGGGCCGTCCTTGTAGTTGAACGCGGCGTCGAACCCGAGCTCGTTGACGAGCCAGTCGACCTTCTCCTGGCTGCCGGCCGAGCCGATCACCTTGGCGCCACGGGCCTTCGCGATCTGCCCGGCGAGCGACCCGACGCCACCGGCGGCACCGGTGACGAACACGACGTCACCCTCGCCCGCCTGTGCGATGGTCGCCATGCCGTAGTAGGCCGTCGGCCCCTGCGACAGGAAGTAGACCGGCGAGGGCACGTAGTGCGGGTTCTGCTTGATGAACTGCTGCGCCGGTCCGGACCAGTACTCCTGCCACGGCCCGAACGACTGCACCAGGTCCCCGACCTCCAGGTCGGGGCTGTTCGACTTGACCACGGTGCCCACACCACCGGCACCGGCCGGCTCGCCGACCTTCCACGGCGGCACACCGGGGATCTGGCAGTCGGACCTCATGAACTCCTTGAAGGCGGCGGCCACCGACACGTAGTCGACGCGCACCAACACCTCGCCGTCGCCGGGCTCGGGGACGGCCACCTCGACGACGTCGAAGTGCTCGAGGGTCAGGTCGTTCTCGACGTGCTTGGCGAGCCTGACCTCCCACTGCTTCTCGGGGATGCTCATGGCTCTCCTTCTATCTATCCCCAGGTGACGGGGAGGGTGACGAGTGAGTGGTTGATTTCGCCCTGGTGCCACGACAGGTCCTCGTAGGGCACCGCGAGCCGGAGGTCCGGGAAACGGCGGGTCAGACCTTCGATGGCGATCGCCATCTCCATGCGCCCCAGCTGCTTGCCGAGGCAGTAGTGCACGCCGTGCCCGAACGCGATGTGCGGGTTCGAGGCGCGGTCGATGTCGAGCTGCTGCGGGTTCTCGAAGACGTCCTCGTCGCGGTTCGCCGACGACAGCACGAAGAACACCGCGTCACCCTTGGCGATCTTCTGCCCGCCGAGCTCCAGGTCCTCCGCCGCGATGCGGTGGAAACCCGTGGTGTCGGTGGCGAAGAGGTTGACGTGCCGCAGGAGTTCCTCGACGGCCGCGGGGATCAGCGACGGGTCGGCGACGAGCCGCCGCCACGTGTCCGGGTGGTCGTGCAGCAACGCCAGCACGGAGTTGGAGATCTGGTTCGCGGCGGTGTCGAAGCCGGCGCCGATGAGGGTGAACGCGAACGTCACCAGTTCCTGCTCGCTCAGCTTGTCGTCGTTGTCCCGCGCGGAGATCAGGTCGGACAGCATGTCCTGGCCGGGCTTCTCGCGCTTCTGCGCGATCAGGCCCATGACGTACCCGGCGAGCCGCCCGAACGCCCGCATCGGCGCCTCGGGGTCGTTCTCGTCGAACGTCGCGAACGCCCGCGCGTCGGTCTCGAAGATCTTCAGGTCCTCGGTCGGCACGCCGAGCAGATCGCCGATGATCGTGAGCGGCAGCGGGACGCACAGCGCTTCGACGAGGTTGACCGGCGCGCCCTTGAGCTCGATGGCGTCGAGCAGTTCGTCGGCCACCTTCTGCACGCCCGCGCGCATGGCCTCGACCTTGCGGACGGTGAACGCGCCCATGACCAGCTTGCGCAGGCGCGAGTGCTCGGAGCCGTCCAGCGAGATGATCATCTCGGGGGTGGTGGTCATGGCGCCGCCGACCTGGGGAGCACCCTCGACGCACGTCAACGCGCGGCTCAGCCTGGAGTCGGCGAGCCCGGCGCGGACGTCCTCGTACTTGGTGATCACCCAGGTCGGCGTGCCGGAATTGGTAGGCACCTTGGCCACCGGGCACTCGGCCCGCAGCCGGTCGTACTTGGGGTCCGGGCCGCGGTAGGAGGAGCCGGTGAACGGGAACTCCTCGTCCAGTTCAAGGGGCTGCACGCAGAACACCTCCGGGGTAACTTCGGCCTGGCCTCGCGCCGAACCTTGCTACGCGGACCTCGAAGGCGGCTCGAAACCTGGATGTCGACCGGGATTTGAGCCCTCGTACCTACCTTCGCGCCATGGACACTGCACTCGTGCCGTTCCGGGTCGAGGTTCCCGACTCCGAACTGGCGGACCTCACCCGGCGGCTGGCAGCGACCAGGTGGCCGGACGCGGAGACCGTGGACGACTGGTCGCAGGGCATGCCGCTGGCCTATGCCAAGGAACTGGCCGAGTACTGGGGAAGCGTCTACGACTGGCGCGCCACCGAGGCGCGGTTGAACGCCATCCCCCAGTTCAAGACCGAGATCGACGGCGTCGGCATCCACTTCCTGCACGCGAGGTCGCCGCACCCCGACGCGAAGCCGTTGCTCCTCACGCACGGCTGGCCCGGTTCGGTCGCGGAGTTCCTCGACGTCATCGAGCCGCTGACCAACCCGCCGGACCCGGCCGACGCCTTCCACGTCGTCGCGCCCTCGTTGCCCGGCTACGGTTTCAGCGACAAGCCGACCGGAACCGGCTGGACGCTGGAACGCATCGCCCAGTCGTTCGTCACGCTGATGGGCCGCATCGGCTACGACAGGTTCTACGCGCACGGCAACGACTGGGGCTCGTTCATCACGGGCATCCTCGGCCACATCGCGCCGGACCACGTCGAGGCGATCCACCTCGTCATGCCGTTCGCTGCGGCACCCGAGGCGGAAGTCCAGCTGACGCAGGAGGACTACAAGGGTCTCGGTGCGCTCAAGGAGTTCGCCGCCAAGGAGTCCGCGTAC
This sequence comes from Lentzea sp. NPDC051208, assembly GCF_040682435.1. Lineage (NCBI taxonomy): Bacteria > Bacillati > Actinomycetota > Actinomycetes > Pseudonocardiales > Pseudonocardiaceae > Lentzea > Lentzea sp. NPDC051208. The sequence goes on along the minus strand of NZ_JBFBAW010000018.1, from coordinate 147,685 downwards.
GCGGCGGTGATGAACACCAAGCCGCAGTCGCTGGCTTACGGGCTGACCGACTCGCCCGTCGGCCAGCTGGGCTGGGCCGGCGAGAAGTACTGGTCGTGGAGCGACCACGACGGCGACGCGGAGAAGATCATCTCCCGTGACCGGATCCTCGACATGGTCTCGGTGTGCTGGTTCACCGCCACGGCCGCGTCGTCGGGCCGGTTGTACTGGGAGAGCTACAACAAGTCGCCCCTGACCCAGGTCGGCGTGCCGACGGGATTCTCGGTGTTCCCCGCCGACGCGCGCATGCCCAAGGTGTGGGCCGAGCACCGGTTCACCGATCTGCGCTACTGGAAGGAGATGCCGTCCGGCGGCCACTTCCCCGCGCTGGAGAACCCCGTCGTCCTCGTCGAGGAGCTGCGGACGTTCTTCCGGATGGTGCGCTGATGACGGCCACTCTCGACAGGCCGGGCACGAAGCTCGGCCTGGTGCTGGCCGTGTGCTGCCTGGCGCAGTTCATGAACGTGCTCGACGCGTCGGTCATGAACGTCGCGCTCCCCTCGATCTTCGAGGAGCTGCACTTCGAGCGGCACGACCTGCAGTGGGTCAACAGCGCGTACACGATCGCGGTGTGCGGCTTCCTGCTGCTGGGCGGCCGGCTCGCCGACCTCTTCGGGCAGCGCCGGGTGTTCCTCTTCGGTGCCGCCCTGTTCACGGTCGCGAGCGCGGTCGGTGGCATGGCGACCTCGCCCGGTGCCCTGATCGCGGCCCGCGGGTTCCAGGGCCTGGGCGCCGCGGTGATGGCACCGGCGTCGCTGACGGTGCTCGGCACCACGTTCCGCGATCCCACCGCCCGCGCGAAGGCCTTCGGCTGGTGGAGTGCGGTGTCCGGCACGGGCGGGGCGGTCGGCGTGCTGCTCGGCGGCATCGTCACCGAGTCGCTCGGCTGGCGCTGGGTGCTGCTGATCAACGTGCCGCTCGGCATCGCGCTGGTGGCCATGATCCGCGGCGCCGTGCCGGAGACCCCGAGCAACGGCGGGCGCAAGGCCCTCGACGTGCCCGGCGCGTTCACCGTGACGCTCGGCCTGATGGCGCTGGTCTACGGCATCGCGCAGTCGCACGAGCTCGGCTGGGGTTCCTGGCAGGTCGCCGGTTCGCTGACGCTGGCGCTGGTCCTGTTCGCCGTCTTCCTGCGCCAGCAGACGGTGTCCGACCACCCGCTGATGCCGCTCGGCATCTTCCGCAACCGCGCGGTGACGGCGACGAACATCGTGGCGTTCTTCGCGATCGCGGCCCTGTTCAGCACCTTCTACTTCCTGACCCTGGTGCTGCAGCAGGTGATGGGCTTCAGCGCGCTCCAGACCGGCCTCGGGTACCTGCCGTTGTCGATCGGCATCGCGCTGGGCGGGTTCGGCGTGGCGCGGATCGTGCCGAAGATCGGCCCGCGGCCGGTGCTGATCGGCGGCCTGCTCACGGCGACCGTCGGCCTGCTGTGGGTGTCCACAGCGGACGAGACGTCGACGTTCCTGGGCTCGATCCTGGTGCCGACCACGTTGCTGGGGCTGGGAATGGGCGCGGTGCTCAACGCGACCACGAACGCCGCCACGTCCGGTGTGCCGCGCGAGCAGGCGGGCCTCGCGTCCGGTCTGCTCAACACGATCCGCCAGATGGGCAGCGCGATCGGCCTGGTCGTCCTCGCGACGATGTCGTCGGCCCGCGCGGACTCCCTGCTGGCTCAGGGCGAACCGCTGCGGCACTCGCTCGGGTCCGGCTACGGGCTCGCGTTGCTCGGCGCCGCCGCCTTCACGTTCTGCGGCGCGCTGGCCGCGCTCGCCGTGCCCCGCAAGAAGTAGTCCGCACAGCGAAAAGGCCCCCGGTCGTCCCGGGGGCCTTTTCGCGTTTCAGAAACCCTTGCCGTGCAGGTCGACCGGCAGCGCGACGAGCCGGTGGTTCATGTCGGCCTTCTGCCACTCCAAGTCCTCCTCGGCGACGGCGAGCCGCGCGGCCGGGAAGCGCCGGGTCAGTTCCTCGAACGCCGTGGTCAGCTCGATGCGGGCGAGCGGAGCACCGAGGCACCGGTGGATCCCGTACCCGAACGCGAGGTGCGCGTTGTCGGTCCGCGCGAAGTCGAGCGCGTCGGGGTCGGTGAACAGCGTCTCGTCCCGGTTCGCCGAGTTGGTCGACACGAACACCGCGTCGCCCTTGGGGATCGTGACCCCGAACAGCGTCACGTCCTCCGTCGCGATCCGCGGCAGGCCGGTCGTGTCGTTGGTGGACAACGTGATCCAGCGCAGCAGTTCCTCGACCGCCGCCGGCACCTCGTCCGGCCGCTCCCCCAGCCGCACCCAGACGTCGCGGTGGTGCCCCAGCAGCGTCAAGACCGAGCTGGCCAGGTGACACGCCGTGGAGTCGCCGCCGGCGCCCAGCAACGTGTATCCGAGTCCGATGAGTTCGCCGACCTCCAGCCTGTCGTCACCGATCCGCGCCTCGGTCAGCGCCGACAGCACGTCGTCGCCGGGCGCGGCCATCTTCCCGAACACCAGCCCGGCCATGAACTCGCCGAGCTGCTCGCCCGCCGCGGCCGCCAGTTCCGGCGCGTCGACGGCGGCGAACTCGCGGATCAGCCGTGCGAACGTGTCGCGGTCGCCGGCGGGCACACCCAACAGGTCGCTGATCGCGATGATGGCCAGGGGGAACGTGAACTCGCCGAGCAGGTCGACCGGCCCTTCCAGGGCTGCCTCGTCCGCTCGGTCGAGCAACTCTGTCACGAGCTGCTGGATTCTCGGTCGCATGGACTCGATCCGGTCGGCCGAGAACGCCTGCGAGGCGAGGTCGCGCAGCCGGGTGTGCGCGGGCGGGTCGAGCGAGATGATCATTCCGGGCGGCGCCTGGAACAGTCCTGGGAAGGTCGGCGCCGTCGGTTCGTAAGACGCCGCACGGGAGAACCGGACGTCGTCGAGCACGACGCGGACCGAGTCCTGGGTCGTGGCGATCCAGCAGTGACCGCCGCCGTTCGCGGGCAGGCGCACGACAGGACTCGACGCGCGGAACCCGGCGAACTCCGGCGCCGGACCGCGGTAGCTGGATCCGGGAACGGGAAAGGAAACCACCGTGCGCTCCTCGCGACTCTGGGGATTGTTTCCGCAGGTTAGGAGCCTTGGCCTGAAGCCCGATCTAGTGCCGTTCGAGTGACCGGGTGAACGCTGAGCGTGATCGGCCATCCAGGCGAACCACCCAGTACGGGAGATCCACATGACCATCCTCGTCACGGGGGCGCGCGGCAACGTCGGCCGCCGCGTGCTTCAGCGGCTTTACGCGGCGGGTCACAGCCTCCGCGCGTCCGGCCGAAATCCCGCGGAACTCGACGTCCCAGAAGGTGTGGAGACCGTCGCGCTCGACCTCAACGACCCGGAGACGTTCGTCGCGGCCCTCGCCGGTGTCTCCAAGGTGCTGCTCTACGCGGAGCCGGACGGCATCGTGAAGTTCCTGGACGAGGCCGAGAAGGCCGGCGTCGAGCAGATCGTGCTGCTGTCGTCGAACACCGTGGGCCTGCCGGGTGCCGACCAGGACCCGCTGGCACACCACCACCTGCTCGTCGAGGAGGCGGTGGCCGGCTCCGGGCTGAACTACACGATCCTGCGGCCCGGCGCTTTCATGAGCAACGCGTTCGGCTGGAGCTACTCGCTGCAGCAGGGCGACACGATCGACCAGGTCTTCCCCGAAGCGCAGGTGGCCCCTGTGCACGAGGACGACATCGCCGACGTGGCCGTGGTCGCGTTGACGGAGAAGAAGCTGCAGGACGAGATCGTCGACCTCACCGGTCCCGAGTCGCTGACGTTCCGCCAGGAGCTGGAGATCGTCGGCGAGGTGCTCGGGCGCAAGCTCGTGATCAACGGGCTGACGCGCGAGGAGGGCGAGGCGCAGATGAGCAACTTCGTGCCGCCGCCCGTGCTGACCTCGCTGCTCAACCAGTGGGAGGCCGCGGTCGGTGTCGTCGCGGACACCAGCGCCACGGCCGAGCGGATCACCGGCAAGCCGGCCCGCACGTTCCGCCAGTGGGTGGAAGAGCACGCCTCGTACCTGGCGTGACGTGCACAGTCGCGGAGTCGGGACGAGGGCGGCGGACCCGTCCCGACTCCGTCCGCGCGCGAGCTACCCGCGAGCCATCGTGAACGTGATGTTCGAGGTGCCCAGGTTCGTGCCGTCCGCGAGGAAGAACGTGGACGGGCCGGAGCTGGTGAAGTTGTCCGGTCCACTTTGGACGGCGTCCTGGTCGAAGTCGACGTAGGCGAAGTAGGCGCCGTTCTCGTCGTAGACCTTCTCCCCGCGGAACTTGTAGTGGAACGTGTTGACGCCGGTCGGCCACCAGGTGCCCTGCGTGGTCGTGTTCTGCTCGTTGGTGACGAACACCTTGCCGTTGGCCTTGAACTGAAGCTTGGTCGGGTGGTCACCGTCCGTCCGGGTCACGTGGCCGGTCCAGTTGCCGACCGGTGTGCAGGTCGCGTGCGCCGCGGTCGCCGTGCCCGACAAAGCAAGCAGGACCACGGCTGTGATGGCTCCTGTTCGTGCGAGGAAGGTCGAACGTTTCGGAGTGAACGTCTGCATCTGTGTGGCTCCCGATCCGGTTGCGTGCGACGGACGCGCGCTACCGTGGACGATCGCCCTCGGCTCAAACTCCAGAACGGCTCGAAAGCGCGGGTTTCCGTTGCGGCTAAAGCTCATCTCGACTCGGGTAACGCAAAATTTTCGTTACTCATGAGCTGACAGGGAGGACGCCGTGGCCGAACGCGAGACAGAGCTCTGCGATCTGTTCGGGGAGGTGCTCGGGGTACCGGGGATCGAGCCTGACGACCACTTCTTCGATCTGGGAGGCCATTCGCTGCTTGCGTCGAAGCTGGTCAAGCAGGTCCACGAGCGGTACGGCGTCCGCGTCCCGTTGCGCAGCTTCTACGAGGACCCGACGGCGCGCGCCGTCGCCAAGCAGCTGGACCAGGCAGCCTAGGAGTTCGAGATGCGATGGAATGACCTGTACATCGCCGGTGTGGGCACATATCTGCCCGAGCAGGTCGAGACGGTGGACGACGCCATCGCGGCCGGCCGGTACACAGAAGAGAAGAAGGCCATGAACGGCTATCGGGAGCTGCGGGTCGCCGCCCCCGGTGAGACCGGTCCCGTCATGGCCGCGAAGGCCGGTCTGGAAGCGGTGGAGCGCTCCGGCCTGAGCCCGCTCGACTTCGGCCTGACCGTGCACGCCTCCCTGTCCCACCAAGGACTGGACCTGTGGACGCCGGCGAGCTACGTGCAGGCCAACACGGTCGGCGGCACCGGCCCCGCCTTCGAGGTGAAGCAGGGCTGCAACGGCTTCATGGCCGCGGTGGACCTGGCTGCCTCCTACCTCTCCTCGCACCGGGACCTGCCGGCGGCGCTGGTGACCGCGGGCGATGCGTTCCACCTGCCCTACTTCGACCGGTGGGCCTCGGAGGAGCAGAACGTCAACGGCGACGGCGCGGGGGCGTTCGTCCTGTCGAACCGTTCCGGCTTCGCCCGCATCCGCTCGATCCACTCGCACGCCGACTCGACGCTCGAGCAGATGTCGCGCGGCTACCAGGAGTGGACCACGGGACCGTTCGCGGACGGCAAGACCCTGCAGCTCAACAGCGGCGTCGAGGACTTCCTCCAGAACGCCGACGTCGACCTCGACGACATGATCGCGCGCATCGGCGGCGGAGTGCGGCACTCGCTCAAGATGGCGCTGTACGAGGCGGAGATCGAACTCGCCGACGCGCGCTTCTTCCTGCACCAGCAGCTCGCGGAGACCATCGTCACGCACGGCATCTGCGGACTCCTGGGCGTCGACCGCAGCTCCACCACCTACGACTGGGCCAAGCAGTACAGCATGGTCGGCACCGCGGACATCGCCCTCGGGCTGGACCACGTGCTGGCCGAACGCGACCCGCAGCCCGGCGACCTGATCGTCCTGCAGTCCTCCGGCGCGGGGTACGTGTGGACCGCGGCCGTGATCGAGATCCTCGAAGTTCCCTCCTGGGTCTAGCGAAACGCGAAAGGGGCGGGCTCCTCGCGAGCCCGCCCCTTTCGCATGGGGTCAGATGTAGAGCGACTTCGAGTTCCAGTCCGGTTCCGGCAGCGCCTTGCGATCGGTCTTGCCGTTGTTCGTGATCGGCAGTTCGTCCACGACGACGAACCCGGCCGGCACCATGTGTTCGGGCATGGCCGCGCGCATGTGGGCCTTCAGCGCTCGCTTGTCCAGCTCCTCGCCGGACTTCACGACCCACGCGATCAGCCTGCGGTCACCGCTGGGGTGCGCGCGGAGGCTGACCGCGGCCGTGCGGACCTGCGGGTGCTCGGTCAGCGCGTTCTCGACCTCGCCCGGTTCGATCCGGAACCCGCGGAGCTTGAACTGGTCGTCGATCCGGCCCAGGAACTCCACGACGCCGTCGGCGCGCTTTCGCGCCTGGTCGCCGGTGCGGTAGTAACGCTCGCCGTTCCAGCTGCCGCGCACGAACTTCTCGTCCGTGAGGTCCGGCCGCTTCCAGTAGCCGCGCGCCACCTGCGCGCCGCCGATCCACAACTCACCCGCCGTGCCCGCCGGTGCGGGCTTGCCCTCCGCGTCGACGACCACGACCTCGACGTTCTGCAGTGGCATGCCGATCGGCACGGCGCCGCCCAGGTCCTCCTCCGCGCCGATGCGGTGGCAGGTGGCGAACGTCGTGGTCTCAGTGGGCCCGTAGCCGTTGACGATCTGCAGCTCCGGCACGGCTTCGCGCAGCTGCCGCACGTGCGCGACGGACACGACGTCCCCGCCGGTCATCACGGTGTGCAGGCCCTTGAACGCGGCCACGTCGACGTCGATCTGCCGGTGGAACAGCGCCGCGGTCAGCCACAGGACGCTGACCTCGTGGGAGCGCAACAGGTCGCCGAGCTCCTCCGCCTGCACCACGCCGGGCGGGGCGAGCACGACGCGGGCGCCGTTGAGCAGCGCGCCCCAGATCTCGAACGTGGCGGCGTCGAACGCGACCGGCGCGAGCTGCAGGATCCGGTCCTCCGGCGTGATGTCGACGTAGTTCGCGCCGGTGACGAGGTTCGTGATGTTGCGGTGCTCGACCATCACCGACTTCGGCCTGCCCGTGGACCCCGAGGTGTACATGAGGTAGGCGAGGTCCTCCGGCGCGACCGCCGGAAGCTCCACAGTGGACCGGCCGGCGGAGGGTGGCACCCTGATCGTCGTGAAGCCGGCGAAGAACTGGCCGATCACCAGCGACACGTCGGCGTCCGCCAGCATCATCGAGACCCGTGACTCGGGGTCCTCCGGGTCGATCGGCACGTACGCCGCGCCGGCCTTGAGCACTCCCAGCAGAGCCACGACGAGCTGCGGGGACCGTTCCAGGCACACCGCCACCCGGTCACCGGGCCGCACCCCGGACTCGACGAGCTCGCCGGCCAGGGCGTCCGACCACCTGTCCAGCTCGGCGTAGCTCAGGGACCCCTGTTCCGCGGACAGCGCCACCGCTTCAGGCGTTCTGGCCGCCCGGCAGCGGAACGCGTCGGTCACCGTTGCAGACATGCGCCAGCTCCTCTCATTTCGCCCATCCTCCGCAACCCGCCTCGAAGCCAGCTCGGGTCACAACTGGCGCTACAGGGGTGCTTGAGCTGCCCGAACAACACTCAGCGCGTCCGCTGCCCACCTCACCGGAGGCGCATCCCCCATGAACGTCCGCAAGAAGGCAATCGCCGCCGTGGCCGCCTGCGTGCTGGCCGCCCCCGTCGTCGCCGCCGCTGGTGCCACCGCGAAGCCCGACTACGACACGGCACTCGTCGGCCGCTGGGACCTCACCGTCACCATCCACATCGAGGAACCCCCGCTGCTCACACCACTGTTCTGCGACTTCACCGCCGACTACCAGCTGCACTGCGTGACCAAGCCGGATTACCCCGACCAGCTGGAGGGCCGGGGAATCTGGACCATGGCCAAGGACGGCCAGTTCAGCTTCTGGATCACGCACCACGCCCACCGCGACGCGAACGGCAACCCGGTCGGCTCGATCAACGCGAGCCACCTCGGCAAGATCAGCACCAACAAGAAGAAGTTCAGCACCAAGGCGCACACCTACATCGACATGAACGACGGCACCCCGTGGCAGGGCCCCGTCGACATCGAGGGCGCCGCGTTCCGCATCTGAGCCCGCTACCCCCAGAAGGCCCCTCGCAGTCCGCGAGGGGCCTTCTGACGTACCGGGAACACGCACCGAGGCCCCAGGCGGATCGCCTGGGGCCTCGGGGTTTCCAGCTGGGAGGAACTACGCCTTCGCGGTCTCCTCGGAACCCTCCTCAGAGGCCTCCTCGGCCGGCGCGCCCCACTCCTCCTGCTTCAGCCAGCGAGGCAGGAAGGAGGCGAGCAGCAGTGCCAGGGCGGCGAAGCCGAAGCCGACGTACAGCGTGGTGCGGAACGCGTCCGTGAAGGACTGGCCCGCGGCCTGGTGCGTGTACTTGTCGGCGATCGCCTTGGCCTGCGCGTCGTTCTGGACCGTCGCGCACGCCGCAGCCTCGGGCTTGCCGGCGAACGTGGTGGCGGCACAGGACTGGAAGGCACCCGCGAGCTCGGTGGCCTTGGCGTCGGCGACACCGGCGGCCACCAGTTCCTGGCGGACCTGCGGGGCCAGCGACTCCGCGTTGGTCGCGCCGTTGGATGCCAGCGGAGCGAAGAACGCCAGGGTCACGAGCGAGATGCCGACCGCGAAACCGAGCTGCTGCTTGGTGTTGATCAGGCCGGATGCCGCACCCGCGTCCTCGTGCGGCACCTCCTGCAGCGCGAACAGCGCGATCGGCGTGGCCGTCATGCCGAAGCCGAGGCCGATCAGCAGCAGCCCGGGCACCAGGCCCCAGCTGGTGCTGTCGGGGCTGACCGTCAGCAGCATCACCGCGACACCGATGGCGATCACGACGGCACCGACCTGCAGGACGGCGCGGCCGAACTTCGGCACCAGCGCGATGACCGAGGCCGACGCGGTGATGAACGCACCGATGCAGAACGCCAGCAGCGTGACACCGGTCCGCAGCGGCGAGAAGCCCAGACCCTCCTGCAGGAACAGGTAGAGCGCCAGCATGAACATGCCGGTGAAGCTGAACATGCCCAGCATCAGCGCGAGGGCCGCGGAGAAGCTGCGGGACTTGAACAGGCTCAGCGGCACGAGCGGCATGCCGTCCTTGCGCTGCTTGGCACGCTCGTAGGCGACGAAGCCGATGAAACCGACGACGGAGGCGGCCATCAGCACGAAGCCCCACGCCGGCCAGTCCATCTCACGGCCGAAGGTCAGCGGGAACAGCAGGGCCGTGAGGCTCAGCGTCGCGATGACGACACCGATCAGGTCGAGCCTGATGCGGCTCGGCGCCTTCGACTCGTTGATGTACTTCCAGCCGAGGACGTAGCCGATGATGCCGATCGGGACGTTGACCAGGAAGATCGTCCGCCAGCCCCAGTCGAAGACGTTCGCGGCGACGAGCACGCCACCGACGAGCGGTGCGATCGTGGCCGCGAGACCACCGATGGTGCCCTGGATGGCGAAGACCGCGCCCTTCTCCTTGTCGGGGAAGGTGACGTGGATGATCGACATGACCTGCGGGACCATCAGACCGGCCGCGAGACCCTGCGCGAGGCGGGAGACGACGAGCATCTCCGGGTTGGTGGCGATGCCGCACAGGAACGACGTGACCACGAAGCCGAGCACGCCGAGCTGGAACATCTTGCGACGCCCGTAGATGTCGCCGAGACGGCCGCCGGTGATCAGCGTGAGCGCGAACGCGAACACGTAACCGGCGGTGATCCACTGCAGCTGCACGAAGCTCGCGCCCATGCCGTGCTGGATCGCGGGCAGTGCGACGTTGACGATGCTGCCGTCCAGCATGTCCATGAACGTCGCGACGGTCATGATGATGAACGCGATCCAGCGACGCGGATCGGCCGCCGGCGCGTCAACGACCGGAGCCGCCTGCGCGCCGGCAGTCGCCGACGGCGACTCCAGGTCGTGGTTGGTGTTGGTGGAGGTCACGATTTCTCCTCAGAGGACTTGATTTCGCTGCGCACGACAGGCGATGGCTCAGGACTACTCGTGGTGGCGAAGTGCCGGTCGAGTTGAACGAGGTCCCACCTCCTGCCTGAAAACGACTGCCGGTCGATGACCTTCAGGGTGGTCCCCTCCGCTTGAGTCCCGGTCAGGTCGCGACGGAGCGTTTCGGGCGCATGCCGAAGACCCTGGTGCCGGGGAGGTGGGCACCAGGGCCGATCGGATCCGGGTCAGCCGTACAGCGACGCCGGATAGGTGCGCACGGACGCGGTTTCGTACCGCAGCGCGACGTGGCTGGAGCAGCTCACCACGTCACGCCAGAACCGTTGCAGCGCACCGCCTTCCGCGAGTCCGCTGGTGCCGGCGGCCCGCACCAGGCCGCCGACCGCGTCGACCAGGACCTCGGCCGCGTAGGCGACGTTGCGCTCGTTGCGCGCCATCGCGGCCGGGGTGAACTCGCGGTCGTCGAGCACCTTGGCGTTCTGCTCCACGAGCAGCTTCGCCGACTCGACCTGGCCCGACGCGCGAACCAGGTCGACCGCGGACGTCACGGACTGCTTCTTCCCCGACAGCACCGCGGCGCACGCGTCAAGTGCCCCCATCGCCGCTCCCACGGCCGGAGCGGCGAACGTGAGGCCGCCGACCGCCTGGAACGGGACGTTGTGGCTCGGCACCGGGGACCAGCTGGTGCCGGTGATGAGATCCGCCCGGTCGAACGAGAGGTGGGACGGCACGAAGACGTCGTCCACCACGACGGAATGGCTGCTGGTGGCCTTCATCCCGACGCTGTCCCACGTTTCGAGGACGGTGAAGTCCTTGCGCGGCAGCGCGAAGAAGCGGCCTTCGTCGCCGATCATCCCGCACAGCAACGCCCAGTCGGCGAAGTCCACGCCGCTGACGTAGGCCCACCGGCCGCTGAGCCGGTGCCCTCCGTCCACGACGGTGCCCTTGCCCATGGGCGGCTGGCCGGTCACGACGAACGTGTCCGGGCCGTCCGCCCAGATCTCGTCGTGGCCCTGCTGCGGCAACAACCCCGCGAACCGCGACGACAACGCCGACAGCGACGCGCACCACGCCGTGGCCGAACAGCCCTGGCCCACGGTGAGGACGGCCTCGGTCAGTTCCGCGAACGTCCCTTCCGAACCACCGCGTGCGGCTGCGACGAAGTGCCGCGCGAACCCGGCTTCGCGCAGTGCCTCCACGACCTCGGGAGCCAGCCGGCGGGTGGCGTCGGCATCGGCCGCGTGGTCCGCGGCGATCAGCTTCACCTTCTCCGCGGCTGCTGCCAGCCCGGTGTTCTGAGCAGTCACCTCGTCACCTCCTGATGAACTTCACGCAGCCTGAACAGGCAGGTCGCGGTGAATCGTGCGGGACTTGGTGTAGAGCTTCCCGTCGATGCGCACGAGCACGTCCTCGATGGAGAAGGTCGGCTCGAAGCTGACCACCCCCTCGGCGGTCGTGCGGGTGACGAGCGACGCGTAGCTGACGTTCAGGGTGTTCTCGTCGACCTCTTCGATCAGGTAGTGGTCGTTCCAGTGCCGCACGGCGACGCCCTTGTAACGGGGCAGCGCCGCGCTGGCGCCGGCGATCAGGGCCGCCCGGCCCTCGACCTTCTCGCTCCGGTGGGCGTGGTCGGTGACCCCGTCCTCGGTGAACGTCTGGGCGTAGCCCTCCACGTCCAGCGCGTCGAGCAGCCGCATCTGCTGCGCGTAGAACGTCTGGACCTCGATGTGGACCGCAACATTGACTGGGGACACGACGACTCCTCGGTCTGCCGGTTTCGCTACCGGGAATATGGGTGCGGCCGCTGGACATCCGGTCGAGCCGTCCTGGTTCGACCCCGGTTCCAGGTGGCTTTGAGACGAACCGGGCACGGTCTGGGGCGACATCAACCCTTTTATTCGCGAGGAGGGCCACATGGCCTCAACTCCCGATGTCGCCAAGTCGGTGACGGTCGAGGCGACGATCGAGCAGGCGTTCGCGATCTTCGCGTCGAAGCCGATCGAGTGGTGGCCGGAGTCGCACGTGTTCGTCAAGGACCGGCAGGCCATCACGATCGAACCGTTCGTCGGCGGGCGCTACTTCGAGCGCGGTGCGGACGGCGAGGAGATCGCCTGGGGCACCATCACCGAGTGGGACCCGCCGAAGCGCCTCGTGATGACGTGGCGGGTCGGCCCCTACTGGCAGCCGATCTTCGACGACGAGAAGGCCTCGTTCATCAAGGTGGACTTCGAGGTCGTCGGCCCGACGACGACGAAGGTCACGCTGACCCACGCCGACCTGCACCGCCACGGCGACATCGCCGAGGGCATCCACAAGGCGCTGGACGGTCCCTCGCCCGGCGAGACGCTGGAGACGTACGCGCGCGTCATCGAGAAGCACATCCCGAAGGCTGCCTGAGCAACCCCGGAAGTTCCTCAGGCACAACGAGAATCGGCCGCCCCAAGCCTCCGGGGCGGCCGATTCTTCGTCTGGTTCCTAAGCTCCGAGTTCGAGCGCCTCGTCCTGCGTGCGTTCGACGACGTTCTTGACGTCCACGACACGGCCGAGCTGCTTGATCAGCTGGACGACGGTGCGACCCGGTTGCAGGTCGACGACGACGTCGAGGCGGGAGAGGTCACCCCGTTCGGCCGGCGCGAGGCTCAGCGACTCGACGTCGACACCCCGGCTGGAGAACAGCACCACGATTCGCGACAGCGCGCCGGGCTCGTTGCGCAGCAGCAGGGAAAGCGAATGTCTGGTCATCACTCCACCTCGTCGAACAGGGGCCGGATGCCCCGTGCGGCCATGATCTCGTCGTTGCCCGTGCCCGCGGCGACCATCGGCCAGACCTGGGCGTCCTGCCCCACCACGAAGTCGACGACGACGGGCCGGTCGTGGACCGCCATCGCCTGCAGAACGGTGTCGTCCACTTCGGACTGGCTCTCGCACCGCAGCCCGACGCAGCCGAGCGCGTCGGCCAGCTTCACGAAGTCGGGGTGGCGCTGGTGGGTGCCGAGCCGGGTGTTGGAGTAGCGGCCCTCGTAGAACAGGGTCTGCCACTGGCGCACCATGCCGAGGTTGCCGTTGTTGATGATCGCGACCTTGATCGGGATGCCCTCGGCGGCGCAGGTCGCGAGTTCCTGGTTGGTCATCTGGAAGCAGCCGTCGCCGTCGATGGCCCACACCGTGCGGTCCGGTGCGCCCGCCTGCGCGCCCATCGCCGCCGGCACCGCGAAGCCCATCGTGCCCGCGCCGCCGGAGTTGATGAACGAGCCGGGGCGTTCGTACTTCACGTACTGCGCCGCCCACATCTGGTGCTGCCCGACACCGGCGGTGTAGATGGCCTCGGGACCGGCGAGCTTGCTGATGCGTTCGATCACGTACTGCGGTGCGAGCATGCCGTCCGCCGGCCAGTCGTAGCCGAGCGGGTAGGTGGTGAGCAGGCCGCCGAGGTAGTTCCACCAGTCCGTGAGATCGGTTTTCCGCGTCATCACCGCTGAGAGCGCGGCCATGACGTCGCGGCAGTCGCCGACGATGCCGACGTCCGCCTTGCGGTTCTTGGAGATCTCGGCGGGGTCGATGTCGGCGTGGATCACCGCGGCGTGCGGGGCGAACTCCGGCAGCAGACCGGTGACCCGGTCGTCGAACCGGGTCCCGAGCGCGATCAGCAGGTCGGCCCGTTGCAGCGCGGCGACGGCGGGCACCGTGCCGTGCATGCCGGGCATCCCCAGGTGCAGCGGGTGCGAGTCGGGGAACGCGCCGCGGGCCATGAGCGTGGTGACGACCGGGATCCCGGTCTTCTCCGCGAGTTTCCGGAGCTCCTGTGCCGCGCCGCTGCGGATCACGCCGCCACCGACGTAGAACACCGGCCGCTTGGACGAACCGATGAGCTGGGCGGCGTTGCGGATCTGCACCGGCGAGAGCACAGGACGCGACGGCGTCGTGAGCTTCGGCGGCGTGTAGGTTGTGGCGGTGGCCAGCACGTCTTTGGGCAGGTCCACCAGCACCGGGCCCGGCCGCCCCGAGGACGCGAGTGTGAACGCCTCGGCGATCACCCGCGGAATGTCGGCCGGGTCGTGCACCTGGAAGCTGTGCTTGGTGATCGGCAGCGTGATGCTGCGGATGTCCGCCTCCTGGAAGGCGTCCGTCCCGATCATCGACCTGGCGACCTGGCCGGTGATCGCCACGATCGGCACCGAGTCCATGTAGGCGTCCGCGAGCGGCGTCACCAGGTTCGTCGCCCCCGGCCCCGATGTCGCCATGCAGACGCCCACTCGTCCGGTCGCCTGCGCGTACCCCTGGGCGGCGTGCCCGGCACCCTGTTCGTGGCGCACCAGCACGTGCCGGATCTTCGAGTCGTACAGCGGGTCGTACGCGGGCAGGATCGCCCCGCCCGGCATCCCGAAGATCACTTCGCAGCCGACGTCCTCGAGCGCCTTGATCAACGCACCTGCACCGGTGGTATCCACGGTTGCTCCCGAACGGATCTCAGCCCGCGAGCTGGCGCTCCAGCTGGCGTGGCGACAACGGCTTGTCGAGCGACGGCTCGGAGCTCAGGATCGCCCGCTGCAACTGACGCAGCCTTTCGGACGGCTCAAGCCCCAGCTCCTCGATCAGCGTGTCGCGCAGCGACTGGTAGGCCTCCAGCGACTTCCACTGCCGTCCCGCCCGGTAGAGCGCGAGCATGTACTGCGCACAGAGGTTCTCGTGCATCGGGTGCTGCGCGGTGAGCACCGACAGTTCGGACAGCAGCGACTGGTGCTTGCCCAGCTGCAGGTCGGCCTCGATGCGGGTCTCCAGCACGCCGAGGCGGCTTTCCTGCAACCGGGTGACCTCCATGCCGAGCCGGACGCCGATCTGCACGTCCACGAGCACCGGTCCACGCCACACCTCGGCGGCGCTGCGCAGCAACCTGCTGGCGGACTCCAGGTCGCCGATCTCGAACGCGCGCTGACCGGCACTCGCGAGCCGCTCGTAGCTGCGCACGTCGACGCTCTCCGGCGGAACGTCCAGCATGTAGCCGCCGTACCGGGTCACCAGAACGTTCTTCGCCACACCGGGACCCTCGCCCGGCATGGCCGCCTCGATGCGCCGGCGGACCTGCAGCACGTACGTCTGCAAAGTCGTGAGTGCGCTGCGTGGCGGTGTCATTCCCCAAAGCTCTTCGATCAACGTCGGAACCGTGACGACGTGTCCTGCCTGCAGTCCGAGCAGCGAGAGCACCTGCCTGGGCTTCACCGCGCTCGGCGCGATCGAAACGCCGTTCTCCCGTGCCTCCAGCGGTCCAAGAACCTTGATCTCCATTGGAGCCTCCCCTGCTCAGCGGCGGTCGACTTGGTCGTGCCACCAAGTTCACCTGAGCGGGGCTATCGAACGCCACGTATGCGGCCATGACTCTCGGATGGCGAACTACTGCGCGCGGCGTGAGATATTCATATACTCGGACGAACCCAAACCGTCCCGGCCGGTAATCGCGTGACCACAAGCCGTGACTGTTACTCATAAATACTCGTCCATTGGCGTGACATTGAGCGGCGAGTCAATGCGAGTTCACATTCTGAACCGATTCAGTTGTCGTCCCGAACTGCCTTCGCATGTCTAGTATTCGGCCTTGGGCGCGCGCCGTGCGAGATCTTTGACCGGCGTTGACTCTCAGACTTTGCTCTGGAGCAGTTGCTCTTGGGGGGCACGTGAATGCTTCGCCTGCGATACCGAGATACCGCGCGATCATCGTCGCGGTCTTCGCCGCGGTCTGCCTGACCGACCTGACCCGCGCGCTGCTTCTCACCGGCGAAGTCACCGAATTGGCGGTGTCGGTCATTGATTTAGCGGTACTTGTCCTGCTGCAAGTGTCGTATTTCCGGCATCCGAGCGCACTGCGCCGGCACCTCGCACTGGCGGCCCAAGCGGCACTGCTGGTCCTGCCCTACGTCCTCTTCGGCCATTCCTGGGCGGGCGTCGCGGGCCTGGTCGCCGGCAACGCCCTGCTGGTCCTGCGCCCGGTTTTCGGCTGGTCGGTCTTCGTGCTGACCGTGGTCGCCACAGGCCTCGCGCAAACCGTCCACGACGAGGCGATGATGGCCACCGCGGCCACCGCCCTGCTCCTCGCGGGCCTGGCCACGAGCTTCGCGACCCACCGCGACTGGCCCGCCGCCCTCGAACCCCAGCCGGCCGCCCTGGAAACCGCCACCACCCCGGACACCGCGGTCACCACGACCGCCGCCGTGACCGCCGAGCGCGTCCGCGTGGCCCGCGACCTGCACGACCTGCTCGGCTACAGCCTCAGCGCCATCAAGCTCAAGAGCGAGCTGGCCCACCGGATCGTCGCCGACCGCCCGGACCACGGCTGGGAGTTCATGCAGGAGCACATCACCGACATCTTGGACATCACCCACCACGCCCTGGCCGACGTGCGCTCCATCGCCCGCGCCTACCGCCCGCTGTCCCTGGCGGACACCTCGGACTCGGCCAAGGCGATGCTGGCGGCGTCGAACATCGACGTCCGCGTCGAACTGGCGCACGACCCGCTCCCGGAGCCGGTCGAGACCGTCCTGGCCGCCGTCCTGTGCGAGGCCGTCACGAACGTCCTGCGCCACAGCGACGCCAGCACCTGCACCATCGGCGTGCACCAGCGCGGCACCACGATCCTGCTCGACGTCATCAACGACGGTGCCGCCGACCGACCGGTCTCAGCCGACTGCAACGGCGTCCGCAACCAGGCCGAACGCGTCAAGGCGGCCGGCGGCACGTTCACGGCCCGCCACATCGGCGACGGCTCGTTCCACGTGCACGCCGCCATCCCGGCCGCCGTCCCGAAGCCCTAGCTCCAGAGCTCTCGCGGCCGCCGGCCAGCCAATGTATTGCTTTTAGTTCGCCTTCTCTCGAACCTTCCAGCGCACCCTCGCCACGGCCGTTCACCCCGAAGACGATCTTCACGCAACGCCCTGACCTGGCCCCTTGCAATGACTCTTTGGACTTCGTCGGCAAAAGAGTCGTTGCAAGGGCCTAGGTGAAGATCAGGACGGGCAGCGCGAGGGAGGTCAGAACCAGCCGGACTTGCGGGCGATGCGGACCGCGTCGACCCGGTTGCGGGCGTCGAGCTTGGCCGTCGCCGCCGTCAGGTAGTTGCGGACCGTGCCGACCGACAGGAACAGCGTCGTGGCGATTTCCATGGCGTCCGCGCCGTCCGAGGCGAGCCTCAGCACTTCCAGTTCGCGGGGCGTCAGCGGGCACTCATCGGTGTCCCACGCGGAAAGCGCGAGCTGCGAGTCGATCACGCGCCGACCAATTGAGACACCGCGAATGGCGTCAGCGAGTTCTCCAACCGGAGCATCCTTGAGGATGAACCCGTTGACGCGTGCGTTGAGCGCGCGGCGCAGAGTTCCCGGCCGGCCGAGGCTGGTGAGAATGAGAGTGCGCGTCTCCGGCGCGGTGTCGTGGATGACGGTGGCAGCGGAAAGGCCGTCCATACCGGGCAGGTCGATGTCGAGCACCGCCACGTCCGGTTTGTTCTTCTCCACTGCGGAGATGATTTCGTCACCCGTCGCGACGGACGCGACGACCTCAATATCCGGTTCGAGATTCAACAAGGCGACCAAAGCACCGCGGACCATTTGCACGTCCTCGGCTAGTAGCACTCTGATCATCCGACCCCCTTGCTTGCCCCCAGGTCACCATTTTGAGTCTTACACTCGGTGACCATGCAGGACAAGCATTGAGTCCGGGTGCGCCGAGCGTTACTCCAAATGCGCTAGGAGCAATTAATAAGGGTAATCGGCGGATGACTTGGGGTCACCGTTCGCTCACAGATCGCTCAGGGCCGAATCGCGAACCGGGACGGCTCGAGCGGTGCCCGAGCACAAAGCGGTACAAGCGATTCGGCCCTGGAGCGAGCCCGGAGCACGTGCGATGACGGCGACTCAGCGCGTCTCGCCCCACCGCTCCAGCAGTTCGAGTCCACCGTCGACGGTGATCACCTGACCCTGGATCCACGCGGCTTCGTCGGTGCAGAGCAACGAAACGGCGTTCGCGATGTCCTGGGGCAGCGTGACGCGGCCCGACGGGCTCTTGATCGCGAGCCGGTCCACCAGGTCCGGGTCGATGTTCATGGGGCCGTTGTCGACGACGGTGGTGACGACGGCGTTCACGGCGACCTTGTACCAAGCCATTTCCAGGGCCAGCGTCCGGATCACGCCGTGGACCGGCGTCACCGTGTAGCCGGCGATGACCACGCGGCCACCGTCGACGAGCGCCTTGGCGAGCGGCTCCACGATGTTGAGCAACGGCGTGAGGTCCGGCGACACGGCGTGGTGGACGAACACGTCCAGCTGGCCGCGTTCCTCCTTGACCCGGTCGAGCAGCAGCCGGACCGAGTGCTCGTCGTGGATGTCGAGCTTGGTGACCGTCACCGAGCCGGGCTTGCCCGCGAGCACGGTCTTCGCGCGCTCCAGGTCGACGTTGTCCTCGTCGGAGGTCGTGAGGATGACGTGGGCGCCGTTGTCGCAGAGCTTGCTCGCGATGGCGAGACCGAGCCCGTGCGTTCCCGACGTGACAACTGCGATCTTGCCGTCGAGGCCCAGGCGCGTGTTGACAGGTTCGATCATGATGCCGACCACCTCTGTTGTCCGCGTGGTGATCGACGTTGCGCCCGGCCGCTAGGGCCGAACTCGACTACTTCTTGCGCAAACCTTCCAGAACACGCAGGATCGCCCCTTCGACCTCGCGGCCGGTGCGCTTCGGATCGGACGAACTCGCGATGGTGCTGGCACCCGCGGACAGCGCCCCGAACAGCAGCCGAGCCATGATCTCGACCGGCGCCTCCTCGATCTCGCCGGCGTCCACCAGCAACTGCACGGCCGTGCGGAGCAGACCGAAGCTGAACTGCTCTTCTGCCTCACGCCAGCGTTCCCAGCCCATCACCACCGGCGCCTCGTGGACGATGATCCGCTGGTACTCCGGCTCCAGGCACTTGCGGACGTACGCGCGCAGGCCTCCCACGGCGGTCTCCCACGGGTCGCCGTCCGCCGTGATCAGCGCGGTCAGCGAGGAGATCGACTGGGTCTCGACCTGGGTGAAGGCCGCCTCGAACAACGCCTGCTTGCCGCTGAAGTGGTGGTAGAGCGCGCCTTTTGTCACGCGGGCTCGCTTGACGACCTCGTCGAGCGAGGTGCCGGCGTAGCCGCGCTTGGTGAACAGGTGCACCGCGCTGTCTACGAGCGCCTGCCTGGTCGACTCCGAGTACTCGGCGCGTCGTGTTCGCACACACGAAACGTATCTCACATACCACCGGTACGTACCGGTGGTATGGTCGTGTCATACCGACAGTATGCGAGAGACCGGGGGTACGAGACATGGGCTGGGCAGACCACTACCGCCGCCGTGACGCGCTCGACGCCGTGCTGAGCGACGCTCGCCGCGACCCGTCCGCACCGCTGATCGTGGATCCGGACGTCTTCGGCTCACTGCACGAACTGCTGCTGGCGCTCGACCACCGCTGGCAGAACAAGCTGACCGCACGCATGGAGAGCGCCAGGCTCGACGGCCAGGTGGACGAGGACCGCGTCGCCGCGGAACTCGCCGCCGAGGAGCCGGTGTTGCGAGCAGTACTGGACGCACACCTATCGCTCGGCAGTTACCGGACGGTAGGAATGACTCCATGAGTCGTTGGACCGAAGCAGACATCCCCGACCAGACCGGCCGCACAGTCCTGGTGACCGGTGCGAACTCCGGTCTGGGCCTGCGCACCGCCCAGGTGCTCGCGGCCAAGGGGGCCCACGTGATCATGGGCTGTCGCTCGGTCCAGCGCGGCGAGGCCGCGCGACGCACGGTCGAGGGCTCGGCCGAGGTGCTCGAACTCGACCTCGCCGACCTCTCCTCCGTGCGCGCCGCCGCGGAGCAGGTCGAAGCACTCGACGTCCTCGTCAACAACGCCGGCATCATGGCCGTCCCGAACGGCCGGACCGTCGACGGCTTCGAGCGCCAGTTCGGCACGAACCACCTGGGCCATGCCGCTCTGACGTGGTTGCTGCTGCCCGCACTGAGGCAGCGCCCCGGCGCCCGCGTGGTCACCGTCTCGTCGCTGATGCACCGGGCCGGCCGCATCGACTTCGAGGACCCCAACTGGGATCGGCGCCCGTACAGCCTCCAGGGCTCCTACGGGCAGTCGAAGCTCGCCAACCTCCTGTTCGCGCGAGAGCTGGAACGCCGCTCGCCGGACGTGACGTCCATCGCGGCGCACCCCGGCATGACCGCCACCGAACTCACGAACAACATGGCCGACGCGCACAAGTCCGCGATCATGAAGATCGGCGGCAGGATCGGCACCCTGATCTCGCAGTCGGTGGAGATGGGCGCGCTGCCGCAGCTCTACGCGGCGACGGCACCCGAGGCACGCGGCGGCGAGTACTACGGCCCGGGCGGCTTCAAGGGCCTGCGCGGCCACCCCGCCGTCGCGCCGATGACCGCCGCGGCCCGCGACGACCTCGCCGCGAACCGCCTCTGGGAGCTCACGATCAAGCTGACCGGAATCGCTCCAGATCTTCCGTAGGGGTGTCGGCGCCCTCGGCCTGGAAGGCGCCGACGGGCCCGGTCGT
Source organism: Lentzea sp. NPDC051208 (assembly GCF_040682435.1). Classification (NCBI taxonomy): domain Bacteria; kingdom Bacillati; phylum Actinomycetota; class Actinomycetes; order Pseudonocardiales; family Pseudonocardiaceae; genus Lentzea; species Lentzea sp. NPDC051208. Next base: position 127,053 of record NZ_JBFBAW010000018.1, on the reverse strand, counting down.
CACCTCCGGGCCGGGAACATCCTGCGCCCGGCGGGGTTGTTCATGTTCGACGGACCTGCGTCAACAACAGATCGTGAACAACGAGCGCTCCACTGGGAGCCCGGTTTCGGCACTCGGCCTGACCTGGGAGTGCGTGACCCCGGACACTTGAGCGCGCAGCGTAGGGTGATGATGTGACTGTGGTACCTGAGGGTCGGAAGCTGCTGCGGCTCGAGGTCCGCAACAGCGAAACGCCGATCGAGAAGAAGCCCTCGTGGATCAAGACCAGGGCGAAGATGGGCCCCGAGTACCGGGAGCTCAAGAGCCTGGTCAAACGCGAAGGCCTGCACACGGTCTGCGAAGAGGCCGGCTGTCCCAACATCTACGAGTGCTGGGAAGACCGCGAGGCCACGTTCCTGATCGGCGGCGAGCAGTGCACCAGGCGCTGCGACTTCTGCCAGATCGACACGGGCAAGCCCGCCGACCTCGACCGCGACGAACCCCGCCGCGTCGCCGAGTCGGTCCAGGCGATGGGCCTGCGCTACTCCACGGTCACCGGCGTCGCCCGTGACGACCTGGAGGACGGCGGCGCGTGGCTCTACGCCGAGACCGTGCGCCAGATCCACGAGATGAACCCCGGCACGGGCGTCGAGCTGCTGATCCCGGACTTCAACGCGGTCCCGGAGCAGCTGGCCGAGGTCTTCGAGTCCCGTCCCGAGGTGCTCGCGCACAACCTGGAGACCGTCCCGCGGATCTTCAAGCGCATCCGCCCGGCGTTCCGCTACGAGCGGTCCCTCGAGGTCATCACCAAGGCCCGCGAGTTCGGCCTGGTCACCAAGTCGAACCTGATCCTCGGCATGGGCGAGACCCCCGAGGAGGTCACGGAGGCGCTCGCCGACCTCCACGACGCGGGCTGCGACATCATCACCATCACCCAGTACCTGCGCCCGTCGCCGCGGCACCACCCGGTCGAGCGCTGGGTGAAGCCGGAGGAGTTCGTCCAGCACAAGGAGACGGCCGAGGAGATCGGATTCCTCGGTGTGATGGCGGGCCCGCTCGTCCGCTCCTCCTACCGCGCCGGCCGCCTCTACGCGCAGGCGAAGCAGAAGCGCGGCGAGGACCTGCCGGAGAGCCTCCAGCACCTGCTGACGGTCTCGGCGTCCCAGGAGATCACGAGCCTGCTCGCCCCGCGCTAGGCGGCGTGAACGGCGGAGCAACCGATATATCAGCTGGTCACCCACTCCGGGTGACCAGCTGTTTTGCATCCGGATGCAAAAAACGTTTGCGGGCGTCCGCAAACGTTCTTTGCACAACCGATATATCAGTGCGCTCGGGCGTCGGCCCTGGAAGCCGACATCCGGAACTCCACGATGGCCTGGAGGTCGGGTGTGCCGAGCGCCTGGCGGAGACGAGGCAGGCCCTCGTCGTCGATGCGGCGGCGGATCCCCCGCAGATCGGCGTCGCCGTGGGCGCGGACGACGAGGGCCAGGCGTGGAGCGGCGTGCGGACCGGTCAGCGCGGCCTCGACCTTGCGCACACCGGGGTAGGAAGTGATCTCTTCGGCGAACGGCGCGGCGGCCGTCGTCGTGGTGATGCGGGTGGTGCCGGTCTCGTCGGCCCAGCGCCAGTCCGCGACCTTGCGGCGCGGGATCTGGGCGGCGAGCCAGCGCAGGCACAGGAGCGCGACGACGACCGCCGCGGCCGCGACCACCCACAGCACCCACGTCGGGGGCAACGCCGTGCCGGGCAGCACCGCGGCGTTGCGGTCCAGTCGGGGCACGCGACCCAGGTGGGCGGCGATCGCGGAACCACCCGCGACCAGCAGGACGAGGCCCAGCAGGCCCAGCGAGAACCGGTTCATGACGTGCTCCTGGGGGCCTTGACCCGCACCACGACCTGCGGCGGCCGGGCGAGGGCGAACTCTCCGACGCGGCTTTCCAGCGCGGTGCGGACCGCGTCACCGAGGCCGTCCGCCACGGAGCGCCGGGTGCGCACGACCGCGCGGACCCGGCTGCGGCGCACCTTCACCGCAGCGGACTCGACGCCGTCCACCTGGGCGGCGGACCGCAGCGCGTTGCGCAGGCCGCGCACCGACACGGCGGTGTGCTCGTCCAGTACCGCGGTCCGCGCTTTTCCGGGCACCACCGCGACGAGGAGCAGCAGCAGTCCGATGGCCGCGACGACCCCGCCCGCCACGGCCACCTGCCGCGCCGACCACGTCGTGTCGTGCAACGAGCCGGCGAGCGAGTCGTAGGGCAGCAACGGTCGTTCGCCCAGCGCGAGCTGGATCGCGCACACCGCGACGAGCACCGACGCGGCCAGCAGGACGAACGCCGTGAGCGTGGCGGGCAGGGCCCGGCGCGAGCGGCGGGTCACTGGACCCTCCTCACCGGGGCCGTGTCCGCGCGCAGCACGCCGATCGACACGTCCACCACGGAGACTCGCAGACCGGTCAGGGCGGCCACCCGTTCGACCAGGTGAGCACGCACACGAGCGGCGGTCGACGCGACCGGCGCCGGGTAGCGCAGGTCGACGCGGGCGTCGAGCGTCGTCACTCCCCCGGTCACCCGTGCGGTGACGGCGCAGTCGAGCACGTCCGGGACCTCCATGGCGGCACGTCCGGCGATGCGGCCCACCGCGCGGTCGGCGACGGTGGTCAATCCTGGCTGTGCGGTGAGCGTCGTCGTCATGGTCAGTCCCGATCCCTGCCCAGCAACTGCGCGAGGTCGAGCTTGCCCTCGGCGACCCGGCCCGCGACCAGGCCGAGCGCGCCGAAGACGAGCACGAGCAGGAACGCGCTGAAGCCCCCGAACGCGGCGGCCAGGCCGAGCGCGAGCCCGGTCAGCAGGCCCAGTGCGGTGGTGCTCATGGCGGTTCCCCTCACTGCACGCGGGCGGTTTCGGGCTCTTCGCCCTCGGAGTCGCTCGGGATGTGCACGTCGTTGACGTTGATGTTGACCTCGACGACCTCGAGGCCGGTGATCTGCTCGATCGCGGTGATCACGTTGGTGCGCACCGACTTCGCGAGGTCTGCGATCGGCACGCCGTACTCGACCACGAGCTCCAGATCGACGGCGGCCTGCTTCTCGCCGACCTCGACCGACACGCCCTGGCCCGCGCTCGCGGTGGCGCCGGGGATGCGGTCGCGCAACGCGCTCAGCGCACGCGTCGCGCCGCCACCCAGCGCGTGCACGCCACGGATCTCCCGCGCCGCGAGGCCCGCGACCTTCTGGACCACGACGTCCGCGATCGTGGTGGATCCCTTGTCGGTCACCAGCTTCCCGCCCGTGACACCGTTCTTCTCCGCAGTCTGCGTGCTCATCGCAATTCCTTCCTTCGAAGCGTTCACAACAGAGAGACATCGACTGCGGACGAAACGTCACGACCCGTTCAGGTGATCGAGGGCACGTTTGTCCACATCGGTCACAACGATGCGCACGACGGCGCTTTCCCATTGCGTGCCAAGGAGAACGGACCGCAGCGCAGCGCCCGCCTCCGCGAGCGCCAAGGGAAGCCGCGTGGCGACGACCCGGACGCACACCAGGCCGTCCTCGACGTCGACGGCCAACGTGTCGACGTCCCAGGCGATCCAGGAACGCGCGGGCTCGGGCACCGACGGCCGCAGTCCGTCGACCTTCTCCAGCGCCTTCAACAACTCCGTCACGATCACCATGCGACGTCCACCACCGTGACCACCACGGACTCCACCGCGACACCGGTCAGTTCCGGCACGAGCGCGCACACCGACCGTTGCACGGCACGAGCCACGGCCGCGGCCTGGTCCTGGCCCGAGATCACCACGTCCACCTCCAGCAGCGCGACGGCACCGGACCACCGCACCCGCACGCCCTCCACCGGCGCCGGCTGCAACCCCTTGATCTGCTGCCGCGCCGCGCGCACCACCGAACCCACCAGGCCCGCCACGCCGGGCTGCACCCGCACGCCCGCGACCTTCTCGGCCGCGTGCACCGCGACCGCCGCCACCGCCGGAGCGGACACGACTGTTTCGATCACTCGCTCATCCTTCGAGAACGTCGGCCACGACGAGGTCCAGGCGGGCGAGCCGCACACCGATCCGCGCGGAGGCCGCCGCCAGCACCCGGCGCCGCACCTCGTCGTACACCTCGTGCGTGACGAGTTCCGCGGTGATCGCGATGCTGAGGTCGACCTCGATCACCGGGTCCGACACGGTCGACTCCGGCGCTTCCGTGACACGGCACGCGCGCGCTCGCACGCCGTCCACGCCGTCCGCCGCGTACCGCAGCACCGCCGCGACGGCGCGCGTGCTGATCCGTGCCAGGCCGTCGCCGGGCAACGGCACGACGTCGGACCTCCGCACATCGGCGCGCACCGCGGACATCACCCGGCTGACCAGGTCGAACGGTGGCTCGACCTCTTCACGGACCATCTCGTCGGTGGCCGCGCGCAACACCAGAAGGCTCTCTTTCACGGCCGCGCAGTGCGGGCACGAGCGCGTGTGCTCGTCAGAGAGGTCGATCGCCTCCCAGACTTCTTCGACGTCCCGACCGCATGGCAGGACGTAGTCGGACGTCACCGCCACGGCGCCATCACCTCCGCGAGTTGTGCACGTGCCCGCGCGAGCCTGCCGCGCACCGACTGCTGGGTCGTGCCGATCGCCTCGGCGATCTCGTCGTAGGACCGGCCGTGGACCTCGCGCAGCACCCAGCACGCCCGCTGTTCCGGCGTGAGATCGCGCAGTGCGGCCTGCAGCGCGTCGAGTTGCGCGTTCACCTCCACCGCGCGTTCGGGCCGGGTGCGCGGTGCCGCCGACTCCTGCTCGTCGAGATCCGTGTCGGCGTGCGGCTTGCGCTTGCGCAGCACGTTCAGGCACTGGTTGGTGGTGGTGCGGTAGAGCCAGCCGAGGAACGCCCCGTCGTCGTTGAGCTGCCCGAGCCGCCTCCACGCGGTCAGGAACACGTCCTGCACCGCGTCCTCGGCGTCACCGCTGCTGCCCACGATGCGCAACGCCAGCCGGTACATCGGCCTCTGATAACGACGGACAAGCTGCTCGTAGGCACGCATGTCGCCGTCACGAGACCTCGCCACCAGCGTGGCATCGTCGAGTGCGGCTGCCTCAGCCACGCCCATGCGCACACCCCCGCCCAATTTGCTTCGTCGCCCGATGGACACGTTCGATCGCGGAACGTCACGCGGTTCCCGGATTTCCCGCCGGTGACCACACTCACCCGGTTTTCACCCGACCGTGGCGTGACGAAGGGACTGCGGCGCGTATCGAACAGACGTCAGACGTACTCAAGCCCAGGAGGACGCGATGTCGCTGTCGGACAAGATCGGCAACAAGGCGGAAGAGCTCGGCGGCAAGGCCAAGGAGACCGCGGGCGAGGTCACCGGCGACGAGAAGCTCGCCGACGAGGGCCGTGCGGATCAGGCGAAGGCGGCCGTGAAGGACGGCGTGGAGAAGGTGAAGGACGCTGTCGGCGGAGTCGTCGACAGCGTCGCCAAGCACCTCAAGAAGTGAAGCGGACCTCACTCGCGACGACGCCGTCGAGCTCGCGCACGAAGTCGGCGCCGAACGCGCTGGACGGCGTGTGCGAGCCGGGCGCGACGCCGTCGATCTTCGCGACGGCGCGGAGCACGGAGTCCGCGGTGAGGCTGTAGGCGTTCGGGGTGGTGATCGCGCATTCGACCTTCGTCTGCGCGTCCCACGCCTCGCCGAACACCTCGGCCCTGGTGTTCGCGCGCTTGCGTTCGTCAGGGCCCTTGACCTTGCCGGCGAGTTTCGTCGCGACGTTCTGCACGAGCGATGTCCGCAGCACGGGCGCGAACACGTGCTGCAGCTGACCGAGCAGGCCCGGCACGGTGGTGAACGTGGTGATGTTCGGGATGCCGGTCGAACGGTAGGCGGTGCTCACGTCGCCCCACGGGATGCTGCCGACCTCGCGCGGCCCCGACCGGAAGTGCGCGGTGCGCCTGCGGTGGCCGATGCGGACGCTCCTCAGTTCGCCGTTCACCCGGATCCGCCCACCCACCGCGGCGCCCTCGACGGACGTCTTGGTCGTGCCCGCGCTCGCCCCTCCTCCGACGACGAACGCGAGGTCGAGGTGCGTGGCGGACGGCAGGGCGTCCTTCAGGATCGCGGCGAGGCAGTCCGTGGGCACGACGTCGAACCCCGCACCGGGCAACAGCACGATGCCCGCCTCGCGCGCGTCGGCGTCCCTCAGTGCGATGGACTCGAAGACGTCGATCTCGCCGGTGATGTCGAGGTAGTGCGTGCGGGTCTGCAGACAGGCGTCGACCATCGCGCTGGACGTGCGCGAGAACGGTCCCGCGCAGTGCACGACGGCCTCGACGTCCTCTAGGTTCGTCCGCGCCTGTTCCAGGCCGAACGCCCGGTGCTCCAGCCCCAGCGCGGCGGCGATCGGCTCGACCTTCTCGGGCGAGCGCCCGGCGAGGATCGGCCGCTCCCCGCGCTGGACCGCGAGCTCGGCGATGAGACGTCCGGTGTAGCCGTTGGCGCCGTAGACCATCCACGTCATGCCACGACCTTACCGGCGAGTAGCCCGTCGGGAACCGACCACAGAGCCGATCAGCAGCACCGCGCCGAGCCCGGTCACGGGCAACCCCCACAGCAACCGGCGGTGCCGCAGGTCGGCGCAGATGTCCACATAGGCCGGACCGGCCGCGGACGCCACCGGCTCCTCGAACCCGATGCCCAGGCTGTTGCCGCACGGGACCAGTGCCCCGCTCGGAGCCTCGACGGCCAGCATCACGAGCAGGATCGCACCCCCACCGAGCAAGAACGCGAGACCGACCACGACGGCGAAGGTGCGCACTGACATGAGCAAAAGTTACGTCTCAAATGGACTCAGGGATAGCCCTGGTCAGACGCATTGGGGTTGATCCCCTAATCCCCCGCTGAACGCCCTCACGCCCCTAAATCCCACGATGCGGGCGAAAACGCGTAGCGCTGCTCCACCCGGCCGTCACGCGGATGCGGCACGGGGTCGCCGACCTTGGTCCAGCCGAGGCGTTCGTAGAGCCGCACGCCCCGGACGTTGTCGACGTAGACCATCAACTCGGCCTTCTCGAATCCATTCTTGATCAACACTTCGGGCAGCGCCCGCAACAGCGCCTCACCGACGCCCTTTCCCCACGCGTCGGGGTGCACGCCGACGTAGTTGACGAAGGCGGTGTCCGTCCCTTGTGGACCCCCGGCGAGGAAACCCACCGCCCGGCCGCCTTCCCAGGCGAGCAGCAACAACGAGGGTTCCTTCGCGAGAGCGCTCTCCAGGCCCGGCCGTGCCAGTTCGAGCGACGGAACCTCGTCGTAGCCGTCCCTCTCGGCGACCGCGTGCGCCCAGAGCAACGCCGCCGTGTCGACGTGCTCGGGTCCCCCTTGAATGATCTCCATGCCGGCCAGCCTGTCAGCGCCGGAGCACGACCGGTAGCGATTTGAGGCTGGCCATGATGTCGCTGTGCGTCACCTCGGGCCGGCCGTCGCCCGCGTGGACGGTGCCCGGGAACCGGCTCGTCAGCTGCCGCAACACGGTCTCGGCCTCCAGCCGCGCGAGCGCCGACCCGAGGCAGAAGTGCGGGCCGTACCCGAACGTCGCGTGCCCGGTCGTCTCACGGTCCAGCCGGTACTCGCCGGCCTTGTCGTGTGCCCGCGGGCAGCGTCCGGCGGCGCCGAGGTTGATCAGCAGCAGCGTGTTCTCCGGGACGGTCGTGCCACCGATCTCGACCGGTTCGACGGCGATGCGATGCGTGGCGCTGCGGACAGGCGAGTTGTGGCGCAGCGTCTCCTCCACGAGCCGCGGCACCAGTTCGGGATCTTCAGCAACCTTCTGCCACAGACCGTTGTCCAACGCGTCGTGCACAACGTTCGCGATGAGGCCCGCCGACGTCTCGTGGCCGGCGACCACGAGGAGGAACGCCATCGCCATCAGTTCGTCGTGGCTGAGGTGGTCACCATCGTCATCGACGGCGTTGGTCAGCACACCGAACAACGACCGGGGATCCAGACCGTTGCCCGTGAGCAGCGCGTGGAAGTAGCCGCCCAACTCGTCACTCGCCGGCTGCGACACCTCGGGTTCCATCGACATCATCGTCTCGATCAACGTGCGGACGTGCGCGCGATCCTGCGCCGGCAGTCCGAGGACCTCACCGATGACGTGCATGGGCATCGGCACGGTCAGCTCTTCGGCGAGGTCGATCTCCGCGTTCTCGGGAAGCCCGCCGATCAGCTCCGCGCTGATCTCCTCGATGCGCGGGGCGAGCTGCTGCACCGCCTTGCCGTTGAACGCCTTCACCGCCAGCGCCCTCAGCCGGGCGTGCTGCGGGTTGTCGCTGTTGAGCATGCTCGGCCCGAACAACCCGGCAAGGTTCTCCTGCGCACTCCCCCGTTCCGCGAGCTGCCGCTTGATCTCGCGTTGCAGCTTCGCGCTGTCCTTGGAGAGCCGCTGGTCGGCGAGCAGCTGACGGGTGAGCTCCAGCCCGACCGTGACCACCTGCATCCTCACGCCGTTGGGCAACGTCACGGGATGCAGCGGCCCCTCTTCGCGTGCGTCGTCCTCAATCCGGTGGTGGTCACGCGCGCGCAAGTCGCCGCCGAGCAAAAGGTTCGACATGGCCGGTCTCCGCCTCCGTTTGGATTCGACTAAGACCGTTCTACCGGGCTACTGCAGCGCGTCCAACGCCCTGATCGTCTCGACCGACGGCAACCGAGGCGGCTCCGCGGCGATGGCCTTCCGCCCGAGCACCCACTCCGGCAGGTGGTGCCGCAGCGCGGCCCTTCCCGAGGCCGTGATGTCGACCGGCGCCGCCATCCCGTGGTCCATGTCCCGCTCGGGCCTGACCCACGTGATCCAGTCCCTGACGTGGAGGATCTCCAGGTCGTCCGCATCCCACTGCTTGGCGGGCCGGTGCTCCAGGTACCAGCTGGTGGCGCCGCGGTGCACGCCTCCCTGTTCCACCAGGGCGAGCAGCTTGATCTGCTCCTGCGTGATGGTGGTGGTGTCGCGCTTCGCGGCCTTGGCCTTGCGTCTCACAGGTGGGCGTCCTTCGGAGCTGGCGGGTCCACACGTCCCCGACGAACTCGAACAAGGTACGGCACCACACTGCCGGACGACATCACCACGAGAGGTGATGAAGCAGCTCCGGCACGCGTCGGCGCCGTGTCGACTGGTGGGGGCAGTTGAGGCCCTTTCAAACCCCTCCACCGCTGTTCAGCGGCTTCTTGATCTTGCGAAGACCTGGACGGATACGCCAAACGGCGCAGGCCTCGCCCCGCCGCCCAAACCCTTCAAGACCCTCCGCAAGCTCAAGCCTGCGGAGCTCGATGAGCTCGTCGATCGCTACCAAGCCGGCTCCAGCGTCTACCAATTAGCTAAGCACTACGGCATCCACCGCATCACCATCGGCAGACACCTCCGCTCCCGCGGCATCGACACTACAGCCCCAGCACTCACCGACGAGCAGGCGAGGGAAGCAGCTCAGTTGTACACCGACGGTTGGAGTTGCAAGAAGATTGCAAAGCACTTCGGTGTCGGAGCCGAGACTATCCGCGAGCGGCTACACGAAGCGGGCATACCGATGCGCGGGCCGCATGAGCGGACATAGAGGCGACAAGGAGTACGGCTCGTAGCTACTGCTGCTTCACCAGGCGAGACGCAAGATCCTGTCGGACACTTCATCGCATGCCGGATCCGAACGATGACGTCAAGGCCAGCCGTGCGTCAGCCGAACCCATCCCGCAGGGACGAACTGAAAAGCAGCCGCTACGGGTGAACCTACCCGCCGAGCTACCCGAACTCACCCCAGAAGTTTCAAGAATTCTACTTAATATTCTAATCGAACTTAGAGACAATAAAATACAACAAATGCGCATCAGCAAGGAGCGTCGAACTGAGTATGAAGACGGCATCAACTAGCCCAGCCACCGAGGGGTAGTGACTACGGTTGCAGTACTTAACCTCGCGCCCATTGCACCGGGACGCAACGGGCTTCAGCTCGACAAACAAAAGCCGCCCGCGGATCACTCACGCGGGCGGCTTGAAGAGAGCGGCACCTGCTACCACAGCTCCCGAGGCTCCGTTCCAGATAAACTCGAACACCTGTGCCGCCCAGGGGACGACCCAACCTCCACGCTTATCACTCATGGAACCTCCTTCACTATTCAGTTGTACTTGCGTCATGACCCACTGCCGTGCACTTGCGAAAAATACAACGCCCAGGAGTGCAAGGAGTTGAACCTGCCAGGTGCCGAAACCTGCGCGCCGAAGCGCTACGCTGAGCGTAGCGGGCAGGTCGGATCTTTCAACCACTGAATGGCCCATCTCAATCTGTACTGAGCTCGATACATAGCGTGATCCACGGTGCCACTATCTCGCTCGCAGCCCTCGACGCTCACGCTGGCGGCTCAATGAACTTGCTTCTTTCAGTTCATCTCAGATATAGAGAAAGCCGCTCAACCACGAGGCGCATCTGCTCAGCCGTGCGGATGAACTTTTCATGGTGGTCATGATGATAGATGTCGTCAGGTTCAGCGTGCACGATAGAACCGTCACACGGAAGAACCATTGCAGTTCGCTGGACTATATAGCCATTCGAACCATAATCGCTCGGCGGAGTCCACCGGAAGTCCAGCTCTCCAACGCTCCAACCCTTACCGATCTCCACTCTCTTCAGCTTCGTCGCAGAGGTGAAGTAGTGCTTCGGCGGATAGGTGTTCCGGTAACGCGTCTCCACGCCAGGGAGCCCAGCCTCGCGGAGTTCAGTTAGCACCTTGCGAAGCTCATCCTCCGCAAGCGCAAGCTGCTCCGCCTTCTGTTGTTTCCTACGCTCCGCCGCAGTGGCCTTATCAGCCTCTCGCTGGTGCCGTTGCTCCTCTGGAACATCTCGGCAGGCCGAGCAGAGATCGATGTAGGCAACTCTTACATACGGCTCGAAGGTGAGCGCTCGGTGAGATCCACAGTACGCGCGTTCACATGCGCTGCACCGGCCTGCTGCGATCACCCCGCAAGGTTCGCCGGAATTAAGTGGAAGCTGGCATTCAGCGGCCACAATTGTTGCCCCCTTGACTCGCGAACCTTGGCTCTCACGCAACTGCGTGTTGGTGCACGTGTATCGCCTGGTTTCTACCGTGAGTTACACATCAAGCTGCTCCAGCTCACACTTAGCCATCCGTCTGGCCTATTGCCGCAGCTCTGAACCGCTGCAAACATGGCCGAGTCGCCGCACTTCGGGGAGAAGTACGGCTCAGCTCTAAGAGGGGGAAATGCACAAGCGCACCTACGCGGCCTTCGTGGCCGCGGTCATTGGCATGCTCACGTTCACGTCACTTCCGGCTAGTGCGGCTGGTGAGTACCGCACCATCATCTCGTTCGGTGCAGAAAGCCCAGCGGCGCGAGCCAAGGCGCTGGCTGACCCAGAGATCGTCACCGGCGGATCGAGCGAGTTCCTCGCTGACAAGCCGAACGCCCAGCAGGCGCTCCAGGACTACATCAAGGGACCGAAGCCGGCGAAGCAGGTGAGCCAGGCACACGAGCTCCTGCAGCAGCCAGCCGAGGTCAGTGCTGCCGCCGACGCCATCACGCCGAGCCCGGTGTCGGTCAACGACTGCCGGGCGAAGTTTGGCGAGGAACCTGGCGCTCCGAAGTACTGGTACCGCGACCGGTTCAACTCGTGCATGGGCGCCTCGATCGAGATCAAGAACGTCTACTGTCCAAGCCCCACTACGTGCATCAACATGGGCGCGGTCACCTACCGGCTCATCATCGTGGGGCATGGCACCCGTGGCGTGACGCCCGAGGGCTACCGGGTCATGAGCTTCCAGTGGTTCACCGACAACGGTGACACCTACGGGGGTAACCCACCGCCGATGTACGAGTCCATCTACAACGGGCTCAACTGCAAAACCTTCTCTGTGAACCGGTGCGGGTTCGACCGTGCGTACGGCATGGCCACCGTCGCCGAGCTGCACGCGGGGTGGACGAGCGATGTCCTCACGATGACCGAGCGCAACACGCTCAACGACCCCACGAACAACCCCGACGACAAGATGTACTACGAGCTCAACTACACCATCCGGGGTGGCATGGGGCAGATCGACGGCCCCGTACAGAAGCTGCGCAGTGACCGCGCTGACTACGTCAACAAGGGCGGCTTCGTCTTCTTCGATCAGGAGTCGTGGATCGAGTTCACGTACGGCAAGGGCATGGATGAGCAGGTGCGGCACATCGATGATGCCCAGAACCGCATCGCCTCGACCAAGCCGGGAGACCCGCTCACCAAGACGGCAGGCGGGCGCAACTCCGGTCACGCCCTTACGCGCATGTCTCCTAAGTACGAGAAGCAGCGTTACGACCGCAACAACTACGTGGCTCTCCTGACCTGCAAGCAGCACTGGGGCGAGGACTATGCCACCAACGACCCAAGCGGCCCGAGGGAGTGCGACGAGTACCCATTCCGCTCAACCTATGAGGGTGCCGCCTGGACTGAATATGACGGCGGTGTCGGCATCTGGAGCTACTCGGGACGGCCTATCGCCGCCAGCCACAACAGCGCAGGCGGCAACGCGCTGAGCCTGTTCTATCTCAAGGACAACATCGTCCACGGTGATCAGTTCTGGGTCGAGGTGAAGGGCGCGGACGACTGACCCTGCGGGATCCACGGTAGGCAGTAGCTTCTTGGGGTGCACCTCGTCTCGTGGAGGTGCACCCCAAGGTTCACTCTGGAAGAGACGAGAGACGATGCCGCGCTACGAGGCGTCCGTGCCCGTGTACTTCCAGCGCATCTATCTGGGTAACTCCCCGATGCCGCTGGAGGACAGTCCCTTCGAGAAGCATGACTTCGAGTCGTTGGCGGTGTCGGCGGGGGACGCCATCGGGCTCAACAGCATCACGAGCAACCACACGGCGCACGTGACGCTTGAGGTCTTCGACTCGCCGGCCGAGGTTCCCGCGGAAGTACGCAAGCAGCCCACGTACTGGTTCACCAGCTCGGCACGCGAGTTCGCCCTGATTGATACCGAGGGTGGCCCGGCTGTCGTGCTGCCAGCTTTGCCAGCTGGTCGCGTGGTGTGTTCGGTGAGCTGCACCGGACGCGACGAGGCCTACGCTGCTCGCCACCACCAGCACCAGGACGACGTGCGGGATATCGAGCGGTGGCACATCTGGATGTGGCCTGAGGCTTGATCGGGTGCTTCTTCCCGCGCGATCACGCGCTACACCTCGGCGCAGCCGCCGCTCGGCAGCTTCCCGGCAACCACTCGAGCTCCGGCACCACCTGGCACCTCGATGATGTGCCCGATCACGCACGCGCCGGCAGGCATCTCAGCTACGTAGAACAAGCTGCCCACGGGTGCCGGGTCTGTCTCGTCGGCAACGCGCACCACTGAGCTGTCACCGAATCCGGCATCTTTCAGGCGCTGCCGTGCGGCGTCGGCTTCGGCCGCGGTTGGTGGCCTCTTAGCAGCTGCACCGGGGCACGGGTTGCCGCTGGCATCGAGGCAGAGGCCGACCCGGTGAATGACGCGATCAAGATCTTGCATCCGCGACTCAGCATCGGCGCGCTGCACCTCGGTGATGGGCGCCCGCTTGGCGATGTCCTGCGCCTGCTGGAGGCAATGCCGATCTGATTTTGCCGCCACTACGCCGATACAACTGCCGCTAGGCTGAGAAGCAGGGTCATTGGAACGAGGCCGTCCAACCATCCACCAGACGCCCGCACCGAGGACGACAACGACCAGAACGCTGATCACCACGAGGCCGCTGCGCCGCGAAGAGCGACTGCGCGGAAGCTCCCCCGGAGCGTGTTCGAGGTGAAGATCAGGCACGGCTGGAAGTCTAGAGGTCTGCAGGGGTCATGAGTCCAGGCTTCACACCTCTGGTACCAGCTTGGGTGACCCCGACTAAACAGCCCATTTATCGACTCATAGTCCACGATCCAGAAGACGCATTGATGGTGGCATCAGTAGCAGGCGAGATCTCCGCAGAATTTAACAATACAAGTTTTTCGCTGCGTCTTCCCGCCAATCTGGAGGCCATCAACCCATACACCCTTCAGCGGGATTCTGCCGTGGCGCAGTCCTGTATCCTCTACGCTCAATGCATACAGAACCAGGGCGGAGATGGCGATGAGCTACAGGAACAAGACCTACGTAGCGTTCGCAGGCGAAGACATTAATTACTATTGGATGATGACGGCGTGGCGCAAGAACACGCACATCGACTTTGACTTCTTCAATGCCCATGATCTCGCCCAGGCAAGAGATAGCAGCCTGCCGGAGACGATCCGCCGCAGTCTCCGCTACCGGCTTGCCAACACCAAGCAAGTGGTGATGCTGGGTAGCGCCAAGGCAAAGTCCAAGGCGAGCCAACCAAGTTCCTTCTTGTTCTATGAGATCGAGGTCATCGCACGACTCAACTTGCCGGTGGTAGTCGCCAACCTCGACGGCGACCGCTCTATCGACAAGAATTTCATTCCACAGCGATTCTTGGACAGCAACTACTACACCATGTCAGTGTCGTTCCAGCCCAAGATAATACAATTCGCTCTCGATGGGTACGTTCCTGCGTTCGCCACTGGGCAAAACGTCGGACCGCACTACTACGAGCCTGGCATTTACGCAAAAGTTGGACTGTGACCATATGAGCATCAAAAGAGATCTGACAAAGCGCCGTTTCTGGACGCGGTTTTCAGTGCAGACACTTTCGTGTGTCGGCTTTTTCGCCGTGTTCGCAGGCGTCACTGATGCCCTGCTGCCGAACGTATTGCCACCAGTCGGCACCGTCCTGGCGATCGCCGTTGCCGTCGTCTCTGTCAGCTACGGCATTTTTCAGGCATGGCCACGCCCTGTACAGCAGAGCTACGGATCACCTAACACGGAAATCCATCTTGTCGAGGGAGACTTGTTCGAACAAGAAGGCAATGTTGTCATCGGTATGACGACTACCTTTGATACGGAGACACCTCATGTGATCCATGAAAACAGCGTCCAAGCACAGCTGCTTATGCGCGTTTACAAAAACGACCGAACGGCCCTAGACGAGGCGCTGGATACCGCACTGGCAGATCGTGAAATCGTCAAAGAGTTCACCCCGAAAGACAAGAAACCGGGTAAACAAGTCGCGTACCCGCTCGGCAGCGTCGTCACGATCATGCCAGAGATCCGACGCCTATTCTTCTGCGTCGCATACACAGAGATGAATCATCGCAATGAAGCTCATGGGACCGTCGATGGTATCTGGCGGAGCCTTAATAACATCTGGGATGAAGCTCGCGCTCGCGGCAACGGTGATCCAGTCTCCATCGGCGTGATCGGTGGGGGCCAGGCTCGCATCTCTCAGTACTTGCCAGCGCAGGACTCTATCCGCCTGATCGCTCTCTCGTACATGTTCGCGTCCCGAAAAGAGAAGGTAGCAAGCCGTCTCAACATCGTCGTACAGAAGAACGTAGTAGAAAGTTTGGACATGCTTGAACTGCAGGCATTCTTGAAGTCATTGAGGCCGTCATGAGCACATCACTTGAAGTCCCCGAAGCCGACCCTTGCCCGTTCTGCGAGTACC
Organism: Lentzea sp. NPDC051208; assembly: GCF_040682435.1. NCBI lineage: Bacteria > Bacillati > Actinomycetota > Actinomycetes > Pseudonocardiales > Pseudonocardiaceae > Lentzea > Lentzea sp. NPDC051208. Next base: position 111,527 of record NZ_JBFBAW010000018.1, on the reverse strand, counting down.
TCAACGGCACTCGGCCCTTCACGATCCTCACGAGAAACTCTTTGACGGCGACGCTTGTCACCAGAGAACAACGAGGGGTAGGGCATCTATTGGTGCTCCCGATAGAGCATCGGCCGACCCTTCTCGACCTTAGCGGCACCGAAGCGCCTGCCGTCATGAAGGCAGTGATCGTAGCCGCCAAAGCCATTACCGATGCCTACCAGGTGGAGGGTATCGCCGTGTGGCAGAACAACGGCATACCTGCCCATCAGACGATCCCCCACGTCCACTTTCACATCGCCGGTACGCTCCCCGAAGGTGGTACTGAGTGGAATGCAGTCGATGAGGCGTCTGTCGCCGAAACGGACGCTATCGCCCGGAAGCTCCGGCCGTTCATGCCATGAATCCACCTGCGAGAGACGCAACGACGCTTCGCAACTTAACTATTCAAGCCGAGACTTTCATAGACTGACTCTTTGTACTTGTACGGCCCGATCTTAGGGCTTTCGGCCCGAAGATTCGCACCGTAAGCATCCGGAAAATTATCCAGAGCATACCTGATGATCGTTGGACCGAACGAGACGCTCATGGTGTACGGCACCTTCAGCGTCTCGGGGAGCTTACTGGTTTGAATGTTGCGGGATTGGTTGATGTTGGAGAACACAACCGGCAGCCCACGCCGCTTGATGGCTTCGATCTCGTAGTAAAGGAAACTCGATGAGCGCGCCGCCTTCGGGCGCGTGGTGTCACTGATCAGCACGATGCACTGCTTGGTGTTGGCAAGCCGTTCACCTAGACGACGTCGGATAGTCTCCGGCTGACTGGTGTCAAGCGCGGTATTGATGTCATGCGCATCGAAAAAGTCGAAATCGATATTCTTGTTTTCTTTCCAAGCTTTCATTAGATAGTACGAGCGAATGTCTTCGCTAGCAAAAGCGACATACGTTTTGTTCCGGTACGCCATCGACACGAACCCTTCTTAACTGAAGATGCCTGCTCCAACGATATGCCACCAGGCGGGCACAGTTCACGATAACCGTGCCCGCTACCCTACATAAGGTTGGGGCGTTGCTACAGCGTGGGCCTTGCACGGCAGCGCAGCGCGAGGCTAGGGGGTCGACGGGTCGCGCCACGCTTCTGCGGTAGAGGCTAGCGCCTGCGGTCTGAACGAAAGCAGTGCGGCTGCGTGACCGCGGCCCTGTGCTGCGATTTCCACTATATGCAGATTGACTCTGGCCTGCGTAAATAGAACTACAGCAGAAGATCGACGCGACGCCACAGGCTCCAGGTGCAGTGAGCCCGCGGCCTGGCGTGGATACGAACCCTTCAGCCAGGCAAGGGTCATGTGGTTCATAAGCGAGCACTCATGGTGCAAACCATCGTGGTCCCAGCGGACCTCTCCGAGCCCATCAGGCTGGATCAACTCGACAAGCACGATGCCGGCGCGTTCCGCCGGATCGTAGGCGGCAGCTTGGAAGCGGTGCAGCTCACCGATCCAGTCGCCAGCGTCTACTTCAACGAGGAGGGCAAGCTCCAGGATCTGCCCGTCAATCACCGTCTCACCATGCTGCTGTGGATGCATAACAAGCTGTTCCGCGGCGTGGACGCGATCGTGGGCGATGGGCTCATCGTCGGCCCTCCTGATCATGAAGGGGATGACCAGGACGCGCCCGCGGAGCTGATCGAGCTGCTGTTCGACACAGCGGAGTACCGCGTGCAAGCCCGCAAAGTCGACAGTCGGAGTTGGCACACCACCCTCAACACCGTCCCTCGGTGGACAGACGCCTACAGGCTCGCGCTGAAGCTTGGGCTGGAGTGGCAAAACGTGTTCGCAGACGTTCGCGTGGTGCCTGAACTCCCGACGGAGCTGCTCGACAGCTGGTACAAGATCGGCCTCGCCACACCACCGCTCCACGACGCAGTCGATCCAGCGTTCACCAGGGATAGCTTCTTGGGGTGCTTCAACCTCGCTGAACTCGAAGAACGACTCGGCGATTGCTGGTGGGTGCTCGGCACGGCCTTCTACTACCGCGACGCCTGCTTCATTTGCATGGAAGAGGGCGGAGACGATTGGCTCGTGATCCGTCACGGGGTGATAGCTGGGCGCACACCGCTCTGGCCGCCGATCAAGGCCGGCAAGTTCGGCGAGTTCGTTGCCCGGCTGCTCGCTGCCACCAAGGAGCAGTGCTTGCGGATGGAGTACTGACCCCCGAGCCCGTTGCGTCTACGCGCGCAACGGGCTTCTTCAACAGGTTCTGCGAGCACGGAGGCCAGCGGGGCATACGAAGCTACAAGCTTCGTGAGCATGGTTATGCTCTCTTGCCTCAACCGACTCGAGGTACTTTGCGTTCAGTGTGTAACGCAGTTGGGTACGCGACAGATATTCCTAGTCGCATGGAGAAGCAGGATTGGTGACCGGAGGAGTGGAACGCGCGGTGGCTGATGATCTGGTCGCTATTCGGAAGACCGTGGGAAGTTGCCACGTAAAGGAAGCAGATATTCTGCGGCTAATCGACGATGTACGAGAAACGCTCGGAAGTGATGTCACAGAGCGTTGGACGCATGGATATATAGAAAGCCTCCTACTGGAGACAAAGCAGGCCGACGGGAAGCGGGTTAAGGCGACAGGGAAGCTTTTCCGCGTCAAGACTGAACGAAAGATCACGGCCTCGACTTGGCAGGACCTTGCTGACAGTATCCGCGCCAAGCAGAAAAGCCGCCGACTAGAACACTTGTCAGTCCAGTTCGATTCGAAGGGCGACAAGTTAACTCTAAGCATCGGTTCTGCCAACCCTGAGGTTTTTCAGGCCGCCAAGTTCCGCGTTCAGGTAGAGGCTTTCGGCAATCTCGACCGATTAAAGCCTGTTTTCAGCGATATTCTGCGCAGACTGGATCGCCCCAGAGACCGCGCAGCCATGTGGGCCGCATGCAAGCATGTAACATATCTTGCGCTCGCGGGCGCAGCCATATGGCAAATCATGACTCGAGTGTTCTCGCGTTCAACGGACGGGAGCATTCGCATCGAAGCTGCCGAGAAGGTAGTGCCGGTCGTGCTCGGTTCGATGACACTGGGCGTGCTCCCACTGATAATCCTTACGACCTGGCTAAGTTACGCGACAAGTGCTCGCATCATTATGAAGCGTCGTCACGCCACTAAGAAATCCCGCGTTAAATTCAAGGGTGCGTACGAGAGGCTAGCGCAAGCTTTACACGAAACTTGGCTCGTTCGCCCTTTCACAAAGGACGCCCCCAGCGGAGCCGTAGTCCTTGCTCTGATGACATTCCCTCTTACAGTATTGGGACTTATCGTTGCAGTCATAGCCCTGCTCAAGTAGCTTCGCGCTTTCTTACGTCACGTTAGCTGTAGTTATGTCGTGAGCCTCAACATCGCTCGATACCTGACATGACGAGCGTCGCCATCCCTGCTTTATGACGCTGCTGATCAGGCACTCACATAGAAGAGCGTCCTGGATTGCTTCGACCACCGCCAAACCAGGAGAACGAGTCGGAGAGCCGTGACGGGCGCTCAGCACAGCCTCCCTTCGCGAGACTTGCTTCACTCCGAAAGCAACCCATCGAGCTTGATCTTTAGAGATCGTCGGCGGCCAGGGTCCGTGCGTACAACCAGCGCACGCCCTGTGAGATCAGGTAGGAGGCAATCATCGTGACGGTGAGGGTGTCTGCGCCGCCGAGCCACTCCTTGAACTCCAACAAGATCTCCTTGTCGAGCAGCACCTGACGCCAAACGCGCTACATAGTCAGCGGCGCGTCTGCGCCCTCGACCAACGCCGCACGTTCCACAGCGGCTCGTCGGCAAGCAGCTCAAGCGCCTCGCGTTCCAGGACAGCCGCCGCCCGCTCGATCCGCAGTACAAGCCCAACACACTTCAAGATTCGCGAACTCGATCGCAGCGCGAGCCCAGCTCTTCGCGCTGAGGGGAGCACCAGCTTCGACCTCAGCCAACCGATCCCGCACCCAGTCTGCGTTGGCGAGCGCCCGGTTGAAGGCCGCCTCACCGAGCCCACTAACAGCGGCTTTCCCGCTGGCATACACGCCGAGACGCTCACGGAGTCCGCGGCCGCGGCGTTCACCAGCCATGCCCACGTACACAACGGATCCGCTCGGACGCAGGCGGGCTACGTAGACCCCTGGGAGCGCCGGCGCTTGCGTCACGGCATCCGCGAGCGCAAGCCAACCAGACCAGTCAGCTAGTGAGTCCAGGTCAACAAGCATGTGCTCACAATTCCAGCGCCTGATGATGCCAACAAGCTGTGGCAGCAGCTACACCTCTACCCGATCTCGTGCGCCAGCTGCTCGATCGCGGCTCGAAGCTTTTGAGGAGCCCCTGGCCAAGTCAGACCACGCCGACCCGGATGCGGACCAACGATCACCGGGACCACTGGCAGCCGCTCACCCCTGCGAGCGGACTGTCTCCATTCATCTCTAGCCACCGATCCGAGCAGGAGCACCGCCTTAATGTCCGGCAGCAACGCTAGTAGTCGCGGTAGCCACTGACGTGCTTCTCGAATATCTCGGCTAGTTGGCTCCAGTGACTCCGTTGGCCACGGCACCGTGTTCCAGTGCAGCAACCGGTTCCAGTCCACGCCGGCCGCCTCGTACTCGTGGAAGCACCGCTCAGCCGAGGGATCGTCGTTCTCAAGGCTGAGCAAGCCTGACCCGGCTACCTTCGCCGTCATCGGTCCGGGTGACTGCAGCAACACGAGTGCTTGAGCTGCAGTACCCGCGAAGCCTGGATCAGGGTAGGGAACCTCGCCGCGGTCGAGCCCTCGGCATGCTGCGATCTCGTCTGCTAGCGCGACAAACGGCGCGATGTGAGGCTCGTGCAAGCGGGCGTGCTTCGCCTTAATCACCGACACTAAGCGGTTTGCTCTTGCTGGCACGGTCTTCCTCCCAAGCGGTCCGGTGAAACTTCGAGGCCAGCCTCTGACGAGCACGTGCTACTCATGCCGACGCTGGCTTCGGCCAGACCTTGGCTGCGAGTCCGGCCAGCCTGATCCCGCGCTCAGCAATCGGGTCTGCTGCAGGAGTAGGTGGCAGATGTCACCTAACGGTGCAGCAGACCCCTTCGCTCGCCGTCTGGCGGTTAGTACCGGTGGCGATGCGGTGGCGGCTAGTCAATCTCGGCGGAAGTGACCGCGCTCCTGGTGGCGGTTGGTCAGTGGAGCCATCATCTGTCGGCTGCAGGTCAGCCGTGTCCCATCCAGTCTTCGTCGGCCAGTGGCGCACTATTCAGCTCGTCGCGCCGGGAGCGCCAGTCAGGTAGGTAGTGATCCATAAGATCGACAAAACGAGGGCCGTGACCCCGCTCATGAAAGTGCACCAGTTCGTGGACGACGATGTACTCCAGGCATAGCGGGTTCTTCTTCGCCAGCTCGGGGTTGAGCCAGATGGCGCCTGAGTGGATGACGCACGTTCCCCACTTGGTCTTCATTCGCCGGACAACAACCTTGGCGACCTTGACACCAATCACCGGCTGCCACTTGTCCAGAAGGGCGGGCACGGCCGCTTTCAGCTGGCGGCGGTACCAACGGTCAAGCGTGTCGCGACGGGCGTCTGCATCGGCGTCAGGCGGGGTGACTACCCATAGGGTCTTCCCCTTGGTTTCGACGCTGTAGTGCCCGCTTCTACGTGAGACGTCCAAGAGATAGCGCTGACCCCAGACGTAGTGCGTCTCCCCAGACTCCATCTCACGTTTCGTCTGCCGGTCGGCGTTCTGTAGTTGCTCGCGCTGGCGCTTGATCCACGGCAGCCGCTGCACGACAGCTAGGCGGATGGTGTCTTCATCAGTGCGCGCGGGGGCGGCGACGCGCACCCGACCCATCGGTGGGTACACAGAGATGTGCAGGTTCTTGATGTCCTTGTAGATGACATCAACGCCAAGCCCTGCCACCGTCAGATAGGCGTTAGCGGTACTCATCGTGCTCTTTCAGGAGAGCGATGAGCCGCTTGAGCTCGTCAGGATCAAACCCCTCCGGCAACGCCTTAATCAATGCCCGGGCTAGCGCCCGCTCTTTCATCGGACTACCAGTCCAGCCATGCTCCTTGGATTTCTGGATGACGTAGTGAAGCTGCTCGGCGTCAACGTCTGAACCCTCTGGCCAGTCGAAGTCGACCAGCGCTCGACGAGCTGGCGTCCTAGCCCAGGCCGGGTAGGTAACCGTGGATTCGCCCTTACCCACCTGCTGGGTGAGGTCGATGAGCTTGTTGAGGAAGTCGGCGTACTCAATCGCTTCTTGGTTGCGCTGCGCGATGAGTGCGTCCAGGAGCGCAGACATGCGGTCGTAGTACTTCGGATTAAGAGCACGCTCATCAACGATGGTCTTACGAACGTTGTTGACGATGGTCTCTGCGACGGCCTCGGGATTGTGCCTGATGCCTGGAGGCAGGACGTCGATGGCCCCAATGCCTTGCTCGACGATAAGGTGCACGAGACCTTGATCGAAGGTGGCAACCGGCTCTGCGGGGTCAGCCTGGATGTAGGTGTCGAGTAGCGCGCGCATACCTACCTCGAACTGCTTCATATCGATGTTCTCACCCGCGCCGACTTCGACCTCGTTGCGCACCGCCACGTAGTGCCTGACCTCATCCTTGATAGATGCGGCTTCGGCCTCGCTATACCCGGCGGCCTCCATATCGTTGGCAAGCACGCTGTAGGAACGCACCAGGACGGCTACCGACTTGTACAGTTCGACCCGCTTCGGCTCGTTTGCTTTGATCTGATCTGCATCGCCAGGCACACTCGACACAAAGTAGTGCTGGTACTCGACGGTGCCTTTCGGTGATGTGACCGGCTCGCAAAGCGCTCGGATCTGCTCCAAGGCTTCATCGAGATCCTTACGGTCCTGCTCGGTGCGGTCCTTCAAGAGGCCGTCAATGTCTTCCTTGGCATAGCCGTCCAGCGCTTCGCCAGTGTAGTCGGTGATGGCCTTATCGATGGACTTGAACAGGTCGCGGTAGTCGATGACGTAGCCATAGGTCTTGTCGTCACCGTCCAGGCGGTTGACGCGGCAGATGGCCTGGAAGAGGCCGTGGTTTCGCATGGTCTTGTCGACGTAGAGATAGGTGGCACTTGGCGCGTCGAAGCCGGTCAGCAGCTTGTCGACCACGATGAGCAGCCGCATCTGGCCAGGCTCCTCGATGAAGCGGCGCTTGACGTCCTTGTCGAACTCCTCGATCCGCAGGACTGCCTGGTCGGCGGGCTCGTTGAAGTAGTCGGCGAGCATTCGCCGATAGATGTCGTACTTGCGCAGCTCCTCGTTGTCGCCTTCGCCAGCATCCTCCTTCGAGATGGCCGTGGCGTTCGGCACATAGCTCGTAACGATGGCGACCTTGCCCTTGAAGCCTGCCTGGACGAACAGCTCATAGAACTTGCAGGCCTGGTAAACACTGTCACCGACCAGCATGGCGTTGCCGCGCCCTGAGATCAGGCGCGGCTCCCGCTCGAAGTCCATCAGGACGTCCTGAACAATCATCTCGGCGCGCGACTTGGCCGAGATGACCTTCTGCATGGTGCCCCACCTCCTTTTGAGGCGGGCCTTGCTGAGGTCGGTGAGCCCTCCGGTCTTGAGATCGAACCACTTGTCGATCTGTGCAGCGCCCTTGAGCTCCTGATCGATGTTGCGCGCCTCGTAGCGCAGGTCGAGCACCACGCCGTCGCGCACGGCCTCGTCGTACTTGTAGGTGTGGATGAAGCTGCCGAAGGTCTCGATGCTGGTCATCTTGTCGGCCTTGAGCAGCGGCGTGCCAGTGAAGCCGATGAACATCGCCTCAGGCAGCAGTTGCTTCATGGCCTGGTGCATCTTGCCGCTCTGGGTGCGGTGCGCCTCGTCGACGAAGACGAACAGGTTGCCCCTAGCCTGGAAGCCCACCGGGATCTTGGCATGAAGATCGCGGATGAACTCATCGCCGGCCTCGTCACGATCCTTGTCGTCGTCCGAACCGCGGAACTTGTGGACGAGCGAACAGAGGAGCCACGGCGTGCTCTGATTCAGCTGGGTGATCATGTCAGCGCCCGACGTCGTGCGGTAGATCGACTCGTTGACGCCGCCAAACACCTTCTCGATCTGCTCGTCAAGCTCGGTGCGGTCGGTGATGATCAGTACACGTGCATCGGTCTGATGCTCGCGGATCCACTTCGCCAGCCAGACCATCGTCAGGCTCTTGCCCGAACCCTGGGTGTGCCAGACGATGCCGCCCTCGCGAGAGTGCACGCGTTCCTGAGCAGCCTTGACGCCGAAGAACTGGTTGTGGCGGGCTGTCTTCTTGACGCCCGAGTCGAAGACGATGAAGTCGTGAATGAGCTCGAGGAAACGATCCTTTGAGGCCATCTGGGTCAGCGCTCGGTCGAGCGGGTTAGCGATGCCTGCCCCGATGGCGCTGTCGTCTGGCTCTTTCCACTCCTGCCAGTACTTCTCAGGGGTCTCAATCACGCCGTAGCGCAGCCCAGCGACGTCGTTGCCAGCAAAGAGCAACTGGACGGTGGTGAAGAAGGACCGCACGAAATGCTGCTTCTGATTGCCGATGTTCTGCCGGATGCCCTCGCTCACACTCACGTACGAGCGCTTGAGCTCGATGACACCGAGCGCGATGCCGTTGACATAAAACACCAGGTCAGGGCGCTTGGTACGCTCGCCCTTGATGGTCACTTCCTCGGCCACGACGAAGTGATTGGCCGCGAGACTGTCCCAGTCGATCAGCCAGACCGTCTCGAAGTTCTCACCAACGTCACGCTTGACCTTCACGCCGTAGCGGAGCAGATCGTAGACCTTGCGGTTGGCGTCGTAGAGCGACTGGCCTGCCGCCAGCGAGACAGCAGTCAGTAGTTGCTGAACAGCACGACTGACGAGCTCCTCGTCGACGCCACGAGCGAGCAAATTCTGACGCAGCAGATTCTCGTCGATGTTGGAGTTGTCGTAGTCTTCGCGGTTGCCGCCGTAGTCGTAGTCGAGCTGGTCGACGAACAGCTTCACGACGCGGTTCTGCGTCTCGCGCTCACGCTGACCGACGTCACTCATGAGACAGCCTCCAAAGGCAAGCGGGTGCGGCCAGTGAGCAACTCCTGCATCATGCCGCTCTTGATGGCGCGGGCGGATTCGAGGCGACGTTCGACTGCCTCGATGTCAGCGTCGACATCCTTCAGAGCACTCGCTATTGCAGCCTGCTCCTCAACGCATGGCAATGAAAGCGAGACGCTTGAGATGTAGTTTCGCGTGGTCGCGAGCACTTTGGTTCCAGCAGCGAGGCGCAGCAGCGACTCACGGAAAGCCGGGATGAACTGCAGGTATGCCTTGAATCCGTCGGCCAGTACCGTCTTGTCGAATCGCGCAGCGATGGTGTGCAGACCAGGCACGACGCCCTCAGCAGGTACGGCCGTCACCTCGACCGACTTGCCTACGCCAGCCGGGTCTTCAGACGCATCAGCGAATACAACGTCGCCCGGCGCAAGGCGCCCCGCCTGACCCGCGAGTGCTGCTGACATGCGCGGCATATCCTCCCTTGCCGCATCCAACAGCACGCTTGCCCGAGTGTGAATGTCGCCGTAGTGCAGATACCTGATTGGTGAGACACCGTCGAGCTGCTCGCGCGATAGCGCGACAGTCTTGACGTACGAGACGTGGTCGCCCAGCCGGACTTCGCGCCAGTCGTCATCAAACCCGTGCAGTCGCGTGCGCCCAGTTAGCAGCTCCTGCATCAAACCCTGCTTGATGTCGCGCCTCTTGGCGATAGCAGCTGCCAGGGATGAAATCAGGTCATCAGCGTCCCTCAGAACAGCAGCGACCGCTTCCTGTTCGGGCTCGCTGGGGAACGGAACCGCGATGTCCTCAATCAGTGACGTGTTCAGGTTCGGCTGCCCGTTTCCCGGCGCAACCACGTCACGAAGGTAACCAGTCTGAGTGTTTAGGTACTGACAGATGAACTCCTTGTTTCCCGAGTGCTGGTCGATGAGCGCACCGATGCCATCGTTTGCGCAGCACCGGATTCCCAGAATTTTGGCGACGCCCAAGGTCGCTCCGCTGTTAGAAATGACTAGCGTGTTTGGTTCAAGTGTCCGGCTGCGCCGAGCTCCTTCCTCCGTGAGAAAGCCCGCGGTCTCGGTAACCCACATCTGACTGGAAGGGATAGTGGTGAGCGACGCGACAGTGAGCCAGGGGATGAACGACCCGTTGAAGTATCGAGGATCACCCGCTGGCCTTGGCGACCCTCCGCGAACGACCCGGCCGAGGCTCCCGAGCGTCCTGACGGCCCAGTCGTCCGGCAGTCCAGTCAACTCCGCCGTCATCCCTTCACCCCCATAGCAGCGAGATGAGCAGCGACCTTGGCGCTGAGCTCGTCCACGGACTTATCGAGCTCGCCCGCTGTCGCCTCGTAGCGGTCAGCCAGCACACGCAACCGCGTAATCAGCGACTGACTCAGCCGGGTGACCTCCGCACCGATTCGACCGCGGATCGTGCCGCCCCACTTGTCATCGATGACAAGTGCTTGGATGTCCTCGGTCGTGAGTTTGCCGTAGTGCGCGAGCGCCTGCTCGTGGAGCTTGATGGTTGCGTCTTTGACAGCCTTCTTGGCAGCCGCCTCAGCGGCGAACAGCTTGATGGTGTAGGTGAGCGCCTTGATCTCGTCGGCATCAGCCCTCTCGGCCTCCGCAGCCTTGAGCCGATCTTTCGCGAGCTTGGCAGTGACCTTGCCATCGTCGTCAGCTGCATCCCAGAGATGGCCATCCTCGACGGCGTGTTCCTCAAGATACTCTTCGACCGCCCGTGTGGCAGCCTCGTGCTCAATGACTAGCTCGTCGAGCCTGGCCTTCTCTTCGGGGAAGAACCGCGCGATGACGTACTCAGGTGGGATCAGATCCATGACCCACCGTCTGGCGTTGGCACCGGTGCCGAACACAAAGTGAGAGTCCTCGTACTTGGCTTTGTTGTTCTTGTCCTTCCAAGAACGGGCGGGGCGCGGCTTGGCAGCGGGATCCCAGCCCTCGCCGACGATCAGGGCGACGTCGTCGTGCATTGAGTTATTCCAGTAGCTCATGAGCTGCTCGTAGACGCCGTACTCGTCGATCAGCGGCCGTGGGCGGAAGGCCTCCAACAGCGCCTCAGAGATGTCTTCGATCAGGTCGTTCGGCCGGGTCGAGCTCGTAATGTGGACTAGCGTCTGGCGGTGGGCGGCCCACCACTTGGCGACGGTGTCCGCCGTGCCTGCTGCGAAGGCCTGGTACTCGCTTGAGCCGGTGATCGTTACCTGGACATGGGCTTTATCGACTGTCAGCTCCGAGTAGCCTTCGCGCAGCGGCTTGGAGAGCTCGGCGCGCAGGCTGGGGAAGGCATCCCAGTACGGTTGCAGCGCATCCAGGTCGCGGATCGGGATCCCACCTAGGAGATGGGCACGCAAGTCCTGGATATCCTCAGGCTCCGAGCTGTCGATATAGCGCGGGATGTTGAGGTTATACCCGTTCTTCGGATCGGCAATTTCCTTCAGGGGCACCATGCGCGAGAAGCGCTCGATCTCCTTTAGGTTGACGAAGGCATCAACGATCTTGTGCATGTCGCGCGGGCGAAGACGGTTCTTTGGGCCGTCCTTCTCGAAGCCCTTGGAGGCATCGATCATGAAGATCCCAGTCCGGCTGGCGGCATCCTTCTTATCGAGCACGATGAGGCATGCAGGGATGCCAGTACCGTAGAAGAGGTTGGCAGGCAGGCCGATGATCGCCTTGATGTAGCCGCGCTTGACCAGTTCCCGACGGATCTGCGCCTCAGTGTTGCCACGGAAGAGCACACCGTGCGGCATGACGATGACACCCTTGCCGGTGGACTTCAGCGACTTGACCATGTGCAGCAGGAACGCGTAGTCGCCGTTCTTGTGCGGCGGCATAGCAAAGCCGTCAAAGCGGCCGTAGTCCTTCTCGAAGCCATTCCTCCAGGCCTTCCAGGAGAAGGGCGGATTGGCTACTAGATAGTCGAAGGTGGTCAGCCGGTCGTTGTCGCGAAACTTCGGATCGGCCAGCGTATTGCCCTGCACGATCTCGTGGGTCTCGTTGCCGTGCAGGATCATGTTCATACGGGCCAGCGCCCACGTAGCGTTGTCGTTCTCCTGACCGTAGATCGTCAGGCCGTTCGGGGCTGCGTCCGCCACCTTGATCAACAGCGACCCAGACCCGCAGGTGGGGTCATAAACCGTGGTGGACTTCGGTGTGCCGGCCGGGATCTGGAGCAGCTGCGCCATGACACGGGAGACCTCGGCAGGCGTGTAGAACTGCCCCTTGCTCTTGCCCGACTGCGTGGCGAAGTGCCGCATCAGGTACTCGTAAGCGTCCCCAAGGAGGTCGTCGCCCTCCGCCTTCGAGCCGGAAAAGTCCATATCCTGGAAGATGCCGATCAGGTTCGACACCTTGTCCTGGAGATCCTTGCCCGAGCCCAGCTTCGTCGGGTCGTCGAAGTCAGCGTTGTTGATGACACCCTGGAGGTCGTTCGCCTCCGCGAGCTTGCGGACTGCGACGTTGACCCTTTCACCGACGTCCGGCCGACCCTTGAGCGTGGTCAGGTAGTCGAACGAGCCGTCCTCGGGCACCTCAATGAGCGCGTACGCATCGGCCTTGGCCTTGTCGGACACGTACTTCACGAACAGCAGCGTCAAGACGTAGTCCTTGTACTGACTAGCGTCCATGCTGCCGCGGAGCTCGTCAGCACTGCTCCAGAGGGAGCTGTACAGGTCTGACTTCTTCAGTGCCACTGCCTACGCCATCCCATCATCGAGGTCGAAACCCAACAGCATCCCTGGAACACCTGTGCGCCAGCTCTAGCCAACAGCGACAGAGCACACGAAGCGGGGCGGTCCAGGATCGAGGCCCCAACGATAGTGCTGCCCACTGACAATCAAGGGCGCTGGCACGCGGGGGCGGTCAGATAGATAGGCAGCGTGCCTCTGAGCTGCGACGGATGTAGTAGTTGATCAACGCGTCTTGTGAGGGCGGACAGTCGACGACAGCTCGTCCTCAAGCACCCACACGAATGCCACCCCAGCCCGCGGCAACGTCCAGCCATCGAAGCTGATGTTCACAGTCTTCGCCTCGTCCATACGGCGCGACTGCTCCACGCGAGTCGACTGACTGCTGGAGATGTAGTCCACCGTGTTCATGCGTCTGATGCCTGCGGAGGCGTAGTCGAGCTGCACGTGCAGCCCCTTCGCCGGCCGCGGCAGATCAAGGTAGAGCACATGGCCGTGACGCTGGACAAGAACGCGATAGGTGTAGGCAACAGTCATCTCGTCAGCTGAGGCCTGTTCGCCCAGGCTTGCGGCGTAAACCTGGGTGCCAGCGCTTGAGGTGCGCTGGATCTCCCTCTCCTTGCCGTTCACAGCGAGGCTGATGAGCTCGAAGACCTCGGGATCTTCCGCTGCAAACCCACCTGAAAGATCGAAATGCCATGCCGAGGTGATCGCCGGGTCGCGCAGCATCTCCTTATACTCACGCTCATCCGCCACACAGGCGAAGCGCAAGGTAGGGCTCGCAGACCGCACCTTGTACTCCCACCGCACCGTTGCCACGAACATCGAGCCGTGTCCGAAGGCAGGACCACCTGCCCACGGCCGTAGTGACACCGACACCTCGACGTCCCGCCACCGCTCCGCGGCGTTGATCACCTGATCCCGAACGTCGGTGTACAGATCCTTTGCCAGTTGCTTGTCCTTGAGTCGTAGAGCCAGCGCGTTCGAAGCCACCCGATCGAGCAGCTCGTCCGAGGCAGCGATGCTCTCCAGCATCTCCGGCTTGAAGGCAAGGCTGTCGATCACGGCGCCGCTGAACGCCGGAGCTTCTTGCCGGATCGCCTTGCCAATGCGCCTGTCCAGCCGCCTCTCACCCGCCGCACGGTCGAGGATCTGGAAGTAGATGCCCAGCACCCCGAAGCCGAAGAAGCCTGCACCGAGTTCTCCCAGCGGGATCGGGACAGGGAAGTGCAACAGCCACTCGATGGCTGGCGGCCATCTGTTCAGTATCAGCAAACCGACGCCGATAACCGTCGAGAGCACCGCGATGAGCTGTGCCTTAGTTTCGTAAAGCTGGTCGAGTGTGTCCTTCATTCACCATCGATTGTAGCAAGCATTGTACTAATTGTTAATAGCCACCAGCTTTGCCAGACACACAGGTAGCACCACAGATCGCCGAGACCGCTCAGGCTGGTTGGCCCACGCCGCACTAGGGGATGAATGTTCTCGCCATCGCCGAGACGTAACACCTTGCGAACCACATCCGACGTAGGGGTGTGACGCGCGCCGCCTAGCTGCGACGAGCGGCAGCCACACGCCGCTGATCGGTCGATCCAGCGATCCCGATACCGCAGTCGAACGACTACGCTGCGTCAGAATTCTGCAAATCCGCGAATAATGGCCATTATTTGTCCAGAATGAGCACGCTCTCATCGGCTGACAAGGTTGTCACAAAACCGAACGCCGTTAGCTATTTCAAGCTGCGCGAGGTTTGGCGTGGCGAGTTGCGTCCGGCTTATCAGCTCGGCCACACTTAAACTCCGCATGACCGGCTAAATCTGCCGTTCGGCGCAACGCCTCGAACCGAAGGGTGACGACGCCCGTTGCCTTGAGGCAGACTTGATCACGTTCGGGTTACGCTACGATCCCTGAACATGCAAACGCGGCCCCCTGCGCCAACAGGAGACCGCGTGAAGCTCCACCCCATCCGCCTGGCCTAGCAACCAGCATGTCTTTCGGAGGAAGCGCGTTGAGTCTAGGGCTGTTGCCCGCGTTCCACTAGAGCCACAGCCGAGTGAATCGGCCGCTCAGGTGTTCGCTTGCGCACAAGCCCCGTCGAGGTCGATCGACCTTCTCCGTCTTCACAGTCGCGTTTGGTGACGCTCCTGCGCATCCGAGACGTCGGGCACGACGTCTTCGCGATCAACGCTTGAAGCACTGCGGTTGCCGGGCTCTTGCTCAGCACGAACCCGGGAACCGTTGGCGCACAAGTACTTGCGCAGTCAGCGCTCTCACTTGCCGTACGGCTACGGCCGTACACATCAGACTCAACGTCACGGCGGGCGCACGCCATCTGGCCGCGCTCGTCGTTGTAAGGCAAGGACGACTCACTTGACAGGCAAAGCTCTTCCCACCGGCCCCGCAGCGCTCTACCGCTTCCCAGCCGGCCTCCCCCTTACCGACTACCTCAAGCTGGCCGACGGCGCAGAGGTTGAGTTCGACGGCGCCATGGAGATCGCGGACGCACCTGCGCATGTACTCGCAGGCATGCGGATCGTCGACGAGGCGAAGTGGGCACGGCACCCGCGGCGGGTAACCGGCCTCGAACTCGCGTTGTCAGCGATGACGCCCTTCACCGTGGTGCTCACTCAGATCGATGAGAACTGGGTGATGGCCGCATGCTGGGGTGCCAGCGCGCGGCATCTACTCGACGATGTTTTGCTCGACGAGGGCTTCGGGTTGCGGTTCGGCATCCGTCGCCTCGACCCCGCGAAGTTGCGCACGTTGAACAGCAACTCGCTTGACACCAGCTCCCGCAGCAAACAGACCTCGTTCCCGCAAGGCCACTCACTCTCTGGCTTCGGTCTTGAGCCAGCTGGCGAAGTGGTCACGCGGTTGACAGGGCCGGCCAATCTAGAAGGCCTCACCTACCACGCTGCGACTGATGGGCGAGCCTTGCAGATCAGGTGCGGCAACTCGCTGCACATCCAGGTAGGCCGCTCGCCAGAAGAGTTCGTCGCTGATCTCCGTGTTATCTCCCGCATCGTGGACTCCAGCGACGAGGACTCGCCGCTGCGATTCCTCAACGAGGTGCGCCCGGTTGGCTCCAACCACCCGCTGAAGGCCGAGCTCGAGGCTCGGTTCGCCGTGGCACTGGGCGGCGATGAGCGCTTCGGCTCGATCGGGATCTGCTGGCCTGCCGCGGTGCACGGCGTGGTGGAGGGTGCCGACTCCTTCATCACCACGAGCGTCGGGGGTCTCGGCCCGTTGCTGCTCAACGCCGACTTCGGCGTCGAGGAGATCACCGCTCGGTTCGCGCACATCACCGAAGGAGCCCGCCTCGCAGAACTGGAGGCGGCGCGGCTCGTACCGTGCGAAGACGACCAGGGCCAGGAGGAGCTCTGCCGGCCGATCTCGATGTTCAAGTGGATCGCCTTCGAGACCAGCATCGGCGACAAGACCTTCTGCCTGCAGCAGGGGCGGTGGTACGAGCTCAGCAAGGACTCCATTGACCGGGTCAACGAGCAGCTGGCCGAGCTCATCGCGAACAAGAGTTCGCTGCTGTTCCCCGTGTGGGAGCGGCAGAAGGGCAAGGACGACGAGCACCGCTACTGCGAAGACGAGCTTGCGAAGCAGCCGGGGTTCCTTTGTCTGGATCAGGACTTCGCGAAGACGCCGATGCATCCGAAGCTCGAACTCGCGGACGGCATCGGCCCCGATGACGAACTGATCCACATCAAGTGGCCATCGCGCGCCGCTGAACTCGGACATCTGTTCAACCAGGCGCAAGCGTCGGCCTGGTCGCAGCGTCTTGAGCCTGAGGCGCTGCAGCAGCTCCGGGAGAAGGTGAAGGCGCTGGACAGCACCCGCACACTTACCGACCGGCCGCGGACGGTGGTACTGGCGCTCGGTGGTCGCCCGTGGGAGGTCAAGAAGATCTTTCCTCTCACGAGGGTCAGCCTGCTGCGCTTGAACCAGGAACTCACGTACCTCGGCATCAAGCTGGAGTTCGCTGACATCCCGTCCGTGGCGAAGCCGAAGAGCACGACAGTCGCGGGGCCGTCGAACGGACAGGCGGCCTAAGCCCGGCGCAGGGCGGCCGCCGGCCGCTTCGGGTTCAATACAAGGCGAGAGCCCTGGGTGTTAGAGGCACCCAGGGCTCTCGTGTGTGCTGGCGGGCTATCAGGTGCCGCCCCCGCCGCCGCTCATCGCGATGCGCATCTCGCCACCCCCTCAGGGAATCCGGTGAAGATGGCCGATCGGCCACCCGGCGACGATATCCGATTTTGGGATATTTGCAATGCCGGTTGTGCCCTTTGCGGATGGACAAGTCGATCTACTCGGCGGCGTACCAGCGGCTTTGTGGACTTCTCCGGGAGATCCGCGCCGAGGCAGGGCTTACCCAGGTACAGGTGGCAGAGCGCCTCGACGAGCCGCAGTCGTTCGTGAGCAAGTACGAGTCCGGCGAGCGCCGGCTCGATGTGGTGGAGCTGCGCCTGGTGGCCGAGGCGCTCGGCACAACGCTGCCCGCAGTGATCTCAGAACTGGAAGCCAGACGGGAGTCGTAGGGCGTTTATATCAAGCTGGCGGCTCAAACGAGCGACGTTTGGCGAGCTCCCTGTTAAGCACTTTCAGCTCACCCCGGATGATTCTGAGGTGCTCCGCAACGTTGTGGATATCTTTTCGATCAATGTACGTCAGTCCTGCAGCCCAGGCCAAATCCAGGATGTAGGTTTCCCGATAAGTTCGATACGCCGAATCCCGGTACTCCACAACTGCCTGATAGGACTGCGGCAAGCCTTCATCCAACTGCTCCCGCATCGAGTCAAACACGGTATCAATGCGCTTGCGCGGCGGCATGGTAGGAATCCCGTTGCGCAGCAGACTGGAGTCGAGCAGCTTGGCAGCACGCTGTGCGCTACTGACTTGCAGCTCAGGCGTGAAGCGCAATCGAACATCGAAGGCGGCAGTCGCTCCCAAGTTTTCTACAACCAGCACAATGATGAAGGGCACCGACGGGTGCCGCTCGAAGTCGACCATTACGAACGGCTGTGCCTGCTCAAGCCGCAGCTTGCGCGCCTCGCGGATCTGGCCGACGACAAGGAGAGCCGCTGATGCCGCAACGAGGAGGGCAGCCCACGGCGCGACCGCCGTCCAGTGCACCGCAGTCCATGTGAACGGGTTATACCAAACCATCGGCTCCGGGCCATCCGGCACCGCGCGCATCAGTGCACGCCCAACAGCCGGGCCAAGAACCAGCACAAGTTCTGCAAGTCCGATGACCCAGAAGGCCGCAATGCGCACGCGGCGCACATGAGGAGGCATCATCCCCGGTGCGCCTGCTCAAACTCCTCGATGATGCTGGTGGGGATACGGCCACGGTCCGAGAGCTCGTGGCCCTGGTTGCGTGCCCACTCACGGATGGCCTTCGTCTGCTCCTTGGTGCGGGACTCCGCCACGACGGTGCGCGTGGTGTTCGAGGCCTTCCTGGCACGGCCACTCGTACGGCGAGCGCCGGCAACGAAGTCGGCCAGAGCGTCACGGAGCCTGGCAGCGTTGTCCTTCTTGAGGTCGATGTCATAGGTGACACCGTCCAGGCCGAAGCTCACGGCTTCAACATCCTCGGCAGCGGTGCCGTCAAGGTCGTCAATGAGCTGCACGAGAACCTTCTGCGCCACGGGCGTACTCCATTTGGTTGTGAGGCTTCGTGTTAAGACGGTGACTTTAGCAAGATCACTTTGGAAGCTGGTGCACCAACACAGAGCCTTCAGCAGTAACACGAAGGTTCGCCGAAACGACGCAGCGAGCGTGCACCGCCGTGGAGCCCGCGATGTCGACCGGCGCCGGCTCGAACTGCTGGCGGCGGTGTTTGTCGTCGTGGCCCTGGTCGACGTGGTGGTGGCGGTTCAGATGTCGAGCTGGTGGATGACCGGGGCGGGCGCGAGCTCCACCGCAGTTGCCAGCTTGTTGCTGGTACTCCGCCAGCGCATCGCAAGCCACCCTCTCGAGAGGAGCCGAGATGACCAGCGCTGCCGTACCTGATCGCGCACAGCTGTCGAGGGAGTTCGACGAGGCAACACGGGAGGGCTACCGCTTCCTGGTGCGAACCATCAGGTACCAGGCGAAGGCCTTCATTCATATGGTCACGATGGACGGCGGCGAAGCCACAGCTCACACGCTGCTTCGCACGTCAACTGTGTCGGACGGGTTCGAGCGGCTGCGCAGAGAAAACATGCTGCAGCACAGCATCGAGGCGCTCGTGCTGAACCCGCGCTACGCCGAGCTGTTCGCCGAGCATGAGCTAGAGATCGCACGGACTCGGCTTCAGGCAGTCGGCTTCGATGTTGAGGACTACCTGCGAAGCCTCCCACCGCAGTAGGTGAGGACTCAACGCCCACGACGACGGGCTACCGCCCCTTGAAGTCCGCCGTTGAGGGCCTTGATGATCGCCGGACGCTCGACTGGCTTGGTGCCCCTCAACGCAATGGCCATCGCCACTGTGCGGCACACCGCGAGACCCAGCACTGCGAGCAGGCCGGTCAACCCGATGCTCGACCACACAGCTACCTCCCAAGCAGCACATCGTCACTGCTTGCGGATTGTTGCAGGCAACCGCGAACTGAAGTAGTTCCACGACAGGTGAACAGGAATAGCACCTGGTGAAACTTTCGAAGGGTCTCTAAACGGCTTGAAACGCGCCTAAGGCGTACGTGCATCCTCCACGCCGCGAAGCAACTCATCGGGGTCCGGGATCCGGAAGGCGGGCAGCTTCTTCACCAGCCACTCCTCCTCGAAAGCCACCTCGGTCTGCTGTTCCACGAGAGCAAGGCAGGCGGCGCGGAGTTCACCGGGCTGGAGCCCAAGCCCTTGCGCCCAAGCGGGGATGACGTCGTCGGGCGCGGCCAGCTCCGTGCCCAGCGTCGGCTCGAAGTACGCCGTCACCTTGCCGCTGCGGGCTTCGGTGATGCGGAACATTCCGTTCGCGTTCCAGTGCACGGAGAAGAAGTGGCCAACGCCTGCGGAGGCACGGCGAGCGATCTCCGGCACCGTGCCGCTCCAGCCGTTGTTCTCGAGTGCCACGACAGCGTCCTGGTGCCCGAACACCTGGAAGTAGAAGTCGTCACCGTCATCGAGCCCGGCATCCTCAGCCTCGACCGTGGTCATGAGCTGGCGCTGCTCGGGGTCGCCGCCGTAGATGCGCACCACCTCATCTGCGCCTCGGCCCCGGATGACGGCGAAGGTCATCACCACATCGAGCTGCTGCACCCACTGGTAGCGGTCGATCAACTCCCGCACGACTGCTCCTTCGCGATGTCCACGCCCGCGTAGGGCCCGGTGGCAATCTTCTCCGGGTTGGTGATCACCACGGTGAAGGCACTGCCTTCCACGATGCCAGCCCGGCGGTACTCCTGCCGAAGCGTGCCACCTTGGCAGTTCTGTTCGCGCAGGGGCACTTCCATGATGCGCACGTTGGCGGGGATGCCGCCCTCAGCGCTTGAGGCGAAGGCGTACTCGTCGCAGCTGCCCTTGGCGAACTGCGCTTTGAAGTTGCCGCACACGGCAGCACGCCGGCCTGCATCTGAGCCAGGAGCTCCCTTGTGCAGAGCGAACGGCTTGCCCTCCACCCACGCCAACGAGATGTTCTGCGCGATGAACGGCATCTTGGCGGCGTCGATGAGGACGACCTTCAAGTCGTCGCACTGGCGCTGCTTGAGCAGCTGATCCGCGGTGCACTTGTCGGTCTTGGGCTTGGCGCCGGGCGCCACCTGGTAGGCGACAGCGGTATCGGCAGTGAGGTCGCCAAGGAGATCCGGGAAGCCCGGCACCAGCTGCGGGCCGAGTACGACCATCGCACCACCGATCAGCAAAATCGGCAGGATCCCTAAGCCGGTCTTCGTCGCCACTGCAGCGCCCCCTCAGGCATCCGTCCTCGTGGCCTGAAGTGATCGATCTCCACTTCAAGCGCGAAAGCCAGGGTCTCGGCTCAGCGACCCTCAGGAACAGGACGGTTTGCGGGCAGAAACCGGACAGCACCGTGCTTGAACTGCGCAAACTCTGGAGCACACGTCGTGGTGCTTGGTGTTCTTCCCGCCTCACGAGGTAGCTAGGCAGGGCCGCGGGTGGGAATCATGGAGAGGTCACCTTCGACCTCAAGGAGCCTCGGATGAGCACCGGCAGCACCAGCACCACCGTGCGCACGCATGATGGATTGAAGCTCGCGGGCACCTTCGACGCGCCTGATGGTTCGCCGCGGCACTCGGTGTTGTTGGTTCACGGCGCTGGTGTCACCCGCGAAGAGGGCGGCTTCTTCACGCGACTCGCCGCGGGCCTGGCCGAGGCCGGCGTTGCCTCGCTGCGGTTCGACCTTCCCGGCCACGGTGAGAGCGAAGGTCGACAAGAAGATCTGTCGCTCTCTGCAGTGCTCAACGCCATCGACTCTGGGCTCGACCACCTGAACGAGCTCGCGGGCGTGACGCCGCCGTCGATCATCGCCGCCAGCTTCTCCGGTGGCACCGCGGCCTACTACGCAGCGAAGCGGCCAGAGGCGATCGGCCGCCTGGTGCTCTTCAACCCGCTCATCGACTACCGGAAGCGCTTCGTCGACGAGAAGAAGGCATGGGAGAACGGCTACATCAACGATCGAGGCGCCGAGCAGTTGCTCGAGCAGGGCTACCTCGGCCACTCGCCGACCTTCAAGCTCGGCAGGCCGATCCTGAACGAGGTGTTCTGGCTGCAACCACGGACGGTGCTTGGCCAGATCACTGCGCCCACCTTGATCGTGCACGGCACCGAGGACACCTTCATCCCAGTGGAGTCATCTCGCGAGGCGAACCGCCAGCTCACCTGTGAGCACCAGCTGCTGGAACTCGAAGGCTCCCAACATGGGTTCGCCGTCCACGACGACCCCGAGTACGCGCATCCTCAGAGCCAGAAGTGGCAGGCCGAGGTGATCGGGGCTGTCACCAACTGGCTGAGCTGACTACCATCCGCGCCCACGCTGCTGTTGGCGCTCGAACTCCCTCTCCTCTCGGCGCTGCCGGGTCATCTCCGCTATGTCCAGCACGCCACCGGACTCCATGACACTGGCGATCATCTGCTCGATCGCGGCAGCCGGAACGACGTAGCGCGTACGGAGCCTGACTGCGGGGAAAGCGTCTTCGCGGATCGAGCGGTAGATGGTGGCGACATCAACGCGCAGCAGCTTGGCCGCCTCAGGGACGGTGAAGAAGAGCTTCTTCGGTTCCTCGGCTGAGTTGGTCACGCTGCCAGGCTGGAGGCGCCCCACTGCGAGCTGCTGACCACGAACCAACGCGGGAGAGAAGTTAGGCTGTCTACCTGCAAGAATCGCAAACTTCAACGCCAATCTAGGGCAACATCAGCGCTTGAGCAGCCACACAGCGGCTCGCATCGGCGATCGGATGCTCTCCACAGTGCCAGCACCTCGACGCCGCTCAGCCAGCTGTATTTGGATCACCGGTAGATGTCTCCATGGAAAATAATTTCCCGCAGCTCCTTGATATTCTGCATGGCGTTCGCAAGCCCAACCAAGGTGATCGCAGCAAGAGTGATGGCCATCCGATTCTGGAACCTAATATGTGACTTCAGGGCAGCGATCGGCATTCCGTCGTAGTCTTCCGTGGCGTCAGCGATCTCCTCTTTACGCCGCAGATGCTCTCGGTTATTCATCAAGGTCATCACCATCAGGCCACCGGCGAAGGTCAAAGTTGGCCCCAGCGCAAAGGCAATTTCCAGGGAGCGCTGCATGGTCAAGGGCTCAAGATGGCGATACACAAACAAGGGAACAAAGCCGAAGACGAAGGTCAGCCCCAGAAAAAGGATGCCATCTTGGAACAAGTTGAAAGATGTGGTGTACCGCGTTCGAAGCTTCTTTAAGCCAGCCTGTGCTGCGTACCCGACACACATCAGGATCGTCAGTTGCACCACGACCACGATGACCACTGCACCCAGCGCTCTTAACTGAGTTTCCGGTATACCCGGTCCACTAGCAACGCCGGCAAGAAGCCAGTAGGAGTTGACTGCCGACAGCATCCCGAGTCCTACGGCAGTAACATACAACACAGGGGTCGGAGTTTCGCGATTCAATCTACTTACATTACTGATGATGGACTCATAGGTAACCAGTCCCATCACGATAGCTGCAGCACACGCCCACGGTGCATAGTAAAATCGATGCGGGACAGCTTGAATCGAAATTATTAGCCACACCCACGCCGCGGTTCCGAGAATAGCTGGCAAGAAGACCCATAGCTGACGCCGTTTAGACTGCGGCAAGTACCTAGCAAGCAAAGCTGTTGTTCCGGCGAGCAGACATACGAATCCCGCACCGAACAGAAGCACTATCAGGCTGAGCCACTCACTTTCGCCACCCGGCTGGAACCCTTTGCTTACGACTGCGCCTCTGGTCAAAGTGAGAACGGCTACGACCGCCGCAAAGTAGGTTCCTACCATCCACGTCCATACCTCACGTTTCACGCTCGCAACAGCATGACGCGCTCTTTCAGATTCGGCCGTTGTCGCCGCCCCAGCAGCCTCCATGGTTTCCGTCTTGTCAGCGACACTTTCAGCCTCGACGAGGCGCTGAAAACGATGATCTGTCAGCTGACGCGTGACTGTCACCTGCAGGAAGGAAGCAAGCGCGAGAGCCGTGGTGAGCACTATGGGGTTCGCCACGATTCCAGCATCGGTCAGGTACAGACCAGCTGCGGCTACGATTAGCAGGTGCACACCAGCCGCAAGTAAGTCCACCCACGACACCTTGAAGCCAAACCCACTCAACAAGAAGAGTGCACACGCACCCATCGCTACGATAGGCGCTATCAAAGCTACTGTTATGTTGTTTGGCCATTGATTGATCGCCCCGGACATATAAGTGACGGACACGAATGTGGCAGCAACAAGCTGTATGCCTGTCGCCCAGGTCAGGCTCTGCGCCTCTCTTCCAAGCACGAGTGCAACACAGACCCCCAGCGCCACTACGCCGAAGATGGCGATCCGATAGTGCCAAGGCAGATAGGTGGCGATGATGATCGTACTGACCCATATCAGGATCGCTGGTACGCGAAATAACACACCCAGCGCTGAGTCGCGGGCTACGATGATAATTAGGACGAACACACCGATAGCGGCCGATGCTACCGCACCCCAGGTAGCAAGCTGAGCGAAGGTGAAAGGACTGTCGATACCATCCCGAACCACCAGGGTGGCGAAACCGACCTCCGCAAGGACGAAAGTGGTAAGGGGTGCTCCATGGAGCGATCCCGACTTGGGCGAAGTAGATCTGCGGCGCCGGGTCAAGCGGTAAAGGAGAACTCCAAGCAGCACAAGAAATACGCTACTCACCCCGGCAAAGAAGGCGGCGTGGTACCAACCCGCCAACGTAAAGCGGTGCGGCTCGGGCAGCGTCCAGTTAAGTCGCGGGGCGGGATCTAACAGCCACATAACTTGCACGACCGAACCTATCAGCACCCCAGCCCCAGCCAGGCTGAATATGAGCGGACGTGGCACTGGCTGACCCGCACCATCGACCCGCGAAAGAATCACGATCAATGCGGCCGTAGCGACCGGCAGAAAAATGCCGTCACCCCAAGTTGCCGAGTAGAAGTCATACAGGCCGGGAAGTTGCTGCGCTGAGGCACTTGAGTTGAGCCAAAACAGATTCATCATGCCGAAGCCCATGATGAATACAAGAGATGCTCCGACGCATGCTAGGAGTCTGGTGGCGCGCACATTTTCTCCTTCGTCGGAGTGAGTTACATGTCACTTCGACGCCCGGACGCTGACCGTTACAACCTCCAGCATTTGATCTGACTTCTCTACCCAAAAGGACCAATGCAGTGATCGCTGATGAGTGTTATTCATGTCCGCGTGACAGCAGTAGATGATCGCTGCAAGCACTGGCGGACCACACCAGCTGGTCTGAGGAAACCTACTGGTTCGGCGTCAATGCCATGACGGCCAGGCACAAGATTGCTACAACTAAGATGCCCTAGAGGGCGGTTTGCAGCTCCTTGACCGCCGGGCGGTTCTGCCACGGCGTGAGCACCTCGACAACACGTTGCAACTCTCGGCGCGTGCGCTGCGAGCTAGAGCTGCTCGCCCTCTTCGCCGACTCCAAACCTGTCCTTGCGGCCTCATCCGGCTCGCCGGCCAGCGCCAAAGACGCCGACATCCAGGAGAGGAAGAAGCCGTAGTCACGCCAGGAGAAGTGGTTCTCCGTGAGTGCCTCGCTGTAGAGGTCGACGCTCCGGCGCGGCTTCCCAGCTTCCGTGAGGCAGACGGCCGTCTGCATGGTGAGCAGCGTGTCGTTGTAGTGCGCGCCAAGTGCGCACTCCTGGCTCATGCTGCTAGAGAGCAGCTGCCGTGCCTCGCCGAGCTTTCGCTCGACGGACGCAAGCGACGCTCCAAGCATGGCTTCAGCGCGCGCTTCCTGTTGCGCTGCTTCAGCTTGCACGCGAAGTGGCAAGGTCCACGAACCACCGCGTACAGCCTGAGTCAGATCGAGCATGCGGTGCGGGTCGCGCTCGTCGTAAGCGAGCTGTGCCTTCTTGAGGAGCACGTAGCCCTGCATGGTGGTGTCCCCAATTACCTGTGCCCACTCAATCGCGCGGTCATGCCAATACAAGGCTCGGGTGAGATCGCCGGCATCTCGGTACAACCAACCTGCGAACTCTCCACACTCCGCACCGAGCGAGAGCAGTTGATGCCGCACACCCGGCTGCACCTCACGCGCAGCTTCCTCAATCGCACCAAGGATTCCGAGCACGATCGGGAGTGGCGGCGTCTTCATTGCCTCTGAGCCACCGTCGCTTGACTTGCAGCTGACGAGCTGCGCCTTCAAGCGCTGCACCAGATCGGTGTCGAAATAGCGGCGCGCATCTTCCATTGCTGCGGCGATGTGTTGGTGCGCCTCAACATCCAGGGCAGGGAGCGCCGAGGCAACCAAGCTGAACCTCAGCAGAGAGCGGCGGCTTAGTGGGCTCATCGCGTCCTCTCGGCTCTCCGTGGCGAAGGTGGGAAACCCGCTTCCCGCAAGGGTTTTCGGATCGACGGGCAGCAGGACTGGCTTGCCGTCCACCAGAACCGGAAGCATCACCGCACCTGGTGGCACCGTCGTGATCTCAGGCGAAACCACTTCGCCCACCACCAACGCCTCGTGCTTCACGGTAGCCGTCAGGAGTTCGTCAAGTCCTTCAAGTGTGACCTGAAGACTGCGAGCCAGCTTGTCCCGGATCCACGGCTGGGGCCCTTTGACGAAGTCGCCGGTGTCCCAACGGCGGACGGTGCGCACGTCGATGCCAAGGCGCTCGGCAAGGGCCTCCTGGGAGAACCCCATCGTTTCGCGCCGTCTGGCGAACGGACTTGGTTTTTCGTCCACCATCGCCCCTCTCCCCGTGCGCCAGGCCTCCCATTTGGCCAGGTCATCGCCCCGGCGTCCGGTTCATGTCCGGAAACCGCCGATCCATACGCCCTGTGTTTGGCCCATTACGAACCGGTTTGGTGAGAGTACGGCCACACCCGGCCGGACAGCAACGGCGGCGGGAGAGGGTATGACCAGGCAAAAGACGCTGACGCTCGTTGGCGCTCTCGATCCACTCCGCACGCTCGACCGCCTGACCGAAATCGCCGTCGCGGTGTTCGCTTGCCACCTCAACACCGCCGAGTGCTGCACCGTCTGCGGCACCAGTTGGCCGTGCCAGCAAGTAGTGCTGGCCGATCACAACCTGGCGGTGCTGTAGCCGTGAATCCCCCAGACAGGCAGGGTCGGCGGTGCTGCGCACCCCCCGAAGCCCACCGCCGATCCTGCCGCCCATCCGGCAAGCGTCCGCTCCTCTGCTACCTCCGTGTGCGGCCAGATACACCCGAAGTACGCGTCGAGGTGTTGCGCCGCACCATGGCGGCGTTCGCCAGTCTCGAAGGCTTTGTCATCACGCGCGTCCTCGTGGACAAGTACTTCGAGCACACCACGGCCTTCGCTGAGCTTCTCGCCGCAGTAGATGAGGGCGAGGCCTCGCACGTTCTCGTGCCTGCGCTGCACCACTTTGGGCATGCCGAAGGTGTGCAGCTGGCGATCAAGGAGCTGCTGGAGTCGAAGAACGGCACCCGCGTACTGGTGCTGTTTCCCGAACTCCGTACAGGAGCCGCACCGTGACTCTTCTGCAAGCTCACGAACAGGGTGCTGTGGTGTCGCATCTTCCTCAGCCCCGTGGCGAGGTTCGCGTGTTCGAACTTGACCTCGTGGCCGTACCGAGCGCGATCACGTGTGCCCGGCTCCTGGTGGGATACGCCGCGATCAAGTGGCAGCTCGCGCCTGCGTGCGAGCAAGAGCTTGGCGATGTCGCCAAAGCACTCGTTCAGCAAGCCATCACCACCGAGAGCGGAAGGCCGGAAGTTCTGAACTACCTGGCCTTTCGCCTGCGCCTGGTTCCGCGAGCCGTCGTGGTCGAGGTCTGGGACTCCCGCACAGAAGCACCGCCGTCGCTCCCTGCCAGCTCCGCCGACGATGGTGGCTACGACTTTCCAGGCCGAGGCCGACGAGTGATGTGGTGCGCCGTCCGCAGCAGGCTGGCCCAAGAAGAGCCCGGGCTCAACACCCCGGCCGGCATCCCGCGGCGCCAGCGGCTTCAAGGCCCGGTTCGCGACAGCGTTGCGGTGCAGGATCCGCAGCTCCTGAGACGCGTCCTTAGTGGACTCCGGGCACTCGACGCCAGTGATGGGGCCGGAGCCGACCGTTCCTGAGACCAAGAACAGCTCGACACCGATGGCGTTCACCCACGGCTCGCTACTCGCTTGGCCGCGCCCACCTTTGAGCGACAGGGCGCGGCGTTCATCAGCACCGTTCTATCGAGGAGGGAACCGCAGCTCATGACCGAACTGGCACAGCTGCCGCTCACGCGTCAGCGTGGGCTTCAAGTAGTCGAGCGAGCCACCAAGCTTCGTGCTGGTGTGGTTGGTCTCGGCAAGCAAGCGTTGGAAGATCACATACCGGGTCTGCTCGGCTCGGACGCTGCCGAGCTCGTGGCCATCTGCGACTCAAGCGGCGAAGTACTCCGCGAACAGCAGTTCAAGCTTGGTGTGTCCGGCTACACGGATGCCGAAGCGATGTTCGCCGCTGAGCAGCTCGATCTCGCTGTGGTGTGCGTGCCGCACAACGAAGGGCGCCGAATCGTTGAACTGGCGGCGGTGCACGGCATCCACGTACTGAAGGAGAAGCCGTTCGCCACCTCGGTCGCCGAGGCCAAGCAGCTGGCGGAAGTGTGCAAGGAGGCCGACATCCGCCTCATGGTGACGCTGCAGCGGCGCTTCAACCCGATCTACACCTGCTTCCCGCAGCTGGCAGACCAGATCGGCACGCCGATGATGGTGAACGCGGCCTACACGATGCACACCACCGATCCCTCAGAAGGATGGCGAGGCCGCTCAGAGCAGGCAGGTGGTGGCTGCATCATCGACATGGGCTACCACCTGGTGGACATGCTGCTCTGGTACTTCGGCCTGCCGGATCGCCTGCTGGCCGACATCTCCACAAGCGCCCGGCCGGATCGCAGCTACGACACCGAAGACACCGCGCTCATCCACTTCAGCTACGACAGCGGGCTCTACGGCTCCTTGTTGCTCTCGCGCTTCATCGGCCCGAAGGCTGAAGAGATCCGCCTTATCGGCAACAAGGGCATCGTCCACCTCGAACGTGGCCGGATTCGCCGGCTGTCCAACGGCGGCGAAGTACTGGAGTCGCTCTCCCGCGAGCAGGCGTGGCCCTCGGCCGCGGTGAGCCAGATCAACCACTTCTGCCGGGTGATCGAGGGCATGCGGGAGAACGTCAGCGGCCCGAGCGAGAACCTCGCCCACCTGGCCTTCATCCAGAGCTGTTACGAGTCCGCCCGTTCGCAGACACACGTCAATCCGAAGGAGCTGCTGTGAACTCGCCCCTGGCACTGCTCGGTGGAAACCCGGCTATCCGACAGCCTGCGCCACATTTCAACTGGCCTCCGATCACCGATCGCAGCCAGAAGGTGGTGGCCGAGCAGCTCACCGAGAGCATCTCCATCTACGACCGCTCCGGTGTGATCGCGGAACTGGAAGACGCACTGGCCAACTACTTCGGTGTGAAGCACGCCGTCCTGATGAGCTCGGGTACGGCGGCGCTGCACGCGGCCTACGCCGCCTGCGTAATCGAGCCCGGCGACGAGGTGATCGTGCCCGCCTACACCTTCTTCGCTACGGCCACGCCTCTGTTCCACCTCGGAGCGATTCCGGTGCTGGCCGACTGCGACGAGACCGGCAACATCTCCGTGACGGAGGTGGCGGGGAAGATCACGCCGAACACCGCGGCGATCGTGGCCACGCACATGTGGGGCATCCCGGCCAACATGCCCGCCCTGCGAGCACTCGCTCAGGAGCACCACCTGGCCCTCATCGAGGACGGCTCCCATGCACACGGCGCCAGCCTCGATGAGCAGAAGGTGGGCAGTTTCGGGAAGGCGGCGGCGTTCTCGATGAACGGGCCGAAGCCGCTGTCGGCGGGTGAGGGCGGCTTCATGCTCACCAACGACGACGAGGTGTACTACCGAACCTTGATGTTCGCGCACTACAACAAGCGCTGCCGCAGCGAGATCCCGTCGAGTTCCACACTGCACCGCTTCGCCATCACCGGGACGGGGCTGAAGTTCCGCATCCACCCGCTGGCCGCGGCGTTCGCGCTCGACCAGCTCGCTCACCTCGACGAGTACCTCGCCGGCCGCGCCGAGATCGCGAACCTGATCTGCACCGAACTCGCAGAGGTTCCTGGCATCTCGGTGCCGCAGCTGCCGAACAAGCATCAGGCCGCGTGGTACGGCTTGCCGCTCACCTACGTGTCAGATGAACTCGGCGGCCTTCCCGTCGAGCGCTTCCACCAGGCGCTGCTGACAGAAGGTCTCAGGGAGGTCGACCGGCCCGGATCCACCTGTCCGCTGAACCAGCTGCCGCTGTTCCAGGATCCGGGTGCGTTGTTCCCGTTTCAGCGAGAGCTGGAGCACGTGCAGTACTGGCCGGGACAGTTCCCGATCGCCGAGACGGTTCACCACCACACCCTGAAGCTTCCGGTCTGGCACCGGGAGGAAGATGTGCCGCTCGCGCGTGCCTACGTGGATGGCATCAAGAAGGTGGTCGAGCACCACCACGACCTCAAGGGATGAAGATGATCGACTCCGCATTGCTCGACCGGCTCGTGACCGAGGCCGAAGCGGACGAGGTAGCGCAACTCGTAGTGGGAGCCGTGGTCGAGAGTGAGGGCAAGGTGCTGCTGCTCAAGCGGCCCGCAGATGACTTCATGGGCGGCATCTTCGAGTTGCCGAGCGGCAAGGTAGAGCTTGGCGAGGACTTGAAGACGGCCCTCGTGCGCGAAGTCGAGGAGGAGACCGGACTCCAAGTCGCCGAGGCCACGGCGTATCTCGGCAGCTTCGACTACCTCTCGGGCAGCGGCAAGAAGAGTCGGCAGTTCAACTTTGTGGTGACCGTGACCGTGACCGCGCCCGAACCCGTGGTGCTGCAGGAACACGATGAGTTCCAGTGGGCGCCGATCGAGGAGGAACTGCCGGTGACCGATGCAGTGAAGCAGGTGTTCGAGGCGTATCGCGAGCTGCAGGCGAACTGAGAGTCTCCGCGGTGGCGCCCCTGGCTCAGGTCAGGGCGCCACCGCGCCGGGTGCCAGCTGCAATCTAACGCGTAGCTACATGACCAATATGTGTCATGATATTCCTTTGGCTCGCGAGCGAGGAACCCAACCGGCAGGAAACAAGGCCGGAATCGGAATTGATCCGATCCCAGTAACAATAGAAGCCTCGGCAGAGTTACGGACAACTCGATTTGCAAGCTCACCATATATATCCTTAAGCAATCCGACTGATGCAGGCTCTGCACGCCTCTGGTCAATGACACTTCTCAGCCATTGCAAAATATCTTTAATGGCCTCCGCAATCTCAGCCCAGTCCATGGCATCATACGAATCGAAAAGCTCGACCGAATCCACGCGGCTCCACTTCATCTTCACCTCGCCTGCCGCGAGAAGGTCTTCAGCTTCTTGAAGATTCTTTTCAGCCATCTTGTAAGAGTGCCGGAAAAAAACCGAAGCGCACGCACTATACGCAAACCTTCGCCGCGCTTCTTGCGCAACGAGCGGCCACAACTTTTCTTCAACCACGTGTGATGAACTACCAAGATCTAGCCTGGATACGAGTGCAAGCTCAGAAAGCCAACGGCCCGCAATTGTAGTCACACTCCAGCGCTCCTCGGCGAGCGTAAATGCGTGACGGAGCGGGCGCTCAAGGCCGAAATCTAGTTGCGACACCCTGAGTCGAACCTCGTCTTTACGAGATGCGCGAAGTTTGCGCCAGATGCATTGTGCAAGCGGATTAACCCGAGCAAATGGACCGTGATGTTCTACGAGTCCTGCGTCAATCAGCGGTTCTACAGCCTCCTCGTACACGAGCAGTGCATGCGTACGCTCCGTCTGCTTGATGAGCGGAAGCCTCATAAGATACGACATGACGTGCTCGGCAGAGATTCGCTCATGGTGCGTGTAGGCAAAAAAGTCCAACGCCTCAATCGAGCGAGGGTGCTCACGCTCAAGCTCAGCGATTGTTTGCTCGATCCTTCGAGTTGGCCGCTGTTGCCGCATTCGACGAGCAAGTGCGTCGAGGAAAACACCGGCATCCGCCGAAATTATGCTGCATGCGGTTGCAATCGGCATCTCCTCGGCCAGTAGGTACTCACTAGCTTGGCGAACAAGCGGCGGATCGAAGTTCAGCAGAAGCGCTAGGTGATAGGCCTCTGCTTCATCGACTGCCTCAAAAGCATCCCTCACCGCCTGGATTGATTGCCCCTCATCCATCACTTCAAGCGATGGCGCTAACTTAAGGAAATCCTCGTAGGCAGCACAGGTATCTGCAACTTGCACGTCTGGCGACGCAGTCGCTACCACACTCGAAATCCCGTGAGGATCCATCTGAACCTCAAAGGAGTACGCCGCGTCAACAAGGACAATCGCCAACGATCGACGTAGTTTTGCCACCCGTTGCCGAACTCCGCTGTTCGCATTAAAGAGGCCGGCAGTGTGCGCTAGACGCCTAAATAGATGACCATATCTTTTGCCATCCACAATTTCCAGATCCACAGAAACGACATGCGGAAAATCTGGGCCCCCGTCTAGGTTGAAGAGCAGGAACGCCGCTTCCCGAGAACTGATCTTTTCAAAACTTTCGTCGAGCTGTTCTATGCCGAAGCGTAGAACACGCTCAAGCGTCGCGGCGTCCCAACCCCCAGGCGCAAGGCGGCCCGAGATTTCTTTAAGCTTCGGCAGGCTAAGCGGTATAGTTTTTCCCGCCCCTTCGAAGGCGCGACTCAGCACCCGCCGAGCAAGTTGGTTCAGCTCCTCCGTGACCTTGTCGATCAAGCTGTCGCGTTCCACATCGCAAGTATGCACATCCTGGTGACGTATAGTCCACGCTTTACCGGATCGTACTAATTCGCTCGCCCCGTTGCGGCACGAGCTCGGACGCGCATCTGAGCTTCCTCCATCCGTCCAACGACGGCCGTTGCCGTTGCATCATCAAGCAGCTCTTCTTCGATTAGTCCATACAGAATTTCGTCAGCAACGTTTCGTACCAGTTCCTCTCGATCTTCTAGCATATGGATACAACTGTCGATGACAAGATTTCGGTTCTCCGAATCAGCGTCATAGTGCCGAACGAGCGCTTCCGCTATGTGAAGCATGCCCGTCGCCTTTGTCCACTGATTGTCGGTAACCGTAAGCGCCGAGTACACTTCCAGCGCTTTATCAGGGGATCGTTCCGTTAGGCGCTCAAGATCCGCACATATGATCATATCGAGGTCACTAATTGCCCTCAATGGCGTGGCAGTCTTCTGCTCTTCGTCGTTCATCTCGCAGATTGATTCAACCAGGCCAGCAACCTGCTGAGGCGACAGCTTTTCTAAGTTAAATACATCTACGGGAAGTTCGTACCGCCGTTCCTGTTCGGCTGTTGGCATTTGTTCATGATTCATGGTATTTCCCTTTATTTACAAGATCAACTATGAACCACGATTGCCGCTTTTTCAAGCCCTGAGCCCGTCAGCGGCACCCGCAGGCACGCTTATGGCCGCCAAATCCTCCTCTATGGAGATGCCGCTCGACTTGCCGCCTAGCAACGACGAGAGCGCCAAGTCGAGCGGCAAACCGTAGCCACCCTCGGCTCCGCTTCCTACGTTGGCCGTAATCGGCGAATCCGCCGACAAGCCCAGGCCGAAGAGGAGCGAATAGCCATGCCGCACAACCGCCACACCAAAGACATGCACGCCGAAGAACGTCAGCTCATCGAAGTCCAGCAAGTGCAGATGGAGAGGCTTTCTCGCGCGTTGCAGAACGAAGCGAACGGCGCCGAAATGCCGCTCCTTCCAGTGGTCAACCCGAAGAAGATGCAACGAAGCGCGCGCCGGGCTCAAGCCAGAAAGCACAAGCCCGCGCGCTATCGGAACGCCGGAACACAGTCCTTCTAACTAGCCAGCTCTCCGGGGCCGACTGCGCGTCGGCCCCGGTTTTTCTCAGCCTAGAACCAACAATCTGAAGGGACACCTCGTCATGTTTACTCAGGACAGCAAGCGCGCACTCACTGCGGCTGCTCTTATTCTCGCGACTCTCACATGCGGCTGCGCTTTCGAATCCTCGCCCCGTGGCGAACTCGGCGCCGATCAGGACCTGCTGAAGACCTGTGACCCGGCGGCTCCGCCTGCGTCATTTGTCCAGATCGACGGCACCGGCTCCAGCAACTCGGACGCCATCGCGGCCGAACGCATGACCGCAGTCGAGGCCATCGCCCGCCGCACCGCTGTGTGTTCGGGCTACCTGCGCGTGACGGTCTTCAGCTCCTCGAGCGCGGCCACCGCCGTATTGTTCGACGGCGCGCTCAAGATGGACGGCGCCACGGAGAACGCCCGGTTGAAGCGCGTGCCGGAAGCCGTCAGCGATGTCATGAACAAGGTGCGCTCGGCGTACGCGCCGGCCGTGCAGGCGTTGCCGCAGTCTGGCTCGGACATCACCGCACAGCTCCGGCTCGCGGCCGAGTGGAAGCAACAGCTCGGCGGTAACTACTGCCTGGACCTGACCGTTTTCTCCGACGGCTTCCAGAACATCGGAGTGGATCTGGGCGCCCGAGCTTTGAGCAGGCAGGAAGCTGAACGTCTGGCCGAACAGCCGGCGGTTCCGAAGCTTGCCGGAGCGTCCGTGGTTGTCGCAGGGCTGGGGCGTGTGGCTGAAGGTGCGCCGCCGTCCGCGGTCGTCGAAGGCTTGGTCAGCTACTACACCAAGCTGTGCCAGCGCACCGAGGCAAGCTCATGCACGGCCGTCAGCGACTACGCCACCGCCACCCGCTAATGCCGATGAAGCCGTCGACCACCCGCACCTCAACTCTGATGCAGTCCGTGGACACCTGGACGGATGAAGCCGATCAGATCACGCTGCCGCGCCTAAACAACGTCGGCGCTCAGACCCGGCCCACTCAGCTCGGCGCCACCTACGCCGAGATCGAATACGCCGCGCTCGCTGACGAACAGGAAGCGGCGTGGGCGGCAAGCGGTGAGGATTCAGCACGACCATACGTAGAAAGCGCTGCGGCGCTTGAGGCACCCGCTGCAGCAACGACCTTCGTTCTCGTCGAAGCGGGGAAGGAAGTTGTTGCCGCTCAGGTCGATCGCCAGCACGCCATACAGGTGCTCGCCCCGTACGTCCGGCGGGAGCCTGGTGCGAAGCTCCGCTACTGGATCGCCTGGATCACGCTCGTACTCGGTGACACCGGCGGCGTGTGGTCGGCCGCAGTGGTGAACGGTGACGTCCCGATCATCGCATTCTTCCAAGCTCTCGCCTCCGGCGTGGCTGCGGCCTGCTCGGGCTTGGTGGGCGCCGAGTTGAAGGACATGCGCATGGCCCAAGCCCGACGTCGCGACCCCGGATCACTGAGCGAAGACGAACGGCGGTACCAGCGGTTCTTTACGGCCTCCACCGGCGGCACGTCGATCGTGAAGCTCATCGGCGCTCTGTCGCTCGTGGTGGTGGCGCTCGTGGCCGTCGGCATCTTCGCGCTCAGGGCGGCCATTGAGGGGAGCATTTCCGGACTGACGTTCGGTTTGCTAGCTGCTGCCACAGCGCTGGCATCAGGGTTGCTGGCGTACTCGGCGGCGGACGACGTGGCGGATCTGCTCTCCTCGATGGAGAAGCGCGTCACCATCGCAGAGAAGCGCTATCTCGCGTTGGCAAGCCATAAGGCGCTCAGCGACAAGGCTGCGCACGAAGTTACCGCGAAGTCCATCCACATCGAGGCCCAGCTCCGCGGCGACGCCGCAGCCAAGAGAGTCGAGTCGCTCGGGTGGCGCGTGCAGCGCAACAACCCCGGGGTGCTTGGACATGGCTTCGCACCAGGGGAATCCCACGGTGCCATCGGGTGGCGTGCGCGACTAGGTGACGCTCGATGAACTTCGACCAGCATCTCCAGGCGTCAGCACTGCTCAACCCGCACCTGCTCGGTGGGTCGTGCTCGAATCAGCGAGGAAAGCCAGGTGCCGCCGCAGTCGACTACGACCTTGGCGACCCCGGCCGGCCTGCCACGGTGCCGACACTCCTGATCGCCGTAGCCGACGACTCGGCGTCGGTCACCGGTTCGGGTGGTAGCGATCCACTCGCCAACCGCTACGCCGAGATGGACTGGGCGTTCAGGACCATCGCTCGGCGGGGTTCACGGCGAGAACTGGCTGCGGTGCTTCACTTCGACTCTCCCTGCGATGCAGATGTCGCCCCGCGGCCTCTTATGTCGCGTTCGGTGCGGGCATTACGCCAAGGGCTTCGGCCACCAACGGGAAGGCACGGGTCTAGTGAACTTGGCCCGTCGCTGCGCCGAGCAGTTGCTCTCGCCAAGTCGCATGCGCAGCACGAAGCCACGCTTGTAGTACTGAGCGACTTCGCGCTTCTGGATGCCAACGTCGAAGAGGTACTTGCCGAGCTTGGGGCCTTCCCCGGTGACGTCCACGCAGTGCTGCTCGGTAGCGATGCCAGCGGACACAGCTTCGATCCTTCGATCACCGTGACGCCAGTCCACCAGGGCGACCCGCCTGGATCGGTTGCCTATGCGCTGTTCGCCGGTCTCATGACCCACAGAACCACCGAGCTTTGATTCCCGCAGACGATTCGTACAGCAACACAGAAAAAGCCGCATCGCTGCGGCCTTCTCCAGAAGCAAGGAGGACATCATGAGCGAGCACAGGAAGTCCCCGTTCAACGATCCTCTCGGCTTCGTCCTTCGTCCTATCCTGATACTTTGCGCAGCAAGCGTGGTTCTGCAAGTAACCGCCACCTACCTGTACAGCTACTGGCCGTGGGTCGGCCTCGGCGTAGCACTTTGGCTTGTGATCGCCGCGATCCGTTGGATCTGGTCACGGAGGAAGTAGGCCCGTACAGCACTCTGTATGAGCCACATTCGGCCGCACTACTTCCAGAGGTCAGAGGCCACCGATCGGTGTTGTCGAATACGCAAAGTTAATGAGAAATAAATAACTTCTTTAAACTTCTAGCAGATAATTAGAACGGACAGTGGAGCGCCACATGCGACAGCTCGCAGAGGAAAGTCTTGGCCGACACCTCTACGACGCCCACAGCGGCGCAGAGCCCACGTCCATATCAGCACCCTCGAAAACGAGGATTACACATCCCATTTACACACAGACTGCGCATCGTCGTCAAGCGCAGAGCGTGTTGCTGGCATGTGCTCCCATCTCGTTTCGAGCTATCGAAAGGAGGAAAGTCATGTCCGGGTCAGCCGAAGAACCCAGTGTAGTAATTACAGCAACTCCTCATGTGCAGCCAGCCGTTCTCACACTGGCCCGCGCGTGCATCGCCCTTGCTCGCCTGCAGCAAGCGGAGGAGAGGAAGTCGCAGAACGCCGAAATTCCTGAAGGCGGCGACGGCTCCACCGAGGAGCAGCGTCATGAGTGACCAGATGTGGCGCGAGGTGATTCCTCCTCGGAACCTCAGCTTGGCTGACGTCACGGGCCTCGTCCGAACGCTCGCGGGGCGCCCGAGCTTCGGGATCCCCAACGTGCAGCCCGTTGTTCTGTTCGAGCTATGGCTGTCGAAGGAGTCCGTTCGCTGGCTCGTCGGTTACGACGAGCGTCTCGGTCGTCACTTCGCCGGTGATTTAGCGGCGCAGGTTCCAAACCTGGCGCTGGTGACAGTCCAGGATTCGCCGAGAAAGCTGCCGACCACCGCACGCGAAGTGCGGCCTACCAACATGGCGTACCCGCTCCGGCTCGACACTGCGGCCTCCGTCGCCACCGGGCTTCTGGGGCTTCGGCAACGGCTAGGGCAGAACGAAAGCGTGGTGCTCCAGTGGATCGTGGGGCCAAGTCACGCACGCTCGATGCCTTCAGCGCGCCTTACGCCCCTGCAAGCACTCGGGCTCAGGCCCATGCCAAAACCCACCAGCGGGGATCAAGCCGCCTGGCGCACCAAGGTTGCCGAACCGTTGTTCGGCGTCCGAGGCCGCGTTGGCGCTACTGCCACCACCACACACCGTGCTACTCAGCTCATCGGGCCCGCCGTGAGCGCCCTTGCACATGCCTCCGGCCCGAACAATCGCATGGTCGACAGCTGGCAGTTGAAGAACATCGCGAGAAGCTTGTTCATGCCCGCTGGACGGCCGCGAAGCTGGAGCGGCACGGTGAACGCCGCCGAGCTTGCCGCACTTCTGGGCTGGCCTGTCGACGGCGTGCAGGCACCTGGGCAAGACACGGCGCTTGCACCACCACCGCGTTCGCTGCTGCTAAGCGACCAGGATGCCGAACGCACCACCGAACGCATCGTCGGCACCAGCACCCACCCGCGGAGCACGGACAGAGCCGTTCGCGTCCCAGCTAAGAGCCTTGCTTCGCATGTGCACCTCATTGCGCCCACAGGCGCCGGCAAGTCCACCACCTTGGCTAGGTGGGTGCTTCAAGACATCAAGGCCGGTCGCTCGATCTTCCTTGTAGAGCCCAAGGACGATCTCGTGACCGATGTGCTGGCCCGCATGCCGAAGGAGCTTTGGCCGCAGGTTCGCCTTGTTGAGCCAGGAGTCTCGGGACCCGTCATCGGATTCAACCCGCTTGCCGGTCCCGTGGCCGACGCCGAACGCCGGGCGGACTCCTTACTCGGGTTGTTCCGCGAGCTGTTCGGCACAGCGCTCGGGCCACGCAGCAGCGACATTCTGCTACACACCCTAATCATGGCTGCGCGCCTCGAGGACGGCACGCTCACCGACGTCCCCGCCATACTCACCAACGACGGCTTCCGCCGCCGCGTGCTCGCGAAAGTGAGTGACCCGCTGACCATCGCTCCGTGGGCGGCGTGGTTCGACGGCCTCAGCGAGCTGGAGCGTTCCCGCGTCGTCATGCCGATCCTCAACAAGACGCGGGCGTGGACTGCTCGCGGCCCACTTCGCCATCTTCTCGGGCAGACGGCCCCAGCTCTCCAACTCGATGATCTCTTCAAGGACGAACAGCTCATCGTGCTGGTGAGCCTCAACACCGGCTCTGTTGGCCCGGAAACGGCCAAGTTGCTCGGTGCACTGCTGCTTCGGCAGCTCCGAGAGGCCATCCAGCGGCAGTCGATGGTCCCGAGGGACGCCAGGCGGCCAGTCTCCGTCATCGTCGACGAGTGGCAGAACTTCGTTGATGGCATGGATTTCGGTGACATGTTGGCCACGGCCCGCGCGCTTGAGAACGGCTTCACGTTGGTGCACCAGCTACTGCCTCAGCTGACAACGAACCTCAAGGCTGCCGTACTCGCCAACGCCCGTACCCGCATGGTGTACCGACCAGCCGAAGCCGACGCCAAGGAACTTGCGCGCGTCCTTGGTGGGGCCATGACACCGGACGAACTCCTCCGCCTCCCGGCATTCCATGCTGCGGCGCAGGTACTCGTCGACGGCGCAACTAGCCGTCCGTTCATCGTCAGCACCTCGCCACTCAATGAGCCGACAGAAGATCCCACCGCGGCGCGACAGGCGATCCGACAACAGTTCGGCATGTCACCCGAGGAGATCGACGCGCGGCTGGTTCAGCGGTGGCAGGACGGCGGCGGAAACACCCCTGATGGAGGTGTCGGCTTCGTGCGAAGGAGGACATCGTGACGCACTGTCCTCCTACCGCTCGCCCTACCTATCGCATCAAGTACACAGCCGCTTGGCCAGCAATGATGCTCATTTCGCGCCACCGACACTTCGCCCCCATCGGAGGTGTCCAGTGAGTGGCCGCGGGCGAGCCCTCCGGCTTCGCGATCGGCTTTCTGAGCGCGACCTCGGCATGCTTCGAGATCTTGCTCGACTTCGTCTACTCACCGGGAGCCAGCTCCGCAGACTCCACTTCACAGTTGGCGACCTGACCACGCAGGCACGCAAGGCGCGAAACGCAATCAGACGCCTCGCTGAACTCGACCTCATCGTGCGGCTCTCGCGTCGAGTCGGTGGGATGAGGGCCGGAAGCGAGGGCTACGTCATCGGCCTCAGTGGCTGGGGACACG
The DNA here is from genome assembly GCF_040682435.1 of Lentzea sp. NPDC051208. Lineage (NCBI taxonomy): Bacteria > Bacillati > Actinomycetota > Actinomycetes > Pseudonocardiales > Pseudonocardiaceae > Lentzea > Lentzea sp. NPDC051208. Next base: position 72,232 of record NZ_JBFBAW010000018.1, on the reverse strand, counting down.
CCGTGCTCGCGCTCGACTCGACGGCTGAACCGCGGCGCCGGCGCCGGGTGATCGAGACCAAGCCCGCCTTCCAATCACATGTGCTGGCAGTCAGCGAGCTGTACGTACAACTGGTCGAGGCCAGCCGCCTAGGACTCGCAGAACTCATCGACTTCGCGGGCGAGCCGGAAGCGTGGCGCCGTTTCGGCGGCCTCGGCGGTCACGTGATCGTGCTCAAGCCTGATGCCTTCATTCGTCTCGGCATCGGCGAGTTCGAGGTGCTGGCGTTCATCGAGCAAGACATGGATACCGAGTCCTTGCCGACGATCGTGCGCAAGTGCGAGGTGTACATCGCGCACTGGCGAAGCGGGCTTGAGCAGCGCCAGCTTGGGGCCTATCCGAAGGTGTGGTGGCTCGTGCCGTCCGTGCACCGCGCCAACTCGATTCGCCGCGCGCTCAAGCGTCTGCCAGGAGAAGCACACGCGCTGTTCGAGGTTTGCCTCACTACGGAAGCCGTTCCGTATCTCACTCAGCCACTACCCGAAGGAGGTGCGTCATGACCACCAAGCCCGAACTCCCCCTCAACCACGTTCTGATCGGAGACGCCCGAACTCGGCTGGCTGAACTCCCTGATGGTGTGGCCGACTGCGTGATCACAAGTCCGCCATATTGGAGCCTTCGCGACTACGGGCACGAAAGCCAGATCGGCAGCGAGTCCTCGGTGGACGCCTGGGCTGACGAGATTGCTGCGGTGTGCCATCAGATCGGCCGCGTCCTCGCATCCACGGGAGCACTTTGGCTCAACCTCGGCGATTCCTATGCCCGCGCACCTCGCGATGGAGCAGCGAAGAAGAGTCTCCTGCTTGCACCACAACGTGTTGCCCTACAACTAACGCGAGCAGGCTGGCTCCTGCGCAACCAGATCGTGTGGGCCAAGAAGAACCCGATGCCGTCCTCCGTCGGCGATCGCCTCACCACCACACACGAGTTCATCTATCTCTTCACCAAGCAGCCGCACTACTACTTCGACCTAGACTCCATCCGCGAGCCGGCCACCGCCACCATGACCGCCAGCAAGCTGGCTCGGCCCGGTTACCCGCCACGCTCAGCCGCGCAGAACCTGGGCGGAGGAACCACACCGCGCGTCGATCTGAACAGCGGTTTGGCCGAGATGAAGGCACGTGGCGTGCAGAGCCACCCGCTGGGCAAGAATCCCGGCGACGTCTGGCAGTTCAGCACTGCCAGCTTCCGGGGCGCGCACTTTGCCACGTTCCCGCTCGACCTCGTGCGCCGCCCGCTGCTGAGCACATGCCCTGAACGCATCTGCACCGTGTGCGCTGTGCCCTGGCGCAGGGCACCACAGATGATCAATGGGCGCCGACTCGCAGTAGGGCTGCTGCGAGCGAACTGCAGGCACGAAGCGTGGCGTCCCGGCCGTGTACTGGATCCGTTCCTGGGAGCGGGCACTGTCGCGCTCGCCGCCGAGCAACACCACCGCGACTGGCTGGGCGTCGAGTTGAACCCGTCCTACGCCGCGATGGCTGAGCAGCGTCTTGCCGAGTGGCGCACTTCGAAGCAAGTCACACCGTCCGATGAGAACACCAATGCATAGCGAAAGGAGGAAAGAAGCTATGGAAAAGCACCCACACCAACGAAAGGAGGCGGATCAGCACCGCCTCGAGGTCAACAGCTACGGCACCGACGATCCGGAAAGACAAGCGGAGATCGAACGTGCAAGGGCTGATGCCTCGGCAGAGCGCAAGCGCAACCGGGCAACCCTGGAACACCTCGTCGAGGGCGGCATGGATCCAGATGAGGCCGAGGCGGTCATCGAGTACGCGCACAGCATCGGCAAGCCGCTCTCTGTGGAGTTTGCGGAGCCTAAGGCAGCCGACGGCATGCCTGAACGTGAGCGCCGTTACCGGCCGCAGGTGTACGCCGTTGACGTCGACAGCCGGGAGCGGGGCATCCAGTACGGGCTGTGGATCGAAGCCGAGCAGGACGCGGAAGGCATTGCCGCGGATGTCGTCGCCATGCTTGCGAGTTCACCCACGGTCAATGCGACTCGGTGGGAGGTCAGCGCGACGCAGAGCTTCGCGGGCCTCGACCTCGACGGCCTCAACGACCCGAAGCTCATCGCTCAGCTTGGCCGCGGCGTCCGCGAGCACGGCGCTGCGTACGCCGCATGGGCGGGGATTGCCGGCATCAGGGATGCCGAGGAGCTCGCGAAGTTCAACGACTTCTTCGTGGGCTCGTACGAGTCGCCGGAGGCATGGGCCCGTGAGGTTGGCAGCGATCTTGAGTGGGAGTCACACCTCGACAAGGTCGTGCAACCCGATCTCCGTAGCTACGTAACGATCGACTACGCCAAGTTCGCCCGCGAAGCCATGCAGCAGTGGGATGCCGTGCAGGGACATGACGGTCGGCTCCACGTCTTTCTCAGATGAGTACCAGCCCTGGCCATCGCTCCTCGGTGGCCTGTGGCCGCTCGCCCGCCTTGCACCAGGCGGGCAGGCGGTCACACCACACCGAGGAGAGGAAGAGCGTCATGACAGACCCCACCGGAAGGAACGGCGTGAAGACGCTCGGCATCAAGTTGCCGAGCGAGCTCCACGCGCAGTTCTCACTCGTGGCTCAACTGGACGAGCTCAACTTGGGCGACGCTGTGCTTCGCGCGGTCGAGCTGTACGTGCAGACCAAGCGGTCGGAGCCCGACTTCGCTGCGCGGGCTGCTGCGGCACTCGAAGAAATCGAGCGTGAGGCGAAGAGTCGGCGAGACGCCATCGAAGGCCTGTTCGGCGGCGAAGCCGCGCCTGGCAAGGCTGCGAGCCGCTCAAAGAAGGCAGAGCCGCAAGGCTGAGCCCTCCCTCGTAGGCGGTAGGTGGCAGATTTTCTCCACCTACCGCCTACTTAAAACACGCGGCTGTCAATTCCACAGCACACGCCGAACAGATTAGGACAGGGTTTCCTCTCTTGGCACATGCGAAAAGTACTGAGAAAATCCTGCAAGAAAGGATTCAAAAATGACAAGCAGAGTGATCTCAACACACACAAGGATTGCCCGCACCAGGATGCCAGCCTCTCGAACACACCTGGCAGTCTCCTTCATTCGAGCAAACAGCCGAAAATCGGCTGAAGCTCAACGTGAGTTGTGCCGCCAGCACGCCTATGACAGGAAGCTGCACATCACTTATGAGTTCGCCGTGATCGGAGTGGGCTCAAGCCACACGGCGACATTCGAGGCTCTCATCGGACTCTTCTATTACCTCAACAAGAATCCACAAGTGAGCCATCTCATAACGGCAGACTACTCCAGACTCGCCCGGCACGGCGAGGTCTTCGCCGAGATCACAGAGATGCTGAACAAGCTGGAAGTTGAACTCACTACTCACGCCGACATTATTCACCTTACTGACGGACCTATTTAACTAGGAGGCACGATGTGCACACGAACGACGATAACAACAGGCCAGAGCTAAACAGCCACTCCACGCTCGACGAGGAGAATGAACGCTCACCCAGGACCGTAACGAGCCTGGCAAACATCGCACGCCGTCGAGAAGCACGAGCCAACGTTATCGATGAGCTTCGAGCTAAGCAGATTCCTGAATCTGCCGAAGAGGTTGGCGAGCTCTCCCCGAGATTGGCAGCAACCAGGGTCCGTTCAGCACGAAAGCAACGTCACCCAGTCGAGGCTGCACGAACCTCACCGATTGCCTTCGTGTACTTGCGCGTCAGCACCAAAGAGCAAGCACAGCGAGGTGGCAACGCCGAGGGCTACTCCATCCCGACCCAGCGAAGTGCCTGTTACTTGAAGTCCGAGCAGCTTGGTGCCACCGTCGCGAACGAGTACGTGGACGCGGGAGAGTCCGCACGCTCAGCCAAACGCGATGATCTTCAACGCATGCTTCGAGACGTAAAACGCTTGCGGCCAGATTTTGTCATTATCCACAAGATTGATCGGCTGGCCCGCAACCGCGAAGACGACCTGGCGATTAATCTACTGCTCCGTAGATACGGCGTGAAGCTAGTGTCATGCATGGAGCACATCGATGACAGCCCAAGCGGACGGTTGCTCTACGGCGTGATGGCCGAGATAGCTCAGTTCTACTCAGCAAACTTGGCAGAGGAGGTCATGAAAGGCCTCATTGCTAAGGCAGAGGAAGGCGGTACCCCGTATCGCGCGCCGATCGGTTACACGAACCGACGAGAGATGCGCGGCGGAATTGAGCGCTCGTGGGTCGAGCTAGATGAGGACCGCTGGGACATCATTCGCTGGTGCTTTGACGAGTACGCAACAGGCGAGTGGTCGGGGATCGATCTGACGCTTGCCGCACAAGCAAAGGGACTGACGACTCGCCCGACCCGGACTAAACCAGCCGCCCCCATCTCCCTCACAACGATGTACCACATTTTACAGAACCCGTACTATATCGGCATTGTGTCGTATCGAGGAATCCACTACGAAGGCAGGCACAAAGCAATCGTGGAGCCAGAGAAGTGGCTCGCCGTGCAGGACATCTTGGCCGCGCACAACAACACGGGCGAGAAGGACCGAAAGCACAACCATTACCTCCGCAGCACCATCCACTGCTCCGAATGCGGTGGACGCTTGGTGTACTCGGAAGCCAAAGGCAACGGCGGCAAGTACACCTACTTCATGTGCTCCAAGAAGAAGACGAAGGTAAATTACTGTCAACGACCCGCAGTCCGAGTAGAGCGCATCGAAGACGGGATCCTTCGGTTCTACGAGGGCTTCCAGGTCAAGCCGGAGGTAGCAGCACTTATCCAAGCTAGCGTTGAGTGGAGCCTGGAGGCTCAGCGCGAGGACGCTGTGCGGACAACGAAGCGCGCGAAGGCACGCCGCGCATCGGTCGAGGCGGAGCGCCAAGTGCTGCTGCGAGCGCACTATGCGGGTGCCGTGCCGCAGGATCTCCTTGCGAGCGAGATGCAGCGCTTCACTCGTGAGCTTGCGGAGGCCGATGGGCAGCTACGGGCAGCCCAGGTAGCGACGACCGACGTTCTGTCGACATTGAAGCTAGCCATGCAGGCTGCAACCAGGTGCGAGACCAACTACGCATGGGCACCGAATCAGATTCGCCGCCAGATCAACCGCGGGTTCTTCAAGAGTCTTTGGATCGGCGAAGCCGGCAACGTAGAGCGCTACGAGTTGAACGAGCCATTCAAGTCGCTTCTGGCCGTGCACGGCCCGCTCCTATCCAGCGCGCCTACCGATGAGGTTGAAGCCCGCATGGCAGCAACTGAGGGCACGGACGACCGTGCTGCCGAGACCGCGAGCGAGCGCAGCGCTCCCTCAGCGGTTCTGCGTGCGTCGTTCCACAAAAACGATGTAACAGATAGTAAAAATAAAACCACGCACCGTAGATGGTCCTCTTCGATGCATGGTTTGAATGACGCATATCTGGTGGGCGCGACAGGGTTCGAACCTGCGACCGCTCGGGTGTAAACCGAGTGCTCTTCCGCTGAGCTACACGCCCCGACCCCAGAGGGGTTACAGCTACATCATGCCTTGAGCGAGGCTACGGCCTTCTTCCAGGAGTCCTGATCGCGGGCCTGACCGGCCGCGTTCACCTCGGCGAAGCGCACGACACCGGAGACGTCGATCAGGAACGTGCCCCGCAGCGCCATGCCCACGGCCTCGTTGAACACGCCGTAGGACTGCGCCACGGCCCCGTGCGGCCAGAAGTCGGACAGCAGCGGGAACTGGAAGCCCTCCTGGTTCGCCCACGCCTTCAGGGCGAACGGCGAGTCCACGGAGACGCCCAGCACCTGGACGTTCTCGTCCTCGTAGGTGGCCAGTTCGTCACGCAGCTGGCAGAGCTCGCCACGGCAGGTGCCGCTGAAGGCGAACGGGTAGAACACCAGCAGCACGGCCTGGGAGCCTCGGAACGACGACAACGTCACGCGTTGCTTGTTGTAGTCGTTCAGCGTGAAGTCCGGGGCCTCCGAACCGACCTCGACCGCCATGAGACAAGAACCTCCGGTGCGACACGGGACCACGAGCGGGTGAGCGCCCGTGGTTTCAACCCTATGTCAACGAAAGTCAGCGCTTGGCCTTGGCCGACTTCGGCCACACCAGGCGGATGCCGGCCCAGTCGTCGCCCACGCTGATGTTGGAGGTCTGCGACAGGCCGGCGGTCGGGACCGCTTCGGCGACGTCGCTCGGCTCCACGTGGCCGGGGCGGCCGGTCTTCGGGGTGAGAACCCAGATCACGCCGTCCTCGGCGAGCACGCCGGTGGCTTCGAGGAGGGCGTCGACCAGGTCGCCGTCGTCCTCCCGCCACCAGAGCAGGACGACGCTCACCGTCTCGTCGGCATCCTCGTCGAGGAGGTCGCCCCCGATTCGCTCCTCGACAGCGGCACGCAAGGCGTCGTCGACGTCCTCGTCCCAGCCGAGTTCCTGGACGACCATGCCTGATTCGATCCCGAGCTTGTCGGCGACGCCGAGCTTGCCGGCGTCTTCCGCGGCGACCACGGTTTTCACTCCTCCAACTACGCAAGAGCGACAGCCCTAAGACTGCCGCTGAAGTCTGTTACTCCGGCTAGCGAACACTGTCAGCTACCTCCGGCGCAACTGTTGACCACGTGACACGCCGTAAGGGGCACCCCTGTGGAGATCCCTACACTGGCATGAGGCACGCTCTACATACCTCTTATCGCGCGCGCGTGAGCGACACGATCCAGAACTACCGACCGGTAGCGATGACGAAGTCGTCGCGCAAGGACAACGATAGGGGCGCGTGGCACGGTTTCCGGGCCAGCGCGAGTACCGCCAACGAAGCCGAGGAGACACCTTGAGCCCGCAGAACACCGGCCCCGAGCGGGTGCGTGTCATTCGCGACGGTCTGGCAGCGCACCTGCCGGACATCGACCCCGAGGAAACCTCGGAATGGCTCGAGTCGTTCGACGAGGTGCTCAAGGGCGGCGGTCAGCAACGTGCTCGCTATCTGATGCTGCGGCTGCTCGAACGCGCTGGTGAGAACCAGGTCGGCATGCCCTCGCTGATCAGCACCGACTACGTCAACACCATCCCCACCGAGCGGGAGCCGTGGTTCCCCGGTGACGAGGAGGTGGAGCGTCGTTACCGTGCGTGGATCCGCTGGAACGCCGCGATGACGGTGCACCGCGCGCAGCGACCCGGCGTGGGTGTCGGTGGACACATTTCGACCTACGCCTCCAGCGCGTCGCTCTACGAGGTCGGCTTCAACCACTTCTTCCGCGGCAAGAACCACCCCGGTGGCGGCGACCAGATCTTCATCCAGGGTCACGCCTCCCCCGGTGTCTACGCCCGCGCGTACCTCGAGGGCCGCCTGTCCGAGCACCAGCTCGACGGCTTCCGCCAGGAGTACTCGCACGCCGGACCGGGCGGCGGCCTGCCGTCGTACCCGCACCCGCGCCTCATGCCGGACTTCTGGGAGTTCCCCACGGTCTCCATGGGCATCGGCCCGATGAACGCGATCTACCAGGCGCGGTTCAACCGCTACCTGCGTGACCGCGGCATCAAGGACACGTCCGACCAGCACGTGTGGGCGTTCCTCGGCGACGGCGAGATGGACGAGCCCGAGTCGCGCGGCCTGCTGCAGCTCGCCGCGAACGAGCAGCTCGACAACCTGACGTTCGTGGTCAACTGCAACCTGCAGCGCCTCGACGGCCCGGTGCGCGGCAACGGCAAGATCATCCAGGAGCTGGAGTCGTTCTTCCGCGGCGCCGGCTGGAACGTCATCAAGGTCGTCTGGGGCCGCGAGTGGGACGCGCTGCTGCACGCCGACCGCGACGGTGCGCTCGTCAACCTGATGAACAACACGCCCGACGGCGACTACCAGACGTACAAGGCGAACGACGGCGCGTACATCAAGGAGCACTTCTTCGGCCGCGACCCGCGGACGAAGGCGCTCGTCGAGCCGATGACCGACGACGAGGTGTGGAACCTCAAGCGCGGCGGCCACGACTACCGCAAGGTCTACGCGGCCTACAAGGCGGCGACCGAGACCGTCGGCCAGCCGACCGTCATCCTCGCGAAGACGATCAAGGGCTACTCGCTCGGCAAGCACTTCGCGGCGCGCAACGCGACGCACCAGATGAAGAAGATGACCCTGGACGACCTCAAGGGCTTCCGGGACAGCCTGCGCATCCCGATCTCCGACGAGGTGCTCGAGAAGGACCCGTACCTGCCGCCGTACTACCACCCCGGGCAGGACAACCCGGAGATCCAGTACATGCTGGAGCGCCGCCGTCAGCTGGGTGGTTTCCTGCCGGAGCGCCGCACGAAGTCCAAGGCGCTCGTGCTGCCGGGCGACAAGGTCTACGACGGCATCAAGCGCGGCTCCGGCAAGCAGGAGGTCGCCACGACGATGGCGTTCGTCCGGCTCGTCCGCGACCTCGCGAAGGACCCGGAGATCGGCCCGCGCATCGTCCCGATCATCCCGGACGAGGCACGGACGTTCGGCATGGACTCCATGTTCCCGACGCAGAAGATCTACAACCCGAACGGCCAGGCGTACACCTCGGTGGACGCCAACCTGATGCTCGCCTACAAGGAGTCCGAGCAGGGTCAGATCCTGCACGAGGGCATCAACGAGGCGGGTTCCACGGCGTCGTTCACGGCGGTCGGCACGTCCTACGCCACGCAGGGCGAGCCGATGATCCCGATCTACATCTTCTACTCGATGTTCGGCTTCCAGCGCACGGGCGACGGCCTGTGGGCGGCGGCGGACCAGATGGCGCGCGGCTTCGTGCTGGGTGCCACCGCGGGCCGCACCACGCTGACCGGTGAGGGCCTGCAGCACGCCGACGGCCACTCGCTGCTGCTGGCGCACACGAACCCGGCCGTCGTCTCGTACGACCCGGCGTGGTCCTTCGAGGTGGCGCACATCGTCAAGGACGGTCTGCGCAGGATGTACGGCGAGAACGCCGAGAACATCTTCTACTACATGACGGTCTACAACGAGCCGTACGTGCAGCCGGCCGAGCCGGAAGGCCTGGACGTGGAAGGCCTCCTGCGGGGCCTCTACAAGTACCAGGACGGCCCGCAGACCGGTGGCCCCCGTGCCCAGATCCTCGGCTCGGGTGTGGGCCTCCCGTGGGCTCTCAAGGCCCAGAAGATGCTCGCCGAGGAGTGGGGCGTCTCCGCGGACGTGTGGTCCGCCACGTCGTACTCGGAGCTGCGCCGCGACGCCGTCGACACCGACCGCCACAACCTGCTGCACCCGGACGCCGAGCCGCGCGTGCCGTACGTGACGCAGGTGCTGAAGGACGTGCAGGGCCCCGTGGTAGCCGTGTCCGACTGGGCGTCGGCGATCCCGGACCTGATCCGCCCGTACGTCCCGACCGACATGACGACCCTGGGCACGGACGGCTTCGGCTTCTCCGACACCCGCCCTGCCGCCCGCCGCCACTTCCTGGTGGACGCGGAGTCCGTCGTCGTCGCCACGCTGGCCGCACTGGCCCGCCGCGGCGAGGTCGAGCAGTCCAAGGTCGTCGAGGCGGCCCGCAAGTACCGCATCGACGACGTGCAGGCGGCCGGCCCGTCCACGGGCGACGCGGGCCTCGCGTAGTCACTCGCTGAACCGAAGGGCCGCTCCGCACGCGCGGGGCGGCCCTTCTTCACGCCCTGAGGGCGTACTCGGTGAACTGACCGGCGATGGTGAACCCCAGACGCCGGTAGACGGTCTCGCCGTCCTCAGAGGCCTGCAGGACGGCAATGCGGTACCCCTCGGCGCGTGCGGTGCGCAACGCGGCCAACGTGATCGCACCGCCATAACCGCGACGGCGATCCCCGGCGAGGGTCGCGATGTTGTAGATCCCGGCGACTCCCGCGTGCAGGAACACCTCCGCCGTGCACACCGCACGACCGTCCACGTATCCCACGAGGTAACGCGCTGAGCTGGTCAACGCGTGCGGAGCGGCCTCGGCGTAGAAGCGGCGGACCGTCTCGGCGGGTGGGTCCCAGTTGGCGGCGAGGACCGCGGCGTAGTCGGCGAGCTCTGCTTCCGTGCTCACCCGGCGGATCGCCAGCCCCTCGGCCCCGAGTTCGGGCAGGGCGGCGTCGGCCAGGTCCAGCCACATCGCGGCCTCGGTCTCCGCCGCCGCGATGCCGGACCGCACCAGCACCGCGCCGAGGTCGGCCGGGGTGGAGGCGGGTCCGACCCACCACGAGCAGGGCCTCCTGATCGACCGCAGGGTCTCGGCGACGCGGACCCCGGCGTTCGACGCGGTGAACCGGGCGGCCGCGACGATGTTGAACGTGTCGTCGTCCAGACCGCTGTCGGCGATCAGCAGGTCGTCCGTCTCGACGACGGTCGCGTGCGGCAGGTGACGGTGGAGGTGGCACGCGTGCTCGGCGAGGTTCTGCTCCATGCTGGCCAGCAACGCGGCGCTGATCCGCCGCGACGGTTCGTCGGCGGGTTCGGTCAGGTCGTACTCGTCGACCTCCACCGACGCTCCGACCGCGGCGAGGAACTCGACGGCCTCAGCCGAGAGAGACCAGCCGGCACCTTCCCGATCTGCGCTGTCGCGGAACTGGCGCACGACGACCAAGCTCGCCGTCACGCCGGGATCGGCGGTGAGCGCGACGAGTTCGTCGCGGACGGGCTTCAGCCGGTCGACGAGGTGCTGGACCTGTTCGTCGACGCGGCCGAAGCCCCGCTCCACGACCCTCCACGGCTTCTCGTCGGGCTCGACGGCGAGCCGGACAGGCCTGTCGGTCGTCAGGGCGAAGTAGCTGTACTGCTCAACACGCACACGGCCATCTGACCACGCCGGTCAGCACTGGGCGACGGGCTGGGCCTTCAGCAACGGCTCGTCCGCGCGGGCGTCCATCAGCAACGGGATCAAGGCGCGGGCCTCCTGCTTCAGCGGCACGATGCGGTCGCCGCCCCGCAGGTACTGGGACTTGACGCCGTGCAGAGCCAGCTCGTCCCGCACGTCGGCGTACTGCGCACCGGTCAGGACATAGCCGCACGGAGGCGTCGCGACGACGTCCGCGGGGTCAGGAGCCTGGTTGTCCGCCCCGCCGAAGTAGATCGGACCGGACCGCACGGCCCGGGACGCGGCGTTGGCGGCCTCGATGGCCGGGCGGTTCGCTCCGACGAACGACTGCGTGCCGTCCAGCGCCTTCAGGTGCGAGTCGACGCGGAAGAGCGGCGTGTTGTCGACGTTGGTCTCGACCAGCAGGCCCATGCCGTGCTTCAACCCGCCCGTGTTGCGCAGGATGCGTTCCTGGCCGTCACCGGCGACCTGGCGGACGGGCTCGCCGGTCACCGGGTCGACGTGGATGCCGTAGACGCCGGACGTGCGGCCGGCGGCTTCGACGGACGGCCGCACGTAGGAGCGCGACAGGGTCTCCGACAGGTCGTGCACGCCGTCGGCGACGTTGAGGTTGCGCGGCCACAGCCACAGGACGTCCTTCACGTAGTAGGGCTCGGACGGCCCGAACTCGTGCAGGTCGTGGATGACGTCGGGCTGCCAGTCGCGGATCACGGAGGCCATGGCGCGCGCCTCGGCGGTGCGCAGCAGCAGGTGGTCGCGGTTGATGTCGATGCCGGCCGAGTTGCCGCGGGTGTCGGCCGCGCGGCCGTCCGGGTTGGCGTTCGGCACGAAGAGGTAGGCCGTGTCGGACGAACGCGGCAGCGAGCGCATGCGGATCAGGCACGCCTCGCGGCCGGCGGGTTCGTCGCCGTGCTGGGAGCAGATGAAGAGCACCACCGTGCGCGCGGAGCGGGAACCCACGCGCACGAGCTGGACGGGACGGCCTTGGGCGGTCACCCCGATCTGGGTCACCGGGAGGCCGGTGGCGCGCAGGTACGCCTGCTCCTCGGCCTCGGTGGTCCACTTGCCGGTGAGCTCGAACCCGGTGCGCGGCGCAGGAGCCGCGGCGGCCGGGACAGCGACCAGCAACGAGACAGCAGCCAGTAAAGCGATCAACAGTCCCCTCATAGGGGAGACTTTGCCGCCTGTGTCAACCGGCGGGCGGTGCGGTTCCAGTCGATGAAACCGTGGATGACCAGGCCCGCGAAGATCAGGTAGACGAACGCGCTGAAGTACAGGCCCGACCGGATCTGCAGCGGCACGCCGACGGCGTCGACCACCAGCCATACCAGCCAGAACTCCACCAGCCCGAGGCCCTGCAACGCGAACGCCAGGATGGTGCCGATGAAGATCGCGGCGTCCGGCCAGGGCGCCCACGAGGCGTCCAGCGCGTCCAGCACCAGCGCGAACGCGACCGTGCCGGCGACGAAGGCGCCGACGATCGCGAGCCGTTCACGCGGTGAACCCTTGCGCACCACCACGCCGAAGACCGGGTCACGCCGGCGCACCCACGCGTACCAGCCGTAGACGGCGATCGCACCGACGGCGACCTGCCTGGTGGCCAGGCCGCCCAGGTGCGCCGACAGGTAGACGGTGAAGAGCAGTGCGACCGAGACCAGCTGAACGGGCCAGGTCAAGAGTGAACGGCGCTGCGCCAGGAACACGACCGCGAGCGCCAGCACCTGCCCGACCAGCTCCGTGTACGCGATCTTCTGCCCGAAGATCGTCAGTCCTGTCTCGTACCACACGGCTTGTTCCCCCGCGGTTCAGTCGCAGTACATCGGTGTTTCCTACGGTCGCACCATGTCATCCTCCTTAGCGCTGGCGCTCGTGCCTTTGTTCCTCACCGCTCCCGCGACGCCCGTGATCACACCGACGGTCATCACGCAGACGTTCGAGGAGCCCGCCGACGCGGACGACCCGGCCATCTGGGTGAACCCGCGCAACACCGAACGCAGTGTGGTCCTGGGCACGCTCAAGGAAGGCGGCCTGGCGGCGTTCGACCTGAACGGCCGCACGATCGGCGTCTACCCGGCCCCGCAGCCGCCGGCGCCGGACGCGAAGCCCGGCCGCTTCAACAACGTCGACGTCCTCGGCGACCTGGCGTTCGTCAGCGACCGCGGCCGCGACCGCATCCGGGTGTTCCAGGTGGACGAACGCGGCGCGAGGGACGTCACGAACCCCGCCACGAAGCCGGTGTTCTCCAAGACCGAGGCCGAGGTCGACGACCAGCACACCGTCTACGGCCTGGCCGCCGGACGCGTCGACGGCAAGGACGTCGTCGTCACCAGCCGCCGCAACGAGACCAGCATCGCGCTCCTCCAGGTCGTGAAGGGCTCGCAGTACGACACCAGGAAGGTGTCCACTCTGGACCTTCCGAGCACCTTCACCCTTCCGAACGGCAAGCAGTGGACCGTGTGCGGCGAGCCCGGCGAGGGCCCGCAGGTCGAGGGCATGGTGATCGACGAACGCACGAACACCCTGTACGCCGCCCAGGAGGACGTCGGCATCTGGCGCATCCCGTTGCGCTCCAACGGCTTCGGCAGGCCGCAGCTCGTCGACAAGGTCCGCACCTGGGGCGCGCCGCAGAAGTACAACCCCGAGACCGAGGAGTGCGAGGCGGACGGCCCGAACCCCGGCTTCGGCGGCCAGTGGCTCGAGGCGGACGCCGAGGGCCTCACGATCGCGGGCGACGTGCTGCTCGCGTCCAGCCAGGGTGACTCGCGGTTCGTCGCGTACCGCAAGGCGGACATGAAGCCGCTGAAGGACTTCAAGGTCGACGGCGTCGAGCACTCCGACGGCGCCGACATCGTCCTGGGCGAGCTCAACCTGCTCGTCGTCCACGACGGAGAACGCCCGAACGGCACCGGATTCGCGTTCATCAGGTTCTAGTGGCGTGGCCCGGAACGTTGCCGGGCGAATTCGCGGTCAGACGGGTGCATCGTGGTGTCGCCCCCACGTCCTCGTACTGGTTGTACGGGGGCGTGGGGGCGGCGCCGCGAGGTGCCCTGCTGAGCGTGAATCACCCAGCCGACGTTCTGGGCCACGTCACTAGTCTGTCCCGATGGGGACGCTCAGCCAGGACCAGCTCAACAGAGCACTGATCGAACGCCAGATGCTGCGCGAGCGCGCCGACATGAGCGCGCTCGCCACCATCGAGCACCTCTTCGGCATCCAGGCGCAGGAACCGAAGTCGCCCTACGTCGGCCTCTGGACCCGCCTGCGGAACTTCCAGCCGAAAGAGCTCGAAGACCTCCTGACCAACCGCGAAGCCGTCCGCATGCTCCTGATGCGCGGCACGATCCACCTGGTCAGCGCACGGGACGCGCTCGGCCTGCGCCCCCACACCCAGCTCAAGCTCGACCGCGAACTGCGGAGCGGCCCGTTCGCCGCCCGCCTGAAGGGCCTCGACTTCGACGAGATCGCCGAGGCGGGCCGCAGGATCCTCGACGAGACCCCGCAGGGCACCGCGGACGCCGGCAGGCAGCTCAAACAACGCTGGCCCGACCGCGAGCACACCGTCCTGGGCAACGCGCTGCGCAACAAGCTCGCCCTCGTCCAGCTCCCGCCGCGCGGCCTGTGGCACAGCAGCGGCAGGGCGATCTGCACGACCGTCGAGAACTGGCTCGGCAGACCGCAGCAGGCCATGGACCCCGAAGAGCTCGTCCTGCGCTACCTCGGGGCTTTCGGCCCGGCCACCGTCATGGACGCCCAGCAGTGGTCCGGCCTCACCAGGCTCGCCGAGACGTTCGCGGCACTGCGCCCGCGGCTCGTGACGTTCCGCACCGAGGCGGGCAAGGAGCTCTTCGACCTCCCCGACGCCCCGCGCCCCGACCCGGACACCCCTGTCCCGGTACGGCTTCTGCCCGAGTTCGACAACGTCCTGCTCGCCCACGCCGACCGCAGGAGGGTCATCGCGGACGACCGGCTCGGCGTCGTCATCGGCGGCAAGCCCACGGTCCTCGTCGACGGCTACGTCGTCGCCACCTGGGCCGTCTCCAAGGAACGCACCATCTCCGTCGACTACATCGACGAACAGCCGAAGAGCAGGCAGAAGGCGGTCGCCGAGGAGTGCGACCGCCTTCAGGACTGGATCAAGCAGTACTAGGCGGCGACCTCGACGTGCGCGCCGTCACCGACGACCAGCCGGTGCTGGCGCGCCGAGCCGACGCGGGCCCGGCGCCCGATCAGCGACGTCTCGATGCCGGACACGTTCTGCACGGTGGCCTCGTTCAGCACGATCGAGTCGGCCAGCCCGGAGTCGACGATCCGGCAGTCCGCGCCGATCGACGTGTACGGCCCGATGATCGACTCCTCGACCAGCGTCCCGGCACCGATGATCGCGGGCCCGACGATGCACGACCGCACCACGCGCGCACCCTCCTCGACCACGACGTCACCAATCAGCCGCGACTCGTCGTCGACGATGCCCTGGATGTCGGTCCGCAGCCCCATCAGCAGCTCGCGGTTGCACTCCAGCACGTCCTCGACCTTCCCGGTGTCCTTCCAGAACCCCGAGTACATGCGCGCCCGCACGTCGCGTTCGTGCGTCACCAGCCACTGCAGCGCGTCGGTGATCTCGAACTCGCCGCGCCACGACGGTTCGATCGCGTCGACGGCGGCGTGGATCGCGGGCGTGAAGAAGTAGACGCCGATCATCGCGAGATCGCTGCGCGGCTCCTGCGGGTGCTCGATCAGCCGCGTCACGCGCGAGTTCTCGTCCACCTCCGCGACGCCGTACAGGCGCGGGTCCTCGACCTTGTCCACGAGCACCTGCGCGGACGGCCGCAGCCGCGCGAACTCGTCGGCGATCTGGCCGATGCCCTCGACGAGCACGTTGTCGCCCATGTACATCACGAAGTCGTCGTCGCCCAGGAACGGCCGGGCGATCCGCACGCAGTGCGCGAGGCCCAACGCCACGTCCTGCTGGATGTAGGTGATCGAGACGCCCAGGTACGAGCCGTCGCCGAACAGCTCGGAGATCTCCTGCGCACCCTCGCCGACGACGATGCCGATGTCGGTGATGCCGACGTCCCGCAGGTTCTCCACGACGTACTCGAGCACCGGCTTGTTCGCGATGGGGACGATCTGCCGAGGCAGCGAGTATCCGGCCGGGCGCACGCCCGCGGACAGCACAAGGGCTTTCATAGGTCCTCCACCGCGACGGAACAGTTCGGGTGGCTACGAGGCTGCGTGCGGGCACTGGACCGGAACTGGAGAACTGTCAGAACACCTGAAAGGGGCCGTGCGCAAGATGTTTGCGCACGGCCCCTTTCAGGAGGTGAGAACTACTTGTCGGACATCGGGGTGCCCGACGGAGGGGTCGCCATGTCGCCCAGCCGGCCGCCCACGGTCTGCGGCATCTCCTGCGACGCGCGCGGCATCGGCGACTGGGTCTGCGCCTCCTCCTGCGCGCGGGTCAGCCAGCCCTCCCAGCGCGCCTGCATCGGGCGGACCAGACCGCCGCCCACACCGATGACGATCACGCCGGCGACGGTGGCGAGCACGGCGATGAGGACCGGCATGGTCACCGAGATCGCGATGCCCAGCTGGTTGAGCGCCGCGATGATGCCGAGCGCCATCACGAAGCCGTAGGTGATGTTGCCCATGAGCTTCGTGTACGAGCGCTGGCCCAGCGCACCGGTGACGAGGCCCTTGAGCGCGGTGCCGATGGCCGACGCGACGATCACGAGCACGATCGCCACGACGATGCGCGGCAGGTACGCGATGACCTCGTTGAGCAGCGTGCTGACCGGGTTCGAGGCGCCGAAGACGCCGAACGCCAGCTGCAGCGCGATGAGCAGCACGAAGTAGTACACGATCTTGGCGATCAGGGCGGACGCGTCCATCGACGACTGCCGCATCGCGCCGTTGAGGCCCGACTTGTCGACGAGCTTCTCGAAGCCGACGCGCTTGAGAAGGAACTGGACACCCTTGGCGAGCGCCTTGGCGATGAACCAGCCGATGACCAGGACGAGCAGGAAGCCGAGCAGCTTCGGCACGAACGTGGCGACCATCGCCCACGCCTGGCCCAGGCCCTCGGTGATTTGCGAGCCCACGGGCCCTCCTAGAACAAAGTTGCGGTGAGTGAAGATCAGACGAGGTGATCGTTTCGTGGATCACACCCCTCCACAACTTCGACACTGCTACACGAAAGGGTGGCTGACGTGGATTTTTGTCGCAATACAGTCCAGAGTGGAACTACCGGTGGGGACCGGGGAGAGGGAAGCGCCCGCCACGCTCCGTGGCGGGCGCTTCCACATGTCCGGGCCCTGTCCTAGGGTCGCGAGGAGAAGCCGCGGCCGTCCAGGTAGGCCTGCATCCCCTCCGGCGACAACGCCGGGGCGGCGCCTGCCTGACCGTCCTTCGGCACGTCGGGCCGGGGGTCGCCGGCGCACTCGGAACTGCTGCCCGGTAGCCCCCCGTCGACCAGGTACCGGTTGACCTTGTCGTCGACGCACTTGTTGCCACCGTTGTAGAGGCCGTGCTTGCCCTCGTCGGTGACGGTGATCAGGTTGTGCCCGAGCCGCCGCGCCATCGCCGGCCCGCTCGCGTACTGGGTCTGCGTGTCGCCCTCGGACTGCACGACGACGCCGACCGGGTAGCCGTTGCGACCGATCTTGACCGGCGGCTCCGGAGGGGTGAACGAGCGGAACGTGCACGTCATGGGCGCGGCCCGCACGATGCCGAAGCCGTACGGGTAGCGGTCGCGGAACATCCGCATGTCCTCGTAGT
Organism: Lentzea sp. NPDC051208; assembly: GCF_040682435.1. Taxonomy (NCBI): domain Bacteria; kingdom Bacillati; phylum Actinomycetota; class Actinomycetes; order Pseudonocardiales; family Pseudonocardiaceae; genus Lentzea; species Lentzea sp. NPDC051208. The sequence continues at coordinate 54,691 of NZ_JBFBAW010000018.1, read as the reverse complement.
AGTTGTGCAGGTCGGTCGGCCAGTCCGACTCGCAGGTGACCGTGTCGAAGACGCCCGACCGCAGTTCGTCCAGGCCGGTCCTCGCGAGCACCTGGGCGGCCTTGGCGCCCTCGGCGTTCGCCGGCTGCTCCCCCGACCGCAGCTTCATCACGATCGACGCCAGGTCCGACCACAGTGGACGGTAGCGGGCCCCGACACCCATCGCGCCGTCGAAGGAGGAGCGGTTGTGCTCGCCGACCGGGGTCGCGTGCAGCTTCGCGGCGACCTTCTCGACCTCGGCCAGCACCTCTTCACGTGAGCGGCCCAGCCCGAACTTCTCGTTGCGCTCTCCCGCCCACGCCGCCCACGTCTCGACGTCCTTGCGGTACGCGACGGCCTGCTGGCGGAACTGCTCGTGCCAGATCCACTCCGGGTGCACGGCCGAGTCGAGCACGCTGCGGTCGAGCCGGTTCGGGAACAACGTCCCGTACACCGCGCCCAGGTACGTGCCGTACGAGTAGCCCAGGTAGTTGATCTTCGCCTCGCCCAGCACGGCGCGCACGACGTCCATGTCCCGCGCGGTGTTCGCGGTGCTGATGAACTGCCGGATCCCGCCGCTGGACTTCTGGCAGGCCTCCTCGGCCTCGCGCGCCTCGGCCGCCCACTTGCCGAACTCGCTGTCCGCGGGCCGCGACTCCGGCGCGGCGATCGCGGGCGCGGCACGACAGTTCAGCGCCGTCGAACCGCCGACGCCGCGCGGGTCGATGCCGATCACGTCGTAGACCTGGCCGAGTTCGGACTTCCCGAGGAACAGCGGCAGGCCGAGCCCCGACCCGCCAGGTCCACCCGGATTGGTGAACAGCACGCCACGCCGGCGATCGGCCGCCGCGGCCTTCTTGCGGCTGATCGTCAGGTTGATCCTGTCGCCGGCCGGTTTCGCGTAGTCGAGGGGCGCGACGAGCGTGGCGCACTCCAGCTTGGCGAGCTTTCCCTCGCACGGTGCCCATTTGACCGGCTGGGAGTGGAACCCGACGAGCGGGTCTGGCGGATCAGCGGAGGCGGTCGCGCTCGCGGTCAGGAGAGCGACGCCGCCCAGGACGAGTGCCGGGAACATACGCAAGACGAACCTCCGAGCCGGACGGACTTGACCTCTCCTGCCCGAAGGTATGGCGGTTCATTCAGGTACATGGGTTCTGTCACCCATCCCGGTGATGTCACCTCGGTAGCCCTAAGCTGCGGGTATGACCAGCAGCAAGGCTAAGGAGGAGCACCCGCCGACGCTCTCCGCCCGCACCATGCGCAAGATCGAACGCGCGTCGGGCTCTCTCGCGACCGCCAGCGTGGCCGAGATGGAGCGGCGCCTGCCGTGGTTCGCGCGGATGCCCCCCGACCAGCGCGCGAGCGTCCTGCTGCTGATCCAGAACGGCGTGGCCGGGTTCGTGGAGTGGCTGCACGACCGGCAGCAGGCGATCCGGCTGACCGCGGACGCGTTCCGCAGCGCTCCCAAGGACATCTCCCGCTGGGTGAGCCTGCGCCAGACCGTCGAGCTGGTCCGGATAGCGCTGGAGCTGTTCGAGGAGCAGATGCCGCTGATGGCGGCGAACGAGGCGGAGCGCGCGCTGCTGATGGAGGGCGTGCTGCGGTACGGGCGCGAGATCGCCTTCTCGGCCGCCACCTCCTACGCGGCCGCTGCCGAGGCACGCGGTGCCTGGGACGCGCGGCTGGAAGCGCTGGTCGTGGACGGCGTCGTGCGTGGCGACCCCGAGGAGTCGCTGCTGTCCCGTGCCGCCGCGCTCGGCTGGGACCCGGCGCTGGAAGCGACGGTGCTGGTCGGCAACCCCGGCGGGGAGGACCCGCCCGCGATCATCTACTCGGTGCGCAGCAAGGCCGCCCGCGCGGGCCGTCCGGTGCTGCTGTCCGTGCAGGGCTCACGGCTGGTCGTCGTGCTCGGCGGCTCGACGGACACCGGCGAGGACGTCCTGGGCCGCATCTCCGAGGGCTTCGGCGAGGGTCCGGTCGTGGCGGGGCCCACCGTGGCCAGCCTCGCCGAGGCTCATCGCAGCGCGAGCGACGCGCTGAGCGGACTGCGCGCGGTGGTGGGCTGGCCCGCCGCTCCTCGCCCCGTCCGCTCGCTCGACCTGCTGCCGGAACGGGCACTGGCGGGCGATCCGGAGGCCGAGTGGCAGCTGGTCGACAGGGTCGCCCGGCCGCTGGAGGACGCGGGCGGCGCGCTGCTGGAGACCGTGGACGCGTTCCTGGAGGTCGGCGGCGTGCTGGAGACGTGCGCGAAAAGACTGTTCGTGCACCCGAACACGGTCAGATATCGCCTTCGGCGCGTTCAGGAAATGACAGGAAGAAATGCACATGACGCTCGAGACGCACTTGTGCTTCGCGTCGCATTGTCTGTAGGACGCCTAGCGCGGTCCCGGGGCCTGTGGTAACGATCAGCCTGTGACCGACTTCGCACACATCCGTTAGAGTGAGGGCCAAACGACCCGTCACTGCGCTGAGCTGGCCTTACGTCGCGGAGCGTTCACTTGACCGACACTTTTGTAGGGTCTCTACAAATACGATCGCAGTACTTCGTTCTTCACAGCATGGGGTGCGGGTGGGTCCACCGGCTTTAGTAATCGACGTGATCGCACTCCTCGCGCCCGGACAAGGGTCCCAGACGCCCGGCATGCTCGCCCCCTGGCTCGAACTGGAGGGGGCCGAGAAGCAGGTGCGCACGTGGTCGGAGATCACGGGCCTGGACCTGGTGCGTCTCGGCACCACCGCGGAGGCCGACGAGATCGTCGACACCGCGATCACCCAGCCGCTCGTCGTGGCTCTCGCCGTGCTCGCGTTCGGTGAGCTGCGCCGCCGCGTCGAACTGCCCTCCGCCGTGATCGTCGGCGGTCACTCGGTCGGCGAACTCGCCGCCGCCGCGGTCGCGGGCGTCATCAGCGCCGACGACGCCGTCGCCCTGGCCGCCGTGCGCGGTGCCGCGATGGCGCAGGCGTGCGCCCTGGAGCCGACCGGCATGGCGGCGGTGCTCGGCGGCGACGAGCCGGAGGTGCTCGCGCGCCTCGAGGAGCTCGGCCTCGTGCCCGCCAACCGCAACGGCGCGGGCCAGATCGTCGCGGCCGGTCCGCACCCCGCGCTCGACGAGCTCGCGGCGAACCCGCCCGGCCCGGCGAAGATCCGCAAGCTGGCGGTCGCGGGCGCGTTCCACACCAGGTACATGGCGCCCGCGGAAGACGCGGTGCGCGCACGTGCCGCCGAAGTCACCACGCACGACCCGTCGCTGCCGCTGGTGTCCAACAAGGACGGTCAGGTCGTCACCGAGGGCGCCGAGGTGCTGCGGCGCCTGGTCTCCCAGGTCACGAGTCCCGTCCGCTGGGACCTCTGCCAGGCCACCCTCGTCGAGAAGGGCATCGCCGGCTCGATCGAGCTGCCGCCCGCCGGCGTGCTGACGGGTCTCGCCAAGCGTGCGATGAAGGGCACCGCGACTCTCGCCCTGAAGACGCCCGACCAGCTGGAGAAGGTCGCGGAGCTCTTCGACACCGTTGGAGCCGATAAGTGACGGTCTTCCAGGCCCCGCAGGCAGTGGCGGGTAGCCGCATCATCGGCCTCGGCAGCTACCAGCCCGAGACCGTGGTGAGCAACCACGACCTCGCTGCTCGCATGGACACCTCGGACGAGTGGATCCGCGAGCGCGTCGGCATCGTCAACCGGCGGGTGGCGGCGAAGGACGAGGGCGTCGTCGACATGTCCGTCATCGCGGGCACCAGGGCGATCGAGGACGCGGGCCTCACGCCCGCGGACATCGGCGGCATCATCGTGGCGACGTGCACCATGCCGTCGACCATCCCGAACGCCGCCGCGCAGATCGCCACCAGGATCGGCATCCAGGCCGCGGCCGCGTTCGACCTGAACGCCGCGTGCGCGGGCTTCTGCTACGCCGTCGCGACCGCGGCCGACATCGTCCGCGGCGGCGCGGTGCGCAACATCCTCGTCATCGGCGCGGAGAAGCTCACCGACTGGACCCACCAGGACGACCGCTCGACCGCGATCATCTTCGCGGACGGCGCGGGTGCCGTCGTGGTCGGCGCCGGCGACACGAACGAGATCGGCCCCGTCGCCTGGGGCTCGGACGGCTCGATGTCCGAGGTCATCAGGATCGACGACCGCGACTCGTTCATCCACCAGGAAGGCCAGACGGTCTTCCGGTGGGCGACCACGCAGGTCGCCCCGGTCGCGATCCGCGCGGTCGAACTAGCGGGGATCGAACTGTCCGATGTGGACGTCTTCGCCCCGCACCAGGCGAACCTCAGGATCATCGAGGCGATCGCCAAGCGCCTGCGCAAGAATGGTGCGCGCGAGGACCTGAAGGTCGCTCGAGACATCGTCGAATCCGGCAACACCTCCTCGGCCTCCATCCCCATGGCGCTGGACCACATGCGGGCGGCGGGCGAGATCTCCTCCGGAGACGTGGTGCTGATGGTCGGTTTCGGCGCGGGCCTGTCCTACGCGGGGCAGGTGGTCCGGTGCCCGTGAGTACCACCCCGAGTTTTTCCATCGTTTCAATCGAAAGGGAACTTCAGTGAGCGAGAACGTCCTGTCCGGCCTTGCCGAGATCGTCGAAGAGGTCGCCGGCGTTGCCGCCGACGACGTCACCGCTGACAAGTCCTTCGTGGACGACCTCGACATCGACTCGCTGTCGATGGTCGAGATCGCCGTCCAGGCTGAGGACAAGTTCGGCGTGAAGATCCCGGACGACGAGCTGGCCAACCTCAAGACCGTTGGTGACGCGGTGAACTACATCACCAGCAACAAGTGACTTCGGGCATCGAGGTCGTCATCACCGGGCTGGGTGCCACCACCCCGCTCGGTGGTGATGTCACGTCCACCTGGGACGCCCTTCTGGCCGGCAAGAGCGGGGTTCGCCCCATGACCCACGACTGGGTCGAGAAGTACGACCTGCCGGTCAAGATCGCGTCCGAGCTCGTGGTGGACCCGACCGAGGTGCTCCCCCGAGTAGAGGCACGCCGCCTCGACCGCTCCGAGCAGGTCGCCATCGTCGCGTCCCGCCAGGCGTGGTCCGACGCGGGCCACAACGACGACACCGTCGACCGCCAGCGCCTCGCCGTGATCATCGGCACGGGCATCGGCGGCGCGATCACCCTGCTGACCCAGGACGACCTCCTGGAGCAGCACGGCCTGCGCAAGGTGTCGCCGCTGACCGTCCCGATGCTGATGCCGAACGGCCCGGCCGCGCACGTGGGCCTGGAACTGAAGGCACAGGCGGGCGTGCACGCCCCGGTCTCCGCCTGCGCGTCAGGCGCCGAGGCCATCGCGTGGGCCTACCGCATGATCATGTCCGGCGAAGCCGACGTGGTCGTCGCAGGCGGCGCGGAAGCGTGCATCACGGCCATCCCGGTAGCGGGCTTCTCCCAGGCCCGCACCATGAGCACCCGCAACGACGAGCCGGAGAAGGCCTCGCGCCCGTTCGACACGGGCCGCGACGGCTTCGTCCTCGGCGAGGGCGCGGGCGTCATGGTCCTGGAACGCCGCGAGTTCGCGGAGGCCCGCGGGGCGAAGATCTACGGCCGCCTCGCAGGCATCGGCACCTCGGCCGACGGCTACCACATCACGGCCCCGGACCCCGAGGGCGTGGGCCAGTCACGAGCCATCGCCGCGGCCCTGCGCTCCGGCGGCATCGACCCGTCCGACGTGGGCCACGTGAACTGCCACGCCACTTCCACCCCGGTGGGCGACGTCGCGGAAACCGTGGCGATCCGCAAGGCGATCGGCGACCACCCGATCCTGACCGCGCCGAAGGGCGCGCTGGGTCACCTGCTGGGAGCAGCAGGAGCGGTAGAGGCGATCGTGACCGTCCTGTCCATCCGCGACGGCATCGTTCCCCAGACCCTCAACCTGGAGAACCTCGACCCGGCCGTCACGCTGGACGTGGTGGCGGGCGAACCACGCAAGATCAAGCTGGACGCCGCGGTGAACGACTCGTTCGGGTTCGGCGGCCACAACGTGGCCCTGGCCTTCACCCCGGCCTAAAGCACCACAGCACCACCAGCACCACCACAAGGCTCCGGCCCGCGATGCGGACCGGAGCCTTGTGCTTGCCCTGGAGGGGTTTGGGCACGCTCGCGCAGGGGTCCCCTCGGGTTGAGGCCCCCCGCGACCCAACCTAGCGAGCAGGTCTGACAGTCCAGCGAAGACGACGAGGACGGGGCGCGGCCAGGGGCAGGCCGGGGACGGGCAGGGAGTCGTGTCGGGCTGGGTCGTGTCGGGCTGGGTCGTGTCACGCTGGGCTGGGCTGGGCTGGGCTGGGCTGGGCTGGGCTGGGCTGGGTGGGGCGAGGCGGGGCGGGCGGGGCGAGGCAGGGCGGGCGGGGCGAGGCAGGGCGGGCGGGGCGAGGCAGGGCTGCAACACGCGCTCCGATCACCCAGATCGCACGCGATGCCGAAGGCGAGCCATCCCCACCACGACGCCGCAGGCCAGCCAGCCAGCCAACTCAACCGCGATGCCGAAGGCGAGCCGTACTTACCAAGCGGTCAGGGTGGGGTGGTCCCGTCACGAGTCGCACCTCAGCACTTGCTGCATCTGAAGAGGAGGGTCAAGTCGACACGCTCTTCGTCGACTTGACCCTCCTCTTCAGATGTGGCCCGCTCTGGTGCGGCTCGTGACGGGACCACCCCACCGACGCCACCCGCTAAGCAGCGCAACTCCGCCGAAAGCAACAGGCGTGCCATCTACCTGCGCGTGGCGCGGGCCGGTCTTTGATCAGATTGTGGGGGGTCTGGGGGGCGGAGTCCCCCAGGAAGCAGCGAAACCACACGCCCGCAACGCAACCCACCTACGAACTCAAAACCGCCGGACGCCAACGAAACAGGGAGACAACCCACCCAACCGACGCGACGCCAAAGGCCAAAGGCCGAAGGCCAAGCCCGTCAGCACTTCTCCATCTGAGGGTTCCGGTTCTCCGGCGCCTCATCCACCTTCAACACCCCACCCTCCCAGACCAACACATAAACCACCCGCCACCGAATACACCGCTCCGGCAATGCAGGCGGAGCCTTGGCAACGTCCTGAGTGGACACGAACGAGATCAACACCCGCAACCGCCGGGAAACCACATCGGACTCGACCCGCTGCACCACCATCCCGCCATCCCGAGTGGTCTCGTACGCAGCAACCCACCCAGCCTCAGGCGTGGAAGAAACCCGCCGGGCCGACACCACCTCACGCCACCCGGCGAAGTCCAGCGAGTTGATCGAGTCGAAGTAGGCCTGCAGCACGCGCTGCACGGCGGTCCGGTCGGGATGGGTGAACGAGTCCGGGCTCAGCCGGACCTCCGCGGACCCGGGCAACGGCCCCGCGACCGACGAGGACGCGACGGCCGGTGCTCCCCGTGCCTCCGCCGGGCGCGAGTACACGGTCCTGCCCACCATTCCTGCCGCCACCGCCGCGCCGGTGATCACGACCACGGCCGGCACCAGCCAGCGGCTCGCCACGCTCCCCACACGCGCAGCCTAGCCGCACGACACACCGGCCAGCGGACGGCGGCTCACATAACGAGCTGCGTTACATCGAAACACGAAATTTCACTCGAACGATTACATCACATGCGTATTTAGCGAGTTGGATGTAGCAAGACAATGTTTGATACACAAAAGCCAATGGGCAATCTCATCCTATGAATGAGTACAAATGGGCGTCTCCGTACCGCCGTTCGGCCGTATCAAACACGCAATAGCAGTCAAACAATGCTTCACCCGGAAAGAGCAGCCAACACAGCGCGTACACGACGGTTGTACCCACCTAACTATACGTAAGCATCCATCTGGAATACCGCAGCTCAGCGGCCTGCAAGATCAGGAACGCGACAGTGCCGTTTAGCGGAACCACTGGTAGGCGTCGCACAAGCACATCCGAGCAAACATCTCAACCGGGTGAGATGGCCCCAAACCTCATCACTACAAGTGACATACGCACCGGTAACCAATGGTCTTTCGGTCACGAACGGGTCACCCATATGACTCGAACGGCGGATTCCCCATAGCAGCGAGATTGTGCGGAGATATGACGCATCAAAGAAAACGCAATCGAGTTGAGGAGGGGAATTCGGTGGACCTCAGATACGAGGCGTACTGCTTCGCCGATCGGCAGTTCTACGATCTGCAGAGCAGCACCGAAAGCATCCCCATGGACGACTTCTCGACCGAACTGCCCGCGCTCCCTCCCGACTGGACGACGGTCGAGCGCAACGTGTGGCGGCACCACCACCCGAAGGGGGTACTGCTCCCCAACGAAGGGTGGAAGATCCACGTCTCCGCCGGCCTCGACAACGCCGGCCAGGTGCTGAAGGCCACTTACGACTACTGCGTCGAGCGGCGAATTCCCTTCAAGTACCTGCAGACGATCTCGATCGTGCTGGCCCGCAACTCGAAGTACGCGCCTCGCGAAGGCAGCGGCAAGCTGGTCACGATCTACCCGAAGGACACCGAGCAGCTCGAGACGATCTGCACCGAGCTGGCGCAGGTGCTCGACGGCGAGCACGGGGCCTACATCCTGAGCGACCTGCGCTTCGGCAAGGGACCGCTGTACGTGCGCTACGGCGGGTTCGCCGAGCAGTGGCTCGAGGTCGACGGGCAGCAAGTGCTCGCGATCGCCGGGCCGGACGGCGCACTCGTGCCGGACAAGCGCAAGCCGGTGTTCAGCCTCCCCGAGTGGATCGAGCTGCCCGCCTTCCTGAAGCCGCACCTGGCCGAGCGCAACGCCGGCGACGCCGAGAAGTTCCCGTACCAGATCAAGAGGTCGCTGCACTTCTCCAACGGCGGTGGCGTCTACCTCGCGACGCGCAAGAGTGACGGCAAGGAGGTCGTGCTCAAGGAGGCGCGGCCGCACGCCGGGCTCGACCGCGAGGGTCGTGACGCCGTGGCGAGGCTGGAGCTCGAGCACGAGATCCTCACGCGGCTGCACGGCGTCGACGGTGTTCCCGAGGTGTACGACCGCTTTACGGAGTGGGAGCACCTGTTCGTGGCCATGGAGTTCATGCCGGGGCGTTCGCTCGGGCAGTGGCTCGGCCACAACTACCCGTTGACGCACAGGGACACCACCGACGAGCTCCTCCAGAACTACCGCACCAGAGCCCAGGCGCTCATCGCCAAGGTCGAGGACCTGATGGCGCGGGTGCACGAGCGCGGCGTCGTGTTCGGTGACCTGCACACGATGAACATCCTGGTCGACGAGGACGACGAGGTCTCGCTCATCGACTTCGAGCTGTCGTCGACCATCGAGGACGTGCACCGGCCGACGCTCGGCGCGCCGGGGTTCCAGGCGCCGAACGACCGCGAGGGCTTCGACATCGACGCCTACCCGCTGGCCGCGCTCAAGCTGTGGATCTTCCTGCCGCTCAACGCGGTGCTGGAGCTCGCACCGGCCAAGCTGCGCCAGCACGTGCACGTCGTCGCGGAGAAGTTCGGTCTGAGCGAGGACTACCAGCGGCAGATCCTCGACGTGCTCACGCCGCGCGTCGACCCGCCGGCCGATCCCGCGTTCACCGCGTTCGACGACGAGAACCCGGACTGGACGGTCGTGCGCAAGGAGATCGCCACGGCGATCCTGCACAGCGCGACCCCGCACCGGAAGGACCGCCTGTTCCCCGGTGACATCGAGCAGTTCGAGACCGGTGGTGCGGGCTTCGGCCACGGCGCCGCGGGTGTGCTGCACGCGCTCGCGGAGAGCGGCGAGGGCCGGTACCCCGAACACGAGGACTGGCTGATCAGGTCGGTTCGCACCGACCCGGCGAAGCAACCCGGCTTCTTCATCGGTGCGCACGGCATCGCGCACGTGCTTGAGAACTTCGGCCACCACGACATCGCCACCGAACTCGTCGAGAGCTACGCCCCGCTCGTCCGCACCACGCAGGACCACGGGCTCAGCGCCGGCCTGTCCGGCATCGGCCTCAACCTGCTGCACTTCGCGCAGTCGCGCGACGACCAGAACTTCGTCGCACAGGCCGAAAAGCTGGCCGAACGGCTCGCGAAGCAGCTGGAGCACGCGCCACCGCCCGGTGACAAGGCGAAGGCAGGTCTGCTGCACGGCTGGTCCGGTCCCGCGTTGTTCTTCCTGCGCATGTTCGAGCACACCGAGCAGCCGCGCTGGCTCGACCTGTCCGAACAGGCGCTCGACCGCGACCTGGCCGAGACGATGGTCGCGCTGGACGGATCGCTGCAGGTGCGCGACGGCACGTTCCGAAGCCTGCCGTACGTCGGCATCGGCGGCGCGGGAATCGCGTTGGTGCTCACGGAGTTCGCGAAGGTCGCGCCGGAACGTCCCTGCGTGGCGAAGCTTCCCGAGCTGCTCGGCGGCTGCACCGGCGAGTTCGTCATCCAGCCCGCGTTCACGCTGGGCAGGGCGGGACTGATGGCCACCCTGGCCCACGCGACCAGGCACCGGCCGGACGAGCGCCTCGAACGCTCCGTCCAGCAGCACCTCAAGGCACTCGGCTGGCACGCGGTGCGCTACGGCGGAGGGCTCGCCTTCCCCGGTGTGCAGCTGCGCCGGCTCTCCATGGACCTCAACACCGGCGGCGCGGGCGTCCTGCTCGCCATCGCCTCCACAGTGGACGGACGTCCACCCCTCCCCTTCCTCGGAAGGGCCCAGGCCCCGGTCCTCGCGGACCGGTAGCAAGAGATCGATCCCTCGAAACTAGGAGACAGTCATGGGCTTCATCCTCGACATGCAGGACCTCGAGACCCCCGAGGCGCCGAGCAACGCGATGGCGTCGGGCAGCGGCGGCGGCGGTGGCGGCTCCACGACCGCGTCCAACGCGTCGCTGCTGCTCCCCTGCTCGCACAGCACCGTCAGCCTGCTGGCCTGCTGACCTGCGCCCAACTGAAACACCGCGGTGAGTGAGCGGCATAGGCGAAGTATGCCGCTCACCCGCCCACTGCAGGGCCCGGCAGCCGGCCAGCTGTCGGGCCCTCGCTCATGATGCGCCACCGTGACCCTCCGGAGGAACAGCCGATGGCCAGACCAGGCGACGCCCTGCTGTTCTCCGTCGTCCGCCGCGACCACCGCCCGTGGTTGCTGATGCTCAACGCCGCGGTCGCCACGACCGGCGGCCTGCTGCTCCCGGCCGCACTCGCCGACGCCGTCGACATGGCGCTCAGCGGCACGTTCGTGCTGTTCACCGTGGTGTGGCTGCTCCTGCTGGCGGCGACCGAGATCATCGGGGACGCGATCGGCATCGTGCTCGCCGCGAGCACCACCAGCCGTGCCACGGCATGGCTGCGCCGCAAGCTCTCCAGGAAACTGCTCGACCTCGGTCATCCCTCCCCGTTCGCCGCCGGTGACGCGGTGAGCCGGGTGACGGGCGACTGCGGCAACGCGGGCGGGATCGCGGTCACGCTGATCACGCTCGCCGTCACCGCGGTGTCCTCGGCGGGCGCCGTCGTCGCCCTGGCGTTGCTGGACTGGCGGCTCGCGGCGGTGTTCGTGCTGAGCGTTCCGCTGGCGGGTCTGCTGATCCGCACCCACATGCGCATGACCGCCGACGACGTGCTGACCTACCAGGAAGTGTCCGGCGAGGTGTCCGCGCGGCTGCTCGACTCGGTGTCCGGTCTGCGCACGATCGCGTCCGCCGGCATCGCCGACCGCGAGACCGACCGCGTGCTGGAGCCGCTGCCCCGGCTCGCCGCGGCCGGCGCCGGCATGTGGCGCACCCAGGCGAAGATGATGTGGCGCGCCGGGTTGCTGCTGCCCGCCGTCGAGATCGCCGTGCTCACCGCCGCCGGTTTCGGCGTCATGGAAGGCAGGCTGAGCACCGGTGACGTGCTCGCCGCCCTCGGCTACTCCGCCCTCGGCATGGGCATCGTCGGCCAGATGACCCAGCTGACCGTCCTCGAACGAACCCGCGCGTCCGCGTCCAGGATCGTCGAGGTCCTCGACGCGACAGCGCCGAAACGCCCTGCTCCCAAGCGGTCGAACGGCGTCATCGAGCTGCGGGACGTCAGCGTCGGCGAAGCGCTGCACGACGTGAACCTCATGATCCCGGCCGGCACGTTCGCCGCGATCGTCGGCAGTTCCGGCGCGGGCAAGTCGACGCTGGCGGCGGTGCTCGGCGGACTGTCCGCTGTGGACTCCGGGGAGGTCTCCGGCCACGACGCGGTCGGGTACGCGTTCGAACGCCCGGCGTTGCTGGGCACGACGATCGGCCGTTCGATCGGCTATGGAACGGACGCGGACGAGATCCAGGTCAGGGACGCGGCCGTGGCCGCCCAGGTGCACGACGTGCTGATCCGTCTACCGCAGGGTTACGAGACGCCGGTCGCCGACGCCCCGCTGTCCGGCGGTGAGGCACAACGGATCGGCCTCGCCCGCGCGATCATCCGGGATCCGGACGTGCTCGTGCTCGACGACGCGACCGCGAGTCTGGACACGGTGACCGAAGCCAAAGTGGACAAAGCGCTCACCACTGCACTGCCCGGCCGGACCCGGGTCGTCGTGACGCACCGCGCGGCGACGGCCGCGAGGGCAGACCTCGTGGTGTGGCTGGAAGACGGCCGCATCAGGGGCACCGGCACCCACCAGGAGCTGTGGAACGACGCGGACTACCGAGCCGTGTTCACCGGAGGCGAGTGATGCGTTTCTACCTCTCGACGCTGGCGGGACATCGCCGCGGCGTCCTGATCCTGCTCGGCTGGTCGCTGCTCGAAGGCATTCCCGCGTTCTTCGGCGGCAGGTTCGTCGGCTCCGCCGTCGACAAGGGTTTCGCGGCGGGAGATCCGCTGGCCGGCGTGCTGTGGCTGCTCGCGTTCGCCGCCCTCGCGGTGGTGGGCGCGCTGGGTCAGCGGCAGGTGTTCGCGCGGCTCGGCTCCGTCGTCGAACCGATGCGCGACGCCCTGGTCGCACGGGTGGTGAACGGCGTGCTGAACGACCCTTCGCACCGCCGCACACCGGACGCCAGCGCCGTCGCCATGATCACCCGGCACGTCGAGGTGGTCCGCGACGCCACCGCGGGCGTGCTGGTCCAGGCTCGTGCCCTTCTGGTCACGACGCTCGCCGCGCTCATCGGACTCGCGACCACGGCGGCCGCGCTGTTCTGGCTGGTCGTGCTCCCGATCGTGGCCGCGCTGGTGCTCTTCGGCCTGATGCTCCCCTCGCTGGCCAAACGGCAACGCGACGCCGTGATGGCGGACGAGCACACGGCGGAAGCGTCCGGCTCGGTGCTGACCGGCCTGCGCGACGTCGCCGCCTGCGGCGCTGCCGACGAGGCGTACGGGGACATCGCGAAGCAGGTCGACCTGCAGGCCAAGACCACGGTCACCGTCGCGTGGGCGAACTCGCTGCGCGCCACGGTGATCGCGTTGGGCGGCTTCGCACCCATCGCCCTGCTGGTCGCGTTCGCTCCCCCGCTGGTCGCGTCCGGTCAGCTCACGAAGGGTGCGGTCCTGGCGGCCGTGGTCTACCTGACCAGCAGCGTGAACCCCGCGCTGCACGGCCTGGCCCGCACCACCAGCACGGTCGTGATGCGGTTGATGGTCGCACTCAAACGACTTCAGGAAGCGGCGCCGCGCACCGACCGGGACGTGGGCACCGAAACCCCGTCCAACGGCGAGTTCGTGCTGCGCGACGTCACGTTCGGCTGGAGCCCGGACGCGGAACCGGTGGTGCGCGGCCTGTCGCTCGGCCTGCGTCCCGGCGACCACCTGGCCGTGGTCGGCCCGTCCGGCATCGGCAAGTCCACAATGGCCAGTCTGCTCACCGGCCTGATGGCACCGGACGACGGCTCCGTCCTCTTCGGCGGCGCGCCCGTCGACCGGGTGACGCCGGCGGTCCGGCACCACGCGATCGCCCTGATCCCGCAGGAGACGTACCTGTTCACGGGCACTGTGCGGGAGAACCTCGCGCTTCTCGCGCCGTGGTCGACCGACGAGGACCTCGTCGAGGCGGTGAAAAAGGTTGGCGCCAAACCACTTCTGGACGGGATCGGTGGGCTGGACGCGGCGCTCGGCCACGGCGGGGAAGGACTTTCGGCTGGTGAGGCCCAGCTCCTGGCACTCGCGCGGGTCTACGTCACGTCCGCGAGCGTCGTCATCCTCGACGAGGCGACCTCACATCTGGATCCCGCCGCCGAGGCCCGGGTCGAACGGGCTTTCGCGGAGCGGAACGGAATTCTCGTGGTCATCGCGCACCGGCTGAGCTCGGCGCTGCGAGCGAACCGGGTGCTGGTCATGGACGGCGGCAAGCCGCTGCTCGGCACCCACGAGCACCTGCTCAAGACGTCGCCGCTCTACGGGCAGCTCATGCTGGCCTGGGATCCGACGCACCGAGAAGAAACCCCGCTGCCCAAACGGTGAGCGGGGTCCACTCAGGACTCATCCGACGCGGTGCAGCCACGTCACCGGAGCGCCGTCGCCCGCGCGGCGGAACGGTTCCAGCGCGTCGTCCCACGCGGCACCGAGCAGTTCGTCGACGCCGTGCGCGAAGGACTCACCGCCACGAGCACGAACCGCGAGTGACCGCAGCTGGTCCTCGTTGACGACGATGTCGCCGTTGGCCGAGGTTCTGGCGTGCCAGAGCCCCAGAACGGGCGCGAAGCAGAAACGCTCGCCGTCCTGACCTGAGGACGGTTCTTCGGTCACCTCGAACCGGAGCATGGGCCACGCGCGCAGCGCAGCCACGAGTTTGGCGCCTGTGCCGGCGTCTCCGGTCCATGCGCATTCAGCGCGCAACTGGCCTGGTGCCGCTGGCTGCGCTGCCCACCTGAGGTCTACCCGGGCACCGAGGGTGCCCGAGATCGCCCACTCGACGTGCGGACAGACCGCAGACGGCGACGAGTGGACGTAAACCACGCCACTGGTGCTGCCACGGGTGCTCACTGCTGACCTCCGCTACTCGACGAGGGACGTCTTCCCCTACGCCTTTGCCGAGTGAGGTGATCACCGCGAAACCCGTTCGCTGCATTCTGCCTCGACTTGAGGCATGTCCGCCATAAGAACCAGCTCGATCATCACCCGACCGGGGCAGATACAGGTCTTAAGTCCCGATCTCCCCGGCCGAGCGATGCCTGATCGTGATCTACAGAACGTTTACCGCGGCGACCACGTCGACCAGACCCGCGCCCTTGTCGAACGAGGAGGTGTAGGGGCCGGCCGGCTGGTATCCGGTGCCGTACTTGTACGCCGTCGACTTCAGCGCGCGCTCGATGTCGGCGGGGGTCGCGGAAGGCTTGGCCTGGAACAGCTGTGCGACGATCCCAGCGATGTGCGGTGCCGCCATCGACGTGCCGCTGATCGTGTTGAACGTGCCGAGGTCGAGCAGTCCCGGCCCGTTCAGCGGGGCCAGGCCGGTCGCGCAGATCGGCAGGTAGAGCCGGCAGGACGAGGTGATGTTCTCGCCCGGCGCCGAGATGTCCGGCCACGTCGCGGAGTTCGTGGCGAGACCGCGCGACGAGAAGTCGGACAGGGCGCCGTCGCGGGTACCGGTCTCCTGGTCGTTGTAGGAGGCCACCGAGATCACGCCGGGGGTCGGGTCGACGCCGGGCGGGTTGGACAGGTTCGCCGAACCGTCGCCCCCGTCGTTGCCGTTCGCCCAGACCACGACGACACCTTCGGCCACCAGCTGCCGCTGCAGCTTCACGGTCACCGACTCAGGGTCGAACGCACCGCCGCCAGATGGACCATAGGAGTTGTTGATCACCTTGATCGGCGGGCACGCCGAGGCGGGCACACCGGCGCCGCAGGGAGCCCGGTGGTTCTCCAGCACCCAGTTCAGCGCCGCGTCGGCGCCGAGGATGAGGATCGCCGCGCCGGTCGAGATCACGACGCCCTTCGCGCCCGGCGCCGCGCCGCGGATCACCGGGCCGCCGGTGGTCTGCACGTCACCGCCGATCGCGATGCCGGTGACGTGCGTGCCGTGGCCGCCCAGCGACGTCGTGTCGGTGTCGAGGAAGTTCGGCACCGGCACGATGCAGTTCGTCTGGGTCGAGCCGTCCAGGCACAGGCTCTTCAGGTTGCGGACGATCCGGCCGCCGAACGACGGGTGCGTCGGGTCGACACCCGAGTCGATCACCGCGACCGACACGCCCGCGCCCGTGAGCCCGAGGCTGTTGCGGGCGTCCAGGCCGCGGGTGGCGGTGTGCGAGGTCGAGCCGAGGAACTTGATCGGCTTCTGGACCTCGACGCGCGTCACGCCCGCCTTGGTCCTCGCGGAGGCGATCTGCGCGGAGTCGCCCCGCGCGGCTACGACGCCGATCTTGCGGAAGTTCGTGAGCTTCTGCAGACCGGCGGCCTCGACCGCCTGTTCCGCGGCGGCGATGTCGGCACCGTGGACGTAGACCGTGGAGGACGGTGCGGCGGTCGCGACAGGGGATGCGACGGCCACGAGCAGTACGGCGAGCGATGCAGCGCGTTTGTACATGGACCCTCCGTGAACATGGGCAGGCAATCCCTCTAACGAGTGATCCACTTATCGGTGACGGCCGTCACCGAATGTCTCGACCGAGTGCGTTTGGGCGACCCCGGACCGCTACGGTGTCCCCCCGTGCGGAAAGGTAGGGACTCGTGCGGCTGATCCGTCTGGGCGCTGAACCCTCGGCCATTGGGGCGGACATCCGTGCCGCCCTCACGGCGTGGGGCGCGGGTACCGGAGTCCTGGGTGGTATCGCGCTGATCGGCGTCCAACCGCCGGACTGCCCGATGCCGCTGGACGCGATCGTCGTGCTCCCCAAGGGCGTTCTGGTGATCGTCGGCGTCGACCTGCCCGATCCCGGCATGAAGCTCGAGGCGCCGCTCGGTGGCCAGTGGAAGATCGACGGCTGGCCGCTCGTCGCCAAGGACGGCACGGCGAACCCGGCCACGGAGGCCGTGGCGGCGGCGACCGCGGTGGCGCAGCGGATCCAGGCGATGCGCGCGGAACCGCTCCCGGTCAGCACGGTCGTGGCGGTCGGCCCGTTCGTGGGCCAGGTCGTGCAGCCGACGGTCGACCTCAACCGCGGCGTGCGGGTGCTGCACCCCAAACCGTCCACTGTGCTCAGTGCGGCCCGCGAACTCGCGACGTCGACGGTGCCCTGCACGGCGGACCACGCGGCGAAGCTCTTCGCGATCCTGCAGAACACCGGCTCGCCGCCGGACGCCAAGGCGTTCATCGCGGAGGGTTTCAGCGACGCGGTCTCCCCCGACCTCGCGGCCGCCAGCACGATGCTGATCCCCAAGGCGCAGCTGCTGCAGGCGATCGGCCGCAAACGCTTGCCAGGCAAGCTGACCTGGCCCTACATCGCGGGTGCCGCACTGCTCGCGCTGCTCCTCGTGGTGTGGCTCGTGGTGGCGTTGCCCGGCGACGACAAGCCGGCCGACGCGACGCCCGCGCCGACCTCCGCGCAGCCGACGACGGTGGTCGTGGACGGCACGACGTTCGTGCCGAAGGAGATGAAGAAGGACCAGGAGTGCCAGGCGCAGGCGTTCGGCGACGTGAAGGCGTGGCTGATCGCGAACGACTGCGGAGTGCTGCTGCGCGCCACCTACGAGACGACCGTGCAGGGCAAGCAGGTGACGGTGCTGGTGGCGGACATGGACGTGTACGACGCCCCCAGCGCGAAGTCGTTGCACGCGGTCGTCGCGCTGCCGGGGTCCGGCGGTGTGCACGGGCTGGACGGCAAGCCCCTGGAGAGCGCGGCGTTCGCGAACGGCACCAAGGGCAGCCACGTGACGCTGGCGTTCGCGGTGTGGACAGGCGGCGCGGGCGACCCGTCGCTCGACCCGATCGCCAAGCAGGCGTTGCGGCTGCCCACCACCCGGTAGCAAGGTGGAGGGCATGGTCGGACAACTTCGTTCTGTCGTACTTGACTGCCCGAACCCCTCCGAGCTCGCGTCGTTCTACGAGAAGCTGCTCGGCGCCGAACGCCTCCCCGGCGACGACGAGACCTGGGTCGTGATCGTGGCGAACGGCACGCGGCTCGCGTTCCAGCTCGCCCCCGAGTACCAGCCGCCCACGTTCCCCGATCCGCACGGCTCGCAGCAGTTCCACCTCGACGTGCTGGTCGAGGACATCGAGGAGGCCGAGCCGAAGGCTCTGGCGCTCGGCGCCCGGTTGGTGCAGAAGGACAACGACGACACGTTCCGCGTCTACTCGGACCCCGTGGGGCACACCTTCTGCCTCGTGTGGCTTTCTTGATCGAGGCCTAGTCTGGCGGTCATGGACTTCGACGTCATCGTCATCGGTGGTGGCCCCGTAGGTGAGAACGTGGCCTGGCGGACGGCCGCGGGTGGCCTGTCCACCGCCATGATCGAGAAGGAGCTGGTCGGCGGCGAGTGCTCGTACTGGGCGTGCATGCCTTCGAAGGCGTTGCTGCGGCCCGGTCACGCACTCGCGGCCGCCCGGCGCGTTCAGGGCGTGAACGCGGGTTCGCTGGACGCGAAGGAGGTGCTCGCGCGGCGCACGGGCTTCACCTCCGACTGGGACGACTCGGGCCAGGTCAAGTGGGCCGAGTCGGAGAACATCCACGTCATCCGCGGCGAGGGTGAGGTCACCGGCGAGCGCGAGGTCACCGTGGGCGGCGAGGTCCACCGCGCCCGTCAGGCCGTCGTGGTGTGCACCGGCAGCGTGCCGAAGATGCCGCCGCTGGAAGGTCTCGCGGGCACTCCCGTGTGGACTTCGCGCGAAGCCACGTCGGCGCGGGAGGTGCCGGACTCGCTCGTCGTGCTCGGCGGTGGCGTCGTCGGTGTCGAGATGGCGCAGGCGTGGGCGCGGCTGGGTTCGAAGGTGAAGCTGGTCGTCTCGGGCGACCGGCCGCTGCCGAAGTTCGAGGAGTTCGTCGGCCCGCTGGTCGTGGAGGGCCTCGAGGAGGACGGCGTCGAGGTGCTGCTCAACGGGCGCGCCTCGTCCATCAAGCCGGGCGAGCTGACGTTGCAGGACGGCCGGGTCGTGCAGGGGTCGCACATCCTCGTCGCCACCGGGCGCGTTCCCGCGACCAAGGACGGCAAGCCGCTGACCATCGACGACTCCTGCCTGGTGTCCGGCGTGGACGGACGCTGGCTGTACGCGGCCGGTGACGTCACCGGCCGGGCGTTGCTGACGCACCAGGGCAAGTACCAGGCCAGGGCGGCCGGCACGGCGATCCTGGAGCGGTCCCGCGGGTTCGAGCCGAAGCAGTGGTCGGCCGGGCAGGCGTGGGCGGACCACGTGGCGGTGCCGCAGGTCGTGTTCACCGACCCGGAGGTGGCGTTCGTCGGGCACACCGCGGCGGAGGCACGGGCGGCGGGACGTGAGGTCAGGGTCGTCGACCTGGACATCGCGGTCGCCGGGTCGTCGCTGCACGCGGACGGCTACAAGGGCAAGGCGCGGATGGTCGTCGACGAGCGCACGCGGACGCTGGTCGGCGTCACGTTCGTCGGTCAGGACGTCGCCGAGCTGCTGCACTCGGCCACCGTCGCGATCGTCGGAGAGGTCACCGTGGACCGGTTGTGGCACGCGGTGCCCTCGTACCCGACGATCAGCGAGGTCTGGCTCCGGCTGCTCGAGGCCTACGGTCTCTGAACCGGGTCCTGGGGTCGTTCCAGCACGGACCCGAGCATGCCGGCGAGCAGTTCGTTCGCCGTGCCGACCACGTACGCGCGGTCGTCCTCGCCGACTCGTTCGGCGAGCTTGAACAGCGCGTCCGCGGTCTGCACGGCGATCCGGAACGTCAGCATCGGCGGGGCGTCGCCGTGGGCACCGAACCTGTTGACGAACATCTCCGCCAGCCGTTCGGCCATCAGCTCGTACTGGTCGACGCTGGAGTCGAGGCGGTGGCTGTCCAGCATGTCGCTGAACCGCACCCGCCCGAAGCCGGGCAGCTCGTGCAGCATCCGCATGTACACGGCGACGACCTGGGTCATGGCCTCGCGCCACGTGTCCGCGATCAGATCCGCGGTGAACAACTCCTCCACTTCGCGGAGATAGGTCTCCATGCCGCGAAGCGCCAGGGCGTGCACAACGGATCTTTTGTCGGGGAAGTACTGATAGAAGGAACCAATGGGCACTCCGGCCACGTCGACGATGCGAGCCGTGGTGATGTCGTCGTAGTCGTATTCGTTCAGCAGGCCCGCGCAAGCGTCGAGGATCGCGGAAACAGTTGCCGCGCCACGCTGTTGCACAGGCTGCCGACGCATCACCCTGGCTAACCTGCCTTTTGCCGGATCTTCATGCACGCCGACATCTTTATCCATAAGAGTGCTTGAACCCAAGCACAGGTTCCTGACAGGTTTCAGCCTGGATCTCCGCGGCGTTTGCGATGAACCACCCAGGCGAAGTCCACGACGCACACGACGGCGAGTAGCAAAAGCAGGACGCCGAGCCAAACGAGGTCGGCTCGCAGCGCCAGCCACCCGGCCACCGAGTTGAAGACGAAGCCGAATCCGGCCAGCCACAACCTCAGGGTCAGCGCACTGCGTGGAGGCGCAGGGGGCGGCAGGTAGTCGCTCACCTCATCCGGTTTCCCGCAGCAGCTGCGTCTCAACCGGCCTGAGCCGCCGCGGCGGTTTTGTCACGTAGGGGCGAACGAGACGCGTCAGGGCCAGGCCAGGAGCGATCAGCGGGACCACGGCGGTCAGCACGGCGGCGGTGATGCCGGCCCGCACGACGTCCTTGGGCATCACGGCGACGCGGTCGACGACGAACGCTCGCCGCCCGGTGATCGACACGGCCGCGAGGACGAGCAGGAACACGACCATGCTGAGGATCGCCCGCCGCACCGCGTGGTCGTACCCCGCCGCTTCTCCCGCGACCAGCACCGCGAACCACCCGGCGAGAGCGGGCAGCTGCCCTCGTTCGGTGGTGGCCGCCCAGCTCAGGCCGCCCAGCGTGGCGAGCCAGGCGAGGACGTCGGCACGCTGCTGGGCCCACAGGGATGCCGAATCGAGGGGAATGCCGGTCCAGGTCAGCAGGCCGAGCGGGCTGAGGGGATCGGCGGCGAGCTGGCCCAGCACCCAGGCCAGCGTCCACGCGGACAGCAGCACGGCCAGGACGAGTTGCCACCGGGGCCGGCGCACCACGCACTGGGCGAGCCGGACGATCTCCGCACGCGTCATACCCCCACCTTGCCGCTCCCTGGTGGTTTGTGGAGAAACGTCACCCTGACGCTCACCCTGTCGGCCCTCTTCCGAGCGCCTTCATCACGCAGCGCAATCCACGATCGGGGGACAGATCTTTCCTAGACTGAGGTACATGAGCATTGATCAGCTTCTGCGTCTTCCCAGCTACCTGATGCTCGGGCTGGTGCGCGAAGCTCGCCGGATCGGCCGCGCGGACCTGCGCGGGCCCCACCTCACGGTGCTCGCCTACCTGTCCGAGCAGGAGGCCGTGGCGCAGAAGCGGATCAGTGACCGGGTGCGGATGGACCCGAGCGACCTCGTGACGGTGCTCGACGCCCTGGAAGAGCTCGGGTTCGCCCAGCGCAGACGCGACGAGAGAGACCGGCGCCGGTTCACCGTGTCGATCACCGACGGTGGCAGGAGGGCGCTGCGCGAGCGTTTGGAGACGGCCTGGGCGCACGAGGAAGAGCTGCTGGCGCCGTTGACGCCGCACGAGCGCGATACGTTGGCCACACTGCTGCGTAAGGCGTACCTGCATCACGCTGATATGCGTGTAGATTAGACAGTCTGCGCTCAGCGACCCAGCGCGGGCAGGACAGTGCGAATCGGAATAAAAGCCGACGTCGCATGATATCGAGAAATGAGGCAAGTTGTCAAGCCCCTCCGATGACCTCCGGCTCGCCGAAATGGAGCCGGAGCAGGAATACGTGGCCATGTTGTACGGCCGGCTCGACGACCTCCGTGAACAGACGTCGAAACGACTCGCACAGTCGTTGCGACAAACCGGCGGCACGCACCAGATGCGGTCCGAGCGCGACACGTCCGTCGCGATGTACACAGATCAACTGGCCCAGTACAGCGCGGTCGAGAACGGCCTGGCGTTCGGCCGGCTCGATTTCCACAACGAAGACCGCTTCTACATCGGCCGAATCGGTCTGTTCGACGAGGACAAGGAATACGAGCCGCTGCTGATGGACTGGCGCGCGCCCGCCGCCAGGCCGTTCTACCTCGCCACCGCCGCCTCCCCCGACGGCGTGCGGCGGCGCAGGCACCTGCGGACCCGCTCGCGCAAGGTGATCGGCCTCGACGACGAGGTGCTCGACATCAACGCGGCCCACGGGACCCGCAGCGAGTCGCTGACCGGCGAGGCGACGCTGCTCGCCGCGCTGAACGAGTCGCGCACCGGCCAGATGAGCGACATCGTCGCGACGATCCAGGCCGAGCAGGACAAGATCATCCGGTCCGAGCTCAACGGCGTCGTCGTCGTGCAGGGCGGGCCCGGCACCGGCAAGACCGCGGTGGCCCTGCACCGAGCCGCGTACCTGCTGTACACGCACCGCCGGCAGCTGGCGAAGCGCGGCGTGCTCGTCGTCGGCCCGAACACGACGTTCCTGCGCTACATCAGTCAGGTCCTCCCCTCGCTGGGCGAGACGGGCGTGCTGCTGTCCACGGTCGGCGAGCTCTACCCGAACCTGACGGCGACCGGCCGCGAGTCCGCCGAGGCGGCGGCCGTGAAGGGCCGCATCCAGATGGCGGACGTGATCGCCGCGGCCGTGCGGGACCGCCAGGAGGCGCCGCCGTCCGTCGAGATCCGCTTCGACAACGACGTGCTGCGCCTGGACCGGCGCGCGATCTCCGACGCGCGGGGCAGGGCGCGCCGGACCCGCCGTCCCCACAACGAGGCGCGCCGCACGTTCGCCCGCGAGATCATCTCGACGCTGTCGGGCATGGTCGCCAACCGCCTCGGCGGGCACCTGCTCGACAAGACCGACATGGACGACATCCGCCGCGAACTGCGCGAGTCCGACGAGGTCCAGGCGGCGATCTCGTCGCTGTGGCCGGTGCTGACCCCGTTCTCGCTGCTCTCGGAGCTCTACCGGAACCCGAAGCGCCGCAACCGCGCGATGGCGAAGTTCACCCGCGAGGAGCGCGACCTGCTGCAGCGCTCCACCGACGACTGGACGCCGGCGGACGTGCCGTTGCTCGACGAGGCCGCCGAACTGCTCGGCGAGGACGACACGGAGGCCAAGGCCCGCGCCGAACGCCAGCGCCGCCAGGCCATCGAGTACGCCCAGGGAGTTCTCGACATCCTCGACCTGGAGGACGACGCGGACCCCGACATCCTGATGGCCTCAGACCTGATGGACGCGTACCGCCTGGCCGAGCGCCACGGCGTCGACCGCTACGAGACCGCCGCGGAACGCGCCGCGGCCGACCGCACCTGGACGTTCGGCCACGTCATCGTGGACGAGGCCCAGGAGCTGTCGGCGATGGCGTGGCGCACGCTGATGCGCCGCTGCCCCAGCAAGTCCATGACGGTCGTCGGCGACATCGCGCAGACCGGCGACATCGGCGGTGCGACCTCATGGGGCGCCGTGCTGTCGCCGTACGTGCAGAACCGTTGGCGCCTCACGGAACTGACGGTCAACTACCGCACGCCGGCCGAGATCATGGAGGTGGCCGCGGACGTGCTCGCCTCGGTCGACGCCTCCCTGGTGCCGCCGACGTCGGTGCGCGAGACCGGTGTGGCCCCCTGGGTCTCCACCGTGTGGTCGTTCGCGTCCGAGGTGCCCGCGCTGATCGCACGCGAGGTCGCCGCCGTCGGCGACGGCAAGATCGCGGTGATCGTGCCGGCCGCGCTGCTGCCGGCGGTGGGCTCGTCGATCGCCGACGCGGTGCCGAGGTCGTCCGTGGGCAACGAACTGGAGGAGGCCCAGGTCGTGGTGCTCGGCGTGACCGACGCCAAGGGCCTGGAGTTCGACTCCGTCGTCGTGGTCGACCCGGACGGCATCCTCGCCGAGTCGCCCCGCGGCGCGTCGGACCTGTACGTCGCGCTGACCCGTGCCACGCAACGGCTCGGTGTCGTGCACACCGGAACGCTGCCGGACATGTTGGCGCGCTTGAAGGACGTTTCGTAGCGATCGAGCGGAAGCCTGGGTGGCGACCGGAACGCCCCCAGGCTCACCGCGGCGAGGTCAGCGCGCCAGAGCAAGACCGACAGCCGCCGCGCCGACCCCGAGCGTGACGCTGACGACGACGTTCAGCAGGGCTGACCGGTACTTCTCGGCCTCCAGCAGCTTCACCGTCTCGTAGCTGAACGTCGAGTACGTCGTGAGCCCGCCGCAGAACCCGACACCCAGCAACGGCGTCCAGGACGTGCCGACGAGGAACCCGATGAGCAGGCACCCGACGACGTTGACCGTCAAAGTGCCCCAGGGGAAGTCGGTGGAGTGCCGCGACTGCACGAAACGGTCCAGCAGATAGCGGGTCGGCGCACCGAGAGCGGCACCGAGGAACACCGCGAGCACGGTCATCGAGTCACCCGCAGCCCGAGGAACGCGGCCAGCACAGCACAGACCGGCGTGGCCGGCAGCGCCCACGACCACGACGCGGCGTACGACGAGAACGTCGTGAAGCCGCCCAGCAGTCCAACGCCGAAGAAGGCACGCACCAAAGGCCGGGGCACCGACCCCATCAGCAGGCCGATGAGGAACGACCCCAGCACGTTGATGACGAAGAGCCCCCACGCGCCCGGCACGAGGACCGACAGGCCGTAGCGCGCCACACCGCCGAGCCCTCCGCCCAGCGACACCAGCGCGACGAACTGGAGACCAGGGTCAGCTCGTGGGCTCGGCAAGGTGCTCCACCAGGTGGTCCAAAGCCTTCAGCGCGCGCACGACGTCCTCGCGCTCGGACGATTCCAGCTTGGCCAGTGCGGCGCCGATCCGCTTCTCGTGTTCGCGCTGCCAGACGAGCAGCTGTTCGTGTCCACGCGGTGAGACGGATAGCCGCGCTACCCGCCTGTCCTTGGGGTCCCCGCCGCGCACGACGAGGCCTGAATCGATCAGCTGGGACACCAGCCCGGACACGGTGTTGGGGGCGAGACGCAGCGCGGCGGCCAGGTCGCCGACCTTCATCGGCGGGCGCTCGGCGAGGGTCTGCAGAAGCTCTACCTGCGCCATCGGCAGGGATTCCCACGGCCAGTCGGCCCGGATGCTCGTCCGCAACGCCCTGCGCAGGCGAGTGACGACGTCGGTGAGCGTGCGGGCTTCGTCTGACATGCGGAAATCTTAGTCAACTTCCCCGCCCCGAAGCGTCGAGCCTGATCGCTCGTTGAAGGCTCGGCACGGCGCCAGGTGTCGCCGTGGCGACACTGCTTGTTCATACTTTCCAGTGACAGCAGTGGTTCTGTTGCAGCAATGGGGTCCAGGGCCCTGCCGCACTCGTGTGGCGTCTCAGTAGCCTGGTCGACATGTCTGAACGGGTGAGCTGGGTTCCGGAAGGCGTCGACACGGGCAAGCCGAGCGCCGCGCGTCTGTACGACTACCTGCTCGGGGGAGGGCACAACTTCGCGGCCGATCGGGCGCTCGCGGAGAAGTTCCTGCAGGCCCAGCCGAACGCCCGCACGATCGCGCGGCTGAACAGGGCGTTCCTGCGCCGGGCCGTGCTGTTCATGATCGACCGCGGCATCCGCCAGTTCCTCGACCTCGGTTCCGGCATCCCGACGGTCGGCAACGTGCACGAGATCGCGCAGAAGGCCGACCCGGAGGTGCACGTCGTCTACGTGGACTTCGAGGAGGTCGCGGTCGCGCACAGCCAGCTCATCCTGGAGCACGACCCGCGCGCGACGATCGTCCAGGAGGACATGACGAGGCCCGGCGCGGTGCTGCAGGCGGCGCGCAACAGCGGCCTCATCGACTTCTCGCAGCCCGTCGGCGTGCTCACGGCCGGTGTCTTCCACTTCGTGCCGCCGCAGGCCGACCCGAACGCGATCGTGGCGACGTACCGCGACGCCGTGCCCTCGGGCAGCTACCTCGCTGTCTCGCAGTTCACCCAGGACCTGCAGCCCGAGGAGATGGCGGGCGTGGTCGAGGTCATGAAGAAGAGCCAGAACCCGATGTACCCGCGCACGAAGAGCGAGATCGAGGCGCTCTTCAGCGGCTTCGAACTGGTGGAGCCCGGCATCGTGCCGACGCCGTTGTGGCGGCCCGAGATCACGAACACCGACGATCCGGACAAGGCGGGCATCTACGCCGCCGTGGGCCGGAAGGTGTAGGCCCTGTCCCGCAGTTCCGTTCGATGAGAGTCACGGTCGAGAGTTCCGGAGGCGGTGCCGCCGCAATGCCCTCATACCGGGCGTATCCGGGCTTTGCGGCGGTGCCGTCTCCGGGGCCCTCGGCCGCGACTATCGCGGACGAGACCTGCAGGACAGGGCCGGCAGGCCTGTCGTTGTTGGCCGTACGGCGGCGAATCCGTACGCTCTGTGCACAGGATGGAACTCCCCGAACTCGCCGCCCGCTGGATGCACGCGTTGACGTCCACCGCGTACATCCCGCTGTCCCACGCCGAAATCGAGCAGGCCCTGCTCGATTCGCTGCGTGCGCTGCCGGAGTCACCTGAATCGGTTGCCCATCGATTGGTGTCACTGCACGCGACCGGACCCGACTCGTTGCGGGCCACGATCGAGGTTCTCTCGCCCACGTTCGACCTACCTGTCCTGGCCCGGTTGAGCTCCGCGTACGCGCACGCCATGCGGCTGGACGCGTTCGACCAGCAGGAGCAGATCAAGGTCGCGATCGTGAGGGCCAAACAGCGGGTCGAGCGCACGCTGCAGGTCAGCCAGGCGCGGTTCCAGGAGGTGTTCGACTCCGCCGCGCTGGGCATCGTGATCACCGACCTCACCGGCAGGTGCGTCGAGGCGAACGACACGCTCGCCGAGATCGTGGGCCTCGACTCGGGCGCCGACCTCACCGACCGCGACCTGCGCGACTTCTTCCACCCCGAGGACCTGGCCGCCCTGGGCGCCTCGTACCGGAAGGTGAGCGAGGGGCACGTCGACAGGTTCCGCGACCAGCGGAAGCTGGTCCGCGCTGACGGCGAGCCGGTGTGGGTGCACCTCGTGGTCTCGGTGCTGCGGGACGCGGACGGCCGGCCGGCGCACCACGTGACGATGGTCGAGGACATCAGCGAACTGCACCTGTTGCAGCGCAGCCTCGACCACCAGCTGCTGCACGACTCGCTCACCGGCCTGTCGAACCGCCAGCACTTCGTCTCCCGGCTCGAACGGCAGCTCGACGGCAGTCCGGTCACCCTGTACCACCTGGGTCTCGACGCGTTCTCGGTCGTCAACAACGGCCTGGGCCACGAGACCGGCGACAAGCTGCTCAAGATCGTCGCGAACCGCCTCGGCGAGCTCGCCGAAGCGAAGAAGGCCGTGCTGGCGCGCATCGGCGGTGACGAGTTCGCGTTGCTGACGGCCTCGGACAACGTCACCTCGACCATCGAGGAGATCCAGGAAGCGCTCGGCGAACCGACCTTTGTGGACGATCACGGCATCGCGCTGTCGGCGAGCATCGGCGTGGTGGACCGTCCGCCGGCGTTCGTGACCGCCGGCGAGCTGATGCGGTGCGCCAACGCCGCGCTGCGCCAGGCGAAGGCGCGGGGCAAGCGGCAGTGGGCGTTGCACGACCCGCACGACGACGCCCGCCGCCGCGGCAAGTACGCGCTGGCCGCGTCGATGCCGGGGGCGTGGGAGCACGGCGAGATCGAGATCGTCTACGCGCCGGTGCACGACCTGGAGAACCAGGAGGTGCTCGGTGCCGTCGCCCGCCTGCACTGGGACGACCTGAGCCACAACGACACGATGGCGCTGGCCGACTCCACGGGGCTGTCGCTGCCGATCGGCCGCTGGCTGCTGCGGGAGGCGTGCGCGCAGGCCGCGAGATGGGTCGAGGAGTTCGGTGACAGGGCCCCCACCCTGCACATCGCGCTGGGCGCCCTGCAGTCCCGCGACGAGGACCTGGTGGCCGACGTCAAGCGGGCGCTCGACGAGACCGGGCTTCCGCCGGAACGGCTGCGGATCGCGCTGGACATCTCGTCGGTGCTGGCCGGCGACGACAACGCCCTGGTGCTGCACGACAGCGGCATCGTCACGGCGCTGGACGGGTTCCGCGGCGGCCACGACGAACTGGCCGTGCTGACCGAGGTACCGGTCCGCTCGGTGATCACCCGCGCGCCCGCGCCCAGCCCGGACTCCCCGCTGCACCAGGCGATGCGCGCCCTCATCGAGACCGTGCACGGCTTCGGCGTCCGGTTCGGCGTCGACGAGGTGCACACCCTCGACGACGCCGAGCACTGGCGGCAGGCGGGCGCGGACGGCGTGATCGGGCTGCTGCCCGCCCTGCCCGCGGCCGAGGTCACCGAGCTCCTGGCTACAGCTGCTTCACCGCGGCCAGGAGCTTCGTGAGCGAGTCCTTCGCGTCACCGAACAACAGCGTCGTCTTCGGGTTGTACAGCAGCTCGTTGTCCACGCCCGCGAACCCCGGCCGCATCGACCGCTTCATGAACACCACGGACTTCGCGCGGTCCACGTCGAAGATCGGCATGCCGTAGATCGGGCTCGACGGCTCGTCCCGCGCGCCCGGGTTCACCACGTCGTTCGCTCCGACGACCACGGCCACGTCGACCGACGTGATGCCGGGGTTGACGTCGTCGAGCTCCTTGAGCTGCTCGTACGGCACGTCCGCCTCGGCCAGCAACACGTTCATGTGCCCCGGCATCCGCCCCGCCACGGGATGGATCCCGTACGCCACCGACACCCCACGCCGTTCGAGCTGCGCCACGAGCTCACGCACCGCGTGCTGCGCCTGCGCGACGGCGAGTCCGTACCCCGGCACGACGACCACGTTGTTCGCGTACCCCAGCAGGATCGCGACGTCCTCGACCGTGCCCGACTTGACCGTGCGCTGCTCTTCCCCTTGCGCGACAACGGTCGTCGCCTTGAACGCGCCGAACAGGATGTTGGCGAGCGACCGTCCCATCGCCTGCGCCATCAACCGGGTCAGGATGGTGCCGGACGCGCCGACGAGCGTGCCCGCGACGATCAGCAGCGTGTTCGCCAGCACGTACCCCGACGCGGCGACCGCGAGACCGGTGAACGCGTTGAGCAACGAGATGGCGATCGGCACGTCCGCACCACCGACCGGCAGCACGAACAGCACGCCGAGCGCCAGCCCGACCACCGCCAGCAACCACAGCAGGAACCCGTTCGGCACCGCCATCGTCACCGCGCACAGGGCGACCGACGACGCGGCCGCCGCGATCGCGAGCTGCTGCCCTGCGGGCAGCAGCACCGGGCGAGTCGTCATCAGCTCCTGCAGCTTCAGGAACGTGACCACCGAACCGGAGAAGCTGACCGAGCCGATCAGCACCGTCAGCACGGTCGCGAGCCGGAACAACACGGTCGTGTCCGGCACCGCGAAGAACTCGGCCAGCGCCACCAGGGCCGCCGCCGCGCCACCGACTCCGTTGAACAGCGCCACCATCTGCGGGATGGCCGTCATCTTCACCGACCGCGCGGCCGGGATGCCGACCACGACACCGAGTGCGACGGCGACCAGGATCCACAGTCCGTTGTGGACGACCCCGTGGACGTACGCGGTGACGACGGCGACCAGCATGCCGAACGCGCCGATGAAGTTGCCGTAGCGCGCGTACTTGGGCGAGCTCAGGCCTTTCAGCGCCAGGACGAAGCACACCGACGCGACGAGGTACATCAGCTGGACCGTCATCTTTTGAACATCTCCAGCATCCGGTCGGTCACCACGAACCCGCCGACGACGTTGACCGTGGCCAGGAAGACCGCGATCAGCCCCAGAACCAGCTCCAGGGTGCTCTCGGCGGACCCGGTGATCAGGATCGCGCCGACGAGGATCACGCCGTGAATGGCGTTCGCACCGGACATCAGAGGCGTGTGCAGGATCGTGGACACCTTCGAGACCACCTCGAAGCCCACGAACACGGCCAGCACGAAGATCGTCAGCAGGTCGATCACGGCAACTCCTTGCGGATCTGACCGTCGTGGGTGAGGCAGCAACCGTCGAGCACCTCGTCCGAGAGGTCCGGCGAGACCGAGCCGTCCGCGATCATGAGCTTGAGCAGGTTCAGCACGTTGCGCGAGTAGAGCTTGCTGGCGTGCACCGGCATGGACGACGGCAGGTTCAGCGCGCCGTGCACGAGCACATCACCGACCCAGATCTCCTGTCCCGCAACGGAACCGGCGTAGTTGCCACCGGATTCCGCGGCCAGGTCGACCACGACGGAACCGGGCGCCATGGCCTTGAGCATGTCCGTCGTGACGAGCACCGGGGCCTTGCGACCGGGGATGGCGGCCGTGGTGATCACGACGTCGGACGCCGCCACGTGTTCGCCGATGAGTTCTCGCTGGCGTTCCAGGAACTCCTCGGACTGCGCGGACGCGTAGACACCGGACTGCGTCTCGAGTTCGAGTTCGATGAACTTCGCGCCGAGGCTGCGGACCTCCTCGCCCGCGGCCTTGCGCACGTCGTACGCCTCGACGACGGCGCCCAGCCTGCGTGCGGTCGCGATCGCCTGCAGGCCCGCCACGCCCGCGCCCAGCACCAGGACCTTCGCCGGCGGCACGGTGCCGGCGGCGGTGGTGAACATGGGCAGGAAGCGCGGTAGTCGTTCGGCGGCGACGAGAACCGCCCGGTAGCCGGCGACCAGCGCCTGGGAGGACAGGGCGTCCGCGCTCTGGGCACGGGTCACGCGGGGCAGCAGGTCGAAGCTGAACGACGTGACGTTCCGCCGCGCATAGACCTCAAGTAGTTCCCGCTCGCCTTGGGGCTGCAGGAAGCTGATGGTGACGGCGCCCGGTTTCAACGCGGAGGCCTGGGCGATGGTCAACGGCTGCACGGACACGACGACGTCGGATTCCGGCGTCGGGTCCTCGGGCGTCACCACCGCCCCGGCCGCGCGGTACGCGGCGTCGAGGGCGTGGGCGTGACGCCCGGCGCCTTCCTGTACGTGCACGGTCAGTCCAGCGTCGACCAGCGACGACACCGTTTCCGGTACGCAGGCGACTCGGCGCTCGGCGGGCCGCGACTCTGCGGGGGTTCCCACTCTCACCGTACGCACGTTACGCGATCAAAGGTGACCTGGGCCACATCACAGTTGCCAGAGAACCGGAACGGCAGCGCGGACCCGGCCGCCGCCGCGGCCGGGGCGAACACCGCGGATCAGTGGGACACAGGACATCCGGAAGGCTTGGCCGCGGGGAAGAAGTTCGGCAGCAGCTCGCCGGTGTCGTAGTACCGGTGGTACACCGGTGTCAGCCCGCCCGACACGGGTGGCACGATCCACGACCAGTCCGCGGGGCAGGTGCGTCCGGCGGCCTCCTCCTTCTCCAGGTGCGTCAGGAACCTCTGCGACTCCGTGTGGTGGTCCGTGATCGTGACCCCGGCCTCCGCGAACGAGTGCAGGACGGCGCGGTTGAGCTCCACCAGAGCTCGGTCGCGCCACAACGTCGCCTCCGACGACATGTCCAGGCCCATTCGCTTGGCGAGGTACGGCAGCAGGTCGTAGCGGTCGTGGTCGGCCAGGTTGCGGGCGCCGATCTCGGTGCCCATGTACCAGCCGTTGAACGGCGCGGACGGGTAGTCGATCCCGCCGATGCGCAGGCGCATGTTGCTGATGGCGGGAACGGCGTGCCACTTCACGCCGAGCGTCTTCAGCCACGGGAAGTCCGGGTGGGACAACGGGACTTCCAGCACGTCGTCAGCGGGGATCTCGACGAGCGCGGGTTCTTGGCCCTTGCAGGACACCATGAGCGGCAGCACGTCGAACGGGCCGCGCGTGGACGGCGGCTGCCAGCCTCGCTTCAACGCGAGGTCGGTGAGGGCGAGGTTGCGCGCGTCCCCGAGCACTCCGCCGTCGGAGCCGCGGTAGGCGGCGTAGCGGATGATCTGCTCGTTGACGATCTGCGGCGCGTCCATGCCCGGCTCGGCGGGGGCGAAGACGGTGATGACGGGCCGGATCTTGCCCTTGTTCGTGGCCACGCGGAGGTGCTCGACGCACTGCTCGGCCACTTCGGCGGGAGCGGACACCTCCCGCTGGTCGCGCACTTTCAAGCTCCGCCAGTAGAGGCGGCCGATGCAGCGGGAACTGTTGCGCCAGGCCACCCTGGCGCCGAAGGTCAGTTCGGCGGCGGTGTGGCGGTAGGTGCCGGTCGCGGCGATCTCCGCGTGGACTTCGGCCAGCCTGGCCTCGACGGGACCGAGGTCCGGGTTCTCGGTGTGGTGCTGCCGGACGAAGTCCTCAGCCTCGGCGATGTCGATTTCGCCGGTGTTCTCGACCTGCGCCGGGGGAAACGCCGTGAGGGAACGGGGCATCACGTCAGTCGGGACGGGGGTCATGGCGAGGCACCGTAGTTGCGCTTTCGTGGAGTAGGAACCGCCTGTCGCGCTACGCCATCTGGATCACTGGACCGCGTCCGACACGCTCAGCAAGTGCTTGATCCTACAACCGGGTGAGAATGGGCGCGACAAAGGGTGGTTCTAAGCCGTTATCGCGCCGTCATCAAACATTGACCAGTGATTCAGTTCACCACCGGATTCGACCCGTTCGAGTGAACTTCACCAGGTACCTCCCACGAGGAGAAGCGAGTCATCCCCCGCATCGCCAAAGCCGGTGGCACTGCACGGAAGGCGAAGTTCCGCAATGCCGATGCCATGGGCGATCGGACCTCGATGCCGAACTTCCCCGCCATCCGCGAGCCCTTCCACACGGACTGGGTGCGCGGCCGCCGCAATGCGTCATAGCGCGCGAGATCACCGTCGACCGCGGCCAGCGTCACCGCGTCCTCCAGCGCCATGCACGCCCCCTGACCGAGGTACGGCGTCATGGCGTGCGCGGCGTCGCCCAGCAGTGCCACCCGGCCGCTCACGAACGTGGACAGCAACGGCAGCTCGTAGATGTCGTGCCGGATCACGTCCGGGGTCGACGCCAGCAGTTCCGGCAACGGGTCGTGCCAGCCGGCGAACAGCGCCGCCGGGTCCAGGTCGGCCGAGGCCGGCGCGACGGTCGCGGCGTACCAGCAGACCCGGCCGTCGCCGAGAGGCAGGATGCCCGCCTCGCCGCCGGGACCGAGTGTCTGCGAGAGCGGCAGCTCATAGGGCCCCGGCGCCACCCCTCGCCACGCCGTGGCCCCCGCGTACACCGGTCCCGGCGCGTCGGGCAGCAGTTCCGCGCGGAGGCGGCTGTTGATGCCGTCCGCCGCCACCACGAGATCCGCGTCCAGCTCGTCAACGCCGGTCACCTCGACGTTGTTGAAGAGGATCTCGGGCGGCAACGCGCGCAGCAGCACACCGTGCAGATCGGCGCGGTGGATCGCGATGACGTTCTGCTGACCGACGTCGGGCAGGTGCACCAGCCAGCGCCCGTCGGATGCCCTGACGCCACCGGACACACGGGGCGTGCCCAGCCGCCGGACCTCGTCGGCGAGACCCATCCACTCCAGCGCCCGCAGCGCGTTCGGCATCACGCCCACGCCCGCACCGACCTCGCCGAACGTGGCCGCGCGTTCGAAGACGACGACCTCCCAGCCGACGCGTCGCAACGACACCGCCGTCGCCAGCCCACCGATGCCGCCACCCACCACGATCGCCTTCACGGCGTCCTCCTCTACAGATGTAGAGGACTCTACAGCCGTAGACTACAGCTGTAGAGAGAGATTGGGACCACAGTGCGCAGAGACCTCATCACCGACGCCGCGATCCAGCTCGTCGCCGAGCAGGGCATGCGCGGGCTCACCCACCGCGCGGTCGACCGCCTCGCCGGCCTGCCGGAGGGCTCCACCAGCGCGTACTTCCGCACGCGCAAGGCGTTGATCGAGGGGTTCGTCGAGCGGCTGGCGAACCAGGAACAGCGGGACATCGCACCTGATCCGGACGACGTCGCGGGCAGCATCGCGAGGACTCTCGACAGCTGGCTCGTCGAGCGGAACAGGACGCTCGCGAGGTACGCGGCGATGCTGGAGGCCACGCACCACCCCGAGCTGAAGTCGATCATGGTCCACTCCCCGCGCGAGCAGGCCACCGCGATCGCGAAGATGCTGGGCCACGAGGATCCCGAACGGGCGGGCGCGCACTTCACGGCGTTCCTGGAGGGCCTGCTCTTCTACCGGCTCGTCGGCGCCGGCAGCACGGTCGGGCCCGCACCGGGCACCGAGGAGAGCGTGCGGGACCTGAAGGCGGCCGTGGAAAAAGCGTTGCGACCGTAAGTACCGTGGGTTTCATGGGATTCGGGTACGGGGTCTTCTACCTCTGATCACGGACGTGTGCCACCGCGCAACACGTCCTGATTTCGCGTACCCAGAAGAGGAT
Source organism: Lentzea sp. NPDC051208 (assembly GCF_040682435.1). Classification (NCBI taxonomy): domain Bacteria; kingdom Bacillati; phylum Actinomycetota; class Actinomycetes; order Pseudonocardiales; family Pseudonocardiaceae; genus Lentzea; species Lentzea sp. NPDC051208. Next base: position 20,454 of record NZ_JBFBAW010000018.1, on the reverse strand, counting down.
CCCCGTGCGTTCGCATGTTCATTTGACGACCCAAGATCTCACCAAGGGCTATGAGGCCGGGCCCGTCGTCGACGGCATCTCCCTGAAGGTCTCCGCCGGCCAGCGCCTCGGCATCATCGGCGAGAACGGCCGCGGCAAGACCACGCTGCTCCGCCTGCTCGCCGAAGACCTGGTGCCGGACCAGGGAACCGTCACCCGCCACGGTTCGTTGAGCCTCGTGCAACAGGAAATGCCCTTCCACGAGGGCGAAACGGTGGGGGACCTGCTGTCCGAAGCGCTGCGCGAAAGCCGCGAGGCACTGTCCGAACTGGACTGTGCGGCGGCGCCGTTCGACGAGCAGCGCTACGAGAAAGCGCTGGCCCACGCCGAGGACGTCGAGGCCTGGGACGCCGAGCGCCGTGCCGAGATCGCGCTGAAGGCCCTCGACGCCGACCACGACCGGGCGACACCACTCGCACGGCTCAGCGTGGGGCAGCGCTACCGTGTCCGGCTCGCGTGCCTGCTCGCCGAACGCGCCGACGTCCTGCTGCTGGACGAACCGACGAACCACCTCGACGCCGGCGCGCTGGCGTTCCTGACCGAACGCCTGCAGCAGCACCACGGCGTCGTGGTGCTCGTGAGCCACGACCGCACGTTGCTGGACGAGGTCTGCACCCAGTTGCTCGACCTCGACCCGGCACCGGACGGCGAGGTGCACCTGCACGGCGGCGGCTACCGGACGTTCAAGGAGGCCAAACGCGCCGAGCGGCAACGGTGGGAGCAGCGGTTCGCCCAGGAGGCGGCCGAGCACGACGAGCTGGTCGCGAAGGTCGAAAGCGCCCAGTCCCGCCTGAGGGACGGCTGGCGACCTCCGAAGGGCACCGGCAAGCACCAGCGCACGACTCGTGCGGCGAACAAGATGCGCAACGTCGCCCGCAGGCTCGAAGAGCTCGGCGACCAGCGCGTCGGTGCTCCCCCGCCCCCGTTGCGCTTCACGCCGCCGGAGCTGGAGGCGAGCGGCGACCTGCTGCACGCCACCCCGCTCGAAGTGCCGGGAAGGCTGCACCTCGCCGAGCCGATCTCGCTCAGCGCGGGCGAGAAGCTGCTGATCACCGGCCCGAACGGGGCGGGCAAGTCGACGTTGCTCGGCGTGCTCGCCGGCCGCGTCACGCCTGCCCGCGGCACGGTGCACCACGCCGGCCGAGTCGCCCTCCTGGCGCAGGAGTCCGCGTTCGAGAACGAGGACGCCACCGCGGTCGAGCTCTGTTCGCGCGTGGAGGACATCGGTCTGCTGAGAGGGAAAGACCTGGTGCGCCCGGTCAGCCGCCTGTCCACTGGACAGCGCAGGCGCCTGGAGCTGGCGATCCTGCTGAACGGCTCGCCCCACGTCCTGCTGCTCGACGAACCGACCAACCACCTGTCGATCGCCCTGGTCGACGAACTGACCGAGGCCCTGCACCAGACCAGAGCCGCCGTGGCCGTCGCGACCCACGACCGGCAGATGCGGACAGATCTCGGCTCGTGGCGGTCCGTGACCCTCGATTCACCTTCACGAAGTAATGAAGGTTCTGTAGCTTCGAAATAGGTCCTCTGCCGAGCACTGGGAGGTGTGCGAGATGACCGAAGTGATCTCCGACGAACTGCCGATCACGCGCCAGACCCCGTTCGACCCGCCCGCCGAGGTGACCCGGATCCGCGAGCAGGCCCGCATCAGCAGGCTGAAGTTCGCCGACGGTCACCTCGGCTGGCTCGTCACCGGTCATCACCAGATCCGCGAGATCCTGGGGAGTCCGAAGTTCACCAACGACCCCGGCAAGCACCACATGCTGGACGTCAGGTTCCAGGGGGAGGCGCCGCCGGAAAGGCGCAAGGTCGAACCCGGCATGTTCCTGAGCCAGGACCCGCCGGACCACACCCGGTTGCGCAAGATGCTGCAGGGCCAGTTCACGGTCCGGCGGATGAACCACCTGTCCGAGTGGATCGGCACGATCGTCGACGACCAGCTCGAGCACCTGCGGTCGCTGGGCGGCAAGGCGGACCTCGTGAAGGAGTTCGCACTGCCGGTGCCGTCACTGGTGATCTGCGCGCTGCTCGGCGTCGACTACGACGAGAGGCACAGGTTCCAGGACGACACGACGAAGCTGCTGAGCCTGGACTCGACGTTCGAAGAGGCCATGGCGGCCATGAAGCGCATCCAGGAGTTCATGCGCGAGCTGATCGTCCGCAAGAAGGCGGACCCGGGCGACGACATGATCAGCGATCTGCTCGCCACCGGGGAGCCGACCGACGAGGAAGCGTCGAACATGGCGTTGTTGCTCCTGCTGGCGGGCCACGAGACCACGGCGAACATGCTGGGCCTCGGCACGTTCACGCTGCTGCAGCACCCGGACCAGCTCAAGATCCTGCGCGACGAACCGGAGGTCGTCGACAACGCCGTCGAGGAGCTGATGCGCTACCTGTCGATCATCCACTTCGGACCGGTGCGCACCGCCACCGAGGACGTGGAGATCGAGGGCCACCTCATCAAGGCCGGCGACACCGTGCTGATGCACGTGCCGGCGGCCAACCGCGACCCGGAGAAGTTCCCCGGCAACCCCGATGAACTGGACCTGCGCCGCCCGGCCGGCGGGCACGTGGCGTTCGGGCACGGCATCCACCAGTGCCTGGGTCAGCAGCTGGCCCGCATCGAGATGAGGATCGGGTTCTCCAAGCTGTTCCGGGAGTTCCCGGACCTCCGCCTCGACGTCGACCCCGAGGAGGTGCCGCTGCGCACCGACATGGGGATCTACGGGGTCCACTCGCTGCCAGTAGCGTGGTCGGCATGAAGATTTCCGTCGACCAGACGAAGTGCTGCGGTTCGGGAATGTGCGTTCTGACCGACCCGGACCTGTTCGACCAGAACGACGAGGACGGCACGGTCGTCCTCCTCACCGAACACCCGGACGCCGGGCACGAGGCCACCGCGAAGGAAGCGGCGAGCCTCTGCCCGGCGGGCGCGATCACGATCAGCTGATCCGCCGAACAGGGCCAAACCTGAGGTTGATGAGGGGAGCTTTCATCAACCTCAGGTTTGGGAAAGCTCCCCTCATCAACGTCGCGAGGCACTACTGGGACGTCGCGAGGCGTAGTTCGTCGACCTCCGCCTGGAACCCGGCCGCCGTCAGCGTTTCCTCGGCCAGCTGCCAGTAGTCCCGGGCCTCCTCGCCCCGGCCGGACCGCTCCAGGGCGTTGCCCATCACCCTCAACGACCGCCCGAGCTCCGGCGGTGATCCCATCTTCCGAGCCTGCTCCACGGCCAGCGAGGCCAGGCTCAGCGCCTCCTCGGCGGACGAGGCCAGCCCGGACCTCAGGCGCCACACCCAGATCCGGCCCTGCCGGTCGTCGTGCTCCTCGAAGAACTCCCAGGCCTGCCGCAGCTGCTCCTCGGCCAGGGAGTTCTGGCCCGACCGCACCAGCGTGTCCGCCAGGAACAACCGGATGTTGGCCGCCAGGTCCGGATCGCCGAGCTTCTGCGCGGCGGCCAGCGAGGACCGCAGGAACGCGGCGGACTCGGCCAGTTCACCCGTGAACTGGTGCAACCGCCCCAGTTCCAGCGTCGCCATCAGCTCGCTCTGGTCGTCCCCCAGCTGCCCGGCGACCCGCCGGGCGCGTTCCAGGTACTCCTGGGCGGCGGCGAGCCCGCCGGCCCGGCGTTCGATGGCGCCCAGCGAGCACAGCACCTCGATCTCACCGTGCGGGTTGCTGGAGGCGACGAACCGGGTCATGGCCTCGCGATGAGCCTCACGGGCCTCGGCGGACCGGCCGCTCCACTCGTGCATCCACCCCATGCCGTACCAGGCGTAGGCCTCGCCCCACACGTCACCGGCGGCGGCGAACCCTTCCTGCGCGGCCTGGAAGTCGGCGGAGGCCGAGGCGTAGTCGTGCAACCGGGCCCGCAGGATCCCGCGCTGCTGGAACAGCATCGGCCGCCGCGCCGCGGGCGCGCAGGAGAGCCCCAGCGCGTTGATCTGCTCCCAGTCGTCGAACCGGGCCCGCAGGTCGCAGAACGCGGCCGACCGGATCGCCAGCTCGGCGGCCAGCGACCCGAGGCCCAGCGCCGCTGCCTGGGTGATCACGGCGTGGAGGTTCAGCCACTCCGCGTCGAACCAGTCGGCCGGATCGCCGAGGTCGAACCGTTCCAGCGCAAGGGGTTCCAGCCGGACGCCCTGGTGCGGCAGCTCCACGTCGGCCCGCATCGCGAGATCGAGCCATTGCTCGAACAACGCCTTCAACGCCACAGCCGGGTCTTCGGAGGCGGCCTCACGGCCGAAGGCGCGCAACAGGTCGTGCAGCCGATAACGCACCTGCCCCACCGCATCGCGCCCCGCGTAGTCGACCAGCCGGGCGTCGACCAGCGCCTCGACGTGGTCCTCCGCGTCGTCGAGGTCCAGCCCCAGCAACGGGGACGCCACCCAGGCGGGGAAGTCCGGTGTGTCGACCAGCGACAGCAGGCGGAACGCGGTCCGGTGCGACTCGCCCAGGCCGTCGTAGGACAGCGCGAGCGAGGCCCGCACGTCGAGATCGCCCAGCGACAACTCGTCGAACCGGCGGCGTTCGTCGGACAACCGGCCGGCGAGTTTCGCGAGCTGCCAGTGCGGGCGCGCCACCAGCCGGGCCGCCGCCACCCGCAACGCCAGCGGCAGCTTGCCGCAGTAGTTCACGATCTCCCGCGCCGCAACGGGTTCGGCGGCGCAGCGAGCCTCGCCGACGGCGGCCCGCAGCAACGCCAGCGCATCGCTGGAGGGCAGCACGTCCAACGGCACGACGTGGGCGGCCTCCAGACCGGCCAGCGCGGCCCGGGATGTCACCAGCGCGGCGCCGGAGGTGGTGCCCGGCAGCAACGGACGCACCTGGGCCTCGTTCACGGCGTTGTCGAGCACGACCAGGATCCGCCGGTCCGACAACAGGTCCCGGTACAGGTCGACCCGGTCCTCCACGGACGACGGGATCGCGCCACCGGAGACACCGAGCCCGCGCAGCAACCGGTCCAGCGCCGCGGCGGGTTCGACGGGCTTCTGCTCACCGCCGCGCAGGTTCAGGTACAGCTGCCCGTCCGGGAACGTGTCCCGGACGGCGTGGGCGCAGTGCACGGCCAGCGAGGTCTTGCCGACGCCACCAGGCCCGGTGATCGTCCACGTGCCGCCGGCGCGCAACCCGGCCGTCAGGCGGGCCACCTCGTCGGACCGCCCGGAGAAGTCGCCGACCGCGGGCGGCAGCCACGAGGGTCCGGACTGGACGGCGACCGGCGCGGAGGAACCCGCCAGCACCTCCATGTGCAGCGCGCGCAGTTCGGCGTTCGGGTCGATGCCGAGCTCGTCGGCGAGCACGTCGCTCGCCCGCCGGTAGACGTCGAGCGCCTGCGCCTGCTGGCCGGTGCGGTGCAGGGCGAGCATCAGCTGGTACCAGAAGCGTTCGCGCAGCGGGTGTTCCGCGACGAGCGAGCGCAGTTCGTCGACGATCTGGTCGTGCCGGCCCAGCTGCAGCTCGGCGTCGTTGCGGCGTTCCAGCACCTCCCAGCGCTGCTCGTTGAGCCGCTGCACGTCGGTCTGCTCCATCCGCAGCGACGACACCTGGTCCAGGGCCGGGCCGCGCCACAACGCCGCGGCGTCACCGAGCAGGCGGGCCTCGGTCTCCAGGTCGGGCGCGCGGCGGGCCTCGGCGCGCAGCCGCTGGAACGTCAGCAGGTCGAGCTGGTCGTCCTCGACGTGGATCGAGTAGCCGGTGGGCCACGTGCGGACGAGTTTGCGGTCGGCCAGGTCGTCCAGCGACTGTCTCAACCGCATGACGTACGTCTGCAGAGTCGCGCGCGCCGAACCGGACGGCTCTTCGCCCCAGAGGTGTTCCATCAGCTCGTAGGACGACACCGGCGCGTTCGCCTTCATCAGCAATGCGGCGAGCAGGACACGCTGCTTGGCCGAGCGCAGCTCCACGACCCGGCCTGAGTCGATGACCTGCAACGATCCGAGAACCCTGAACCCCCACCGCCGTTGCATGAGCCGATCCTAACCAGCCGGTAACCCTAGGTGTCAGCGAAATGTCAGCGGGTCACGTGATGCTTCTCGCCCATGAGCAGGACAACCTCCGCCGCCGCCGCGGCGTTGTTGTCGGGAGTGGTGACTCCCGGTGGCACCACCACTCTGAACGCCCGCACGTCGGCCTGTGTGGAGCGGAACTCCGGCGCGTCGACCCACCGGGCCCGCACCGGCATCCGCTGCTGAGGCCCACCAGACTGGAGCGGCGTCTTGGCCCCCCAGCGGGGCGTCGCTCCTCTCCAGACGGTGTCACCGGGGCCCGAAGCCCAAACCTCTCCTCGGGTCCCGGTGACGCCTCCCGGCTCAGGCCGCGCCGCGCGACGCGGTCATGAACTTCCCCAGGCTCGACGCCAGATCGTCCGCGGCCTCGTTGCCCCGCAACCGTTCCGCCTCCTGCTTCAACGGCCTCATGCGATCCCGTGTGCGGGCCGAGCGGATGGGACCGGAGAGCGCGATCGCCTGTTCCCCGATCTCCCGCGCCTGTTCGGTCTCGTTCTGCACGAGGTAGTTCATCGCGAGCGCGGCCAGCCGGAACGACTGGCTGCGCGACGCCTCCGCCCCGTCCGAGGAGATCGCCCTGGTGAGCAGCGGGATCGCCGACCGGGCGTACTTCACGTCGCAGGTGCGCGCGAGTTCGGTGTGCACCATGCCGCCGATCGACACCAGGTCGGCCAGGTCGAAGAACCGCGCCCACGGCGGTGCGTCCTCGGCCACGGACCGGTGGAACTCGTCCTCGGCGCGCGCGAACTGGCGCAGCGCCTGCCTTTCCGCCCCCATCTTCGCGAGCGCCCACGCCTCGTTGGCGTGCAGGATCGACACGGCCAGCGTGGACCCGCTGGCCTGCGCGATGGGCAGACCCCGTTGGAACGACGACAAAGCGTCTTCCGCCAGCTCGTAGTGCAGGTGCACGCGGCCCATCCGGTAGTGGATGTTCGCTTCCAGCGCGCTGTTGCCCGACTCGCGTGCGAGACACATCGCACGGCCGAAGTGCAGGTGCGCCGATTCGAGCAGGCCCATGTCGAACGACGCCCAGCCGGCCAGGTTGTGCAGGTCCGCGATGGCCACCTGGAGCCGGTGCAGCACCTGTCCGGACGAGCTGGTGTCGATCAGCGGGTTCGCCCAGTTCAGCAACGCGACGCAGGCGTCCCGGCAGGAACCGCCGCCGTATTCGTGGTCGAGTGCCCTCAGCGCACTCGTCAGAGTTTCGACATGCCGCACGTCGGTCTTGTCCACGCGGCCTGGAAACGCATCGCCGTTGAACATGGATTGGCCCTCCTGACGTGCGCCGCGCACCTCTCGTGGAGATACCCGTTACACACCGCCGGTACTCACCGCGCCGCTGCCACCATCCCGCTGTCAAGCCTGGTCGTGAAGGGTCTTTCGACTCTCGTGGGGGCATGCCGACGCGACCGCCACAACGCCGTGGTGGTCGCGCCTACGATCTCGGACGGTCGTGGTGAACGGAAAGGGGCCAACGAGGTGTCGGCGCACGGGAACTGAATCCATGCGCCGTGACGACTCCTCACCGGAACGGCCGATCAGGTCACTCTTCCAGGGTCACCACCTGAGCGGGGCACCTGTCCACCGCGTCACGAACGCCCGGCAGCAGGCCGGCCGGGGGTTCGGCGACCAGCACGATGCCGAGCCCGTCTTCGTCCGACTGGTCGAACACGTCCGGTGCGGCGAGCACGCACTGGCCCGATCCGATGCACCTCGTCTGGTCTATCCGGACGGTCATGTCACCACACCACCGGGATCTCGGCGGCGCCGTAGGTGATCATGTCGTTGCGGTAGTTCATCTCCGTGACGGGCACGGCGGGCCGCAGGTTCGGGAACCGCTCGAAGAGCGTCCGCAGGCCGATCTGCAGCTCCGCACGGGCCAGGTTCGCGCCGAGGCACTGGTGCGGCCCGAACCCGAAGCCCAGGTGCGACACGGCGTCGCGCTCCAGGTCCAGCTCCTCGGCACGCGGGCAGAGCGCCTCGTCGAGGTTCGCCATGAGCGACACGCTCACCCAGTCCCCCGCCTTGATCAGCACACCGTCGACCTCGACGTCCTCGGTCGCCCCGCGGGTGAGCCCGGGCCCGCCGAGCTGGCCGACCGTGTACCGCATCAGCTCCTCGACCACGACGTCCGCACGACTCGGGTCGCGCCGCAGGATCTCCAGCTGGTCGGGCTTCTCGAACAGGTGCAACGTGAAGAGGCCGAGGAAGTTCGACGTGGTCTCGTGCCCGGCGGCGAGCAGCCCGATGCAGAGGAAGATCAGCTCTTCCATGCTGAAATCGGTGTCGTTGGCCATCAGGCCGATCATGTCGTCGTTCGTGCCCGCGGCCCTCTTCGCCCCGACGATCGGCGTGAGCACCTCCGCGAGCTTGGTCGCGTGCGCGAGGTACTCGTCCTTCGAGCCGTTCTTGCCGAAGAGGTCGCCGGCCGTGGCCTGGAACAGCTCCTGGTGCTCCGGCGGCACGCCCAGCAGCTCGGCGATCACCAGCGACGGCAGCGGCAGGCACAGCGAGGTGACCAGGTCCGCGGGAGCGCCCTTGGCCTCCATCACGTCGAGGTGCTCGTCGACGATCTGCTGGATGCGCGGACGCAGTTCGTTCATGCGCTTGACCATGAAGCCGCGCGAGAGAGGACGGCGCAACCGCATGTGCTCGGCGCCGTCGATGCCGTTGATGTTGCCGGGCTGGTCGGGGTCGAGCACCTCCTCGCCGTCGTCGGTGCGCATCTCCGGCTGACCGCCCTTGCGGGTGCTGAACCGCGGATCGGAGAGCACCTGCCGGACACCGGCGTAGCTGGACACCATCCAGGCCTCGACACCGTTGGGCCAGATCATCTTGACCGGCCCGTCGCTGACGGCCTCGGCGAAGCCGACCGGTGGGTGGAGCGGGTGGTCACGTTCGTGGTGGACCGGGCAGACAGCGGCTTCAGTCACGGGGGTTCCCCTCAACAGAACAGAACTGTTCTTTTGATTCCATGACCGAACGTAGCGAAGAAACTACTCTTTGACGAGTTATTTGGCCCTAAAGGTCCCGATGAGCGGTCTCAACAGGCCGTCGACGATCCCCTCGATCACGCCCTGCTCCTCGGACCTGAGCACGAAGGTCGAGATCAGAGCGGTGATGAGGACGTCGGCGTCGAGGCGCTCCGGCAGTTCGCCGCGCGCCTTCGCCCGGTCCACGGCGACCCGCAGGTGCTCCGTGTAGGCGCGGTCGACGTGCTCCTCGCGCAGGCACGCGAGGTCGGCGTCCTGGCGGCTGCCTTCGAGCAGCCCGAGGAAGATCCCGGCCGTGTCGAACGGCATCGGCTCGCCCCACGCCAGCAGGATCTGGCGGACGTCCTCGGCGAACGTGCCCTCGTCCGGCTGGGACAGTTCGGGCAGGTTCGCCTTCAGGGCGTCCGTGATCAGCAGCGCTTTGGACGGCCAGCGCTGGTAGAGGCTCGCCTTGCTGGCGCGCGCCCGGCCGGCGACGAGGTCCATGTTGAACCGCGCGTAGCCGACCTCGGCCAGCACACCGAGCACGGCGGCGAAGACCTCCTGCTGACGCTCCGGCGCGTCCAAAGGCGTGCGGCCCAACCAAGCCCTCCCGGTGCACGTCGCCTAACGGAGCCGACGCGAGTTCGCCGCCGTCTGCGGAGCAGCGGCCGAAGACACCGTACCGCCGGGCGCGTCCATGAGCCGACCTGTGCGTCGCACCGACATCCAGCGCAGCTGCGTGCCGTGCAACGCCGTGATCAACGACTGGATGACCACGACGTACACCAGCTGCCGATAGACCAGCTGCTGCAACGGATAGGCCCACAACGGCCGGAGCGACTCGCCGTCGAGCCGCAGCGCGTAGCCCGCGCTCGCCGTCTGCATCAGCAGGAACACCGTCCACACGACCAGTCCGAGCGGCGCGTCCGCGACGAAGAACCCGTACAGCACGAAGAGGTCCATCACCGGTGCGAGAACCGGCAGCAGCAGGTGGAACGCCAACAGGTAGAGGAGCCCGAACCGGCCCATCGGCCCCTTCTCCACCAACGCGCCGCGGTGCTTCCACATCGCCTGAAAAGTGCCGTACGACCAGCGATACCGCTGGCGGAACAGGCCGTGGAGGCTGGCCGGTGCCTCTGTCCACGCCTTGGCCTCCGGGCGGTAGGCGACCCGCCAGCCCGCGCGCGTGACGGCCATCGTGAGGTCGGTGTCCTCGGCCAGCGTGTCGTCGCTGACGCCGCCTACGTCGGTGAGCGCGGCCCTGCGGAACGCCCCTACCGCGCCCGGCACCGTCGGGATGCAGCGCAGCGCGTGCAGGATCTGCCGGTCCAGGTTGGAGCCCGCGCAGTACTCCAGGTGCTGCCAGCGCCCGAGCAGGCCCTGCCGGTTGCCGACCTTGGCGTTGCCGGAGACCGCGCCGACCCCGTTGTCCGCGAACGGCTGCACGAGCTGGCCGATCGTGTCCGGTTCGAAGATCGTGTCGCCGTCCACCAGCACCAGCACGTCGTGCGACGCCTCGCGGACGCCCGCGTTCAACGCCGCCGGCTTGCCCTGGTTGGTCTGCCGGATCACGGTGACGCCGGGCAGGTCCAGCGCCTCGGCGATGTCGGCGGTGCCGTCGGTCGAGCCGTCGTCCACGACGATGATCTCGACGTCGGCGACGTGGTTGTTGCCGGCGATGGACCTGACCGTGGCGGCGATGTTCAGCGCCTCGTTGTACGCGGGCACGACCACCGAGACCGGCGGCGCGAACCACGGCGGTGGCTCGCTCTCGCGCCTGAGCCGGCGGTCGGTGTGCGCGAGACCCAGCTGCATCAGGGTGCGCAGCAGGCCGAGCAGGGCGGCGATCGCGATGGCCGTGCCGAACAGCACGAGCACGATGCCGCCGTTGCGCTGCGACCACGCGGTGACCGCTCCGGTGAACCGTTCGCGCGCGGACGCCTCGACCGGCGGCTCGTCGCTGACGAACACGAACCGGTGGCCGTGCTGTTTCGCCAGTTCCCGGACGATGTCGCCGCCGATGCTGCCGTTGTCGTGCAGCCGGACGACGCCTCCCGGCTCCCGCAACGACATCCGCACCAGCGTGCCGATGTCCTGGAACTCGCGGTCGCCGCTGTCGATCTCGGCCGGAGCGCCCACCAGTCGCGTGCGGACGCCCAGCGCGTCGGCGAGCGCGGCCTGCGCGAACGCGAGGTTCAACGGGGTGCCGAGGTCGCCTTCGGCGCGGAACCCGTCGATGCCGATCCGATGCCCCTCGGCGACGATCCGGCGCGCGAGGTCCGGATGCCGGGTGACCTGGGCGCCGGTGACGAAGAAGGTCGCCTTGATGCCCGCGGTGTCCAGCCGCTCCAGCATCCGCGGTGTCCACTTCGGGTCCGGGCCGCCGTGGAACGCCAGCGCGAACGCACCGTCCGGCAGGTCCGGGTGCCCGCCCGCGGCCGGCACGGGCGCGGGCCTGATCGCGGCGTAGGCGTGGAACGACACCACGCACATCAGCACGAACAGCCCCAGCACGATGGAGATCCAGTGCAACCGCGGTGTGCGCCTCACCACACTCCCAGCAGCGTGCCGCCCACCACGGCGGCGAACACGATCAGTCCACTTGCGACGGTCCAGCTGACGAGCCGCGCCGCTACCCGTCTACCGCCGTGTCGATCGACGAAGACCTGCATTTCCTCTTCCCCCAGGTGACGATGCGGACGACCGCGACCAGCAGTGCCGCGCCGACCGCCGCCGCCATCCACGGAAACCCGTTCACCAGCAACGGGACCGCGTCAGCGACGAACTCCTTGCTGCTCCCCCACGGCGCGTACCTCTTCGACTGCCGTTCCCAGGCCGCGTTGCCCACCGCGACGACGACGAACACGAGAGGTGGCGCCGGTGCCACCGTCCACAAACCCACCCGGCGAACCAGTGCCGAGACCACGAGCGTGCCGCCCACGAGCCACACGCCGAAGGCCCAGCCGAAGTCGCCCCCGCCCACCCAGACCCCCGTCTGCGTGAACACCGCCAGCATCGCGAGCGCGGCCAGAGTGGGCAGTTGAACCCCCATGACCACCTAGAATAGTTCAGGGGGTGTCCTGCTCATGCAACCACGTGGTGGCTATCACCGCACGGCTTTCCTCGTCCTCACGCGCACCGCGTGGGCGGCCCTGAGCGCGGTCGTCCTCGCCGCCTCCGCGTTCGCCTGGACCACCGTGTCCACCATCTCGACGGGGGTCGAGCGGTCCTACGCGATCTCCGGCGACGCACCGCGCTCGGAGTCCGGCCGCAACATCCTGATCATGGGCCTGACGACCAGGCTGGACCTGCACGGCGACCCGCTCCCGGACGACGTGCTGCGGCGCATGCAGGCGGGCGAGAGCGACCGCGGCGGCTACAACGCGAACACGCTGATCTTGTTGCACATCCCCGTTTCCGGGCCCGCCGTGGCGATGTCCGTGCCCCGCGACAACCTCGTCCCGCTGTCGTCGGGCGGCGAGGGCAAGATCAAGGAGGCCTACGGGCGGGCCAAGATCGCCGAGGAGGACCGGCTGCGCGCGGCCGGGACGCACGACAGGCGGGAACTGGAACGCGCCGGGCGGGAGGCCGGGCGCAGGGCCCAGGTGCAGACCGTGTCGTCGTTCCTCAACCAGCCGATCGACCACCTGGTGGAGATTTCTCTGATCGGGTTCTTCCACATTGCCGAAGGGCTCGGTGGCGTGGACGTGTGCCTGCGCAACGCGACGAAGGACCCGTTGTCCGGTGCGGACTTCCCGGCCGGGCCGCAGCACCTCGACGCGGGCCAGGCGTTGTCGTTCGTGCGGCAGCGGCAGGGGCTGCCCGACGGCGACATCGGCAGGACCCGGCGGCAGCAGGCGTTCCTGTCCGCCGTGGCCAAGCGCCTCAAGGGCGCGGACGTGGGCGCGGTGCAGGCGATGATCGACATGGCCAAGCAGGACGTCGTGCTGGACGCGGGCTTCGACCTGGTCGAGTTCGCCCGCGACATCCCCACCGAGGTGCGGTTCGACACGCTGCCGATCGAGGGCGGCGCACACCTCGGCGGCCTCGACGTGAACAGGGTGGACCAGGCCAAGGTGCGGGCGAAGGTGACCGAACTGGCCAAGGCCCCGCCACCGCCGGCGCCCGACGGCGGCATCCCCTGCATCGACTAGTCGCACGCGGGGCCCTTTCGTGCCGTCTGAGCGCACGAAAGCTCCCCGCGTGCGGCTAGACACGGCGTTCGGTGACCCAGGTGGCGATCTGCGCGCGTGAGGTGAAGCCGAGCTTCTGAAGAATCCGCTCCACGTGCCCCTCCGCGGTCCGCCGCGCGATCACCAGCCTCGCCGCGATCTCCTTGTTCGACATGCCACCGGCGATGAGGTCGGCGACCTGCTGCTCGCGCCGGGTCAGCGGGGTGAGGGCCAGGACCGGCACCGGGGCCTCGGTCTGCTCCTCGCCGATCGCGAACGCGATGGCCTCCTCCAGCTCGAGGTCCATGCCCTTGCGGAACATCGCCCGGAACTCCTGTTCGCCGAGCAGGGAGACCGCCGCGGACTCGCATTCGCCGTGCGGGGCGCCGAAGTGGCGCGATCCGAACATGGGATAGCCCACCGACTGCCAGATCTCGTTGGTGGCGCCCAGCAGCGTGGCCGCACGCACCGCGTCGCCCTGCGAGGCGGAGATCCAGGCCAGCACCTCGAGCGCGAGCACGATGCCCAGCAGGTCGTGGAACGAGCGCTTGATCCGCAGGCACTCGCGGCCGAGCAGGTCGGCGCGGACGAGGTCGCCGCTGACCCAGGCGCACAACGCCAGCACCCAGATCGCATAGGCCTGCGCCCACAGTTCGCCGTGCTCCTCGCCGACGGCCTTGGCCTCGACGCAGAGCCGTTCGGCGGACGCGAAGTCGTGCCGGAACGTCGCCGCGATCGCGAGTTCGATGCCGGCGAGCATGGTGTGGCTGTTGACCGTGCCCTGGTTCCGGTACAGGCGCATGGCCTCGTGGAACCCGCTGTCGGCGAGGTCGAGGTCGTCGCCGACCAGGTGCGTGCAGGCGATGCGGTGCGTCGCGTAGGCGAGCGCGGCCCCGTCGCCGGACTCGACGGCGTACTCGCGGCACTCGTCCAGCATCCGCGTCGACGCGGACAGGTCGCCCTGCAGCGTCGCGACGTACCCGTTGACCCACAGCGCCTTGGCCCGCAGCGGGCCCGGTTTCGCGCTCGCGACGGCGCGGTCGAGCCAGTGGCGGCCCTCCCCGAGCATGCCGCAGCCCGCCCAGTAGAACCACAGGGTGCTGGCCAGGTGCACGCAGTGGTCGCCGCCGTGCTCGAAGCAGAAGTCCAGGGCGGACCGCAGGTTCCCCTGCTCCAGGCGGGTGAGCGCGAAGATCTGCGGCTGGGCGGGGCCGAACCACTCCTTCTCGCGGCGCTCGGCCCATTCGATGTAGTGGTCGCGGTGCCGTTCGCGCATCACCTGTTCACGTCCGGCGGCACGCAGCTTCCCCAGGCCGTACTGGCGCAACGGCTCCAGCAGCCGGAAACGGGTGCCGGACGGGTGCTGCTCGGCCACCACGACGGATTTGTCGACCAGGCCCATCAGCGAATGCATGACCTCCTCCGGCGCGACGCTGTCGCCGGAGCAGACCCGTTCCGCGGCCTCCAGGTCGAACGTGCCGGTGAACACCGACGCCCGCGCCCACAGGATCTGCTCGGACCGCGTGCACAGGTGGAAGCTCCAGTCCACGGCGGCGTGCAGGGTCTGGTGGCGCGGATCGCCGCCGCGCTTGGCGTCCGCGAGCACGCGGAAGGTGTTGTCCAATCTGGACGACAAGTGGTCGAGACCCAGTACGCGCAGGCGCACCGCGGCCAGTTCGATGGCCAGCGGGATGCCACCGAGCAGCGTGCAGATCTGGCTGACCTTCTCGTGGTTGCGCGCGTCGAGGACGAATCCGGGGTCGACGGCGGCCGCCCGTTCGGCGAACAACGCCAGAGCCGGATCCTGCGACAGGGGCATGACCTGCCAGAGGTGTTCGCCGTCGATGCCCAGGCGTTCACGGCTGGTGACGAGCACGCGCAGGCCGGGGACCCCGCGCAGCAGCGCGTCCACGAGATCGGCCGTCGGCCCGATGACGTGCTCGCAGTTGTCCAGGACCATCAGCAACTGCCGGTCGCGCAGGTGTTCCACCAGGACGGTGCGGTGCATGCGGACGGTGTCGTCGTGAACGCCCAACTGCTCCAGGACCGTGTGCACCACCAGTTCCGGGTCGGTGACACCGCCCAGGTCGACGAACCACACGCCGTCGCGGAAAGCTCTGCTGGTCTCGGCGGCGGCGCGCAACGCCAGCCGCGTCTTGCCGACGCCACCGACACCCGTGAGAGTGACGAGGCGGGACTCGGACAGCAGCCTCCTCACTTCGCCGACGTCGTGCTTGCGGCCGACGAAAGTAGTTGTGTCAGCAGGCAAATTGCCTTTGCGGCCTGGGTGAAGCGAACTGCCCACAGCGGCACCCTAGGTCTGCTCGATCTCCCGCTGCAATGCGGTCCCCCGGAGGCACCAACGGTGAAACACGGGTAGTTACCCCCTAGGGCGCATGCGGTCACCACGCCAGTCTTGGAGGCTTGGGTGAGGACGTGGCCGCGGGAGGGGACGGGATCATGGCCGGGAGCAGCCTCGAGGTCGACGTCCGGGAGCAGAACGGCGTGCTCGTCGTCCGGTTCAGCGGACGGCTCGACTGGGCGACGTACATGCGCGCGCAGGACGTGCTGCTCGACCACGCCACCAAGGAGCTCTTCGGCGTCGTGGTGGAACTCGACGAGCTCGTCACCGAGTCTCCCGCACTGCTCGTGCTGTTCGACGTCGTGTGGCTGTCCGCAGCGCGCTGGCCGGGCATCTCGATGAGCATCGTCGTCGGTGACCACCAGCTGCGTTCCACGCTGGAGTCGCGTGGACTCCCCCGGCACATCCCGATGTACTCGACGACCGCGGCAGCGGTCGCCGCGGTGGTTCGGCTCAAGCACGAGGACCGGGTGGACGCACCGCTGCCGACGTGCCGCTGCCTGCCGCACGTGGCCGAGCGGATCACCGAACGCGCCTGCGAGCGGTGGGGCGTCCAGTCGATGCTCGACGTCGCGCCGCAGGTGGCCGTCGAGCTCGTGTCGCACATCGAGGACGACAGCCCTCTCGCGCTGCTGCTTCGCATGCGTGGGAACAAGTTGTCCGTCGCCGTGCGCACGACCGCACGCTTCGACCTCAAGCAGTGGCACATCATGCGGCACAACGTCGCGTCCATCGCTGTCTGCAACTTCTCGATGGGCGAGACGCCCGCCGGGGGTGGGCGGCACGTCATCTGGGCCCTGCTCGACGTGCCGGAGGACAGCCGGCGTCCGCCGAGCTACCTTCCGGAGACCGCCGTCTTCACTCGTCAGGCTTAACGCTTCCGGGTCGTTCTGCGGGGCCGTTCTACTATCTGTCTTAGTGGGCGTACGTTGCCGCGACGCTCGTGCGGTAAGCCCTGAGGACCTGGCGGTCCGCGGCCGCCTCCGACGAGTCCACACACTGGTGCAGCCAGCAACGATGCAGCGCGCACGTCACCCGTGAGCAGGGGTCGAGGCCCAGTTGCTCGGCCAGGTCCTCGGCCCTGAGGACCGCTGTCAACGTCGTGTCCTCGACCTCGGAGGAGGTCACCAGCCGCAGGTGCGTGCGTCGCCTCATGAACCAAGCCTGCTCTCCGGACTTCGTCCTGCCTACCCGCATTAATACCTGCTTAATCGCTACTTTCGGACAATTCCACGTGGCACAGGGCCTCTTCTCACCCGGACCCGGGCGTCCTACGCTCGGTTCAAAAGGCGGCGCAGGAGGTGTGCTTCATGGCAGATCCTGCGTACTTCCCTCCCCCGCACTCCAGCCGCATCGGCGCGAGCGACGTGGAGCAGTTGGAGTCGCAGACGCGTTCGCTGCGTGCCGTGGACTACCAGTACGGCGGAGGCGCGTGCCGCGACGCGGTCGTGGTGCGGATCTACTGGGCGCAGCAGCTGCTGGCCGCCGAAGCCTCGGAAGCGGTGCGGGCACGCCTGTTGTCCGCGGTCGCGGACCTGCACAACCTCGCAGGGTGGACGTCGTTCGACAGCGGCCAGGTCGGGGCCGCGTACCACCACTTCGACCGTGCGCTGGATTTCGCTCGTCACGACGAAGACCTGATCACCAACATCGTTTACCGGCGTGGGCGCGTGCATCTGCATCACGGCGCACCGGGCGATGCGCTGGCTTACTTCCAAAGAGGCGCTTTCGCTCCGTTGGCGGCGAGCATCATGTATGCGAACGAGGCGTGGGCGTACGCGCACCAGGCCCGTTCCGCCGAGGCGTTGCGCGCGTTGGGCAAGGCGCAGGATTCCTTCGCGGCCGCGGACCTGACGCACGTGCCCGACTGGGCGCGGTTCCACGACGAGACCGACCTCGCGGCGATGATCGGCACGGTCCACACCGAGCTCCGTGACACCCGTGCCGCGATCCCGGCGTTGCGGACGGCGATCGAGGACTTCGGGCCGGGGATGGCGCGCAGCCGGACGTTCTGCCTGATCTCGCTGGCCACGTGCCACTTCCTCGACGGCGACTTCGACGAGGGCCAGGCCGTGGGGATGCGGGCGGTGCGCGCGGCGGAGGAGCTGAAGTCGGAGCGGGTGTGGGACCGGATGCGCCCGATGGCCCAGGCGGCGGCCGTGCGCGGGATAGCCCTGCGTTGATCTTTGCAGAACCCGAACATTCGGCGGACGTCGTTCTGACCATCACCGGTCATCGTTCTGTGCCATGAACATTTCGCGAATCGGTGGGCTCGTGGCGGGAATGCTGCTGCTGGGCGCGGGGACCGCGTCGGCGCAGGAACCGATCACGATCAGCCCGGAGAAGGTGCAGCAGATCTGCTCGAACCGCGTCCCGCGCGTCGAGGCCAAGGTCAAGGCGCTGACCGACAAGATCAACGGCGGCCCGGAGACGCTCGGCTCGAAGAAGTGGATCGAGCAGAAGGCCGCGGACGCCCGCAAGGCCGGCCACACGGCGCGCGCGGACGTGCTCGACGCGCGGCTGAAGCTGCGGGACGCGCAGCTCGTGAAGCTGGCGAAGGCCGGCGAGCGCGTCGCCGAGTTCAAGTCCCAGCACTGCGGGTCGAAGTGAGGTGGGCCGCCGCTCTCGTCCTGCTGTTCGCCCTGACGGCGTGCCGGGGCGAGGAGCCGGCACCGGACCTCGATGATGTGGAATCAACGCTGAACAGCATCGAGTCGGACATCAACCAGCCGGGGTGAACGCGTGGAACGTGGCCTGGTGCTCGTCGTGGAGGACGAACCGGCGATCGCCGAACTGGTGGCGCTGTACCTGCGGCGCGACGGGTTCGGCGTGCACCTGGAGTCCTCCGGGGACGCGGCACTGGCCGCGGTCCGCTCGCTCTCGCCCGTCGCGGTGGTGCTGGACGTCGGCCTGCCCGTGCTGAACGGCATCGAGGTCTGCCGGGCCATGCGCACGGCCGGTGACTGGACGCCGGTGCTGTTCGTGACGGCCCGAGACGACGAGGTGGACCGCCTGCTCGGGCTGGAACTGGGCGCCGACGACTACATCACGAAGCCCTTCAGCCCGCGCGAGCTGGCCCTGCGCGTCCGGACGGTGCTGCGTCGTTCGTCCGGCACAGTGTCGGACGTTCTGCAGGTGGGTTCCGCACGGCTCGACGTCGGCGAACGGCGCGCGTTCGCCGGTGATGCAGAAGTCTCCTTGACCACAACGGAGTTCGGACTGCTTTCCTACCTGATGAAGAACCCGCGGCAGGTGTTCTCGCGCGAGCAGCTCCTTTCGGCCGTGTGGGGCTACTCGTCCATGGCCGGCACACGAACCGTCGACGTCCACGTGGCCCAGCTACGCGCCAAGTTCGGCGCCTCCAGTCCAATTCGGACGGTGCGCGGCGTCGGCTACTCGGCGGACGCGTCGTGAACCTCGCGAGCAGAATCGCGTTGCTGTGCCTCGGGGTCGCGTTCGTGGCCGTGACCGTGGCGGGCTTCGTGTCGCTTCGCCTGGTGCTCTCGACCTCGCAGCAGGTGAGCCGCGAGTTCCTGCGCTCCCAGGCCGACGTGGTGGCGGGCCAGATCTCGAACAACCGCGTCGAGCAGATCCTGGAGGGCCAGGACATCGCGATCGTCCGGATCACCGCGTCCGGCGACGTCACCGGAGCCGACCGGGCCGCCGTCCGAGCGGTGCGCGCCGTCGACTACCGCGAGGTGCTGTCGGGCTCTCCGGTGTCCGGGGTGAGCGGCCGCCTGAACGTGGAAGCCCGTCCGTCGGGGGCGGGCGGCTTCGCCCTGGTCCAGGAGACGGAGACCAGCGGCACCTACCGCAAACTGGTGCGCAACATCCTCGGCGCCCTGGGCATAGGCCTGGCCGTGGCGTGCCTGGCGGGCCTGGCCCTGGGTTCCTTCCTGTCCCGCCCGCTGCGCCGGGTCGCCTCGGTCGCCCACTCGATGAGCGCGGGCCGCCGGGACCTGAGAGTCCCCGTCTCCGGCACCCACGAACTGGCCGAGGTGAGCCAGGCGGTGAACTCCCTGGCCGACGCGTTGCAGCGCAGCGAGTCCCGCCAACGCGACTTCCTCCTCTCCGTCTCCCACGAACTGCGCACACCCCTGACCGCGGTCACGGGCTTCGCCGAATCCCTCGCGGACGGCGTGGTCTCCGGCGACCAGGTGGCCCCGGTGGGCACCGTGATCCTGGAGGAGTCCCGCCGCCTCGACCGCCTGGTCACAGATCTACTGGACCTGGCCCGCCTGGGCGCCGACGACTTCCGCCTGGACATGGCCGTGATCTCCCTGGAACCGGTCGTCCGCTCGGCCGCCGAGGTGTGGCACGCCCGCTGCCACGCCCGAGGAGTGCACTTCTCGCTGGAGGTCTCGTTTTCACCGGTGGTGTGGGCGGACGCACGCCGCCTGCGCCAGGTCATCGACGGCCTGCTGGAGAACGCCCTGCGCGTCACACCCGCGGGACACCCGGTCGTGCTCGCCCTGTCCACCGTCCTGGAGGTGCGGGACGGCGGCCCCGGCCTGGCCCCCGAGGACTACCCCGTGGCGTTCGACCGCGGGGTGCTGCACGCGCGGTACCAGGACTCGCGGCCGGTCGGAACCGGTGTGGGGCTCGCGCTGGTGCACGGGCTGGTGACGCGGATGGGCGGGACGATCGTGGCGGGTCCGGCGGCGGAGGGTGGGGCGGCGTTCACGGTGACGCTGCGGCCGCCGGCAACATGACCGTTCTTGCCCTGGTGGCTAGACACTGCAAGATCGTGTCCAGCCACATGCACGTCAGCTCCAGCTGCGCCCCGAAGCCTGAGCTAGCTGTATTGCCCTGAGAGGTTCGGAACGCGGCTGGCGGGTGGTTGGCCTTTGAGTGCGGTGTGACCGCGGTGGTGATTGTAGGTGTGGAGCCACTGC
>NZ_JBFBAW010000017.1:0-180040 GCF_040682435.1 Lentzea sp. NPDC051208 | reverse complement strand
GAAACAGGAACCCCGCGCCGCGAGGCACAGCGCATAAGCGCTACCCGCCACACGGCGGGTGGGAATCCCTGTCCTTCAACGCAGGGAGAAGTCAAATGCCGTTGATGCCGGCGTGGTACTTCGGCACCCGCACGGTGATCTTCGTGCCCAGCCCGCAGGCGGTCTCCACGACCAGGCCGTACTCGTCGCCGTAGACGCGGCGGAGGCGTTCGTCGATGTTGCCCAGGCCTATTCCGGCGGACTCGTCCACCTGGCCGGCGAGCGTGCGGCGGAGCTTTTCCGGGTCCATGCCGATGCCGTCGTCCTCGATCGTGATGTGGGCTTCGGCGCCGCCGTCGTTCGCGTAGATCTGGATGTGGCCCGGTTCCACCTTGCCCTCCATGCCGTGCCGGACGGCGTTCTCCACCAGGGGTTGCAGACAGAGGAAAGGGACCGTCACCGGGAGCACCTCGGGTGCCACCTGCAGCGTCACCTTCAGGCGTTCGCCGAAGCGGGCTCGCTCCAGGGCCAGGTACTGGTCGATGGAGCGGAGCTCCTCGGCGAGGGTGGTGAAGTCGCCGTGGCGGCGGAAGGAGTAGCGGGTGAAGTCCGCGAAGTCCAGGAGCAGGGTTCGGGCCCGTTCCGGGTTGGTGCGGACGTAGGAGGCGATGGCGGAGAGCGAGTTGTAGATGAAGTGCGGGGAGATCTGGGCTCGCAGGGCGCGCACCTCGGCTTCGACCAGGCGGGTTCGGGAGCGGTCGAGTTCGGCCAGTTCCAGCTGGCCCGCCGCCCAGCGGGCGACCTGGTTCGTCGCGCGGACCAGGCCCGCGGAGGCTTCGCGCGAGTAGGCGGCGAGGGTGCCGACCACGCGGCCCTCGACGGTCAAAGGGGCGACCACGGCGCAGTTGATCGGGCAGTTCGGTTCGGCGCAGCGTATGTCGAACGCCTGGGTGCGGCCGGTCAGGAAGACGTCCTCGGCCTGGGTCATGGCGTCGGCCGCGTGGTGGTCGGAGACGCCTTCCCAGGCGACGACCTCCGTTTCGTCGGTCAGCGCCAGGGCGGGGGTGTCCAGCAACGTGCGCAGGTGGCGGGCCGACTTCTTCGCCGCGTCCGGGACGAGGCCCGCGCGCAACGGGGGTGCGGCGGACCAGGCCGTGTGGAGTGTTTCGTAGGTGACGCGCTGGGCCTCGGTCGAGAGCGACTGCTTGTTGCGCGTGCCCCGCCACAGGACGAGGACGGCCGCTCCGCCGACTACCAGGATCGCGGCGGCGGTGAGGAAGTCTTGCATGGGCGCGTCACCTTCTAATGGTGTCTCGACACTAGCTTCGCTCGTCGGCCGAGGAGGAGCCGGAGCCGTCCAGCCCGAGGTTCTCGGGCGCGTGGAGCTTGACCATCGTGCGCTGCACTCCCGAAGGCAGGTGCCGCGGGGTGAGCAGCGAGACGACGTACATCACGGTGAAACCGAGCGGGACCGTCCACGCGGCCGGGCGCGACAGCAGGATCTCGTACCAGGCGTCGCCGGTGTCGGTGAACATCGTGACGAGGCCCGCGGTCAGCGCCGGAACGCCGCCCGCGAGCATCCCGGCGATGGCACCGGCCTTCGTGATGCGACTCGACCAGATTCCCAGCATCAGCAACGGGCACAACGACGACGCCGCCACCGCGAACGCCAACCCGACCATGTCCGCGACGGGCATGCCGGTCGAGATGAACGTCATCGCCAACGGCACGAGGCCCGCGAGCACCGTGGAGATCCGGAAACCGCGCACGCCGCCCAGGCGCAGCACGTCCTGCGACAGCACACCCGCCAGCGACACCACCAGGCCCGACGACGTGGAGAGGAACGCCGCGAAGGCGCCACCCGCCACCAGCGCGCCCAGCAACTGCCCGCCGATGCCTTCGATCATCCGCGTCGGCAGCACGAGCACCACGGCGTCGGTCTGGCCGGTCATCAGCAGTTCCGGTGTGTACAGACGGCCCAGGGCGCCGTACATCGGTGGCATCAGGTAGAAGACGGACAGCAGGCCCAGCACGATCAACGTCGTGCGGCGCGCCGCGGTGCCGTTCGGGTTCGTGTAGAAGCGCACGATCACGTGCGGCAGGCCCATGGTGCCCAGGAACGTCGCGATGATGAGCGAATACGCGCCGTACAACGGGAAGTCCTGGCCGCTCGACATCGGCAGCGACCACATCTCGTTGGTGTTGTGGGCCATTGTGGACAGATGCGGGACCGGCGCGTCCTTCGGGAACGTGAACTCCGAGCCCTGCCCGATGCGGTGGTAGCCCTCGGGCAGCACGACGACGGTGTTCTCGACGCGGGCGCCGTCGATCTCGCCGGTGCCCCTGATGGAGATGAACGCGTCGGCGTGGATCGTGGTCGGGCGCTGGAACGTGACCTCGGTGTCCTGCCGGAAGACCGGGTACTCGGGCTTGGTCAGCGGCTCGGATCCGTGCACCTGCCACGCGACGATCAGGAACACGATCGGCACGGTGATCGCGGTGAGCTTGAGCCAGTACTGGAACGCCTGCACGAACGTGATCGACCGCATCCCGCCCGACATCACGTTCACGGTCACGACCACCGTGACGATCAGCGCGCCCACCCAGTCCGGCGCGCCCGTCACCGTGTTCAGCGTCAGGCCCGCGCCCTCCAGCTGGGGCAGCAGGTACAGCCAGCCGATCGCCAGCGCCAGGATCGACGCGACCGCGCGCACGCCGCGCGACCGGAAGCGGGCCTCGGCGAAGTCGGGCAGCGTGTAGGCGCCGGAACGCCGCAGCGGCGCCGCGACCATCGTCAGCAGCACGAGGTACCCGGCGGTGTAGCCGACCGGGAACCACAGCATGTCCGGCCCGTAGGCGAAGATCAGCCCGGCGATGCCGACGAACGACGCGGCGGAGAGGTACTCACCGCCGATCGCCGAGGCGTTCCACCACGGCGAGACGGTGCGCGAGGCGACGTAGAAGTCGGACGTGGTGCGGGAGACGCGCAGTCCGTAGGCGCCGACCAGGATCGTGCCCAGTGCGACGACCAGCACCGCCACGACGGCGTAACCACTCGTCATGGACGTTCGACCAGCTCCGCGAACTCGCGTTCACTGCGCTCGGCCTGCCGCACGTAGAACCAGCCGGCCAGCAGCAGCATCGGGCACGTCGCCACGCACAGCAGGAACCACGGCAGCCCCAGGCCGAGGATCCGGAACTTGCCGAGCTCCGGATCGATCGCGAACAGCAACGGCAACAGGGCCAGGGCCCCGGTCGCCACCAGGCACACCGACAGGCCCAGCCGCCGTTGCGCCCGGATCAGCGTGCGCATGTAGACGGCGCCGAGCTCGCTCTGCTCGTTGATCTCGCGCGTGCCCGAGTACGGGCGGCGCGCACGGGGTGCCCGCGTGCGCGGGCTCGTCACCACCACGCGCTGGGTCGGCTTCTCCACCGGCCTCCGGGGTGGCGGCGTCGTCACGACCCGAGCCCGTTCCTCGGTTGCAGGACACCGGCGGGCTGACCCGCGCCGGGCGTGGGACGGGCGCGGCGGACCAGCAGCTGCCGCAGGTGCCGGGCGTGCCGGCGGCTGACCGGCAGCACCGCGCCGCCGATCGTGACGCTCAGGTGTCCTTCCTCCAGCCGCAGTTCGTCGATGTGACCGATCGAGACCAGGTGGCTGCGGTGGATGCGGACGAACCCCGCGCTGCGCCAGCGCTCTTCCAGGCCGTTCAGCGCCGCGCGCACCAGGCCGCTGCCCGTCGCGGTGTGCAGGCGGGCGTAGTCGCCGTGCGCCTCCACGTACCGGATGTCGGCGAGGCGGATGAACCGGGTGACGCCGCCGAGCTCGACGGGGATGACCTCGTCACCCATCTCCGGCGGCGTGGAGTTCGAGGGCTGCGCCGGAGCCGGGGTGGCCGGCTCGGTGGCGGTCTTCGAGTCCCAGACCTCGTGCACGATGCGGTGCACGGACTCCGCGAGCCGTTCCGGGCGCACGGGCTTGAGGAGGTAGTCGAGCGCCTTGAGTTCGAACGCCTCCACGGCGGGCTGCTGGTGCGCCGTCACGAACACGACGGGCGGTGGCTGCGCGAACCGCGAGAGCACGCGGGCGAGGTCGAGACCATCGAGCCCCGGCATGCGGATGTCGAGGAACACCGCGTCCAACGGCTGCCCGGCGTCCATCGCGCGGTGCAGCACGCGCAACGCCTTGGTGGCGTCGGTGACCGCTTCCACGTGAGCGATGCGCGGATCGGAGCGCAACAGGTAGACGAGGTCTTCCAGCGCGGGTGCCTCGTCGTCGACGGCGAGCACCCGCAGCGAGCGTTCGAGGCTGCCACGTCGATCCGGCCCCTCGCAGATGGGGCAGGGCAGACCTGAGGTCATTCGAGATCGAGTCCAAACTGTGTACGGCCGATCCTCACGTGGCGCGATTGGACCACGCTCGGTCATCGCGCGCCTGGTGAGCCGAGGGCGTCGGATACGCGATCATGCCCGCTCACGGAGGGTGATCCGCTGCGGGGGTCCGGTTGCACAGCGTGTGTACGACGAGCGCCCCCTCCCGCCCTGAAACCCCGAACGGGCGCATCATCCGTCAGACGGAGGACGTGCGGAAACCCTCCGATCGGGTGCGTCTCGGGTGGGAGACCGGTGGTGTTATCACGCAACGTGCAGTTGCCTGGTCAGGCCAGTCGGGCGGTTTCGTCGGTGAACGAGTGGCCCGGCGGCGGGAGGAAGGCGCTTTCAGGGCTGCCGGATCGCGCGGGGCTGGGCCGCCAGCGCGTCACCGAGCGTGATCTCCAGCTCGATGAACGACTCCTCGGCGCGACGGGCGGCGACGCTCACGGAGGCGGCGGCGGCCGGGCCGACGAGTCTGCGGGTGGGCGCGCGCAGCGCCTGGATCGCCTCCGACCACTGGTTCGAGAGCTTGGCCAGACCGCTCAGCGTGTCCACGAGCTCTTCGGTGTTGTCCGGCGGTGACGCGATGATCTCCGCCAGCCGGTCGCGCAAGGCGTCCAGTGCCGGGTCCACGGATTCCTCCAGACGTGCTGCGCCAGAAATTTCCCCCACTGGGCACCACCATATCCCGACCGTTGTGGTTCGGCGCAATGATGGTGCCCCGAGAAGAGCACTCAGTCAATCGATTGCGCATTCCGTCTCAACTGGCACTCGTCTCAACTGGCGCGCACTTCTCGTGACCGGCTGAAATGAACGCGCTTTCGGTGTTTAGCCAGGCTTCCTGGTGCTGCGTCGGTCTTCGTGCCAGGTAGAACGGGTCGCGTCAGGCCGAACGGTGTGGCCTGCGCCGCGGGAATCGCGGCATTGAGTTGCGCGGCCGGGGGACTTCCCGGCCCGCGTATTAACTCTTCTGCTGCAATGCGGTGTGGCGCGCCAGGGCCGGGTTCAGTCGTTCGGTTCAAGCGGAAATAGCCGCCCGTTCCGCGGACTACAGCCTGCCGACGTCCGTGATCGTCACGACCGCCTCGCCGAGTTCGTCGGACGCGGCCAGGTCGACCTCGGCGTTGAAGCCCCAGTCCTTGTCCCCGGCCGGGTCCTCGAAGATCTGCCGGCACACCCAGCGCTCGCGCTCGACGTTGATGATCAGGAACGCCGGGCCGCGCGCGTTCGGGCCCGCGCCGATGTCCGAGTGCTCCTCGAAGTACGGCTCCAGCGCGTCCATCCACTCCTTGGCCGTCCAGCCCGACTCGTGGTCGAGCTCGCCCAGCGAGTACCAGTCGCGCTTGGCGGCCAGTTCGACGCGGCGGAACAGGGCGTTGCGGACCAGGACGCGGAACGCCCGGACGTTGCGGGTGACCGCGGGCGGCAGGTCGACGCGGACCTCCTGCTCGGGGGCGTCCGGGTTGGTGAGCTTCTCCCACTCGTCGATCAGCGACGAGTCGACCTGGCGGACGAGCTCGCCCAGCCACGAGATCAGGTCGTTGAGCTCCTCGGTCTTCGCCTCGTCCGGCACCGTCTGCGACAGCGTCTTGTAGGCGTCGGCCAGGTACCGCAGCACGAGGCCCTCGGAGCGCGCCAGGCCGTAGAACGCCACGTACTCCGTGAACGTCATCGCGCGCTCGTACATGTCGCGCACGACGGACTTGGGGGACAGGTTGTAGTCGTCGACCCACGGGTGGCCGCGGCGGTAGGTGAACATCGCCGCGTCGAGCAGCTCGACGAGCGGCTTCGGGTACGTGACCTCGTCCAGCAGTTCCATCCGCTGGTCGTACTCGATGCCGTCGGCCTTCATGGCACCGATCGCCTCGCCGCGCGCCTTGTGCTCCTGCGCGCCCAGGATCTGCCGCGGATCGTCCAGAATGGACTCGATCACCGACAGCACGTCCAGCTCGTACCCCGGCGCCTCGCGGTCGAGCAGCTCGATCGCGGCCAGCGCGAACGGCGACAGCGGCTGGTTCAGCGCGAAGTTGAACTGCAGGTCGACGGTGAGCTGGAAGTCGTCACCGTGGCGTTCGACGACCCCCGCCGCGACCAGCGCCCGGTACATCGCGAGCGCGCGGCGGATGTGCTTGAGCTGCTTCGGGCGGTCCTCGTGGTTGTCCTCGAGCAGGTGCCGCATGGCCTGGAACGCGCCACCGGCGGGCCGGCCGATCACGTTCAGCAGCATGGCGTGCGAGACCTGGAACGACGACGTCAGCGGCTCCGGCTCGGCGCCGACGAGCCGTTCGAACGTCGACTCGCTCCACGACACGAACCCGTCGGGAGCCTTCTTGCGCACGACCTTGCGGCGCTTCTTCGGGTCGTCGCCGGCCTTCGCCAGCGCCTTGATGTTCTCGACCTCGTGCTCGGGCGCCTGCACGACGACCGTGCCGACGGTGTCGTAGCCCGCGCGGCCCGCCCGTCCGGCGATCTGGTGGAACTCGCGGGCCTTCAGGATGCGCGTGCGAGTGCCGTCGTACTTCGACAACGCCGTGAACACGACCGTGCGGATCGGCACGTTGATGCCGACGCCGAGGGTGTCCGTACCGCAGATGACCTTCAGCAGACCGGCCTGCGCGAGCTGCTCGACCAGGCGGCGGTACTTCGGCAGCATGCCGGCGTGGTGCACGCCGATGCCGTGCCGCACGAGCCGCGAGAGCGTCTTGCCGAACCCGGACGAGAACCGGAAGTTGCCGATCGTGGCGGCGATCTGCTCCTTCTCCGGCTTCGTGGCGACGTTGACGCTCATCAGCGACTGCGCGCGCTCCAGCGCGGCGGCCTGGGTGAAGTGCACGACGTAGATCGGCGCCTCACGGCCGTGCAGCAGGTCTTCGATCGTCTCGTGCAACGGCGTGGAGACGTACTGGAAGTTCAACGGAACCGGGCGCTGCGCCGAGCGGACCACCGCCGTCGGCCTGCCGGTGCGCCGGGTCAGGTCCTTCTCGAAGAACGAGACGTCGCCCAGCGTCGCCGACATCAGCAGGAACTGGGCCTGCGGCAGCTCGACGATCGGCACCTGCCAGGCCCAGCCGCGGTCGGGCTCGCTGTAGAAGTGGAACTCGTCCATGACGACCTGGCCGACGTCGGCCGTGTGGCCGTCGCGCAGGGCGATGTTCGCGAGGATCTCCGCGGTGCAGCAGATGATGGGCGCCTGGTCGTTGACGCTGGCGTCGCCGGTCATCATGCCGACGTTCTCCGGCCCGAACACCTCGCACAGCGCGAAGAACTTCTCCGAGACCAGGGCCTTGATCGGCGCGGTGTAGAAGCTGCGCTGGTTCGCCGCCATCGCGACCAGGTGGGCGCCGATGGCGACCAGGCTCTTGCCCGACCCCGTGGGCGTGCTCAGGATGACGTTGGCCCCCGAGACGAGCTCGATGACCGCTTCCTCCTGCGCCGGGTACAGCGCGAGGCCGCGCTCGGTCGCCCAGTGGGAGAAGGCGTCGAACAGTTCGTCTTCGTCGGCGATCGAGGTGAGCCGGTCCGTGAGTGCAGTCATCGCAGGTGAACTATAGGTGGTACGCGTATTCGGTGAACTCCCAGTCGGTCACGAACCGCTGGAACCGGGCCACCTCCTCCCACTTGAAGTCCACATAGGACCGCACGAAGTCCTTGCCCAGCACGTCGACCATCGCCGTGTCCTCCTCCAGGTAGGCGAGGGCGTCGGGCAGCGTGGCGGGCAGCGTCGGGGCCTTCGACGGGTCGTAGCCGTAGCCGGCCGACGGCCGCGGCGGTTCGATCTGGTCGCGGATGCCCAGGTAGGTGGCCGCGATGAGGCCCGCGATGCCGAGGTACGGGTTCGCGCTCGCGTCGCCGAGCCGCAGTTCGAGCCGGGTCGTGTCGCCGCGCTCGGCCGGCACCCGCAGCATCGCGCTGCGGTTGTCGAGGCCCCAGTCGATCAGCCACGGCGCGAGCGAGTCCGGCCCGAACCGCTTGTAGGAGTTGACCGTCGGGTTGAGCAGCGCGGCCAGCGCCGGGGCGTGCTTGAGGATGCCGCCGATGGCCCAGCGCGCCTCGTCGGACAGGCCGCTGGTGGTGCCGGGCGCCTGGAACGCGTTGCGGCCGTCCTTCTCGTGGCACGACAGGTGCAGGTGGAAGCCGCTGCCGCCGCCGTCGTTGAACGGCTTGGCCATGAACGTGGCCATCCGGCCTTCGCGCCGGGCCAGTTCCTTGACGCTCGTCTTGAACCGGAACGCGCGATCGGCCGCGTCCATGGCGGGCGAATGGACGAGGTTGATTTCGAACTGCCCGCCGGCGTACTCGTGGTTGCCGCCGGTCGTTTGGAGCCCCGCCGAACTGAGCGTGCGAAGAGTTCTCAACAGATGACCGTCAGAATCGCCGCGGCGTCCGGTCGCGTAGACGTTGCCGGGTTCGTCACAGTACGGGCGCCACCCGTTCGGGCGATCTTCGTCCGGCTCGCAGAGAAAATATTCCAGCTCGGGCCCCACGACCGGGGTGAGCCCCGTGGTCTCGAATATTTCCAGCGCCCTGCGCAGCACCTGCCGGGGCGATTCGTCCACGGGTCTTTCGTCGGCCGGGCTCACCGCGTCGCCGATGCACCACGCCACCCCCGGCTCCCAGGGGATCGGGAGCAGCGTGTCGAGGTCGGGGACCACGATCACGTCGGGCAGCCCGGCGTCGAGCACACCCCCGTTCTCGGTGGTCTTGCCGCCGGGCGTGGTGCTGTACACGGCCCGGCAGAACGACAGTCCGCGCTGGGTAACCGCAGGTAGGTGCTCTACGAGGACGTCACGGCCCCGGTCGGTGCCGAGCAGGTCTGGGAAGACGACGCGCACCACGTCGATCCCGTCCTCGCCGAGTCTTGCCGCGAGTTCCCGTGTCACCTGTTCACCGACCACGTCGAACTACCTTTCCGGCACAGTGTGTCGCTGGCGCGGAGGGGATAACGTTGAGGCGCAAACGCTATCGACCCGTCCGTGGAGCAAAGACCGTCATTGGTCCCCGTCGGGTGCTCCACACTCATCGTCCACCACGGGGCAACAGTCCGTAACTGGACGGGTGACGACCGTCACGAGATCATGCACGATGTGGGATCGTGATCAAAGTGGTTGCGGACCGACTCGCACCACATCACAGACATAGTTCGGAACCGCAAGTATTGTGCCGGGAACACCTGAGCTCGAGCACGGGAGACTTTGAGTTGTCTGGTCACCACACGATTGCCGAGACCGAGAAAGCCGTCCAGGCCAAACTCGGTGCGGTGCCGCTGCGTCGCGAGCAGATGGCGGCGGTGTCGAACATCCACCGCGCCGCTACCGCGATCCGCCAGCACCTCGAGAACTCGGTGCTGCGCACCAGCGATCTGACCTGGACCGGCTTCGTCGTGCTCTGGGTCGTGTGGATCTGGGGCGAGATGGAGACGCGGTACGTCGCCGAGGAGGCCGGGATCTCCAAGGGGACCCTGACGGGCGTCGCCAAGACGCTGCAGTCGCGGGGCCTGCTGGAGCGCATGGGCCACCCGACCGACGGGCGCCTCGCGGTCCTGCGGCTCACCCCTGAGGGTGAAGAACTGATGGCCGACCTCTTCCCCAAGTTCAACGAGGAAGAGGTCTTCGTCAGCGACCCGCTGGAGTCGTCGGAAGCCCAGTCGCTGGCCGAGATGCTGCGCCGCATGGTCACGCATCTGGAGGCCAACGGCGAGCAGCGCCGCCTCGACCTGCGCGGAGACACGCCGCTGCCGCCGCGCCGGTCCGGCCGGCGCGCCAAGCACGGCTGATCCTCGCGGCTGTGGGCGACTCACCGGGGGTGAGTCGCCCATTTCGGCGTTCGTCCGCTGTCTGGTCTGTCCGAGGGAAGGCCCCTGACCAGGCCTTCAGAGCAGGCTGAGCACCCGCGCGTGCAGGGTGTCGAGGTAGTCCTCGGACTCCGGCTTCATCAGCACGCTGCGCAGCACCCGCGCACCGTCCGCGTCGGCCCCGACCTCGGGGTGGCGGGCGGCGAACGCGCTCTTCGACGCCCGTGCCACGCTCAGGAAGATCGGGTCGACGGGTGCGTTCATGCCCGTTTCCATCACGCGGTGGGAAGCGGCGTCCACGGCCGACAGGGTCAGCGGGTCGGTCCGCGGGAAGTACGTGACGATGTCGAGCTCGGGCTCCTGGTAGAGCTCCAGGCCCTCCGACTCCCGGATGATCGACGCCCACCGCACGGCTGCCCGCCGTCCGGCCGCCAGGACCTCGCCCAGGCCCTCACGGGTCAGGGGGAGCAGGCGGAGGGTCAGCCACAGGCCGGCCGCCGCAGCGCCGGCGCGCGAGCATTCCAGGCTGATTTCACCGAGGTGCATCTCGTCGGACGTGAAATAGGTGTACGGGGAGTCGTGGAGGTAGAAGCGGCCCACGGACGGGTCGCGGAAAAGGACCGCGCCGCAGCCGTAGGGCTGTAGGCCGTGTTTGTGCGGGTCGACCACCACGGAGTCGCAGGAGGCGATAGCCGCCCACGGCTCCGGTGCGAGGTCGGTGCCCGCGAGCAGGGTGAAGAAGCCGCCATACGCGCCGTCCACGTGCACCCGTGCGTCGTAGCGGCGTGCTACGTCCAGCACAAGATGCACCTGTTCGATGGCACCCAAAGCGGTAGTTCCCGGAGTGACCACGACCGTTCCGGCCTTGCCGGTCTTCAAGAGCTCCTCGAGCGCGTCCAGATCCATGCGGCCCACGCCGTCCACGGCGACGGGGAAACCCTCGATGCCGAGCACGCCGCACATGCGTGAGTGCGTGTAGTGAGCCTCGGAGGAGTACGCGACGCCACGGGTCGGATGCAGCGAACGGGCGACGAACAACGCCTCCAGGTTCGCGATCGTGCCGCTCGACGTCAGGTGGCCGAGGTGCTGCTCGCCGTAGCCGAACATCGTCGCCAGGTCCGAGACGACCTCACGTTCCATGGCTGCGGTCGCGGGACCGCCGTCCAGGGCGTGGTTGTTCGGGTTGATCAGCATCGCGGACAGGTAGCCCACGACGGCCGCGGGGTGCGGCGGCTTGAGCATCTGGCCTGCGTACCGCGGGTGGAAGAACGGGTAGTTGTCGCGCAGGCGGTCCTGGAGCTCGGCGAGCGCCGAGCCGAAGAGCGCCGGGTCGACCTGCAGCGACGAGTGGGGTGTGAAGGAGCCGTACTCCGCCGTCCACTTCTCGTGGTTGGCCAGCGCCTCGTTGAGCCAGTGTTGAAGATCCACCGCACACCCCACTCGTCCACGCACGTTCCGAATGATCGAATTCGGACGTTACGGCAGACCCCAGCGCGAAGACGAGCCGTTGGCCTCCACATCACGTGCCGAGACGTCGGGGCGTGTGCCACGACGTGAGACGATGGCGCTCTGACCTCGGCGAAGCGGGATTTCGACGGCGGCGCCACGAGTCTTGTACTCCAGGCGCCGTCCCCACGTGTCGCGGACGTCGATGTCGCCCTTGATTCCGTGCTCCAGCAACAAAGGTGAGCCCGCTTCCGAATGGATCTTCACCCAGTCGGTCCGGCCGGAAGAGCGCGAAGCGTCCACAAGGAACGCTCCTTGCGTGCGCAACGACGAGATGGACGCATCGGCCCAAGTGGACGAAACAGACGGGAAGACGCGCACGACGTCGTTGTGCGACTGGACCATCATCTCCAGCACGGCCTGGCCGGACATCAACGGCGACTCGATCGCGAGGTTGCCTCCCTCGCGGTAGAAGGTGTTCTCGGTCAGCACGGCGTTCGAGCCGACCTGCTTGCGGTCGAGGAAGTGGCGCAGGAACGACAGCGCCTCCTCCGGCCGTCCCATCGCCGACGCCATCGCGGACGCGGCGCCGTAGCTGTACCCGGCCCACGCCTGCTGCCGCGACACCCAGTGGTCGAACGTCCTGTCGATGAGCGCGCGGTGTTCCGGCATGTCGTAGGTGAGTTCGCGCAGCGGGTAGAACCACAGCATGTGCGAGAAGTGGCGGTGCGAGTCGTTGAGCGAGACGTCCTTGCCGATCAACGCGCCGTTCGGGCCCAGGTGGTACGGCACGAGCCGGTTGGCGATGTCACGCCAGCGCGCGTTCTCCTCGATGGTCAGCAGCGTGCGCACGCCCCAGCGGATCAGCGAGAGGTCGTACGTCGTGTCCGTGGCGTTCGCGTACTCCGGTGAGCGCGTCTCCGGCAGGTGCAGCTTCCCGTCCGCGCCCTCGACGAGGAACCGCGCGTAGTAGTTGACCGCCTTCGTCAGGATCGGGAAGAGGACGTCCTTGAGGATCTTCTCGTCCATCGTGTGCCGGTAGCCCAGCCAGACGTTGTGGCAGGCCCACAGAAGATTGCCCGTATGGTCGTTCGGCGCGACTCCCGGAACGCCGCAGTAGCGCGGCCCGGAGCGCAGCGTGCGGTCGCCGGGGTGGCAGATCGCGTACGAGTTGCCGTCGCGGTAAGCGGGGTTCACGTTGAGTTCGAGGTTGTGCTCGAACCGCTTCAACGTCGTCGTCACCGCGTCGAGCTCGTGGTGGTTCGAGCCGTTGACCAGCGGATACGAGATCTGGACGTTGAGGTTCCACCACACGGCCGTCCAGCTGTTGCCCTGCTCGGGGAACCACGGGCCCCACTCGGAGATGACCGGCGCGTCCGCGCGGGTCGCCGCCGCCATCTTGTAGAGCTGCAACCAGTAGAAGCGCTGCACGAGCTTGTCCGGCACCGAGACCAGCGACTTCGCGAAGTAGGCGTTCCACCAGCGGCGGTGCTGCAGCGTCAGCACCTCGAACGGGATCGCCAACGCCTGACGCACCTCGCGGATCGCGTCGGACGTGTGCGTGTTCGCAGGGTGTGTGTACGCCACGTGGGCCGCGAAACGGCCGTTGCGAGTCTGCCAGGCGGTTGTGTAGCCACCGCCCGCGAGCAGCGGCTGGGCGGCG
Source organism: Lentzea sp. NPDC051208 (assembly GCF_040682435.1). Lineage (NCBI taxonomy): Bacteria > Bacillati > Actinomycetota > Actinomycetes > Pseudonocardiales > Pseudonocardiaceae > Lentzea > Lentzea sp. NPDC051208. Next base: position 166,787 of record NZ_JBFBAW010000017.1, on the reverse strand, counting down.
TAGGAGACGCCGTTGGCGGTGCCCGGAGTCGGCGCCGGGTTGGCCGTGTAGTCCGCCGGCCTGCGGATCTGGCGGGTCGTCGACGACTCCAGCGGCTGGAAACCCCAGGTCACCTCACCCTTCACGGAGGCGAGGAACGTGCTGCGCGAGTTGTGCACGAGCATCGTGAACGTGGCGCTGCCCTGCGTGGTCGTCACGGAGCCGGTGAGCTCGGCGTTCCACAGGTCGAGGGTCCAGTCGACGGCGGTGATCGCGCCGGCGAACTGCAGGGTCAGGTAGCCGATCGGCAGCCGGGACAGGCCGACCGCCGCCTCCCAGTGCTCGCGCTGGTCCTGCACCTCGGAGTGGCTGAGCATGAGCTTCAGCTCGTTCGCGGTGCGGCCCGCGTAGACCTGGACTCCCAGGAAGCCGTTGGCGAGGAACGGGCTGTCACCCCAGTTCTGCGGCAGTCTCCGCCACTCCATGCGGGCGTCGCGGACGACGTCCCGGTGCACGTTGTGACCCGATGTTTCCGATTCCGCGACCGCGGTGCCCACCCCGAGTGCGGAGGCCCCGACGGCCGCGCCCGTCCCGTACAAAAAGGTTCTACGCGACAGCTCTGTCACTGTTCGTCCCTCCGTGCCGTGGCGGCGGCGGAACGGATCTAACCGCAGAAGTCATCCGATGACTAGCGGGCGCTGTGACGATCACCGCCTTCTTGCCCGCACATCGTTGTTGCAACGTTCTAGCCACAGCCGAGGTCCGGCAATTAGCGTGACTGCTCATGTCACCTGTTGCCATGCACATGAGCGACGGTCTGCTGAACGCGCCGGTGTCGGTCGTCTTCCTCGTCATCGCGGCGGCGGGCGTCGGGTTCGCGTTGGTCAAGGCCCGTGTGGACCTCGACGACCGCACGGCGCCGATGGCCGGCCTGGTGGCCACCTTCATCTTCGCCGTCCAGATGATCAACTTCCCGATCCTGCCCGGCGCCTCCGGGCACCTGCTGGGCGGTGCGCTCGCGGCGATCCTGGTCGGCCCGTACGTCGGCGCGCTGTGCGTGACGATCGTGCTCGTCGTGCAGGCGCTGCTGTTCGCGGACGGCGGCCTCACCGCGCTGGGCGCCAACGTCACCAACATGGCGCTGATCGGCACCGCGAGCGGGTTCCTCGTCGCCGTCGCGCTGCGCAAGGTCGCCGAGCGCGGCAAGGGCGGTCTCGCGGCCGTCGCGTTCGTCTCCGCGTTCGTGAACACCCTGCTGGCCGCCACCGGCTTCGTCGTCGAGTACGCGATCGGCGGCGCGGGCGGCGTGGAGATCGGCAAGGTCGCGTTGCTGATGTGGGGCCTGCACGCGCTGATCGGCATCGGCGAGGGCCTGATCACCGCCGTCACGGTCACCTCGGTCGCGTCGATCCGTCCCGACCTCGTGTACCTGCTCAAGGGCAGCCGCAAGCCGCTGGAGGTCCGGTCGTGAAGAAGTTCTTCATCGGGTTCGCGTTCGTGTCACTGCTGATCGCGGGAGTGCTGTCGTACTTCGCGTCGGGCGACCCGGACGGCCTGGACAAGACCGTCGAGGACACCGGCATCGCCGAGCACGCCCAGGAGCACCCGTTCTCCGGCAGCACGTTCGCCGACTACGCGTTGGGCGGTGACGACAAGTTCACCGGCCTCGCGGGCGTGCTCGGCGTGGTCGTGGTGCTGGCCATCTCGTTCGGCCTGTTCTGGGTGCTGCGCAAGAAGTCCGACGCGTAGTGAGCGGCGCCCACGACGTCCTGCACCACGCCGGCGACTCGCCGGTGCACCGCCTCGCGCCGCACGTGAAGATCCTCGTGGCGTTCGGGGCGGTGCTGGGCGTCGTCGCGACCCCGCGCACGATGTTCCCGCTGTTCGGCCTGTACCTGCTGCTGATCGTCGCGGCGTGGTTCGTGGCGCGGGTGCCCGTGCTGTGGTTCGTGAAGCGCGCGGTGATCGAGGTGCCGTTCGTGGTGCTCGCGTTCCTGCTGCCGATCTTCGGCACGGATCCGCGCACCGGCTTCCTCGGCTTCTCCGTGTCGGTCGAGGGTTCCCTGGCGGGCTGGAACATCCTCGCCAAGGGCACGCTGGGCGTCCTGGTCAGCCTGACCCTGGCCGCCACGACAGCGCCGGCGGACCTGCTGCGCGGCCTGCAGACGTTGCGGGTGCCGGCGCCGCTGATCATGATCGCCACGCTGATGCTGCGGTACGGCGAAGTCGTCGTGGGCGAGGCGAAACGCATGAGCGTCGCCCGCGTCTCCCGTGGTGACGACCCGCGCTTCCTGTGGCAGGCGGGCGCGGTGGCCCGGTCGGTCGGCACGTTGTTCATCCGGTCCTACGAACGCGGAGAGAGGGTGCATCTCGCGATGGTGTCGCGCGGCTGGACGGGCAGGCCGGGAGGCTCGGCGACGATCGTTCCCGAGACCCCTGCCGCCGCTGCCCTGGAGGTCTCGAAGCTCGCCTTCGCCTACCCGGACGGGCACCAGGCGTTGTTCGGCGTCGACCTGCGCGTCGAGCACGGCGAACGCGTCGCGGTGCTCGGCCCGAACGGCGCCGGCAAGACCACCTTCGCGTTGCACCTCAACGGAGTCCTCGGCGGCGGCTCGGGGTCGATCTCGGTCGCCGGGCTCGAGGTGCGCAAGCAGAACCTGCGGGAGATCCGGCGCCGCGTCGGGCTCGTCTTCCAGGACCCCGACGACCAGCTGTTCTCCCCGACCGTGGGGGAGGACGTCGCGTTCGGGCCGCGCAACTTCGGCATGTCCGATGTGGACGCCCGTGTGCAGGAGGCGTTGCGGTCGGTGGGAATGGAGTCCGTCGCGGACCGTTCGCCGCTGCACCTGTCCGGCGGTCAGCGGCGCCGGGTCGCGCTGGCCTCGGTGCTGGCCTGCTCGCCGGAGATCCTGGTGCTGGACGAGCCGTCGGCGAACCTCGAACCGGTGGCCCGCCGCGAACTCGCCGAGCTGCTGCTCTCGTTGGCCCCCACCATGCTGATGGTCACGCACGACCTGCCGTTCGCGCTGCAGATCTGCCCCCGCAGCGTGCTGATCGACGACGGTGTGGTCGTGGCGGACGGACCGACGCGCGAGATCCTCGCGGACTCCGCGCTGCTGGCCCGCCACCGCCTCGAACTGCCCTACGGCTTCCGGCTCGACTGAAGCCCGCTCAGCACGATCTCCAGCAGCACGGCCGGATTCGCGCCCTCGTGCATGCTCTGCAGCATCCCCTTCATCAACGCGACGAGGTCCTTCGTCGTGATGTCGGCGCGGACGGCCCCCGCCTCCTGGGCCCGGGCCAGCAGCCCGCCGAGGGTGGCGTGCAGGCTGTCGCGCAGCTCTGAGGGCACCGCGATCGCGTCGGACATGTCCCGCTTCGCCGTCGCCTCGTCCGCCATCTTGCCCAGGAACGCGAACAGGTCCGCGCCGGCGTCGGCCGACGGTTCCGCCGACGCGATCATGGCCGACACGCGCGCCTCCGTGACGGCCTGGAACAGCGCCTGCTTCGTCGGGAAGTGCCGGTAGACCGTGCCGGGGCCGACGCCCGCCTTCGCCGCGATCTCGTCCAGCGGTACGTCGAAGCCCTGTTCCGCGAACAGCTCCCGTGCCGCTACCAGCACCTTCTCACGATTGCGCGCGGCATCGGCCCTCATCGTTGCCAACCGGGGCGTGCGTTCCGCATGTTGCTAACCGGGGTCACCGTTCCAATTCTACGAGGGGCACACCATGACACGCACACCAGCACAGATCGTGGAGCACGTCCGGCGCCAGGTGGCGGGGGAGCAGGGCCACGACTCGTTCGCCGACCTGTTCACCGAGGACGGGGTGATGGCCTACCGCTTCCCCGCGCCGTTCCAGGAGCCGGAGATCAGGGGCAGGGCCGCGATCCGCGCCTACTTCGACAGGATGAGGGGCGCCCGCGTCCGCGAGAAGATCGAGGTCCAGCACGTGGAGGCGATCACCAGGCTCACCGACGACCCGGACGTCGTCGTCGCCGAGTTCACCCACCGCGGCTGGTCGAAGGTGAAGCAGGACTACTACACGTTCACCGCCGTCGGGATCATCCACTTGCGCGACGGCGAGATCGTCCGCTACGACGACTACATGAACCCGTTGCTGCTGCAGGAACTCCTCGGCGCATGACCTTCGGCCTGTCCGCCTGGTGCTCGTCGGAGCTGGGAAGTCCCGTGGCCGAGATCCTCTGCGAGAGGGTGTCGATCTCCACGGTCTCCGGCGTGCGCCTGGCCGACGGCCGCGAGGTCTACGTGAAGGCCCGCCCGGACGACGGCCGTGCCGCGTCGTGCGTGGCCGCGCAGGCGTCGCTGGCGTCGCGGGGGTTCCCGTGCCCCCGTCCGCTGACACCGGTCGTGGTCGCGGACGGGCTGGCCGTGCACGCCGAGGAACCGTTGCCCGGCGGGGAGATGCTGCCCGGCTCGACCCCGGAGGTCGCTCGCCGCTACGCGGCCGTGTTCGCGCGGCTGATGGCCCTGCTGGCCGACATCTCCGTCCCGCCGCCACTCCCGTCACCGCGCTGGGCCCGCTGGGACCACACCGATCCCGGTCTCTGGCCGGCGATCGACTTCCTCGACGCGCGGGACCAGAGCGTGGTGCCGTCCCTCGTCTCGGAGACGGCCTCCCGCGTGCGCCAGCGGTTGCTGGCCACCTCGCTGCCGTGCGTGCTGGGCCACGCCGACTTCGAGGCGCAGAACCTCCGCTGGCAGGACGGCGAGGTGCTGGCCGTGCACGACTGGGACAGCCTGGCGTGGCAACCGGAAGCGGCTCTGGCCGGTGCCGCGTCCGGCGCGTTCGCCAACACGCCGCCGCCGGGTCTGGTGCCGGTCGAGAGCTCGGCGGCGTTCCTCGAGACCTACCAGCACGTCCGCGGACGGGCGTTCTCCGCGGAGGAGGTGGAGATCGCGTGGGCCGGGAGCATGTGGACCGCCTTGCACAACGCGCGGTGGGAGGTCCTGCACGGCTCGGGCACGCCGTCAGGTGACGCCGTGCGCGAGCAAGCGGCCGAGCGCCTTCGTCTGGCGAACGCTTAGGCGGCCGCGCGGCGCCGGCGCTCCGCAAGCACCGCCGACAGGTACGGGTGCGGATGCGTCTGCTCGACCCGCGGCGACCGGATCGCCGCGCCGACATCGGCCGACAGCCGCGACCCCAGGTCCCACCGCGCCTGCTCGTTCAGCTCGCCATAGCGGCTCAGGTACTGCCGCGCCGCCAGCACCAGCTCCTCCGGCAGCTGCGACAGGTCGAGCCCCGACGCCCACTGCGCGAGCTGCGGCGGCATCGTGGCGAGCTCCACCTCCTGGTGCGGCACGCGGGTGTGGATCACCACGGTGCCGGCCAGGTAGTCGCCGACCCGCTTGCCCTGCGGCGAGAAGAGCGAGACGAACAGCGCGATCGAGCCGCCCAGGCCGAGGACCCAGAAGTCCACGATGAACCCGGTGAGCGAGCGCACCAGGGCGTGGCGGAAGCGGATCGCGCCGCCGTCGTCGCGCACCACGCGCAGGCCCATGGCGAGCTTGCCGAGCGAACGGCCCCGCGTCGCGGTCTCCATCGCCGTCGGAAAGCCGATCATCACGGCTATCAGCAGCGTGAGCGCGAGCGCGTCCTGCAGCGCGTTGTCGAGTTCGATCGGCGCGATCAGGAACAGGACGAACAGCAGGCCCAACTGCACCGCCACGTCGATCGCGTACGCGACCGCCCTGCTGGCGAGTTGTGCGACGCGCAGGTCCAGAACTACGGCTTCACCGGTGACGAGGTCCCCCACGCGGATAGTGTGACTCATCGTGGATCTGGACGTCTTCATCGATCGCCACCGCGAGTCGTGGCAGCGGCTCGACCACCTGGTCAGGCAGTCCGGGAAGCTCAGCGGGGCCGAGGCCGACGAGCTGATCGAGCTCTACCAGCGGGTGACGACGCACCTGTCGGTCGTGCGCAGCCAGATGCCGGACCCGGCCACGGTCGAACGGCTCTCGGCGCTGGTCGCCCGGGCGCGGTCGGTGCTGACGGGCACGCACACGCCGGCCTGGCGGACGTTCACGCGCTTCTTCACGCACCGGCTGCCCGCCGCGATCTACCTCGGCTGGCGGTGGTGGGTACCGGCCGGGGTCGCGTTCTACCTGGTCACAGGCATCATCGCGGCGTGGATCGCGTCCAGCCCGGACGTGCAGGCGAGCATCGCCGCGCCGGACGAGATCCGGGAGATGACGAGGGTCGGCGGCGGGTACGAGTCCTACTACTCCAGCGACCCCGCCGGCTCGTTCGCGGCGAAGGTGTGGACGAACAACGCCTGGGTCGCCGCGGCCTGCCTGTTGCTCGGCGTGCTGTTCGCGATCCCGCCGGTCTACCTGCTCTTCACCAACGCCCTCAACGTGGGCGTCGGCATCGGGCTGATGTTCGGTGCGGGCCGTGGAGGAGTGTTCCTCGGACTGTTGGCGCCGCACGGGCTCTTGGAACTCACGGCCGTGTTCGTCGCGGCGGGCATCGGCATGCGGCTGGGCTGGCAGGTGATCGACCCCGGCAAGCGCACCCGCGCCCAGGCCCTCGCCACGGAGGGGCGGTCGGTCGTCGCGGTCGCGCTCGGGCTGGTCGTGGTGTTGCTCGTGTCCGGTGTGCTGGAAGGGTTCGTGACGCCCTCCGGGCTGCCGACGTGGGCCCGCGTCGGCATCGGTGTGGTGGCCGAGATGCTGTTCCTGTTGTACGTCTTCGTGATCGGACGCCGGGCCGCGCGGCAGGGCGAGACCGGTGACATGGACGCGAGCGAACGCGAGGACGTCGCGCCCGTCGCCGTCTAAGCTCCCCTCATCAACCTCAGAGCTTGCCGGCGGCTTTCAGCGCGAGATAGCGGTCCGCGAGAGCGCGTGGCAGGTCGTCGGGCAGTGCGTCCACGACGTCGACACCGTGCCGTGCGAGCAACGCGGTGAGACGCCGGCGTTCGGCCAGAGTGCGTTCCGCGGCGGCGGCCCCGTACACGGCCTCCAGGTCGCCCCGTCCGGCCGCCATCGCGTGCACGGCCGGGTCGGACACCGACGCGATCAGCAGGTGGTGTCGCGTGGCCAACGCCGGCAGCAGCGGCAGCAGGCCGTGCTCGATCGACGGCTCCAGCGCCGTCAGCAGCACGACCAGCGAGCGGCGACCGGCGCGGCGGAGCACCTCGGCGACGGCACCGCGGGCGTCGAACTCGACCAGTTCGGCCTCCAGCGGTGCCATGGCCTGCACCAGGACGGGCAGCTTGGCCCGCGGTACCGAGGCACGCACCTGCTGGCTGAACGCCAGGAAGTCGACCTGATCGCGGGCCTGCGATGCCAAGGCGGACAACAACAACGCGGCGTCCATCGCCGTGTCGAGGCGCGGCAGGCCGCCGAGAGCGCCGTCCACGCGGCCCGCTGAGGTGCGAGCGGTGTCGAGCACGATCGTCACCTGCCGGTCGCGTTCGGGCCGCCAGGTGCGCACCACGACGTCCGACGAGCGAGCCGACGCCCGCCAGTCGATCGAGCGCACGTCGTCACCGATGACGTACGAGCGCAGCGAGTCGAACTCCGTGCCGGCGCCACGGATCAACGAGGCGCGGCGGCCGTCGAGTTCGCGCAGGCGTTCCAGCAGGGGAGGAAGGTGACGGCGGCTGTGGAACGGCGGCAGCGCGCGCACCGTCCACGGCACGACGTGTGAGCCCTGCCGTGCCGCGATGCCCAACGGGCCGTGGGAACGCACGGTCACGCGGTCCGCAACGCGATCGCCACGTCGCACAGGCCGTAGTTCGAAAGACAGCACACGCGAACCACCAGCGGGCACGTCGACCGCGACCCGATCGACGACCACACCGGCAGAAGGCGCCCATGCGTCACGAAGAACGCCACGCAGCCGACGGCCAGGGTTGTGCACGGTCAGCTGCACCACACACGGCTCACCTGTGCGCACCGAGGTCGCCCCCGCGCGCGAGAACGTCAACTGCCGCACACCGGCCGCCAACACCAGGTCGACGGCCACGCCCAGCACCAGAAGGCCGAACAGGACGAGAATCCCTTGCCACGACGGCAGGAGAAGCCCGACGACGAGAACCCCGATGAGCGCGAGCAGTCCCGCGCGGCCCGTGAGCGCCACGTCAGCGCGGCACCTGAACAGCGCCGAGCACGCCGTCCAGCACGCCGTCCGCCGTCACGCCCTCCAGTTCGGCCTCCGGGCGCAGCTCCAGCCGATGCCGCAACGCGGGCCGTGCGAGAGCCTTCACGTCGTCCGGCGTCACGTAGTCACGGCCCGAGAGCCACGCCCACGCGCGTGCGGCAGCCAGCAGAGCCGTTGCGCCACGGGGAGAAACGCCCAAACGCACCGCCGGAGACTGACGGGTCGCACGGCACACGTCGACGACGTACGCGATCACCTCAGGAGCCACGGTCAACGCGCGCACGGCCGCCGTTCCCGCCTCCAGGTGTGCCGCGCTCGCGACCGGGTTCAACGAGGACAGGTCACGCGGGTCGAAGCCGGAGGCGTGCCGCGTCAGCACGTCGATCTCGTGCTCCCGTGCCGGGATCGGCATCGTCACCTTGAGCAGGAACCGGTCGAGCTGCGCCTCGGGCAACGGGTAGGTGCCCTCGTACTCCACCGGGTTCTGCGTCGCCACGACGATGAACGGCGCCGGCAGCGGCCGGGTCTTGCCGTCGGCGGAGACCTGCCGTTCCTCCATCGCCTCCAGCAGCGCGGACTGCGTCTTCGGCGGCGTCCGGTTGATCTCGTCGGCGAGCAGCAGGTTCGTGAACACCGGGCCCTCGCGGAACGAGAACGCCGCGTTGTGCGAGTCGTAGACCAGCGACCCCGTCAGGTCGCCGGGCATCAGGTCCGGCGTGAACTGCACACGCGTCGTGGACAGGTCCAACGCGCGCGCAAGAGCACGCACGAGCAACGTCTTCGCGACGCCCGGAACACCTTCCAACAGCACGTGTCCCTTGCACAGCAACGCGAGGATCAACGACGTCACGGCGGCGTCGTTGCCCACCACGGCCTTGCCGATCTCCGCGCGCAACGCCACCAGCGCCGTACGGGCTTCCTCGGTGGTGACCACTGCCGTCATGCCTTGCGCACCTCGTTCTCCAGAGCATCGAGCGAGTGAGCCAGTGCGACCAACCCCCGGTCGTCCACCGGCTCCTTGTCGTAGAGCAGCGCCCGCACCGAAGTGACGGGACGCGAAGTCCTGCGGGCGATCTCCTCGGACGGATCGTCGCCGTGCGGCACGCCCAGCAGCGGTGCCAGCCGGTCCCGCGTGGCCTGCCGCAGCACGGAGGCGGCGTGCGGGGCGGCGTGCGAGCGGCGGTACAGCCGCGCCCTGCCCTCCACGGTCTCGGCGGCGCGCACCACGACCGGAAGCGGTTCGGGCACCACGCGGCCGAGCCTGCGCGCCCGCCACAACGCGATCAGCACGGCCGCGACACCGAGTTGCAGGGCGCCGTACTTCCAGCCGTCGGGGATCAGGTCGGTGAACGACTTCTGCTGCGACCGGTCCGCGGCCGACGGCACGTACCAGACCAGCCGTTCGTGCTGGCCCAGCAACGACAACGCGAGTGCCGCGTTGCCTTCCTCGTCGATGTCGCGGTTGGTGAAGATCCCGCCGTAGCCGATCGTCGTGACGGTGCCGGTGCGGACCAGCGTCGAGTCGTAGCAACTCTGCTCGCCCTCGTAGGTGAACCCGCCCATGGTCGCCGGACCGGCCCTGTCCGCCAGCGGGCAGCCGGGCTGACGGGTCTCGGGCTCCAGCCGGCTCGTCCCAGGAGCGGGCGCGAGGAGCACGGTCGCGGAGGCCCGGCGGCTCAGGTCCGCGAGCCGTTGCGGGTCGATCAGGTTCGGCTGCGTCACGAACAGCGTCGCACCGTCCACAGCGGACGCATTGTCGGTGAGCTCGACGCGCACGCCGTTCTGCTCCAGCAGCCGGGCGACCGCGTGGCTGCCCTCCGGCCGGAACGACCGGGGGTCGAGCGCGCCGCCCTCGCCGGCGCCGCGCAGCAACGTGATGACGATCGCCGCGAAGAGGATGATCACGCCGATCAGCACGGGTCCGCGCGCCGCGGTCCAGATCCTCGGGGCGTCGGGGGAGACCGCCGTCATCCGCGCACCTTGCCGTCCACGGAGACCACCCTCTGATACCCCTCCACCGTCGCGGGCCTGCCGCCGTACCAGACGTCGTCGAACTGCACCGCCGCGCCGCGCAGGTCGTCGGCGAGCACCGGAAGTGCCTGGCCCGCTTCGAAAGCGACCTCGTCCACGGTGCGACCGGCCCGTGCGTCGAGCACGCCGCGTTGCTCCAGTTCGCGCACCACCGCGCGGAAGCGTTCGCGCACGGCCTCGGCCAGATCACCGGCCGCCGCGGCCTTCTCGGCGGCGGCCCGGTGCTCCGCCGCGGTCATGGTGGTCGAGCCGAACACGGAGCCGTCCGGCCGCAGAGCGCGGGCGGTGGCCCCGACCCGGAGCCGGATGACGATCACGGCCAGCACCACCACGGCCACGACGACCGTGATCGCGGTGATGCCGCTCATGCCACCCGCCCCGGCGAACAGCTCGCCGAGGCGGGTCAGCACCCAGTCGATGGCGCGTTCGAGCGGGTTCAGGTCGTCGGAGACGTACGCCGGGTCGCGGAGCTCCCGGACGGCCGCCTCCCTCGCCTCGTCGCGGCCGAGATCTACCGGTACGTCAGCTGCCGCCATGCCCCGCGGCCCGCTGGAGTTCGATGTCCATGCCCTCGGACCTCATCCGCCTGTCGACGTAGACGAGCACGCTGACCGCGGAGCTGAACGGGAGCGCGATCGTCGAGGCGATGATGGAGCCCAGCGTGATCATGATCAGGTAGCCCGCGCTCACCAGGGCGGCGGGGTCGGTGTCGAAGCCGGTGGTCGCCCGGCCCAGCAACTCGAACGGCAGGCCGATGATCCAGCTGATCACCGCGGCGATCAGGCCGGCGACCAGCAGGATGCCGAAGGTGCGCCACCACGCGCCGGTCACGAGCTTCCTGGACCGGCCGAAAGCGGTGCCGACGCCGCAGCGCTCCAGCACCAGCGCGGGCGTGACCAGGGAGAACAGCACCCACAGCCACACCGCCAGCAGGAAGGCGACCAACAGGCCGAGAGCGAGCGCCCAGCCGGAGTCCGCCAGCACGCCGAGCAGGCCCAGCACGACCGGGGCGGCCATGATCAGGAGGCCGTAGAGCAGCGTCGCGCCGAGCAGCGGGAGCAGCCGGGGCTTGAACTCCTCCCAAGCCTGGGCGAACGTCACCTGCCTGCCCAGCACGGCGTGGCCCGCGACGACCGTGATGAAGCCCGACAGGAACACCGTGCCGACCAGCTGGAACACGACGCCGAGCAGCGTGCCGCCGAGAATGCTGGCGAAGACGCCGAGCACCTCGTCCCGCGACGGCGCCGCGTTCGGGTCGAGCGCGGTGGAGAGGTCGGCGAGGAACGGCAGCTGCACGAGCAGGGCGACGATCTGCGTGACGGCGGCGACGACCGCGGCCGCGCCGATGATCAGCTTCGGATAGCGCCGCATCGTCGTGACGGCACCGTCGATGATCTCGCCGAGCGCCAGCGGGCGCAGCGGGATGACGCCGGGCTTGATCGTCGGCTGCGCGGGAGGCAGAGGGGCGTTGTAGCCGTACTGCTGCTGCCCGTGCTGGGGCTGCTGCTGCTGCGGCTGGTTCTGCGGCTGGTCGGGTGAAGACCAGCCCGGCGTCTCGGACATCTCGGCTACCCCCGGTAGTGGTGTGAGCGGCATCCTGCCAGATCAGGGCCACCGGCACCGGGCAACCCGATCACGAAACGAGCTCGGTCCGCGCCCTGGCCGGCGTCGTGCGCCGCATGCCCGCGCTGACGCATCTCTTCACGACCTGCGGCTGCTCGCGCATGAGCCGAAGGCCGCGCCTGACCAGCGTCGGCACCGGCTTGCGGGCCTCGGCCACATCACGCGCGAACCGGCGCACGAACGTGACGGGCGGGCTCGGCGCGAGCACGATCGCGTCCCGGAGCACCCCGGCCTCTCTCGCGCCCTGGACCAGCAGGTCCGCGAACAGGCCCTCCGCGATGAACGCGGGCGCGCCGCCGAGCTCGATCGTCTGGGTGCCGACCGCGCGGTCCTCGCTGATCGAGTAGACCGGCGCCTCGACCCTGCCCGTGTCCGACAGCTCGATGACCGCCCGCAGCGCCTTGCCGGCGTTCCACGAGCCGACGTCGTCCCAGTCGGCCCTTCCGTGCTCGTCGCGGGGGAGCAGCGGGTCGTCGCCGTCGCGGTAGAAGTCGTCGAGGCGCAGCACCGGCCAGCCGAGGTGGGCGGCGAGTGTCGACTTGCCTGAGCCGGAGGGTCCGGCGAGCAGCACGGCACGAGGGATGGGCACGGAACGCGATCCTCGCACATGTCCTAGGCTCGAACGCATGAGCGAAGGTCTGTTCGACGAGGGCCTCTTCGGCGCGACCGACGAGGAGAAGGCCCAGCGCATCGCGGCCAACGCCCCGCTGGCCGTGCGGATGCGTCCGGCCACGCTGGACGAGGTCGTCGGCCAGGACCACCTGCTCGGGCCCGGCGCCCCGCTGCGCCGCCTGGTCGAGGGCGCCACACCGGCGTCCGTGATGCTCTACGGCCCTCCCGGCACCGGCAAGACGACGCTCGCGACCCTGGTGTCGAAGGCGACCGGCCGCCGGTTCGTCGCGTTGTCGGCGCTGTCTGCCGGGGTCAAGGAGGTGCGGGCGGTCATCGACGAGGCCCGCCGCCGCCTGGTCCGGTCCGGCGAGTCGACGGTGCTGTTCATCGACGAGGTCCACCGGTTCTCCAAGACGCAGCAGGACGCCCTGCTGGGCGCGGTCGAGGACCGGATCGTGCTGCTCGTCGCGGCCACCACGGAGAACCCGTTCTTCTCGGTCGTGTCACCGCTGCTGTCGCGTTCGCTCGTGCTGCAGCTCAGGTCGCTGACCGACGACGGCGTGCGCGCGGTGATCCAGCGAGCGGTGTCCGACGAACGCGGCCTGGGCGGGTCCGTGGTGCTGGAACCGGACGCGGAGGACCACCTGATCCGCCTGGCCGGTGGTGACGCCCGCCGGTCGCTCACGGCGCTGGAGGCCGCCGCGGACTCGGCGCTGGCGTCGAACGACGGCGTGATCACGCTGGAGCTGCTGGAGTCCACCGTGGACAAGGCGGCGGTGCGCTACGACCGCGACGGCGACCAGCACTACGACGTGACGTCGGCCTTCATCAAGTCGATCCGCGGCTCGGACGTCGACGCGGCCCTGCACTACCTCGCGCGGATGATCGAGGCGGGGGAGGACCCGCGCTTCATCGCACGGCGGCTGGTGATCCACGCCAGCGAGGACGTCGGCATGGCCGACCCGACGGCGTTGCAGACGTGCGTCGCGGCGGCACAGGCCGTGCAGCTCATCGGGCTGCCCGAGTGCACCCTGAACCTCGCGCAGGCCACGATCCACCTCGCCACCGCGCCGAAGTCCAACGCCGTGACCACCGCGATCTACGCCGCCATCGAGGACGTGCGCAAGGGCGCCATCGGCTCCGTGCCCGCGCACCTGCGGGACGGGCACTACGCGGGCGCGGCGAAGCTGGGCAACGCGCAGGGCTACCGGTACCCGCACGACGTGCCCGAGGGCGTGCTGACGCAGCAGTACGCGCCGGACGACCTGGTGGGGCGCGACTACTACGAGCCGACCGGGCGCGGCAACGAGCGCGCCGTGGCGGAGCGGCTGCCGCGGCTGCGCAGGGTGATCAGGGGCGAGTAGAACCGCTTGGCGGTCCGCGCGTGATCGACGTACACGCGTGCAGCGATTTCCGGCGACCAGCGCCCTCGTCACGAGTAACTTCGGCCAGGTGACGATCAGAGAAGACTTCCTGACCTCGGCCCGCATCGCCCTGGAACTCCTGCGCCACCAGCAGGTCGCGCGGCACTGGGACCAGCCGAGCGCCCTGCCGGAGTTCGGCGTGAGCGGCCTGGCCGGGCACGTGGCCTACCAGGCGCTGCCGTTGCCGGGCATGATCGCGACCCCGCCCGGTGACGAGCCGGTCGTCTCCCTGATGGAGCACTACGACCGGGCCAAGTGGACCGACCTCGACGTCGACTCCGAGTTCCACACCCGCATCCGCGCGGGCGGCGAGAAGCTCGCGGCGGAGGGGCACGGCGCCCTCTGCGACCGGTTCGAGCAGACCCTCGACGAACTCGCGAAGTCGTTGCCCACCATGGAGAACCGGGGCGTTCGCATGCCGCACTGGGGCCCCTGGGCGGTGCCGCTGGACGACTACCTCGTCAGCAGGCTGATGGAGTTCGTCGTGCACTCCGACGACCTCGCGGTGAGCGTCGGGCTGGACACGCCCGAGTTCCCCCGCCACGTCAGCGAAACGGTCATCGACCTGCTGACCCGCATGGCGCTCAACAAGCACCGCGCGATCGACGTGGTGCGTGCTTTGAGCCGCAAAGAGCGTGCACCGCAGGACATCACTGCTTTCTAACGCTTGCAGACCATCAGCAGTGCGAGCTTGCCGGGCAGCATGATCTCGTCCGCGGCCACGAACCCGCCGGCCTCGAACGAGCTGATGGCCCGTGTGTCGCGCACGTCCGGTTCGAGCACGATGCGCGTGCAGTGCGGGTCGGCCTCGAACAGCGCGTCGGTGAGCCTGGGGAGCAGCGACCGCACGAGTCCGCGGTCGGTCATCGCCAGCTCGCCGACGGCGAGGTCCAGCCCGAGGTCGTGCGGCCGCGCCTGGTAGCAGCGGGCGACGGCGTGCCTGGCCGCGCGGTAGATCTCGGTGTAGATCACCGGACGGCCGTGCCAGCCGATCAGCACCGGCCGGACGTCGTCCCCCGCCAGCAGTTCCGCCAGCCGGCGCTCCCACTGCGGCAACGTCCACGCCTGCCGCCGGAACGCCGCCACGTGCGGTGCCTGGTTCCAGCGGTGCACGAGGTGCAGGTCGTACCCGTCCGGCCGCGCCACGCGGGCGTCCCACGGCATCGGCAGGTCCGGGACCGGCGGGGCGTCCGCCATGAGCTGGAGCCGATAGGAGTCCAGGTGCGACACCGGCTTCACGAGGCCTCCTGCGCGGATCAACTTAGGATTGCCTAACTTCCATTGGCAAGGCCGCCGCTGTCAAGCCATGGGTGACGGGTATTTCACAGGCTGTGACGGCCGTGCGTCAATGAGCGGTCCCGTACGTTCTCGTCATGCAGGAGACCCAGCGCGAGCCGGTGCCCCGTGTCGACACCGGCGAACTCGACACCGCGCGCGCGTTCCTCACGTTCCAGCGGCACTGCATCCTCAAGAAGACGGAAGGCCTCACCGACGAGCAGCTGCGCAGGCCGCTCGTCGCCAGCGGCACCTCGATCCTGGGGCTGGTCCAGCACCTGGCCGGAGCCGAGCGCTACTGGTTCGCCCACACCCTTGCCGGTGGAGAGGATCCCGGGGACGACGCCCTGAGCATGACCGTGCCGCGGGACAGGCCGGCGGACGAGGTGGTCGGCGACTACCGCGCCGCCATCGCGGACAGCGACAGGGCGATCGAGGCCGCCGCCCGTCCCGAGGCCCCGACGGCGGTCCCGATCGACGGCGCGCCGAAGTCGCTGAGGTGGGTCGTCGCGCACATGACCGCCGAGACCGCCCGGCACGCGGGCCACGCCGACATCCTCCGCGAGCAGATCGACGGCACCACAGGTCGTTGAAGATCAACGACTGGTGCCGCCCAGCCGGGTGTCGGACCCACCCGGTAATCTCACCCGCAACCAAGCCCGAACGCCTGTTCACCAGGAGGATCCGTGTCGCCAGGGTGGCTCGCCGCCGGTGCTTTCGTGCTGCTCGTGCTCATCGTCGGGGTCGTGGCGATCAAGGCCGCGCGCTTCTTCGACGAGGCCACGATCGCGATGCGCAAGGCGCATGAGAACACGGACCCGTTGTTCACCGAGGCCAACACGACGCTCACACACGTGAACACGCAGCTCGAACGCGTCGACGGCATCACGGCCAACGCGCGCGCCGTCACGGGCAACGTCTCGGCGCTCACCAGCCTGTTCACCGCCACTCTCGGCGGTCCGCTGGTCAAGGCCGCCGCGCTGTCCTACGGCGTGAGCAAGGCCGTCAAGGCGCGCCGCAAGGCCGCCGAACAGCCGAACAAGCACTCCAAGCGCCGCCCCAGGCAAGGTGCGAAGTGAGCCGTCTCTTCTGGTTCGGACTGGGCGCCGCGGCAGGGCTGTTCGCCGCGAAGAAGGCCTCCGAGGTCACTAAGCAGGCGACTCCTGCCGGCATCGGCGCTAACGTGGGTGAAGGCCTGCGCGAACTCGCCGGCGCCATCGGTTCCTTCGGGGCCGAGGTGCGCGCGGGAATGGCCGAACGGGAACAGGAGTTGCAGGACACCGTGGAACGTCAGACGGGATTCACGCCGGGGCGCCGAGCGCCCAGGGCGAACGGGAAGCACTAGCACCGTTCGCCTCGTGACCATGCCCTGACTATTCCCCAGCAACACACAAGGAACTTCCCGTGCAGACCCACGAGATCATCAAGCGCTTCCGCGAGCACTTCGAGAACGCCGGGCACAAGTACATCCCCAGCGCCTCTCTCCTGCTCGACGACCCGAACCTGCTGTTCGTCAACGCCGGCATGGTGCCCTTCAAGCCGTACTTCCTCGGTGAGGCCCCGCCGCCCGCCCCGCGGATGACGAGCATCCAGAAGTGCGTGCGCACGCCCGACATCGACGAGGTCGGCAAGACCACGCGCCACCTCACGTTCTTCCAGATGGCCGGCAACTTCTCGCTCGGCGACTACTTCAAGGAAGACGCCATCCGGCTCGCCTGGGAGCTGATCACCAAGTCCCAGGACGAGGGCGGCTACGGCTTCGACCCCGAGCGCATCTGGGTGACGGTCTACCTGGACGACGACGAGGCCATCGAGCTGTGGCAGAAGGTCGCCGGCATGCCGCTGGAGCGCATCCAGCGCCGCGGCGTCGAGGACAACTTCTGGTCGATGGGCGTCCCCGGCCCGTGCGGCCCGTGCTCGGAGATCTACTACGACCGCGGCCCCGAGTACGGCAAGGAGGGCGGCCCGGTAGTCGACGAGGACAGGTACCTGGAGATCTGGAACCTCGTCTTCATGCAGAACGTCCGCGGCGAGGGCGGTGCCAAGAAGGACTACCCGGTCCTCGGTGAGCTGCCGTCGAAGAACATCGACACCGGCATGGGCGTCGAGCGCGTCGCCTACCTGCTGCAGGGCGTCGACAACGTCTACGAGACCGACCTGGTCCGCGCCGTCATCAACAAGGCCGAGGAGCTCTCCGGCCGCAAGTACGGCACCAACGAGGTCGACGACGTCCGCTTCCGCGTCATCGCCGACCACGCCCGCAGCGGCGTGCTCCTGGTCGGCGACGGCGTCACGCCCGGCAACGAGGCCCGCGGCTACGTGCTGCGCCGCCTGCTGCGCCGCATCGTGCGCAGCAGCCGCCTGCTGGGCGTGAACGAGCCGGTGCTGCAGCAGTTCGCCGAGGTCGTCCGCGACTCGATGGGCGAGGCCTACCCCGAGCTGGTCAGCGGGTTCGCCCGCATCCAGCAGGTGCTCAAGGCCGAGGAGGACACGTTCCTGCGCACCCTCGACGCCGGTTCGCGGATCTTCGAGGGCGCCGCCGCCGAGGTGAAGTCCGACGGCCGCGCCACGCTGCCCGGTGACAAGGCCTTCCAGCTGCACGACACGTACGGCTTCCCGATCGACCTCACGCTGGAGATGGCCTCCGAGGCCGGCCTGTCCGTGGACGAGGACGGGTTCCGCAAGCTGATGGCCGAGCAGCGCGCCCGCGCCAAGGCCGACGCCGCCGGCAAGAAGACCGGCCACGGCGACCAGTCGGTGTACCGCGAGCTGCTGGAGCAGGGCCCGACCGAGTTCACCGGCTACACCGAGCTCGCCTCCGAGGCCACGCTGCGCGGCATCGTGCTGAACGGCCAGCGGGTGAAGTCGGCTCGCGAGGGCGACATCGTCGAGGTCGTCCTCGACCGCACGCCGCTCTACGCCGAGTCCGGTGGCCAGGAGTCCGACGCCGGCAGCATCGTCACGGCCAACGCCGAGCTCGAGGTGCTCGACGTGCAGAAGGTCTCCCGCAAGCTGTGGGTGCACCAGGTGCGCGTCCGGTCCGGCGAGATCAGCGAGGGCGAGCACGTCGAGGCCCGCGTCGACCCGGAGTGGCGCGTCGGTGCCCGCCAGGGCCACTCGGGCACGCACGTCGTGCACGCCGCCCTGCGGCACGTGCTCGGCCCGTCGGCCCTGCAGAGCGGTTCGTACAACAAGCCCGGCTACCTGCGCCTCGACTTCGCCTGGACCGGTGGCCTGTCCGCCGAGGCCAAGAGCGAGATCGAGGAGGTCTCGAACCTCGCCGTGCGCAAGGACCTGCCGGTCAGCGTCGTCTACACCGACATGGCCGGTGCCCAGGACATGGGTGCCGTCGCCCTGTTCGGCGAGACGTACGACGAGACCGTGCGCGTCGTCGAGATCGGTGGCGAGTGGTCGCGCGAGCTGTGCGGTGGCACCCACGTCGAGCACTCGTCGCAGATCGGCCCGATCACCCTGCTGGGTGAGTCCTCGGTCGGTTCCGGCGTGCGCCGCCTGGAGGCCTACGTCGGCATCGAGGCCATGCGGTTCCTGGCCAAGGAACGCGCCATCGTGCAGAACCTCTCCGACATGCTCAAGGTCGGCTCCGACGGCCTGCCCGAGCGGATCGAGTCGCTGGTCGAGCGCCTGAAGTCCGCCGAGAAGGAGCTGGAGAAGGTCCGCGCCGCCGAGCTGCTGGGCAACGCCGGCGCCCTCGCCGACAAGGCCCTCGACATCCGCGGCCTGTCGCTCGTGGCCCTGGGCCTGGAGGGCGTGCCGGGCAACGACCTGCGCACGCTCGGCGGTGAGGTCCGCAACCGCTTGGGCAGCAAGCCCGGTGTGGTGGCCCTGTTCTCGGTCGACGGCGACAAGGTCAGCTTCGTGGTGGCCACCACGGCCGCCGCCCGCGACCTGGGGCTCGCCGCCGGCAAGCTCGTCCCGGTGTTCGGCCCGGCCATCGCCGCCCGCGGTGGTGGCAAGCCTGACCTCGCCCAGGGCGGCGGCACCAACCCGGCCGGCGTCACCGACGCCATCACGGCCCTGACGAACGAACTGGACAAGGTGCTTGAACAGCGCTGATGTTCCCGGTGTCGACGATCCGGGCCTCGGACGGAGGCTCGGCGTCGACGTCGGATCGGTTCGCGTGGGGGTCTCCCTCAGCGATCCGGCACCGTTCCTGGCGACGCCGCTGGTCACCCTGCAACGCGACCAGAAGAACGGCTCGGACCTCACGGAACTCGTACGTCTCGTGGCCGAGCATGAGGTAGTGGAGGTCGTGGTCGGCCTGCCGAAGACATTGGCCGGCAGACACGGCCCCGCGGCGGAGGCAGCGACGGCGTACGCTGCGGCCTTGGCCGGACGCATCGCCCCGGTGCCGGTGCGGCTCTGCGACGAACGCCTGACGACGGTCGTGGTGAGCCGGGTGCTGGCACAGCGCGGTGTGAAGGGCAAGAAGCAGCGAGCCGTGGTCGACCAGGCTGCTGCTGTCGAGATCCTGCAATCTTGGCTGGACGCACGGGCACGTTCGGTGCCCGCCCGAAAGGACGAGGCGTGAGCGGCGACGATCTCGGGTTGTTCACCGACCCCGAAGCTGATGAGCGGAGGCCGGTCAGGAAGCGCGAACGCGAGCGTGACAACGCCCGCGCCAAGGCGAAGAAGCGCAAGAAGACGGTCCTGTGGCTGGTCGTCGTGTTGATTCTCGCCGTGGGCATGGGCGGTGCCTACTACGGCTACCAGGAGCTGCGCGGCATCGGCTCGTTCGAGGACTACGAGGGCAGCGGCGAGGTCGACGCCATCGTCGAGGTCCAGGACGGCGACCCGGTCAGCAAGATCGCGTCGACCCTGTACGACAACGGCGTGGTCGCTTCCGCGCGCGCGTTCACCGAGGCCAGCAAGACCGACACCCGCGTGACGTCGATCCAGCCCGGCTTCTACCTGATGAAGACGAAGATGTCGGGCCAGAACGCGGTGGCCCGCATGATCGACCCGAAGACCAGGGTCCCGGCCGTCCAGATCGTCGGTGGCCTGAAGCTCACCGACATCCAGGCCGACGGCAAGACCGTCCCGGGCATCTACTCCAAGCTCGCCGCCGCGAGCTGCACGGAGAAGGACGGCGCGAAGGTCTGCCTGACCGCCGACGAGATCAAGGCCGCCGCCGAGCAGACCGACCCGGTCGCCCTCGGTGTGCCGGACTGGGCGCTGGCGGACGTGAAGCGCGCCGACCCGCAGTTCCGCCTCGAAGGCCTGATCATGCGCGGCGTCTACCAGGTCAAGCCCGGTGTCACGGCGGTGGAGCTGATCCGCAGCGTCATCGTGTCCTCGGCCCAGAAGCTGCAGGGCGCGGGCATTCCCGGCGGCACCATGAACACCGGCTTCCGTCCCTACGAGGTCCTCGTCATCGCCTCGTTGATCGAGAAGGAAGCCATCGAGAAGGACTTCGGCAAGGTCTCGCAGGTGATCTACAACCGGCTCGCGAAGCCGCAGCCGATGCCGCTGCAGTTCGACTCGACCATCAACTACAAGAACAACCAGCCGCACATCCGCACGTCCGACGCGGACCGCAACGCGCAGCAGCCGTACAACACCTACATCAACCCCGGCCTGACGCCGACCCCGATCGGCTCGCCGTCGCAGCAGGCGATCGCCGCGGCGATCAAGCCGGAGGGCGGCGAGATCCTGTTCTTCGTGAAGTGCCAGAAGGACGGCACGTCGTGCTTCGCGAACACGTTCGAAGAGCACAACGCGAACGACCAGAAGGCTCAGCGGGAGGGCGTCTACTAGTGGTGCGCAAGGCGGCGGTGATCGGTTCGCCGATCGAGCACTCGCTTTCCCCCGTCCTGCACAACGCCGCGTACGCCGAGCTGGGCCTCGACTGGGAGTACACCCGCCTGGAGTGCTCCGCGGCCGGCGTCCCCGCTCTGGTCTCGTCGCTGGGACCGGAGTGGGCGGGCCTGTCCTGCACGATGCCGACCAAACGCGCCGCGCTGGCGTTCGCGTCGGTCGTGACCGCGCGGGCGACGGCGGTGGGAGCGGCGAACACGTTGGTGCGCCACGGTTCCGAGTGGCACGCCGACTGCACCGACGTGGACGGTGTCGTGGGAGCGTTGCGGGAGAAGGGTTTCCCCGGCGGCTCGCACGGCGTCGTGCTGGGTGCGGGCGGCACGGCCACGGCGGCGCTGGCCGGGTTCGCCGAACTCGGGATCTCCTCGGCCTCCCTGGTGGTGCGCGATCCCGCGCGCGCGGCGGAGGCGGTGGAGACGGCGTCGCGGGTCGGTGTCTCCGTCGAGGTGCTGGAGTTGTCCTCTGTGGACCTGGCCGTGCTGGCCGGTGCGGCGGACGTGGTCGTGTCGACGGTGCCCGCCGAGGCCACCGTGCCGCTGGCCGGCTCGCTGGCGCGGGCGCCCTACGTGCTGGACGTCATCTACCACCCGTGGCCGACGCCGGTGGCGAAGGCCGTGGAGGCCTCCGGGAGCCGCCTGGCCACCGGGCTGGACATGTTGCTGCACCAGGCTTTCGGGCAGTTCGAGCAGTTCACCGGCAAGCCCGCGCCGCAGGAGGCCATGCGCGCCGCGCTGGCCGCGGCACTCGCCGCGCGGGCGTAACTTTCGGCTCGATCCGGCACCGTTCGGTACCGGCGTGCGCCGGTCGTGTGGTTGCCTACGTGCAACTCGTTTGACTCCGGACGATGTGCCACTCGGCTGGGGTCATCACATGCCGGTGTTCCTCGCCTTGGGAGGACCGGCGGGCGGGGACGCACGGGTGTGTCCGCCGGGGGCTCCGCTTGGGCGTGGGCCGACCGGTTCCGGCACCACGGCCGCCGGTGCGTCCCGCCTCCATATGATCGCCCCGTGGAGATTGCAGGACTCGGGGCCGTACCGCTTTCAGGTGGACGGCTACGCGGACGACCCGGCGCAGGAGGACTTCCACGCCGCGATCAGCGCGTTCCTGGCACTGGAACGCTAGGGGCAGTACTCGTCGGGAACCGGGGCCACCCCGGCCACCTTCGCGCGGCTCGCCAGCGCCGTGCAGTGCACCTGGAGGACCCCCCACTTCGTCGACGGTGGCGCGACGTCCTCCGGCATCACGATCACGTCCAGCACCGGAACCGCCTTGGAGGACGTCGCGGGCAGTTCGGTCACCAGGCCCAGCTTCTTCTCCTCGTCGTTCGGGCCGGCCAGCAGCAGGTTCATCGCGGTCGTGATGTCGACGGTGCCGGTGTAGTCGCGGGTGCGGCGCACCAGGCCGTCGCGGCCGGCCGTCACGAGGTAGATGGTCAGCGAGTGCGACGAGACCGTCGGTGCCTCGGCTCCGGTGAGGACCGGGGTCGGGCGGATGCCGCAGGCCGTGAGGGTCACGAGGGCAAGCGCAACGTGAAGACCGCGCCGCCCGAGGGCGCGTTGGCCGCCTCGATGGTGCCGCCGTGCAGGCGTGCGTTCTCCCATGCGATCGCCAATCCCAGTCCGCTGCCCTCGGAACGGGAGCGGGCCGTGTCTGCCTTGTAGAAGCGGTCGAAGATGTGGGGGAGGGCGTCCTCCGGGATGCCGGGGCCGTGGTCGGCCACCTCGATGACACCCGGCCGCACGGACACCCGCACCGGGACGCCGCCGTGCTTCAGCGCGTTGCCCACGAGGTTGGCGACGATGACGTCCAGACGGCGGCGGTCGACCCTGGCCACCACGCCCTCGGGCAGGGACGCCTCGACGGACGTGGCCCAGCCGCGGGCGGCCAGGGTGTCGCGGACCGCGGTGCCGATGTCCCAGTCGTCCAGTTCGAGGAGGTTGCGGCCCTCGTCGAAGCGGGAGATCTCCATCAGGTCGTTGACCAGGCGGGTCAGCTTGCGGGTCTCGGCGGAGACCAGGCGGGCCGCGACGGCCGTGTCGGGCGGCAGCGTGTCCGCGTCCTCGTCCAGCACGGCGGTCACGGCGTTCATCGCCGTCAGGGGCGTGCGCAGTTCGTGCGACACGTCGGCCACGAAGCGGCGGGAGGCGGCCTGGGAGGCTTCCAGCTGTTCGGCGGCCTGGTTGAACGTGCGGGCCAGGTCCGCGAGCTCGTCGGAGCCGCGCACGTCGACGCGGGTGTCCAGGCGGCCGGACCCCAGTGCGCGGGCGGCGGCGCCGAGACGGCGGACTGGGCGCAGCACGCCGCGTGCGGTGAACAGCGCGAGGCCCAGGGCCAGGGGGAGCACGAGGCTGACGCCCACCCAGGCGGCCGTGGAGAAGCTGTCGATGGCGGTCTGCGGGCCCCGCAGGTACAGCAGCGCCCACACCTCCACGCCGGTGGGCGTGCCGTCCGCACGGACCAGTGGAATGCCCACGACGACGTACGGATCGGTCAGGTCCGTGCGGCGCTGCCAGAGGATGGTCCTGCTCGTCTTGAGCATCTCGCGCATCTCGGCGGGGACGAACGACGGGTCGGGGCCGCTGGTGGAGCGCAGGCTCTCGTAAACGACGACCGCGGAGCCGCGCAGGTAGGAGCCGAAGCCGTCGAGGTCCTCCTGCGCCGGCGGCACGGTCAGGCGGTGCGCGTAGTCGCGGACGTCCTGCACGAGCGGGTTCATGAAGTTGTCCTGCGCGTCCTCCAGCAGCAACGTGCGGGCGGTCGCGTAGGAGGCGCCCGCGGCTCCCACCGCGCCCAGCACCGTCAGCAGCAGGAACGCGGCCATCAGCCTCGGGCGCAGGCCGCGCAGCAACGACCTCATCGGGGGCCGAAGCGGTACCCGAAGCCGCGCACCGTGTGGACGTAGCCGGGTTCGGAGGGCACGTCCTCGATCTTCGCGCGCAACCGCTGCACGCACGCGTCGACCAGCCGCGAGTCGCCGAGGTAGTCGTGCTCCCAGACCGCCTCGAGGATCTGCTGGCGGGTCAGCACGCGGCCGGGGGTGCGGGACAGTTCGAGCAGCAGCTTCAGCTCGGTCGGGGTCAGCCCGACCTTCACGTCGTTCTTGAGCACCTGCAAGCCTGCCCGATCGATCACCAGCGAGCCGTGCCGTTCGACCGACGACGGCTCGGCGACGGTCCGCCGCAGCACGGCGCGGATCCGGGCCTCCAGCACGCGCGGTTCCACGGGCTTGACCACGTAGTCGTCCGCACCCGCCTCCAGGCCCGCGACCACGTCGAAGTCGTCGCCGCGCGCGGTGAGCATGATGATCGGCACCTCTGCGTGCGAGCGCATCCGCCGGCACGTCTCGAAGCCGTCGATGCCCGGCAGCATGATGTCGAGGACGACGATGTCGGGGCGGGACTCGCGCAGCTTCTCGACGCCTTCCTCACCCGTTCCCGCTGCTCGGACGTCGTGTCCCTGACGGCGCAACGCCAGCCCGAGTCCTTCACGCACCGAGGGGTCGTCCTCGACCAGCAACACCATCGCCACGAGATCCATTATCTGCGGGAGACGGCACCGGCGCCGGATCTGTAGCGGAACCATGACATGGCGTGGACGTTCCCGTGGACCGGCTCGCGGAGTGTCGAACCCATGGCCGGAAGCTTGCTGGGATTCCTCTTCACGTACTTCGCGCTGGTGTGGACGTCGTTCGGGCAGAAGGCGGAGAACGCCGCGTTGCCCGAGTTGTCGCTCCAACGCTCGTGGGCGTCCAACGTGGACATGGCGATCATCGTCGCCGCCGTCCTCGTGGTTCTCTTCGCGCGCAAGAAGTCGCTCACGCCGTTGCTGCTGCTCGGCGGTTCGGTGCTGGGAGCACAGGTCCTGAAGCTCTACGTGCTGGTGCGGCCGCCGCTCGACGACGACGCGGTCCTGGTGCACAACAGCTTCCCGAGTGGGCACACGACGGCCGCGGTGGCCTCGGTGATCGCGGTGACGATGGCGGTGCCCAAGCGGTTCGCGCTGGTCGTGGCGGTGCCCGGGGCGCTCGGCGCGGGGGCGGTCGCGGCGGAGACGGTGTCGCTCGGCTGGCACCGGTTCAGCGACACGCTCGGCGCGGCGCTGCTGGTCTCGACGCTCGCGTTCCTGGTGCTGCGCAGGTGGACCGCGGGGCTGATCGTGCCGCCCGCGCTGGCCGTGGGAGGCGTCTGGCTGATGGTGAGCTACCCGCAGGCCACGCCGTCGGCCTCGGCCGGCGTCGTGACCGCGGGTGTGGTGCTGCACTTCGGGTGGGTCGTGAGTGGTCTCGGCCGTCGGGGCGATCAAGACCACTCACGACCGGGATCACTCGTCGTGATCGGTGGCGATCAGCTCGGCGATGGCGTCGAGAGCGGCGTCCGCTCCCTCTCCCTCGGCGCTGAGCACCACCTCGTCACCGTGCATGGCGCCCAGGGTCATCAGACCCAGAACACTCGCCGCGTCAACGGCTTCGCCGCCGTCCTTGGCGATGCTGACCGTCACCGGCTGGTCGGCGGCGGCCTTCGCCAGCAGTGCGGCAGGCCGGGCGTGCAGTCCGACCTTGCTGGCCACGGTGACCCGTCGCTCGGCCATGATGGTTCCTCCCGGTAGAGCTGGTTCGCTTACTGCTGTTCGTCGGTGGTGCGCTTCTGCTTCTCACGCACCGCCGTGTCGCCACTGCCGCCGACGATGCTCTCGTCGGCCTCAGGGGACTCGTCGTCCTCGCGGCCCGGCGTCTTCAGGTTCCACTTGGTGATGACGAAGCGGAACAGGAAGTAGTAGATCGCACCGTAGATCAGGCCCAGGATGATCAGCATCCACGGCTTCTGGGAGATGTTCCAGTTCAGGATGAAGTCGATCGCACCGGCCGAGAACGAGAAGCCCGAGTGGACGTCGAGCGCGTTCGAGATCGCGAGCGACGTACCGGTCAGGAACGCGTGGATCAGGTACAGCGGCCACGCCACGAACATGAACGCGAACTCGAGCGGCTCCGTCACACCGGTGATGAACGCGGTGAGAGCGGCGGAGCCCATGATGCCGCCGATGAGCTTGCGCTGGCTGGGACGCGCGGTGTGCACGATCGCGAGCGCGGCTGCCGGGAGGGCGAACATGAGGATCGGGAAGAAGCCGGTCTGGAACGTGCCGGCCGTCGGGTCGCCCGCCAGGAAGCGCGGGATGTCGCCGGTCTTCTCGTTGTACTCGCCGAACTGGAACCACACGACGTTGTTGACGATGTGGTGCAGACCCAGCGGGATCAGCAGGCGGTTCACGACACCGTAGATGAAGGCACCGATGATCGTGCTGCCGGTGACCCACTCACCGATGGCGGTCAGGCCCGCGTCGAACCACGGGTAGACCAGGCCGAGCAGGACGCCGACGATCGTCATGACACCGGCGACGATGATCGGGACGAACCGGCGGCCACCGAAGAACGCGAGGTACGGGGGCAGCTTGATGCGGTGGTACTTCTGCCACAGCAAGGCGGTCAACAGGCCTACGACGATACCGCCGAGGACACCGTAGTTGATCACCTCGGGCTTGGCGGCCGGGTCGGTCGGCTGGTCGAGGACCAGCGGCGACATCGCCTTGAAGACGCTCGTCAGCACGACGTAGCCGACGACGCCGGCGAGCGCCGTGGAGCCGTCACCGCGCCGTGCGAAACCGACGGCGATGCCGACGGCGAACAGCAGCGCGAGGTTGCTGAACAGCGCGTCGCCCGCCGCACCGATCACGGAGGCGACGGCGTTCCAGCCCAGGCCGTCCTTGCCCAGCATGTCGGGTTGACCGAAGCGGAGCAGCAGGCCTGCCGCGGGCAGCACGGCGATCGGCAGCATGAGGCTGCGACCGAAGCGTTGCAACGTGGCGAGGCCCTTGATCTCACGACCACCGGTTGCGGCGTCCGTGCTCATCGGGTTCCTCCCTTGGCGGAGTTGGGTCCGGTACCCGGGACGGTCCGGTCCAGTTGCATGGTCACCTGGTAGAGATCGCCCCGGTACCAGGAGGTCACGTCTTCGCAGGGCCGCCCGTCGGAGCTGGCGACCCTCCTGAACACGAGAAGCGGACTGCCCTTGCGGACGTCGAGCGCCTTCGCGGTCTCCGCGTCGGCGGTCTCGGCCCACACGGTCTGCCGCGCGTGGTCGAGCTGAATTCCGTACCGGGTCGCGATGATCTCGTAGATCGATCCGGTCAGGTCGCAGCGGTCCAGTTCGGGAAGCATGTGCGGGCTGTACCAGCCGGCTTCGAGCGCCAACGGTGCACCGTCGGCCTTGCGCAGCCGCACGACGCGGTACGCGTACTCGTCGGACTCGAGGCCCAGCGAGGCCTTCGAGCCGGGTGCCGCCTGGCCGCAGCTGATCACCTCGGTGCTGGGTTCGACCCCGCGCGCCTTCATGTCCGAGGTGAACGAGGCCAGGAACAGCTGCAGGTCGTAGCGCCGCTTGGCGGTGAACGTCCCACGTCCCTTGGCCCGCGTGAGCAGGCCTTCGGCGACCAGCTGGCCGACCGCGGCCCGCACGGTGATGCGAGAGACTCCGTACCGCTCGGCGAGATCGCGCTCGGACGGGATCGGTGAGCCGGGAGCGAGATCCTGCTCTGCCAGCCGCCGCAGGATCTCGCGCAGCTGCGCGTGCTTCGGCTTGGGCCCGTCCACGATCTCGTTCATCCGCTCACCTCCTCGCTAGTGGTACTTTCCGGTCTAGACCAGTTGGTGCGGGAGAATGCTCCGCGCACCGAGCGGGTGTCAACCGCTGTTACGGGAACGAGAGGTACGAACGTGGCTGACGAGAAGGCTCAGAAGATCCTCGAGGCGCTGGGCGGGCGCGACAACATCATCGAGATCGAGCCCTGCATCACCCGCCTGCGGTGCGAGCTCGAAGACGGTTCCGTCGTGGACGAGAAGGCGCTGAAGGCGTTGGGAGCGCACGGAGTCATGCGTTCCGGCAACGTCGTCCAGGTCGTCGTCGGCCCCGAGGCGGACACCATCGCGTCGGACATCGAGGACCTGCTGTGAGCCTGCGCGTCGGCAGCCCCGTGGCGGGCCGGGTGGTCGCGCTCTCCGCGGTTCCGGACCAGGTCTTCGCCGAGGCGATGGTCGGACCCGGCGTGGCCGTCGAACCGGTTCGATCGAAGGCCGATGTGGTGTCACCGCTCGACGGCACCGTCGTCACGCTGCACCCGCACGCGTTCGTGGTCGCCAACGGTGACGGGGCGGCCATCCTGGTCCACCTCGGCATCGACACCGTGAAGCGCAAGGGCGAGGGCTTCGAGCTCCACGTCGTCAAGGGCGAGCAGGTCCAGGCCGGTCAGAAGATCGTGACGTGGGACCCGGCCGAGGTCGAGGCGGCCGGGTTCGCGCCGATCTGCCCGGTGGTCGCGCTCGACGCGTCCGCCGAGGTGCTCGGCGACCTGGCTCTCGACGCGGACGTGGTGGCGGGCGACGCCCTGTTCGACTGGTCTCGCTGAACCGTTCTCCCAGCCCTGACCGGGGCGGTGTGAAGGCCAGCGTGAACGGACCGTTCACGACGGGTCGGAACTCGTACCCGGTCGCCCCGAGCAGGACCGTGGTGTCATGACCACGGTCCTGCTCGCGTTCGTCCTGGGTTCGCTGTGGACGGTCGCCGCCGTCCTGGACGCTCCACCCTCGTCGTACCTGCTGGCCTGGTTCGGCATCGTGCTCGCGACGATCGACCTGCGACACCACCGGTTGCCGGACGCGCTGACCCTCCCGTTGGGTGCCGCGCTGCTGCTCCTGCAGTTCCACGGGCTGGGAGCCGCGGCGTTGTCGGCGCTCGTCTTCGGTGGCGCACATCTCGCCGTGCGGCGGCTGCGGCCCGCACTGATGGGCGGCGGCGACGTGAAGCTCGCTTTCGGACTCGGTGCGGCGCTTCCGTTGCCGGCGCTCCTACCTGCGGCGATCCTGTCCAGTGCGGTCACCCTGGCCGTCGCCGCGCTCCGGCGCCGGCGCGCCGTGCCGCACGGGCCTGGCCTGCTGGCCGCCACCTGGGCGTTGACGACGCTGTGAAAGGATTGTGAACGTGCTGCGCTGGATCACCGCTGGAGAGTCACACGGCCCCGCCCTCGTCGCCGTCCTGGAGGGCATGCCCGCAGGGGTGGAGGTGACCACCGACGACCTGGTCGCCCAGCTCGGGCGCCGCAGGCTCGGGTTCGGTCGCTCGCCGCGCATGGGCTTCGAGCAGGACGAGGTCGAGATCCTCGGCGGCGTCCGCCACGGCAAGACCCAGGGCGGTCCGGTCGCGGTCACGATCGGCAACTCCGAGTGGCCCAAGTGGCAGACGGTCATGTCGCCGGACCCGGTCGACCCGAGCCTGCTCAAGCCCACCGGCCGCAACGAGGCGCTCACCCGCCCGCGCCCCGGCCACGCCGACCTGCCGGGCATGCAGAAGTTCGGCTTCGACGAGGCCCGTCCGGTGCTGGAGCGCGCCTCCGCCCGTGAGACCGCGGCCCGCACCGCGCTGGGCACGGTCGCCCGGCAGTTCCTGCAGCAGCTGCTCGGCGTGCAGATCGTGAGTCACGTGGTGTCCATCGGCAAGGCCGAGACGCCCGAGGACGCCGCGCTGCCCACGCCCGACGACCTGGCCGCGATCGACGAGTCGCCGGTGCGGTGCTTCGACCAGCGCGGCACCGAGGCGATGGTCGCCGAGGTCGAGGCCGTCAAGGAGGCCGGTGACACGGTCGGCGGCGTCATCGAGGTGCTCGTCTACGGGTTGCCGCCGGGCCTGGGCTCGCACGTGCACTGGGACCGCCGCCTCGACGCGCGCCTGGCCGCCGCCCTCATGGGCGTGCAGGCGATGAAGGGCGTGGAGATCGGCGACGGCTTCACCTCGGCGAAGCGCTGGGGCTCGCAGGCGCACGACGAGATCGACCGCGGCAGCGGCCCGGTCGGCGTGACGCGCCGCTCGAACCGCGCCGGTGGCCTCGAAGGCGGCATCACCAACGGCGAGATCCTGCGCGCCCGCGTGGCGATGAAGCCCATCTCGACCGTGCCGCGCGCACTGTCCACTGTGGATGTCCGCACCGGTGAGCCCGCGGTCGCGATCCACCAGCGTTCGGACGTCTGCGCCGTGCCGCGCGCCGGTGTGGTGCTGGAGTCCGTGGTGGCGCTGGTGCTGGCCGAGGCCGCGCTGGAGAAGTTCGGCGGCGACTCGCTGGACGAGACGCGCCGCAACGCCCACGCGTACCTCAAGGCGCTGGAAGCCCGCTGGGAGGGCATGTGAGCCCCCGGTACGTGGTGGTCGGTCCTCCCGGAGCCGGGAAGACCACCGTCAGCGAACTGCTGGCCGCACGCCTCGGCGTGCCGTTCCGCGACGTCGACGCGGACATCGTCGCGCTCGCCGGCAAGCCCATCTCGGACATCTTCACCACCGACGGTGAGCCCGCTTTCCGCGCCATCGAAGAGGAAGCGGTCGCGAAGGCGCTAGTCGAGCACGAGGGCGTGCTGGCCCTGGGCGGGGGAGCGGTCCTGTCCGCGACGACCCGCGAGCGCCTGCGCGAGCACACCGTCGTGTTCCTGAACGTGGGCATGGCGGAGGGCGTGCGCCGCACCGGGCTGTCGTCCTCGCGGCCGCTGCTGTCCGGCATCAACCCGCGCGCCACGTTCAAGGCGCTGCTCGACGCGCGCCTGCCGCTGTACCGCGAGGTCGCGACGATCGAGGTCCTGACGGATTCGCTGGACCCGCACCAGGTGACCGACGCGGTGATCAAGGGAGCTGAAGCATGACCGAGCCCGTGCGCATCCGGGTCGCCGCGGAGAAGCCCTACGACGTGGTGGTCGGCCGCGGCCTGCTCGGCGACATCGTCGAGTTCCTGAAGGGCACCGCCAAGATCGCGATCGTGCACCAGCCGACCCTCGCTGAGACGGCCAAGGTGCTGGTCGACGAGCTCAAGGCCGTGGGCGCCGACGCGCACCGCGTCGAGGTCCCGGACGCCGAGGACGGCAAGGACCTCGCCGTCGCCGGCTTTTGCTGGGACGTGCTCGGCAAGATCGGCCTGTCGCGCTCGGACGTCGTCGTCGGCCTCGGCGGCGGCGCGGTGACGGACCTCGCGGGCTTCGTCGCGTCCACGTGGATGCGCGGCGTGCGGCTGGTCAACATCCCGACGACGCTGCTCGGCATGGTCGACGCGGCGGTCGGCGGCAAGACCGGCATCAACACCGACGCGGGCAAGAACCTCGTCGGCACGTTCTACGAGCCGGACGCGATCTTCGTCGACCTCGCGACGCTGGAAACGTTGCCGCGCAACGAACTCATCGCCGGCATGGCCGAGATCGTGAAGGGCGGCTTCATCGCCGACCCGGTCATCCTCGACCTCATCGAGGCCGACCCGGCCCTGGCCCTCGACCCGACCGGCGAGGTGCTGGCCGAGCTGGTCCGCCGCAAGATCCAGATCAAGGCCGACGTCGTGACCTCGGACCTGCGCGAGTCGTCGTTGCGCGAGATCCTGAACTACGGCCACACCCTCGGCCACGCCATCGAACGCCGCGAGCGCTACCGCTGGCGCCACGGCGCCGCGATCAGCGTGGGCCTGGTCTTCGCCGCCGAACTGGCCCGCCTCGCCGGCCGCCTCGACGACGAGACGGCCGACCGCCACAAGCGCGTCCTGCAGCTGCTCGGCCTGCCGACGACGTACGACCCGGAGGCCCTCCCGCAGCTCATGGAGGGCATGAAGGTCGACAAGAAGAACAAGGCGGGCGTGCTCCGCTTCGTCGTCCTCGACGGCCTCGCCAAGCCCGGCCGCCTCGAAGGCCCGGACCCGGCCCTGATCGCCGCCGCGTACTCGGCCGTCGCCGCCGAGCCGACCACCGGCTCGGGGAAGGTGCTGCTGTGAAGGTCCTCGTCCTGAACGGCCCGAACCTCGACCGCCTCGGCACCCGCGAGCCGCTCATCTACGGCAGCACCACGCACGCCGACCTCGTCGACATGTGCGTCGCCGAGGGCAAGGAGCTCGGCTTCGACGTCGAGGTCCGCCAGACCGCCTACGAGGGCGAGATGGTCAAGTGGCTGCACGAGGCCGCCGACGCGTCGATCCCGGTCGTCCTCAACGGCGCCGCCTGGACGCACTACTCGATCGCGGTGCGCGACGCGTGCTCGCAGCTGACCGCGCCGCTGGTCGAGGTGCACATCTCGAACATCCACCAGCGCGAGGAGTTCCGGCACCACAGCGTCATCTCGGCGGTCGCGAGCGGCGTGATCGTCGGCCTGGGCGTCGAGGGCTACCTGCTCGCCCTGCGCTGGCTGTCTTTCAAGAAGTAGCGCGCACCGGGTGGCGCATCCAGAGGTTCGTCTCCTCGTAGACGCCCTGGTCGCGCTCCCGGTCGATCGCGACGAGGTCCAGCCCGCCCGCGACGACGTACCGTCCGCTCTGCGGGAACGCCATCCCGGTCCACCGCTCCCACTCGGCAACGCTCCCGGTCACCACCATCGACCGGGGCGCGGGCCCGAGGATGGTGGCGCCGAGCCGCTGGTGCGTGCGGATCCACGGGTCGAGGTGCAGGCCGTCCGCACGTGACCAGCGCTGGAAGTCCTCCATCGACGTCACCGGGTAGGTCGCCTTGAGCGTCGGCCGCACGGGCACGATCACCCGGAGCAGTCCGTCGTCCGCGGCCCGCTCACGCAGAGCGGTGAGCACCTTTCCCGCCAGTCCGCCTCCGGTGCGATCGGCCCGCACGGTCGCCGCCACGACGCACAACGAGTCGGGCACGACGCCGCTCTCGTGCTCGGTGACCGCCGCGACCAAAGCACCGTCGTACCCTCCGCAGGGCAGCGCCGACGTCTCGCCGTCCCAGCTCAGAGCCACCGCCGTCGCGCGTGCCAGCCGTCCCGCAGCGAGGCCTGGGCGGGGCCCTGGAGGTCGGGGCGCTCGGTGTTCGAGACGATCTTCATGAAGCCGATCCTCGCGCAACCAACGTCGCCCGCGTCGAGCGTGTACCTTCCCGATCTGGCCGGACACGGAAGGGAAACCGTTGCTCCACCACGTGGAACTGTGGGTCCCGGACCTCGCCCGCGCCGAGGCCACGTTCGGGTGGATCCTCACCCAGCTCGGCTGGACCGAGCACCAGCGCTGGGACGCCGGGGTCAGCTGGAAGCTCGGCGGCACCTACGTCGTCGTCGAGCAGTCCCCGGCCATGACCGGCCCGTACGACCGGATGAGAGCGGGCCTGAACCACCTCGCCCTGCACGCGGGAACCCGGGAGGACGTCGACCGCCTGACCCGGGAATCCGAGGCGAACGGGTGGAGGCTCATGTTCGCGGACAGGCATCCTCACGCGGGAGGACCGGACCACTACGCGGCGTTCCTGGAGAATTCCGACGGCTTCGAAATCGAGCTGGTAGCCGCCTGAACGTGTGAGGATGCCGCTCGTGCCGAGACTGCTGATCGCCGCGTTCGCCCTGCTCCTGGCCGGCTGCGCGGCCGCGCCGGAGCCCACACCCGTCAGCAGTGAGGCGACGACGCTCACCAGCGAGCAGTTCTCCGATCAGGAACTGCAGGCGAAGTGGTGGACGTGGGCGGCGTCGAGCCCGGAGAACCGCAACCCCGTGGTCGACGACACCGGCCAGTGGTGCGCGGAGAACCAGCCGGAGGACGTGTGGTTCTTCGCGGGCACGTTCGGAGGCGCCGTGCACCGCCGGTGCCCGGTGCCCGCCGGTCGCCCGCTCGCCGGTCCCGCGCTCAACCTCGCCTCCACGGACGCGAACTGCGCGGCGTTCATGGAGGCCGCCAAGGGCTCGGTGACGCTCGACGGACAGCTCGTCGAGCTGCGGCGGATCGCGCCGGTCGCGATCACCTACCAGGCCGCGAAGGGCAACGTCATGGGGCAGCGCGAGGGACGCGTGGCCGCGCAGGGGTGCGGGCTGTGGGCGTGGATCCCGCCGCTCAAGCCGGGCGAGCACGAACTGGTGGTCAAGGGCGCGTCGGGCGATTTCAGCACCTCGGCGCGCTACCTGCTGACCGTCAGTTCCGCGGACTAGCCGGGTCCTTCTTCGCGAGGAACCCGCCGAGCAGCATCCCGAGTCCCGCCGGAGCCAGCACGAGCAACGCCGTGAACGCGGCCCCGCCCGTCAGCGCCACCCACAGCGCCTCCTGCCCGGTCTGGTCGACCAGCAACGCCGACCCGATCACGCCCAGCGCACCCGCGAACGGGCCCGCGATCAGCGACGCGATGAACCACTGCATGCCGCGCCCGTCGAGATCGCGCAGCGTGTCGACGGCACCCCAGAGGACCGCGGCGACGATCAGGAGGCCGAGAGCGATCGGCCGGATCGAGGAGGCCTCGGGGCTGCGCACGCCCACGGCCGCCACGCCGGTCTGCACAGCTCCATGCAGGAGCCCCATCCACAACGCACGGACGAACCAAGGACGCATGCGGACAGCTTAGGACTGGCCGTACGCTGCGAGACATGTCGTCGTACGCCGCACGCCGCACCGCATTGCGCCAAGCGCTCCAGACCGCAGATCTGGACGCACTACTGGTGACGAACCTGCTGAACGTCCGGTACCTCACCGGGTTCACCGGATCGAACGCCGCCGTGCTGATCGGCGCGAGCGGCGACGACACCACGGTGTTCTGCACCGACGGCCGTTATCTCACCCAGTCGGCGAAACAGGTGCCGGACCTGGAACGGGTGATCGACCGGCCGTGCGACACCGCGCTCGCGAGCAGGGCGAAGGGCAGGCTCGGGTTCGAGAGCCACCACGTCACGGTCGACGGCCTGGACGAGCTGACGGCGGCCGCCGGCAAGGCGGAGCTGCACAAGGCCGGTGGCCTGATCGAGAAGCTGCGGCTGGTCAAGGACGAGGTCGAGATCGAGGCGCTGCGGATGGCGTGCGCGGCGGCGGACCGCGCGCTCGCGGCGCTGATCGGGCACGGCGGCCTGCGCGCGGGCCGCACCGAACGCGAGGTCGCGCGCGAGCTGGAGAGCCGCATGCTCGACCACGGCGCCGAGGGCCCGTCGTTCTCCTCGATCGTGGCGTTCGGCGCGAACTCGGCCGTGCCCCACCACTCGCCGACGGACGCGACGCTGCACACCGGCGACCTCATCAAGCTCGACTTCGGCGCGCTGGTCGACGGCTACCACTCCGACATGACCCGCACGTTCGTGCTCGGCAAGCCCGCGGACTGGCAGCGCGACCTGTACGACCTGGTAGCGCGCTCGCAGGCGGCGGGCCGCGACGCGCTCGAGCCGGGCGTGAAGGTGAGCGACGTCGACCACGCGTCGCGCGAGGTGATCGAGAAGGCCGGGCACGGGGGCGACTTCCTGCACGGCCTCGGTCACGGGGTCGGGCTGGAGATCCACGAGGCACCGGCGTTGTCGAAGGCGGGTGCCGGTACACTTTCGGCCGGTATGGCGGTCACCGTCGAGCCCGGCGTCTACTTGCCGGGGCGGGGCGGGGTCCGCATCGAGGACACCCTCGTGGTCCGCGAAAGCGGCCCGGAGCTCCTCACCCTGACCACGAAGGAACTCGTGGTCGTCTGACACCCCCGTCCTACACAGGAGAAATCCCACCGTGGCCACCACGAACGACCTGAAGAACGGCCTGGTGCTGAACCTCGACGGCCAGCTCTGGACCGTCACCGCGTTCCAGCACGTCAAGCCCGGCAAGGGTGGCGCCTTCGTGCGCACGACCCTGAAGCACGTGCTGACCGGGAAGGTCGTCGACAAGACCTTCAACGCGGGCACCAAGGTCGAGACCGCCACCGTGGACAAGCGCGGCATGACCTACCTGTACAAGGAAGGCACCGACTTCATCTTCATGGACGGTGACACCTACGACCAGATCCCGGTTCCGGCCGAGACCGTCGGTGACGCCGCGAACTACATGCTGGAGAACCAGGAAGCGATGGTCGCCACGCACGAGGGCGTCCCGCTGTTCATCGAGCTCCCGACGTCGGTCGAGCTCGTGATCGAGCACACCGACCCCGGCCTGCAGGGCGACCGCTCCACCGGTGGCACCAAGCCCGCCCGCCTCGAGACCGGCGCCGAGATCCAGGTCCCGCTGTTCGTCACGACCGGCGAGAAGATCAAGGTCGACACCCGCGACGGCCGCTACCTCGGCCGCATCAGCGACAAGTCCTGATGGGTGCTCGGAGCAAGGCCCGAAAGCGCGCGGTCGACTTCCTCTACGAAGCCGACCTGCTGGGCAGCGACGCAGTGACGCTGCTGGCTTCGCGCGTCGGGTCCCCTGACGTCCCGCCGGTGAACGACTACACCGTCACGCTGGTCGAGGGCGTCACAGCGAACCGCTCGCGCATCGACGACCTCATCTCGGAGCACGCCGAGGGCTGGACCCTGCAGCGCATGCCGGCGGTCGACCGCGCGATCCTGCGCCTCGGCCTGTACGAGCTGCTGTGGGCGTCCGACGTGCCGGACGCGGTCGCCATCGACGAGGCCGTGGAGCTCGCCAAGGGCCTGTCCACGGACGACTCGCCGCGCTTCGTGAACGGTGTGCTCGGCCGGATCGCGGTCATCGCGGACAAGCTGCGCGCCGTTCTGTAGTTCTGCTGCCGAGGGGGCCACGTCAACGGCGACGTGGCCCCCTCGGTGTCAGCTCCGGGCCCAGCCGCGCCGCTCTCCCTCGTCGATCAGCTGCAGCGCCGCCTGCCACAGCGCCGTCGAGCCTTCGCCGATCACGGCCTTGCGAGCGCGTACGTCCTGCGCCGTCACGCCGGGTGTCCGCCAGGTCCCGCCCTTCGCCATCCAGTTGAGCAGCAACGGTTGCAGCCGGTCCATGGCCTTCGCGAACCGCGACTCCGGCGTCTCCCGCGCCTCGAACTCGTCCCACAACGCCCGCAGCGCGCGGCCCGCGTCGTCGGGCAGGATGCCGAACAGCAGGTCGGCGGCGGCCTCCTCGCGTTCCTGCTGGCTCTCGCCCAGCGCGGTGTCATAGATCGGCGTGTCACCCGCGTAGATCTCGACGAGGTCGTGCACCACCACGAGCTTCATCGTGTGGCCGACGTCGATCGGTTCGTCGGCGTACTCGGCGAGCGTCATGACCATCAACGCGAGGTGCCACGAGTGCTCCGCGTCGTTCTCGCGCCTGTCCGCCGCCGCGAGAGGAGACGCGCGCAGCACGGTCTTGAGCCGGTCGACCTCGATGAGGAACGTGAGGTGCTCACGCAGCCGGGAGTCCACACCGGACGGCAGCGGGTTCTGATCAGCGAGAAGTTCGGTCACGTTGCCAGGACACTACCGACCGGCCAGGAACTCCTCCCACGTGCGGGTGCCGCGGTCGCCGTCCAGCGTCAGGTTCCGCCCGCCCCGGTACGCCTTCCCTGCCTGGCCCGGCAGCCGCACCGGCACCGTGAGCCGGCGCTTGCCCGCGACGGTCAGGTAGTCGCGCACGAGCTCGCGCAGCTCGAAGTCCGCGGGCCCGGCGAGGTCCGGCACCCGTCCGGCGGGCTGTCGCAGCGCCAGTCCGGCGATCCGCGCCGCCACGTCACGCGCGTCCACCGGCTGCAGCCGCATTCCCGGCACCGGTACGACCGGCAGCTTCGCGAGGCCGCGCACCATCGTCAGCGTCAGGTCGTGGAACTGGGCCGCGCGCAGGATCGTGAACGGGATGCCCGACGCCTCGACCGCCTCCTCGCACGCGTGCTTCGTGCGCAGCCACGCCAGCGGCACGGCATCGGCACCGATCACCGAGATGTACACGAAATGCCGGACGCCCCGGCAGGCCGCGAGCAGGTTGCGGGTCGCGACGTCGTCGCCCTTCTGCCCGCCGGCGAGGTGCACCACGACGTCCGCCTCGATCGGCGGGACGTCACCGAGCAGGTCGCAGGCGATGTCGCCGTGCCTGCTCAGCACCACCACGTCCGCCCCGGCTTCGCGCAGCCGCGGAACCACGTGCCTGCCGAGAGTGCCGGTGCCGCCGGTCACGAGGATCTTCACGATTACCCTCCTGGATAAGTCGTCGCACCGTCGACCCGGCGGCGCCGGGGAACGTGACAGGCTGTGCGCCAGGCCACAGGGGGAAGCTGTGATCGCGGAGTTCGAGCAGGAGCGCACACGCTTGCGCGCCATCGCCCACCGCATGCTCGGGTCGTTCGCCGAAGCCGACGACGCGCTGCAGGACGCCTGGCTGCGCGTCGAGCGCGCCGACACCTCGCAGATCGAGAACCCGGCCGCGTGGCTCACGACCGTCGTCGGGCGGGTGTGCCTGAACATGCTGCGCGACAGGCGGGAGCACGCGTTCGAGATGCCCGACCCCGTGATCGAGACGGGGGAGGAGCCCGAGCAGCAGGCCGTCGCGAAGGACCAGGTCGGGCTCGCGATGCTGATCGTGCTCGACTCGCTCAAGCCCGACGAGCGGCTGGCGTTCGTGCTGCACGACATGTTCGCCGTGCCGTTCGACGACATCGCGCCGCTGATCGACAAGACCCCGGCGGCGGCCCGGCAGCTGGCGTCCCGCGCCCGCAAGCGCGTGCAGGACCGGCCTCAGCCGAACGTCGACCTGCCCGCCCAGCGCGAAGTGGTGCGGGCGTTCCTCAAGGCGTCCCGGGAGGGCGACCTCGAAGGCCTGGTCGCGGTGCTGCACCCGGACGCCGTGCTGCGCGCGGGCGCCCTGGAGGTCATCGGCGGGCGCACCGTCGCCGGCCGGGCCGCCCTGTTCAGCAGGTACGCGACCATGGCGGCCGCCGAGTTCGCGGTCATCGGCGGCGAGGCCGGCTTCATCGCGCGGGTGGACGGCGTGCCGTTCTCGCTCATGGCCTTCACCGTGCGCGACGGGCAGATCGTCGCGATCCACGTGATCCAGGACAAGGAGCAGCTCGCCGCCCTTGTTCCGTGAGCAGTCCGACGACCCTCGCTCGAGCCGGCGGCGATCACGGTCCGTCGGCTCGGGGCACCAGTGCCCACACCGCCACCGCGCTGAGCACCGCCGCGACCGCCGCCGTCGCGAACGCCGGCACGGGTGACCTCTCGAGCAGCAAGCCCCCGACGGCCGAACCGATAGGCATGCCCAGCACGTTGAGGCTGATCGACACCGCCAGCACCCGCCCGAGCCTGCCCGGATCCGTACGACGCTGACGCAGCGTCAGCAGACCCACGTTGACGAGCCCGGACACCAGTCCGACCACGACCAGCCCGACGGCCAGCCCGATCATGCCGATACTCGCGACCAGCACCGCGACCGCCGTGGCCGCGGTGCCGATGATCATCGCCACGCGTTCGCGGCCTTCGCGCAGGACGTGCCCCGCGATCAGGGCGCCGACGAGCCCGGCGAGTCCGGCCGCACCCCACAGCACACCCGCCCACGCCTCACCGGCCACCGTCGGCACCGCCACCACCAGCACACCCCAGGCGACCTGGTAGAGGCCGTAGGACACGACCAGCGCCCGGAGCACGGGATGAGTCAGGACGTAGCGCACGCCGTCCAAAGTGGAACGCAGCAGCGGCGGATGCACCGCGTGCGAGGGACGGTCCGGCGGCAGCAGGAGCATGAGCGGGCAGGCCGC
Source organism: Lentzea sp. NPDC051208 (assembly GCF_040682435.1). Taxonomy (NCBI): domain Bacteria; kingdom Bacillati; phylum Actinomycetota; class Actinomycetes; order Pseudonocardiales; family Pseudonocardiaceae; genus Lentzea; species Lentzea sp. NPDC051208. The sequence continues at coordinate 127,419 of NZ_JBFBAW010000017.1, read as the reverse complement.
GAGGTAGAGCGCGGCGACGACGAGCAGGGCCGTCCGCCCACCGGCCAGCACGAACACCGTGCCCGCGAGCACCGGCCCCAGCACCTCGACCAGGTTGAACAGGCCGGAGTCCAGCGCGTTCGCCCGTTCGGCGGCGGGACGGGGCACCAGCCTCGGCAGCAGCACGCGCGCCCCGGCGATGTTCAGCGGGCTGGTGAGCGAGTACAGCGCCGCCAGCACCAGGACCAGCGCGACGGAGGCCGGCGCGAACGCCAGCGCGGCCACCAGCACCGCGCTCGCCACGAGGTCGGCCACGATCGACCGCACCACCCCGGCGCGGTCGAGGAGGGCACCCGCCAGCGGGCTGATGATCAGGCCCGGCGCGACCGCGGCGAACACCACGACACCGGCGAGTGCCGCCGACCCGAACACGTCGAGCACGTGGAAGACCAGCACCAGCGTGAACATCTGCTCGGCGAGCCGGGAGCACAGCGCGGCGCCGAGCAGGGGCGCGACCCGCGGCGTGAGCAGGACTTGGCGGTAGGTCGTCACGCTGGGTACCTCACCCGAAATGCAGCAGTGGCTCCCCCGACGTCCTCAGGGCGACTGGCAGGACGTCGGGGGAGCCACTGCTTGAGAAAGCGGAGGTGAAGCTCAGTCTTCCTTCGCGGGACGGGCCTCGGGAGGCAGCACACCCCAGTCGATCAGCTGCTCGGTGAGCTCGCCCGGCGTCATGTCGTAGATGATCGCCAGTGAACGCAGGTCCTCGGTGCGGATGGAGAGGACCTTGCCGTTGTAGTCACCGCGCTGCGACTGGATGGTCGCGGCGTAGCGAGCCAGCGGACCGACCTTCTCGACCGGCAGCTGCTGCAGCCGTTCGAGGTTGATCACGATCTTGGTGGCCGGCTCGGCACCGGAGGGCACCCGGCCCTCGGGCAGCAGCTCGGCGACGGGAACCCCGTAGAAGTCGGCCAGCTCGGCCAGCTTCTGCACGGTCACCGCGCGGTCGCCACGCTCGTAGGAGCCGACGACCACGGCCTTCCAGCGACCGCCGGACTTCTGCTCGACGCCGTGCAGGGACAGACCCTGCTGCTGGCGGATAGCGCGGAGCTTGGCCCCCAGCGCCTTGGCGTAGTCGCCCATGTGGCGGTTCTCCGTTCATTCGCCCCGTCAGCAGTACGTGCGTGCTGCGGGGAGGCTTAGATCGATACGCAGAGTAATGATTACTCGCCGTGGTCGGCAGGTCAAGCTGATCTCGCGGAGAGACGCGCGCCACGCCTGGCCTACCACTCGGATGGTTGACCGCCCGTAGGTGATACCGTGCAGGTCAGCCTAGTTGTTACCAGGTGTCCGACGTCCTTTAAGGACCCGTCCAGTGAGGCGGGGAAGGAGGTCCAGCCGTGGCGTCACGTCAACGTGGCGCGACGGATCCGGCCGGGGATCGCGAGATTCTTTCGGCCGGTGACGTTGCGCGCACTGTCGCCCGAATGGCCCATCAGATCATCGAGAAGACCGCTCTCGATGCACCCAGCGCACCCGACGTCGTCTTGATGGGTATTCCCAGCCGGGGAGCCCCCCTCGCACGACGTCTAGCCGCTAAGATCGCCGAATTTTCCGGCCGGACGGTGCACGAGGGCACGCTCGACATCACCCTCTACCGCGACGACCTGCGCCGAGGCCCCACCCGGCCGCTGGAGGCGACGAAGCTGCCCGAGGGCGGCATCGACGACAAGCTGGTCGTGCTCGTGGACGACGTGCTGTTCTCCGGCCGCACCATCCGCGCCGCCCTCGACGCCCTGCGCGACCACGGCCGGCCCCGCTCCGTCCAGCTCGCCGTGCTGGTCGACCGAGGCCACCGCGAGCTGCCGATCCGCGCGGACTACGTGGGCAAGAACCTGCCGACGTCCAAGACCGAGGACGTCGTCGTGATGCTCGAGGAGTTCGACGGCCGCGACGGAGTGGTGCTGAAGTGAAGCACCTGCTCTCCACCGACGGCCTCGGCCGCGACCAGGCGATCGCGATCCTCGACACCGCGGACCGGCTGAAGCAGGCGCTGCTCGGCCGCGAGGTCCGCAAGCTGCCGACGCTGCGCGGCCGCACGGTGATCACGATGTTCTACGAGAACAGCACCCGCACCCGCGTCAGCTTCGAGATCGCCGGCAAGTGGATGTCCGCCGACGTGATCAACGTCAGCAGCTCCGGTTCCAGCGTCAGCAAGGGCGAGTCGCTGCGCGACACCGCGCTGACCCTGCAGGCCGCGGGTGCCGACTGCGTGATCGTGCGGCACCCGGCGTCCGGTGCGGCGCACCGGCTCGCGGGCTGGCTCAAGCACACCAGCACGTCCGTGGTGAACGCCGGCGACGGCATGCACGAGCACCCCACCCAGGCGTTACTCGACGCCGCCACGCTGCGCGACCGCCTCGGCAGCCTCGACGGCCGCCGCGTCGCGATCGTCGGCGACGTCCTGCACAGCCGGGTCGCCCGGTCGAACGTGCACCTGCTGACCACGCTCGGTGCCGAGGTCACGCTGGTCGCCCCGCCGACCCTGCTGCCCACCGGCGTCGAGAACTGGCCGGTCGCGGTCTCGCACGAGATCGACGCCGAGCTCGCCTCGCAGGACGCGGTGATGTTGCTGCGCGTGCAGGCCGAGCGGATGACCGGCGGGTTCTTCCCGAGCTCGCGCGAGTACTCGATCGCGTACGGCCTCAACGAGCGCCGCTTGAAGCTGCTGCCCGAGCACGCCGTCGTGCTGCACCCCGGCCCGATGCTGCGCGGCATGGAGATCGCCTCCGTCGTCGCCGACAGCCCGCAGGCCGCCATCACCGAGCAGGTCCGCAACGGTGTCCACGTGCGCATGGCCGTGCTGTACCACCTGCTTGCCCACGAGGAGGAAAACGCGTGAAGCCCTTGCTTCTCAAGGGAGTTCGGCCCTACGGCGAGGGTGAACCGATCGACCTGCTGATCCGCGACGGCGTGATCGCAGAGGGCACGGACGAGAACGCCGAGATCATCGAAGGCAACGGGGCGGTTCTGCTGCCCGGTTTCGTCGACCTGCACACCCACCTGCGTGAGCCGGGCCGCGAGGACACGGAGACCATCGAGACCGGCTCCAAGGCAGCCGCCCTGGGTGGTTACACCGCCGTCTTCGCCATGGCCAACACGGATCCGGTCGCCGACAACGCCGTCATCGTCGAGCACGTCGCCCGCCGCGGCCAGGAGGTCGGCCTCGTCGACGTCCACCCGGTCGGCGCCGTCACGGTCGGCCTCGAGGGCGAGAAGCTCGCCGAGCTCGGCACGATGGCGAAGTCCAAGGCGAACGTCCGCGTCTTCTCCGACGACGGCCACTGCGTGCACGACCCGCTGATCATGCGCCGCGCGCTGGAGTACTCGAAGTCCCTGGGCGCCGTCATCGCCCAGCACGCCGAGGAACCGCGCCTCACGGTCGGTGCCCAGGCGCACGAGGGCGAGAACGCGTCCAGGCTCGGCCTGCAGGGCTGGCCGGCGGCGGCCGAGGAGTCCATCGTCGCGCGTGACTGCATCCTCGCGAAGCAGGTCGGCGCGAGGCTGCACGTCTGCCACGTCAGCACCACCGGCACGGCGGACGTCCTGAAGTGGGCCAAGGCGCGTGGCACCGAGGTCAGCGCCGAGGTCACCCCGCACCACCTGATCCTGACCGACGACCGGCTCTCCACCTACGACCCGGTCAACAAGGTCAACCCGCCGCTGCGCACGCAGGCCGACGTCGACGCGCTGCGGCAGGCTTTGGCGGACGGCACGATCGACTGCGTCGCCACGGACCACGCCCCGCACGCGGTCCAGGACAAGGACTGCGAGTGGTCGGCGGCCCGTCCGGGCATGCTCGGCCTGCAGACCGCGCTCGGCATCGTCGTCGAGACGATGGTGAAGACCGGCCTGCTGGACTGGCGCGGCGTCGCGCGGGTGATGAGCGAGAAGCCCGCCGAGATCGCCGGGCTGACCGACCAGGGCCGTCCGATCGCGGTCGGCGAGCCCGCGAACCTCGTGCTGGTCGACCCGGACGCGTCGTGGACGGTGCACGGCGCGCAGCTCGCGAGCATCGCCGGCAACACCCCGTTCGAGGGCATGGAACTGCCCGCGGCGGTGACGGCCACCATCTTGCGTGGCCGGGTGACCGCGGTGGCGGGGAGGATTGCGGAATGACCCGCATTCTCCTGTCCCTCGCGGTCTTCGTCTTCTTCGCCCTGTGCGTCTACGGCATGTGGCACGGCTGGAAGCGACGCCAGCGCAAGCAGGCGGACCTGCCGGCGTTCCCCTCGACGCCGGCCGCGCTGGGCGCGCCGAAGCTCACGACCACGGGCGTCTACATCGGAACGACGAACGCGGGCAACTGGCAGGACCGCATCCAGGTCGGCGACATCGGCCACCGCGCCGAGGCCACGCTGAGCCTGGTCCCGGAGGGCGTCGCCATCGATCGAGCCGGCGCGTCCCCGATCTTCATCCCCGCCGGGGCCGTCCGGGACGCCCGCACCGACCGGGGCCTCGCCGGGAAGGTCATGTTCAGCGAGGAAGGCCTTCTGGTGGTCCAGTGGGAGAACGAAGGCCACCTCTTCGACACCGGTTTCCGCGGTGACGACAAGGACGTTTACGACGAATGGGTTGCGGCACTCAGTCAGCACCCGATCAACACGGAGGGCAAGGCGTGACGAACGCGGCATTGGTGCTGGAAGACGGACGTGTCTTCCGCGGTGAGGCGTACGGAGCGACCGGCGTCTCGCTCGGCGAGGTCGTGTTCTCCACGGCCATGACCGGGTACCAGGAAACCCTGACCGACCCCTCCTACCACCGCCAGATCGTGGTGCAGACCGCACCGCAGATCGGCAACACCGGCTGGAACGACGAGGACGACGAGTCCTCGAAGATCTGGGTCGCCGGTTACGTGGTCCGCGACCCCGCGCGCACGCCGTCGAACTGGCGGTCCAAGCGCGGCCTCGACGAGGAACTGGCCGACCAGGGCGTCGTCGGCATCGCGGGCCTCGACACCCGCACCCTGACCCGCCACATCCGCGAGCAGGGCGCCATGCGCGCCGGGGTGTTCTCCGGCTCCGGGCTCACCGACGACGCGTCGATGGTCGAGCAGGTCAAGGCCTCCGCGGAGATGGTCGGCGCGAACCTCGCCGTCGACGTCACCGCGGCCAAGCCGTACGTCGTCGAGGCCATCGGTGAGAAGAAGTTCACCGTCGCCGCGCTCGACCTGGGCATCAAGTCGAACACCCCGCGGATGATGGCGGCACGCGGCATCGAGGTGCACGTGCTGCCGCTGACGAGCTCCTTCGAGGACGTCCTGAAGGTCAGCCCGGACGGCCTGTTCCTGAGCAACGGCCCGGGCGACCCGGCCACGCAGGACCACGCCATCGCGCTGACGAAGGAGGCGCTGGGCCGCAAGCTGCCGCTGTTCGGCATCTGCTTCGGCAACCAGATCCTCGGCCGCGCGGTCGGCCGCGGGACGTACAAGATGCGCTACGGCCACCGAGGCATCAACATCCCGGTCATCGACGTGACCACGGGCAAGGTCGCCATCACCTCGCAGAACCACGGGTTCGCGCTGGAAGGCACGCCGGGCGAGGAGTTCTCCTCCGAGTTCGGCCGCGCCGTGCTGTCGCACTACTGCCCGAACGACGGCACCGTAGAGGGCGTCCGGCTGCTCGACGCGCCGGCGTTCTCCGTGCAGTACCACCCCGAGGCCGCGGCCGGTCCGCACGACGCCGCGCCCCTGTTCGACGAGTTCGTGACGCTGATGAATGAGGCCCGCTGATGCCGAAGAGGACTGATCTCAAGCACATCCTGGTGATCGGCTCCGGCCCGATCGTCATCGGTCAGGCGTGCGAGTTCGACTACTCCGGCACCCAGGCGTGCCGCGTGCTGCGCGAAGAGGGCATCCGGGTCAGCCTGGTGAACTCCAACCCGGCGACGATCATGACGGACCCGGAGTTCGCGGACGCCACCTACATCGAGCCGATCACGGCCGAGTTCGTGGAGAAGGTCATCGCACAGGAACGCCCGGACGCGATCCTGGCGACGCTGGGCGGTCAGACGGCGCTCAACACGGCCATCGCGCTGCACGAGCGCGGTGTGCTGGAGAAGTACGACGTCGAGCTGATCGGCGCGGACATCGACGCGATCCAGCGCGGCGAGGACCGGCAGATCTTCAAGGACCTGGTCCGCAAGATCGGGTCCGACGTCCCGCGTTCCGCCGTCTGCAAGACGATGGACGAGGTCCGCGCGACGGTCGCCGACCTCGGCCTGCCGGTCGTCATCCGGCCGTCGTTCACCATGGGCGGCCTGGGTTCCGGCATGGCGTACACCCCCGAGGACCTGGAGCGCCTCGCGGCGATCGGCCTGGAGGAGTCCCCGGTCACCGAGGTGCTGATCGAGGAGAGCGTGCTCGGGTGGAAGGAGTACGAGCTCGAGCTGATGCGCGACCGCAACGACAACGTCGTCGTCATCTGCTCGATCGAGAACATCGACCCGATGGGCGTGCACACCGGTGACTCGGTGACGGTCGCGCCCGCGATGACCCTGACCGACCGCGAGTACCAGCACATGCGCGACGTCGGCATCCAGGTCATCCGCGAGGTCGGCGTCGACACCGGTGGCTGCAACATCCAGTTCGCGATCCACCCCGAGAACGGCCGCATGGTCGTCATCGAGATGAACCCGCGGGTGTCGCGGTCCTCCGCGCTGGCGTCCAAGGCGACGGGCTTCCCGATCGCCAAGATCGCCGCCAAGCTCGCGATCGGCTACACGCTCGACGAGATCACCAACGACATCACGGGGGAGACCCCGGCGTCGTTCGAGCCGTCGCTCGACTACGTGGTCGTGAAGGCCCCGCGGTTCGCCTTCGAGAAGTTCCCCGGCGCGGACCCGACGCTGACGACCACGATGAAGTCGGTCGGCGAGGCCATGTCGATCGGCCGGAACTTCGTGGAGGCGCTGGGCAAGGCGCTGCGTTCGCTGGAAACGAAATCGGTCGGTTTCTGGACCCAGCCGGACCCGGAGGGCACTACTCTGGAGTCCACGCTGAAGCAGCTGGAGCGCGGCCACGACGGGCGCCTCTACACGGTCGAGCGTGCTCTTCGACTCGGCGCGTCCATTGAGGACGTGTACAACGCGTCGAAGATCGACCCGTGGTTCATCGAGCAGATCGCGTGGCTCGGCACGTTGCGGCAGGAGCTGCTCGACGCGCCGGTGCTCGACGAGCCGTTGCTGCGCAAGGCGAAGCGGGCGGGTCTCTCCGACCGCCAGATCGCCGTGCTGCGCTCGGAGCTGGCCGGTGAGGACGGCGTGCGCAGGCTGCGGCACCGCCTGGGCGTGCGCCCGGTCTACAAGACGGTCGACACGTGCGCGGCGGAGTTCAAGTCCGAGACGCCGTACCACTACTCCGCGTACGAGCTCGACCCGAACGCGGAGACCGAGGTCGCGGAGCAGCGGGAGAAGCCCAAGGTCCTGATCCTGGGCTCCGGCCCGAACCGCATCGGTCAGGGCATCGAGTTCGACTACTCGTGCGTGCACGCGGCCATGGCGCTGCGGGCGGCCGGGTACGAGACCGTGATGGTCAACTGCAACCCGGAGACGGTGTCGACGGACTACGACACCTCCGACCGCCTGTACTTCGAGCCGCTGACGTTCGAGGACGTGCTGGAGGTCGTGCACTCCGAGCAGCGCTCCGGCACCGTCGCGGGCGTGATCGTCCAGCTCGGCGGCCAGACGCCGCTGGGCCTGGCGCAGCGCCTGGCCGACGCGGGTGTGCCGATCGTGGGCACGACGCCCGAGGCGATCCACCTCGCCGAGGACCGCGGCCAGTTCGGCAAGGTGCTCAACCAGGCCGGTCTGCCCGCGCCGAAGTTCGGCACGGCCACGTCGTTCGACGAGGCCAAGGAGATCGCGGACGAGATCGGCTACCCGGTCCTCGTGCGACCGTCCTACGTGCTCGGTGGGCGCGGCATGGAGATCGTGTACGACGAGGAGTCGCTGTCGGGCTACATCGCCCGCGCGACCGAGGTGACGCCCGAGCACCCGGTGCTGGTCGACCGGTTCCTCGACGACGCCATCGAGATCGACGTCGACGCGCTGTGCGACGGCGACGAGGTGTTCATCGGCGGCGTGATGGAGCACATCGAGGAAGCCGGCGTGCACTCCGGCGACTCGTCGTGCGCGCTGCCGCCCATCACCCTGGGCGCCTCGGACATCGAGAACGTCCGCCGCTCCACCGAGGCCATCGCGAAGGGCATCGGCGTGAAGGGGCTCCTGAACGTCCAGTACGCGCTCAAGGACGACGTGCTGTACGTCCTGGAGGCAAACCCGCGTGCGTCGCGCACGGTGCCGTTCGTGTCCAAGGCGACGGCGGTGTCGATGGCCAAGGCCGCGTCCCGCGTGATGCTCGGTGCCACGATCGCGGAACTGCGCGCGGAGGGCATCCTGCCCGCCACCGGTGACGGTGCGCGGCTGCCCGAGCACGCGCCCGTCGCGGTCAAGGAAGCGGTCATGCAGTTCCACCGCTTCCGCACGCCCGAAGGCCACGGCGTCGACTCGTTGCTGGGCCCGGAGATGAAGTCGACCGGCGAGGTCATGGGCATCGACTCGTCGTTCGGCAAGGCGTTCGCGAAGTCGCAGACGGCCTCGTACGGCTCGCTGCCGACCTCCGGCAAGGTGTTCGTGTCGTTCGCGAACCGCGACAAGCGCGCGATGATCTTCCCGGTCAAACGCCTGGCCGACCTCGGGTTCCAGATTTTGGCGACCTCGGGCACCGCGGAGGTGCTGAAGCGCAACGGGATCCCGTGCACCGAGGTGCGCAAGCACTTCGAGGGCGAGGGCAACGTCGTCGACATGATCCTGGCCGGCGAGATCGACATGATCTTCAACACGCCCTACGGCAACAGCGGCCCGCGCATCGACGGCTACGAGATCCGCACCGCCGCCGTCGCGAAGGACATCCCGTGCGTCACCACGATCCAGGGCGCCGCCGCGGCCGTGCACGGCATCGAGGCGCTCATCCGGGGTGACATCGGGGTCCAGCCGCTGCAGGCCCTCCAGGCCGCCCTGCGGGGTGACGCGTGACGTTCGGCGAGAAGCTCGCGAAAGCCGTTGCGGCGCACGGACCTCTGTGCGTCGGCATCGACCCGCACCCGAGCCTGCTGGACGCCTGGGGCCTCTCCGGGACCGCCGAGGGCCTCGAACGGTTCGCGCTGACCGCCGTGGAGGCGTTCGGCGGCAGGGTGGCGATGGTGAAGCCGCAGGCGGCGTTCTTCGAGGCCTACGGGTCGCGGGGCGTCGCCGTGCTGGAACGGGTGATCGCCGGCCTGCGCGACTCGGGCACGCTGGTGCTCGTCGACGCCAAGCGCGGCGACATCGGCTCCACCATGGCCGCCTACGCCCAGGCGTACCTGGGCGACGGCTCGCCGCTGGCCGGTGACGCGGTCACGCTCTCACCGTTCCTCGGCTTCGGCTCGCTGCAGCCCGCCCTCGACACGGCGCGGGAGACGGGCCGGGGCGTGTTCGTGCTCGCCCTCACGTCGAACCCGGAGGGCGCCCAGGTCCAGCGGGTGGTTGCTCCGGACGGGCGAACCGTGGCGCAGACGATCATCGATTTCGCCGCGGCTCGGAATTCAGGCATTTCCCCGTGCGGCGATGTCGGTCTCGTCGTGGGCGCCACGATCGGGGAAACGGATGTAGACCTCAGCCGGTTCAACGGACCGATCCTGGCCCCGGGTTTCGGCGCTCAGGGTGGCTCGGTGGCTGATCTAAAACGGCTCTTCGGACCCGACATGCGCAACGTCTTTCCGACTTCTTCACGAGATGTTCTCAAGCACGGCCCCGACGTGTCGTCGCTGGTCAGCGCGGTGCAGAGGGTCCAGCAGGGCCTCTGAGGAGGGGCGCGCCACGTCTTTTGGGGTGTGGCGCGCTCACCTGGGCAAACATGTGTTGGTAGGGTCCACGCCACCGGCTGCCCCGCTGGTCACCGGCCTCATAGCACACCTAGAGTGGGCGACGAGTTGCCGGAGGGCAGTGATCAGGCCGCCGGAGGGTGTTGGTACTACTACCACCCGCCGCAATCATGACCGCTGAAGATTTACCTGACTGGGTCACGTTGTACTCAGGCAATTGCGGTCTGTACGGTCGCGGCACCGATCCGAAAAGAATCCACACCACGGAGGAAATCGTGGCTCTTCCCCAGCTTACCGAGGAGCAGCGGGCCGCAGCGCTGGAGAAGGCTGCTGCCGCTCGTCGCGTTCGGGCTGAGCTCAAGGAGCGCCTCAAGCGTGGCGGCACGACCCTGACGGACGTGCTGAAGTCCGCCGAGAGCGATGAGATCCTTGGCAAGATGAAGGTGTCCGCGCTCCTCGAGGCCCTCCCGGGCGTCGGCAAGGTGCGCGCGCAGCAGATCATGGAGCGCCTCGAGATCGCTCCCAGCCGTCGCCTGCGCGGTCTCGGTGACCGCCAGCGCAAGGCCCTGCTCTCCGAGTTCAGCGGAGAGTGATTGGCACCGAGGCGGGAACGGGCTCTGCCCGTTCCCGCCTCACCGTCTTGTCCGGGCCGTCCGGCGTTGGCAAGTCCAGCGTTCTGGCGGAGCTGCGCAGGCAGCAGCCCGATGTCTACTTTTCCGTCTCGGCGACCACCAGGAAGCCGAGGCCGGGCGAAGTCGACGGAGTGCACTACCACTTCGTCGACCACGAGAAGTTCCAGCAGATGGTCGAGGCGGGCGAGTTCCTCGAACACGCCGAGTTCGCCGGAAACCACTACGGAACCCCTCGCAGGCCCGTCGAAGAAGCTTTGGCCGCGGGCCGTCCCGCGCTCCTGGAGATCGAACTCCAGGGCGCGCGACAGGTCCGCGTGGCCATGCCAGACGCTCAGCTGGTCATGCTGGCGCCCCCGTCCTGGGAGCACCTGGTCGACCGGTTGACCGGCAGAGGTACCGAACATCCGGACGTCGTCGAACGCCGGCTGGCCATCGCCCGCGAGGAGCTGGCGGCCGAAAAGGAGTTCGACGAGGTCGTCGTGAACGCCGACGTGCAGTCGGCCGCGGCCGACTTGCTATCCTTGATGGTCGGACCACGAAATTCAGGAGATTGACGAGTGATCACCCACACCGAGCTCGGTCACCTGACCGGTTCTCCGGAGGGCATCACCAACCCGCCGATCGACGACCTGCTTGAGCAGGTGAGCTCGAAGTACGCGTTGGTGATCTACGCCGCGAAGCGTGCCCGCCAGATCAACGACTACTACGCGCAGCTCGGCGAGGGCCTGCTCGAGTACGTCGGCCCGCTCGTCGAGCCGGGCCCGCGTGAGAAGCCCCTCTCGATCGCGCTCAGGGAGATCCACGCTGGTCTCCTCGAGCACACCGAGGGAAGCGAAGGGTAGAAGGCTCTGGGAGAGGTCTGTCTGCGGAAAGCGCAGACCTGGATCGCCTTCTAGTGTCCTGTGGGGGCCGAGCCCCCACACCCCAGCCGGAGGGCTTCGCCCCCGGACCCCCAAGGCCAGAGGCTTCGCCCCTAGGCCCCAGGGCCGGAGGCTTCGTCCCCGACCCCCGAACCGGGGACTTTCCCCGGACCCAGCGGGTCTACTTCTTGGACTCGGCGGGAGTGGCTTCTCGCGAGGGGTGACCTCGCGGTCGTTCCTTCACAGGAGAGCTGTTGACTTCCGCTGCATCTGACGCTGATGCCCCCGTCAAGCCCCGGATCGTTCTCGGGGTTGGTGGGGGCATCGCCGCGTACAAGGCCTGTGAGGTGCTGCGGCGGCTGACCGAGTCCGGTCACTCGGTGCGGGTCGTTCCCACCGAGGGCGCGCTGAAGTTCGTGGGAGCCGCCACGTTCGAGGCGCTGTCCGGCCAGGTCGTGTCCGCCGACCCGTTCGACGACGTGCACGAGGTGCCGCACGTCAAGCTCGGGCAGAACGCCGACCTCGTCGTGGTCGCCCCGGCGACGGCGAACCTGATCGCGAAGGCCGCGCACGGCCTCGCGGACGACCTCCTGACGAACACCCTGCTGACCGCGCGCTGCCCGGTCCTGCTGGTCCCGGCGATGCACACCGAGATGTGGGAGCACCCGGCCACCCAGCACAACGTGCAACTGCTGCGCAGCCGTGGCGTGACCGTCGCCGAACCGGCCTCCGGCCGGCTGACGGGCAAGGACACGGGCAAGGGCCGCCTGCCCGACCCCGCCGAGATCGTCGAACTCGCCCGGCTGCTGCTGGTGCGGCCCGACGCCCTGCGGCGGACGCTCGAAGGCGTGCACGTCGCCATCTCCGCCGGTGGCACGCGGGAACCACTCGATCCGGTGCGGTTCATCGGCAACCGCTCGTCCGGCAAGCAGGGCTACGCACTCGCGCGTGTGGCGGCGCAACGCGGTGCCCGAGTGACTTTGGTCGCCGGCAACACCGCGGACCTGGCCACGCCGGCGGGTGTCGACCTCGTCCGCGTGGGCTCCGCGGTCGAGCTGCGCGACGTCATGCACAAGGTGTCGGCGGACGCGGACGTGGTCGTGATGGCCGCCGCGGTGGCCGACTTCCGGCCGTCGTCGCTCACCGGACACAAGATCAAGAAGACCGACGGCGACCCCGACCCGATCACGCTGACGAAGAACCCCGACATCCTCGTGGAGCTCGTTTCCGCACGTAGGACGGGCCAGCTGATCGTCGGATTCGCGGCGGAGACCGGCGACGAGACGACGTCGGTGCTCGACTACGGACGGGCGAAGCTGCGGCGCAAGGGCTGCGACCTCCTGGTGCTGAACGCGGTCGGCGACGGCAAGGCGTTCGAGCAGGACGACAACGCGGGCTGGCTGCTGTCCCCGGACGGCGACGAGACGCCTATACCCCACGGACCCAAGACGCAAGTGGCGTCCGCGGTGTGGGACGCGGTTAGCGCTCGCTTGACTGACTCTCAGTAGAATTTTCCCTCAGACCAACCCCGCACCTAAGGAGTGTCCGTGAGCCAGCACAGCAGCAGGCTGTTCACCAGTGAGTCGGTGACCGAGGGACACCCGGACAAGATCTGCGACGCGATCAGCGACTCGATCCTGGACGCGTTGCTGGCCAAGGACCCGCGTTCCCGCGTCGCCGTGGAGACGATGGTCACCACCGGCCAGGTCCACGTCGCGGGTGAGGTCACCACCGAGGCGTACGCGGACATCCCCACGATCGTCCGCGAGAAGATCCTGGAGATCGGCTACGACTCGTCCGCGAAGGGCTTCGACGGCCACTCGTGCGGCGTGAACGTCGCCATCGGCGCGCAGTCCCCGGACATCGCGCAGGGTGTCGACACCGCCTTCGAGAACCGCGTCGAGGGCGCCGACGACGAGATCGACAAGCAGGGCGCGGGCGACCAGGGTCTGATGTTCGGCTACGCGTGCACCGACACGCCCGAGCTCATGCCGCTGCCGATCGCGCTGGCCCACCGCCTGTCCCGCCGCCTCACCGCGGTCCGCAAGGACGGCACCGTCCCGTACCTGCGCCCGGACGGCAAGACCCAGGTCACCATCGAGTACGCGGGCGACCAGCCCGTGCGCCTCGACACCGTCGTCATCTCGACCCAGCACGCCGACGGCATCGACCTGGAGAAGCTCCTCGGCGTCGACCTGCGCGAGCACGTCGTCCAGCCCGAGATCGACGCGCTGTCGCTGGACACCACGGGTGTCCGCCTGCTGACCAACCCGACCGGCCGCTTCGTCATCGGCGGCCCGATGGGCGACGCCGGCCTCACCGGCCGCAAGATCATCGTCGACACCTACGGCGGCATGGCCCGCCACGGCGGCGGCGCCTTCTCCGGCAAGGACCCGTCGAAGGTCGACCGCTCCGCCGCCTACGCCATGCGCTGGGTCGCCAAGAACACCGTCGCGGCGGGCCTCGCCACCCGCGTCGAGGTCCAGGTCGCCTACGCCATCGGCAAGGCCGCCCCGGTAGGCTTGTTCGTCGAGACGTTCGGCACCGAGACCGTCGACCCGCAGAAGATCCAGCAGGCCATCACCGAGGTGTTCGACCTCAGGCCCGCCGCGATCATCCGCGACCTCGACCTGCTCCGCCCGATCTACGCCCCGACCGCCGCCTACGGCCACTTCGGCCGCACCGACGTCGACCTCCCATGGGAGTCGACGGACCGCGCCGAGGCCCTGCGCAACGCCGCCGGCGCCTGATCGTTCGCTGACACGGCCCGCTTCCCTTCCGGGAGGCGGGCCGTTCTGCTGTCCGTCGGCGCGCGCCCTCTCGTGGCCCGTGTGCGCGAACGGCTCGCCCCAGGAGTATCTCCCCGGTGCCGCACGACTCCGCAGTGCATGGGGGACAACACGACCCTGCCGTTGCACGGGGTGCCGCGACCGCTGGACGTCGAGCTGCCGCGGTGGCGGCTGGTCGACCGCCTGCGCCGGCGCTGGACCAGCCCGATCACGCTGGTCGTCGCGGGTCCCGGCTTCGGCAAGACCACCGCGCTGGCCCAGGCCGTCCGCGCGAACCTCCTCGAACCCCGCGGCATCGACGCCTGGGTCACCTGCGGCCCCGACCACGAGGACGCGGGCCGTCTGGCCCGCACGATCCTGGCCGCCCTCGACGCGGTCCCCGAACCCGAACCCGGCGCGCCGGAAGTGCTCGAGGCGCTGCGGCGCCAGGCCCCGCTGGACATCTGCCTCCTGCTGGACGACGTCCACGAGATCCCCGGCGACTCACCGGGCGCGGCCCTGCTCGCCGCCATCGCGCGTGCCCTGCCCGGCACCGCCCATCTGGTGCTGTCCGGGCGCCGCACGCCGGACCTCCCGCTGGCCCGCAGGGAGGCCGCGGGCGAACTGGCCGCGCTGCGCACCGAGGATCTCGCCTTCACCGACGCCGAGACCGCCGCCCTGGCCACGAGGTTCGGCCGCGAGCTCGCCCAGGACCTGCACGGCTGGCCCGCGCTCATCAGGTTGTCGCTGTGCGCCGGCCCCGCCGCGTCCTGGCGCTACGCCGCGGAGGAGGTGCTCCACCGGCTCGCCGAACCGGTGCGCAGAGCCCTGGCCGCGTTGGTGACCCTCGGGTGTGCGACCGAGGAAGAGGTCGGCACGGTCGCCGGCGCGCCCGCCGATCTCGACCGTCTCGCCCGCGAGGTTCCGCTGGTCGTCCGGCTCGACGACGGCCGATACCGGGCGCACGACCTGTGGGCCGGCATCGTGCCCGCCGATCACCTGTGCGCCCAGGCGGTCGAGGTGCTGGCCGCCCGCGGTGAGCTGGCCGGGGCCGGACGGATCGCCTGCCGGGCGCACGACTGGCCGCTGCTGGCGCGTCTCGCGGTCGAACTCGTGCGGACCACGTTGTCGGTGCTGCCGGCCGCCACAGCCCAGCGGTGGCTGAACGCGGTGCCGGTCCATCACCGCGAGGAGCCGGCGTTCCTGTTGCTCCAGGCCGCGGTGACGCACGCACGCGACTTCACCGACCCGTCCATCGACCGCCTGGTCGATCGCGCGTGCGCACGAATGGTGGAGAAGGGCGATCAGGACTCGGCCGCCGTGGCGCTGGGCCAGGCCGTGATCACCGCGCACTCCAGGGGAGACCTGGTCAGGCTGGCCGGGATCGCGCAGCGAGCACAGCACCTCGACGCGTCCACACCCGTGCTGAGGTTGTTGCGGCACAGCGTGAACGCGGTGCTCGCCGAACTCGCGGGCGACCCGGAGCAGGCACTCGTCCACCTCGCCCAGGCGCCGACCAGCGAGGTGCCCAGAGCGCTTTCCGTGTCCACCACCCGGTTCCACGTGCACTGCCTGGCCATGTGCGGACGCGGACGTGAGGCCGCCGATCTCGCCGAACGGATGCTGGACGACGACCTCGCTCGCCGGCATGCCGCCGTGGCGCGCTGGTTCGACGGCGAACCCACGACAACACCGGACAGCGTCGACAGCACGGCACGGGACGAGTTCGTGGCACGTGCCTTTCACGCTGTCATCGCCGCGTCGTCCGGGAACACCACGACCGAACTGCCGTGCGGTGATCCCGCCGAGAAGGACAACCCGCGCGACGCGGTCCTGGCGTGCGCGGCGCAGGCGGCGGTGGCCGTCGCGCGCGGAGACGAGGAACTGGCCCGTGACGCCTACAAGCGGCATCTGGCGAAGTGGCCCGCGGACATCAAGGTCGCCGAACGGCACCTGCGCCGGTTCCTGACGTTGGGCTACGTGTTGAGTGACGAGCTCAGAGAGCGTTGGGACAACACGGACTTGGGCCCGTCACATCAGAAGGCACGAGCGGCGGGGCGTGCGTTCGTGCGAGCCAGACAAGGCGATCTCTCGTCTGATCTGTCAGAAGCGCACGCGTTGTGCTTCCTGCCGTTGCCGTGGTCGGTCGAACTGGCCGTGCGCCTGGCCGCCACAGGCAGGACGAAGCTGGGCGCCTGGCTCTCCGATCACGCCGCCGTGCACCGGAAACTCCGCGATCTGGCCCGCGATCCGGACCTCGCCGCCGGTGCCGCCAAGCTGCTCGCCACCGTGCCCACGCCGCCGGACCACCCGATCGGCATCGAAGTCCTCGGGCCGATGCGAGTCACGAGGAACGGGGTCGCGACGGACGCACCCGAACTGAGAAGGGCGCGCGTTCGTCAGCTTCTCGGCCTTCTCACGCTGCGCACTGTGCTGTCCCGCGAGCAGGCGATGTTCCTGCTGTGGCCCGAACTCGACTCCGCGTGCGCCGCGCGGAACCTGCGCGTGACGATGACGCACCTCAGGCGGTTGCTGGAACCCGGCCGTGCGGGCGGCGAAGCCAGCTACTTCCTGCGCAGCGATGACGAGACGATCCGGCTCGTCCGGAGCGACCGGCTGACGGTGGACCTGTGGTCGTTCCAGGAACTCGGCCCCGGTGAGGCCGTGCCGCTGTGGCGGAGTGAGCCGCTCACGGATCTGGCCGACCTGTGCGAGGCCGAGATCGCTCAGATCAGAACCCGCCACGTGCAGAACCTCCTGGTGCTGGGCGAACTGGGGCTCGTCGCGGGAGATGCGGCCGAAGCCCACCACCTGGCGGAGCGGGCGTTGGCGCTGGAGCCGTTCGAACCGCGCGGGCACCGGCTCGCGCTCGCCGCCGCACTGCGCGCACGCGATCCACGGAGGATGGCGAAGACGCGTGCGCGCGTGCTGGACTCGTTGCGGCAGCTCGGGGTCGGGCCCGACCCCGCCACGGAGATCCTGCTGAGGCAGGCGGCCGCTAGCAGCTGACGGTGACCTCGGTGGACGCGGTGCAGAAGTCGACCCCGGCCTCGCCGTCGCCCCCGTCGGTGTTCAGGTCGCCCGAGAGCAGGTCCATCCCGTCACCGCCGCGCATCCTGTCGTTGCCGGCTTCGCCGTAGACGGTGTCGTGGTGCGGGCCGCCCTGGACCTTGTCGTCGCCCCATCCCGCGCAGATGAGGTCGTTGCCCTCGCCGCCGAAGATCTCGTCGTCGGAACCCAGACCGAGGATGATGTCGTTGCCCTCCAGGCCGACGATGGTGTCCGGGCCGTTGCTGCCGAGGATGACGTCCGGTCCGGGGCCACCGGTGATGAAGCCCGCGCCGACGATCGTGGGCACGGCGTTGTAGCAGGTCGCCCGGGTGGGCCTGTTCTGGAACTCCGGCGGGACCTCGTCCGCCTGGGCGACACCGGCGGTGCATAGTCCGATGGCGAGCGCGGCGGCGGCGATGCGCAGTCTCATGGTCGTTTCCCCTCTTCGGTTTCTTGCCTGAGGAGAGGGTCGCGACCGGGCGTTGCCCGAACGCTAACGGGAGCGCGCCATCACCGCTGCCTGGTGTGATCTGTGAACAAGGCCCTGGTCATCCGGGGCCTTTGTTCATACGAGAGTTGGTTCCGCGCCATGTACCGCGACTACAAACTCGGTTCATGTCGCTCTCTCGTCGTGGGTTCATGGCTGCCGTCGCTGCTGCTGGTGCTGGCACGCTGCTGCCACCGTCGGTGTACGCCGCATTGGCCCGTGAGCCCCGTGCGGGAGGGTTGCGCGCGATCAAGCACGTCGTTCTGCTGATGCAGGAGAACCGGTCGTTCGACCACTACTACGGGACGCTCCGTGGCGTGCGCGGGTTCTCCGACCGCAACGCGCTGAGGGGTGTGTTCAACCAGTCGGGCGTACTGCCGTTCCCGGTGCGCGAGGCGGCGTCGGGGCGGGACATCCAGTACATCGGTGACCTGGACCACAGCTGGAACGGCGGGCACTCGGCGTTGCGCGGCGGCTGGAACGACAACTGGGTGCCCGCGAAGACCGGGGCGACGATGGCGTTCTACACGCGCCAGGACATCCCGTTCCACTACGAGCTCGCGGACACCTTCACGCTGTGCGACGCCTACCACTGCTCGGTGCCGTCCTCGACCTCGCCGAACCGCAACTACTGGGTGTCCGGGTACACGGGTTTCGAGCCTTCCGGCAGCCGTGCGACCGGCAACGCCGCCTACAGCGAGGACACGCACACGGGGTACACGTGGAAGACTTACCCGGAACGCCTGGAGGCCGCCGGGACGTCGTGGCGGGTCTACCAGGAGTGGGACAACTTCCAGGACAACAACCTGGAGTTCTTCGCGCGGTTCAAGGAGATCGCGCGCAAGGTGCTGCCCGCCGGGTTCAAGTCGCTGGACAAGCTGTACGGCACCGGTGACCCCGCGCTGATCGGGTCGCTGGACCTCTCGAAGCTCTCCGCGGCGGAGAAGTCGCTGTACGACAGGGGACTGCACCGGGTGAAGCCCGGAGGGCTGGGGGAGACGTTCCGCGCGGACGTCGCCGCGGGCCGGTTGCCCGCCGTGTCGTACCTGGTGCCGTCCTCTGTGGACTCCGAGCACCCCGGCGCGTCGTCGCCCGCCGCCTCCGCGTCGATCACCTACCAGGTGCTGGACGCGCTGGCGTCCAACCAGGAGGTGTGGGAGTCCACGGTCCTGTTCATCACCTACGACGAGAACGACGGCTTCTACGACCACGTGCCGCCGCCGCGCCCGCCGTTGTCCGTCACCGACGAGTACGTGGGCGACCGGCCGCTGGGACTGGGTGCGCGCGTGCCGATGACCGTCGTCTCGCCGTGGTCCGTGGGCGGTTACGTGAACTCGCAGGTGTTCGACCACACGTCGATGACGCAGTTCCTGGAGAAGTGGACCGGGGTGCGGTCCGAGGAGATCTCCGCGTGGCGCCGGACCGTCTCCGGTGACCTGACCTCGACGTTCGACTTCGACCGGCGACGGACGTGGCCCGAGGTCGGCGAGCCCGCGCCGGTACCGCCCGCGACGCCGCGGTGGCGGCCGGCGCCTCCTTCCGAGCAGAAGATGCCGGAGCAGGAGGCCGGACGGCGGCGTGCGCGCGCTCTGCCGTACCAGCCCGACGCGTCGTTGCGCGGGTCCTCGCTGGAGATGTCGAACTCCGGGGCGGCGTCCGTGCACTTCGCTCTGTACCCGTATTCCGGGCAGTTCGCGCTGCCTCAGCACTTCGACGTCGCGTCGTCGGCTTCGCTGGAGGTCGCGGGCGAGCACGACCTCGTGTTGCTGGGGCCCAACGGTTTCCGCCGTGAGTTCGCCGGGTCTTCCACTGACCGTGCGCGCGTCTCGTCGTCGGTGCGCGGATACAGCCGTGTGCTGACGCTGACGTTCGAGAACGGCGGAACGTCGCGGCTGACGTTCGTGCTGGGGCGGCGTCGTTACGTCGTGAGGCCGGGGCATCGGCACGTCATCCCGTGGCTGACCGTCATGAACTCCGGCTGGTACGACCTGACGGTGACGGTGGAGGAAGAGCCGAAGTTCCGCAGGCGTTTGTGCGGTCACATCGAGAACGGCCAGGAGTCGATCTCCGGCTAACGTTGCCCCGTGGAGATCACGGGGGACGAGATCCGGAAGCGGATGATCGAGCACGAGGCGCTGGATCCCTCGGGGCTGAAGATCGTCGGCGCGACGATCACGGGTCAGCTCGACCTGTCCGACGTCGTCGCCAAGAAGCCCCTGGTGCTGCGGGACTGCGCGACGGAGCGGCCGGTGCTGCTCAACCGGGCGCAGTTCTCGCTGCTGGACCTGCGGGGGCTGGTAGCGCCGTCCGTCGAGGCGCGCGGCCTGACCGTCGACCACCACCTGCGGCTCAGCGGTGCCCGGCTGAGCGCAGGGGAGTCGTTCGACGCGCAGCACATGCGCATCGGTGGCAGCGCCTACCTGGACGAGGGGTTCCGCGCGGCGGGTTCCGTGAGGCTGAGCGGGTCGCGCGTCGCCGGCGTACTGATGTTCGGCGGCGGGCGCTTCGAATCGGGGCTGAACCTGATGGATCTCCAGATCGGCGACGGGATCTTCCTCGACGCGGGGTGTGAGGTCGCGGGCGGCGGCAGGCACGCGGCCGTGCGCCTGCGCGGGACCCGCGTGGACGGGCAGATCGTCCTCCGCGAGGGGCGCTTCAGCTCGTCCGGCGTCGCGCTCGACCTGCGTCACGTGCGCGTCGGCAAGGACCTGCTGATGCCGTTCGACGGGATCGACGGCCAGGTGCAGCTCGAAGGGCTCACCTACGAGGGGCTGCCACGAGACGCCACAGTGGACGAATGGCTGTCGTTGTTGTCCGAGCGCACTCTCCGCTACTCGGCACAGCCCTGGACGCAGCTCGCCTCGGCCCACCAGACCGCCGGCCACGAACGTGACGTGCGGCGGATTCGCGTTGCCCAGCAACGGGATCTGCGCCGGCGCGGGCAGCTTTCGCGGTGGGGCCGGATCTGGCACCTCGTCCGCGGGGCGACCGTCGGGCACGGGTACCGTCCCGGCCTCGCCCTGGTGTGGCTCGCCGGGGTGCTCGCCGTGTCGGTCGGTGTGGTGTTGATCTCCGGTGCCGTGCGGTGCTCGACGGTCGAGCAGGTCGGCTACGCCCTGAACGTGGCAACACCGCTGGTCAAGGTGGACGTGGCGCGCTGCACGGTCGACGCGGCCTCAGGCGCGGGCGGGTTCGTGCTGGCGTCGACGTGGCTGCTGCAGGTCCTGGCGTGGGCGTTCGCCACCCTGTTCGTGGCGGGCTTCACCGGATTGGTGAGGCGCAACGCGTGACTGTCGGGGGTGTCTGATACACCAGGAGGTATGAACGCGAAGACCGGAGCGAGAAAAGGGGAGCGGGTCCCCGCGGAGTCGCTGCCGGTCGCCCGGATCGTGGTGGACGTGCCGCTGGCCCACCTGGACCGGCCGTTCGACTACTCGGTTCCGTCCGAACTCGACGAAGCCGCGGTGCCCGGCTGCCGGGTCAGGGTGAGGTTCGCGGGCCAGCTGGTCGACGGGTACCTGCTCGAGCGCGTGGAGAGCTCGGAGTACGGCAAGAAGCTCGCCTTCATCGAGAAGGTCGTGTCGCCCGAACCGGTGCTCGCGCCCGAGATCGCCGCGCTGGCGCGCGCGATCGCGGACAGGTACGCGGGCGGCATGATCGACGTGCTGCGCCTGGCCGTCCCGCCCCGGCACGCCCGTGCCGAGGCCGCGGCGCCGGGGGAGCCGCCGCCGCTGCCGCGACTGCCCGCATGGGTGGACCAGCCGCCTGCCGAAGCCGGCACCGCTCAGCCCGGGCGGTCGCAGCGGCCGCCCGTTCCCGCCGACGCCTGGTCGCGCTATCCCCGCGGCCCCAAGTACCTGGAGGCCCTGCACGAGGGCCGTCCCGCCCACGCCGTCTGGCAGGCGCTGCCCGCCGAGGACTGGCCCGCCCGGCTCGCGGAGGCGGCCGCCGCGGTCGCGTCGTCCGGGCGCGGTGTGGTCGTCGTGGTGCCGGACCACCGCGATCTGACCCGTGTCGCCGAGGCGTGCGGCGCGTTGATCGAGGGCGTGGTGACGCTGTCGGCCGATCTCGGGCCGTCGGAGCGCTACAAGCGCTGGCTGTCCGTGCGCCGCGGCATCGCACGGGTGGTGGTCGGCACGCGGGCGACGGCGTTCGCGCCGGTGCGGGACCCCGGGCTGCTCGTGGTCTGGGACGACGGCGACGACCTGCACGTCGAGCAGCGCTCGCCGTATCCGAACGTGCGCGACGTGCTGGTGCAGCGCGCACACATGACGGGTGCCGCGTTGCTCATCGGCGGGTTCGCCCGCACGGCCGAGGCGCAGTTGCTGGTCGAGACGGGCTGGGCGCACGAGATCGTGGCGTCGCGCGAGACGCTGAGGTCCGTCGCGCCGCGGGTGATCTCGGTGGGCGACAACGAGTGGCAGGACGTCAAGGACCCGGCCGCCCGCACGGCCCGGCTGCCGTCCATCGCGTTCGACGCCGCCAGGTTCGCCCTGGCCGACTCGCCGGTGCTGATCCAGGTGCCGCGCCGGGGCTACGTCCCGTCGCTCGCCTGCGGCCAGTGCCGGGGTCCCGCGCGGTGCCGCCGGTGCGCCGGTCCGCTGGCGTTGCCCGGCGGCACCGAGAACGGGCTGCCGAAGCCCGCGTACTGCCGGTGGTGCGCGGCGACGGAGGCCGGGTTCCGCTGCCCCACGTGCGGGTCGCGCAAGCTGCGCGGGCAGGTCATCGGCGCCAGGCGCACGGCGGAGGAGCTCGGGCGGGCGTTCCCCGGCCACCCGGTGCGGACGAGCGGTGCCGACGCGGTGCTGACCAAGGTGCCGGGCACACCGTCCCTGGTGGTCGCGACACCGGGCGCCGAACCGGTGGCCGAGGGCGGCTACGGAGCGGTGCTGCTGCTCGACGGGTGGGCGCTGCTGGGCAGGGCCGACCTGCGGGCCTCCGAGGAGGCCTTGCGGCGGTGGATGACGGCGGCGGGCCTGGTGCGGCCGGGCAACGGCCGGGTGGTCGTGATCGCCGACTCGTCCCTGACCCCGGTGCAGGCCCTGGTCCGCTGGGACCCGGTGTGGCACGCCGCCACCGAACTCGCCGCGCGGACCGAGCTCGGCTTCCCGCCGGCGGTCCGGATGGCGACCGTCGACGGCACCCCGGACGCGGTGAACGCCATGCTCGACGAACTGCGCCTGCCGCCCACCGGCGAGATCCTCGGCCCGGTGCCGCTGGGCGACGACGAGACCAGGGAACGCGCGCTGGTCCGGGTCTCCCGGGCGGAAGGCCGCCAGCTGGCCGCCGTGCTGGCCGAGGCGCAGGCCGTGCGGACGGCCCGCAAGGAGCAGGACCTGGTGCGCATCAAGCTCGACCCGCTGGAGGTCCTGTAGCGCTGAACTCGGTGGAGGCACCGCCGGGCCGCGCATGGGGATGTACGCGTGGCTCGAGCTGTCCGACTTCGAGTGCTCGGCGTGCGGCAAGCGGTCGGACTTCACGTTCCAGTACAAATGGGCGACCGTCGACTGCGTGACCCGGTACTCGCTGGGCGACAAGCTCACGTGGGACGGGTACGCGTATGGCGAGCAGGGCCATCATCTCGTCGTGACCTATGTCATCGCCACGACCGCCTGCACGCACTGCGGCGGTCCACCGGACGGTGAGGAGAACCTCGACATCTTCGTCGAGAACGACGTCATCACCGCGGTGCGATGGACCGACTGGGAGCACGAAGAGCTGTTCGCCGTCCTCGACGACTACCCGCCGGGGCTCACGCGCGTTCAGTCCTCGTAGTGGGAACGCAGGCCCGCCATGTGCTCGCGGATGTCCTCGTCGGTGAGCTTCTCGTACTCGAGGTACTCGCTCAGGTACGTCATGAGGTCGCCGCGTTCGGGGTGGTCCTCGCCCGCGATCACGTGCGCCGTCGTGCCCGCGATGCCCGCCGGGAACAGCAGGAAGCCGTCGAGGCCCGCCATGGTGTCGAAGGAGGCGTTCTTGGCCTCCCACAGTGCCCAGACGTCCTCCTCGCGGCCGCACTCGGCGAGCAGCAGGGCGGCGAGTCCCAGCGCCTCGCTCACGCCCCAGCCCTCCTGGTGTGCGGCGGTCTCCTGGGTGAGCAGGTGCCGCAGCAGATCGGCGTCGCCGTCGCGGCGTTCGCGCAGCAGGAGGTGCAGCGCCTCCTCGCGGTCGGCCTCGTCGAGCGGGGTGTTCGTGAAACTGGTTCGCAACTGGTCAAGATCGATCGACACGCCCGCACCTTAGGCCTTCCTCAAGGAGGGTTGCCATCCGGTCGCAACGGAGTAGAAGTTTCCGCATGTTGCGAACGGTTGCCGCACTGACGCTCTCCGTCGTACTGGTCGCTCCTGCCCCGGCAGGAGCGGCGGAATCATCGCCACGCGTGCCCGAGCAGGTGGGCTGGGGAGGCGCTGTCTCGAGCGTCGACCCCGACGCGTCCCAGATCGGCATCGACGTGCTCCGCCGCGGTGGCAACGCCGTCGACGCCGCCGTCGCCACCGCCGCCGCGCTCGGCGTGACCGACCCGTTCAGCGCGGGCATCGGTGGCGGCGGGTTCTTCGTCCACTACGACGCCCGCACCGGTCGAGTGTCCACTTTGGACGGCCGTGAGACCGCGCCGCGGTCCGCCACCGAGCAGCTCTTCGTGGAGGACGGCAAGCCCCTGCCGTTCGCCGAGGCGATGACCAGCGGCAAGTCCGTCGGCGTCCCCGGCACGCCCAAGACGTGGCAGCAGGCGCTGCGCAAGTGGGGCACCCTGAACCTGCGCGAGGCCATGGCGCCGGCGGAGGCGCTGGCACGGCGTGGTTTCACCGTCGACCAGACGTTCAACTCGCAGATCACGAACAACGCCGCCCGCTTCGCCGACTTCACCTCGACCCGCGACCTCTACCTGCCCGGCGGCCAGCCGCCCGCGGTGGGCAGCACGTTCCGCAACCCGCAGCTCGCCGACACCTACCGCGAACTCGCGCGCACCGAACTCGCCTCGCTGTACGGCGGCGCGGTCGGCCGCGACCTCGTGCAGGCCGTGCGGAAGCCGCCGGTCGTGCCGGGCTCGACCCGCAACGTCCGCGCCGGCGACATGCGGCTCTCCGACCTGGCCCGCTACCAGGTCGAGCGCCGCGACCCGACGCACACGCGCTACCGGGGCCTCGACGTCTACGGCATGGCCGCACCGTCGTCCGGCGGCACCACCGTCGGCGAGGCGCTCAACATCCTCGAGTCGACCGACCTCTCGAAGGTCTCCGACGTCGAGTACCTGCACCGCTTCATCGAGTCGACCAAGCTCTCCTTCGCCGACCGCCTGCGCTGGGTCGGCGACCCGGCCTTCTCCCGCGTGCCGACCGAGGGCCTGCTCTCGCAGAGGTTCGCGGACAGCCGTGCGTGCCTGATCAAGCCAGACGCGGTGCTGCCCGCCCCGCAGCCCGCCGCCGACCCGCGCAACCCCAAGGCCTGCGAGGCCACCGCCGGTCTCGTGGCACAGCGCGAGGACGCCGAACGCACCACGCACCTCACGACGGCCGACCGCTGGGGCAACGTCGTCGCCTACACCCTGACGATCGAGGCGGAGGGCGGCAGCGGCATCGTCGTGCCGAACCGCGGCTTCCTGCTCAACAACGAGCTCACCGACTTCGAGTTCGTCGCCCCGACCCCGGGCGTCCCGCACCCGAACCTCCCCGGCCCCGGCAAGCGCCCGCGCTCGTCCATGGCCCCGACGATCGTCCTCGACCACGGCAAGCCCCTGCTCGCCGTCGGCTCGCCGGGCGGCTCCACCATCATCACCACGGTCACCCAGATCCTGACCGCCCGCCTGGACCGCAAGATGTCCCTCCTCGACGCGGTGGCGGCCCCGCGCGCCTCCCAGCGCAACGCGGCCACCACCCCGGCCGAGGCGGCGTTCCTCGCCGCCTCGACCACCGCGGGGCTGCAGGCCATCGGGCACAGGTTCAGCCAGAACGCCGAGATCGGCGCCGCCACGGCCGTCGAACGAGCCGGGGACGGCCGCTGGCGTGCCGTCGCCGAGCCGACCCGGCGCGGCGGAGGTGCCGCCCGCGTGGTGAAGGTCGGCTGACCCGAGCTGACCCGATCCGACCGGCTGGACTGCGCGACGCCGCACTCCAGCCGGTCGGTCACGCCACGACGGTCTCACCCAGAACAGGTCCTGGGCGGGATCCGCGGTGCAGTGGACGCCCATGTACGTCTGCGGGTCCGCGAACTTGGTGAACGTGAACCAGACGCCGCCACGGCTCGCGAACCGCCAGCGGTCGGGCAGCGCGTCGTCGCCCGGACACAGCCGCGCGTCGGACGTCGGGCCGGTGGCACCGGCGGCGAGCTGATCCAGCGTGACGCCCCTGCCGAGGGTCGTGGGTGGCTTCTGCGGCCAGTCCTCGACCCCGTCCTGGGACACGGAGAGGTAGGTGGCGGGCGAGTCCACCTCCACCCCCAGGTTGTCAGCGGCGCGGTCTCGGCGACGTGGCCGGAATGCCGCCGAGCAGCCGGTAGGCACCGCGCACGGCGAGTTTCCCGGCAGGACCTCCGTTGGTGGTCAACGTGATGTCGCAGGAAGCAGACAGTTCTCCCGTCGCCTCCCCGGCCGGTGCGCCGACAGCGGACGTGGCCGCCACGACCGCGGCGAGCACGGCACCGGCAGTTCCGGACGCGCTTGCACAGCGGAGAAACCATCACTACTCGTTGGTGCGCCCGTCGATGCGTTCGCGGAGGAGGTCGGCGTGACCGTTGTGCTGCGCGTACTCCTCGATCAGGTGGATGTAGAGCCAGCGCACCGAGATCTCGCCCACGCGCTCGTGCACGAAGGTGTCGTCGAGGTCCCGGCTCGCGACAGCGGCGCGGGACTCGGCCATCTCGGCGAGGAGGTCGGCGTACTCCGCCTCGGCGCGGGCGGGGTCCAGGTGCTCGAAGGCGCCGTCCCGGTTGTCCGGCACGCTGTAGCGGGCTTTGACGTCCTCGCCGGCCAGGCGGCGGCGGAACCAGACGCGCTCTACGTCCGTCAGGTGGCGGATCAGGCCCAGCAGGGTCAGGTTCGACGGCGGCGCGGACGCCGTGGCGAGCTGTTCGCCGGAGAGGCCCGCGCAGTTGGCCAGGAAGGTGGCGCGGTGGCGGTCGAGCCACGCTTCGAGCATCGGGCGTTCGGCGCCGAGCAGTGGTTCGTCGGCCGGGGTGACTTCGGGTGCCGTCCAGGTCATGGAGTCATGCCTAGCCGATACCGTGCCGCCTCGTCGCATCAGCCTCATGACCTGGGCGGATCCACCTTCCGGCCGAGGGCGGAACGTGATCTTCCTACCGTGGGCTGACGCGAGCTCGATACTGCGAGCCGATGTGGGCTGACCTGCGTGAACGGCACAGTTGACGGCATGACGACGACCACGGTTTCCAGCGCCCCGGCAGCCCACCTCGACCTCCACGCGCTGCTGCGGCCCTTGCTGACGGCTCTGCGGTTCACCGGCCACTTCGTGGTGGCACTGGTGGGCGTGATCCTCCTCGGCAGCGCGTCCGAGCACTGACCGCGCTCCTCGTAGACTGACCTCCAGTCCACACGAGGAGCACTGCGTGACCGTCCAACCCATCCGCCTGTTCGGCGACCCCGTGCTGCGCACCGCGGCCACCGAGGTCACCGACTTCGACAAGGAACTGCGCACCCTGGTCAAAGACCTGTGGGACACGATGCAGAACGCGGGCGGGGCAGGACTCGCCGCGCCTCAGCTCGGTGTTGGGCTGCGTGTGTTCACGTACCACTGCGACGGTTTCGCCGGCCATCTCGTCAACCCGACGTGGGAGGTCGTGGGCGAGGAGATGCAGGACGGCTCCGAGGGCTGTCTGTCCATCCCCGGCATGTCGTGGGACTGCAAGCGCCACCTGCACGTCGTGGCCAAGGGCTGGAACATGCACGGTGAGCCCGTCGAGGTCGAAGGCACCGAGACGCTGGCCCGCTGCATCCAGCACGAGACCGACCACCTCGACGGGGTGTTGTTCCTCGACCGCCTCGACGCCGACACCCGCAAGCAGGCCATGCGGGAAATCCGGCAGGCCGAGTGGTTCGACGGTACGGTCCCCACCTTGAAGCAGAGCCCGCACCCACTCTTCGGCAGGTCCAGCTGACCATGCGACTCGTGTTCGCCGGTACGCCCGAGGTCGCACTGCCCTCGCTGCGCGCCCTCATCGACTCCTCCCGCCACGACGTCGTCGCCGTGGTCACCCGTCCCGACGCACCCTCCGGCCGTGGCCGCAGGCTCGAGCGCTCCCCGGTGGGCGCGCTCGCCGACGAGCACGGCATCGAGGTCCTCACGCCCGTCAAGGCGGGAGAACCCGAGTTCCTGGACCGCCTGCGCGCGCTGGAACCCGACCTCTGCCCCGTCGTCGCCTACGGCAACCTGCTCCCGCAGCGCACGCTCGACGTGCCGAGGTTCGGCTGGGTCAACCTCCACTTCTCCGTGCTGCCCGCGTGGCGCGGCGCCGCGCCGGTGCAGGCCTCCGTGCGCAACGGCGACGACATCACGGGCGCCTCGACGTTCCGCATCGTCAAGGAGCTCGACGCCGGCCCGGTGTACGGCGTGGTGACCGAGAAGGTGCGCGAGCGCGACACCTCCGGTGACCTGCTGGCCCGGCTGTCCGAGTCCGGTGCCCACCTCCTTCTGTCCACTGTGGACGGCATCGAGGACGGCACCCTGCGCGCCGTGGACCAGCCCGCCGACGGCGTCACCTACGCCGGGAAGATCACCGTCGAGGACGCACGCCTCGACTTCACCGCGCCCGCCGTGGCGGTGGACCGCCTGGCGCGTGCCGTGACGCCGGAACCCGGCGCGTGGGCCGAGTTCCGGGGCGAGCGGCTCAAGCTCGGACCCGTGACGCCGGTGGACGACGTGACGTTGCCGGCCGGCGAGATCCTCGTCGAACGCAAGCGCGTGCTCGTGGGCACGGCGACCACCGCCGTGGCGCTGGGCGAGGTACAGGCACAGGGCAAGAAACGCATGGGCGCCAACGATTGGGCCCGCGGCACGCGTATCGAAGCAGGGGAGCGCATCGCATGACCGGCCATTCGCGAGGAGCTTCCAAGCCGTCGCGCCCGAGCAGTCCCCACCCGCCGAAGCGGCGCACCGGCCCCTCCCGGCCACCCGTGGAGGACCCGGCACGCCTCGCCGCGCTGGAGACGCTGCGCGCGGTGCGCCAGCGCGACGCGTACGCCAACCTCGTGCTGCCGCAGCTGCTGCGCGAACGCCGCATCACCGGCCGTGACGCGGCGCTCGCCACCGAACTCACCTACGGCACGTCGCGAGCGCAGGGCCTGCTCGACGCCGTCATCGAGTCGTGCTCCGACCGGCCGCTGTCCGAAGTGGACGGTTCGGCGCTCGACGCGTTGCGGCTCGGTGCGTATCAGCTGCTGCGCACCCGCATTCCGTCACACGCGGCGGTCGCCTCGACCGTCGACCTCGTCCGGGCCGAGCGGGGCTCCGGGATCGCGGGCTTCGTCAACGCCGTCCTGCGCCGGATCGCGGCGCAGGACGAGGCGGCGTGGGTCGACGAGCTCGCCCCCGACCCGGAAACCGACCCGATCGGCCACCTGGCCTTCACCCACGCCCACCCGCGCTGGATCGCGCAGGCCTTCGCGGAGGCCCTCGGCAGCCGCGAGGAGCCGCTCAAGCGTGCCCTGGAGGCCGATGACGCACGGCCGGCCGTGCATCTGGTGGCCCGCCCGGGCGAGGTGAGCGCCGACGAGCTCGCCGCCATCACTGGTGGTGACGTGGCGCCGTACTCGCCCTACGGTGTGCACCTGGAGGCCGGGGCGGGCGACCCAGGCGATCTCGAGCCCGTCCGGGAGCGCCTCGCCCACGTCCAGGACGAGGGCAGCCAGCTCTGCGCACTCGCTCTGACGCGCGCGCCGATCGAAGGTACGGACGACCGCTGGCTCGATCTTTGCGCGGGCCCCGGCGGCAAGGCCGCCCTGCTCGCCGCGCTGGTCGGCATCGAGGGCGGCGAGCTGATCGCCGTCGAGAAGGCACCCCACCGCGCCGAGCTCGTGCGCAAGCTCACCACAGGCCTGCCGGTCACCGTGGAGGTGGCCGACGGCCTCGAGACCGGCTTCGTCGAAGGAGCGTTCGACCGCGTGCTGGTCGATGCGCCCTGCACCGGTCTCGGTGCGCTGCGCAGGCGCCCGGAGGCGCGGTGGAGGCGCCAGCCCGCCGACGTCGGCACGCTCACGAAGCTGCAACGCGAGCTGCTGACCGAGGCGCTGCGGCTGGTGCGCCCTGGCGGCGTGGTGGCTTATGTCGTGTGCTCACCTCATCTCTCCGAGACCGTAGGAGTGTTGACGGACGTCGCGCAGCGGACCGGGGCCGAGGTGCTGGACACGCGGGAGTTCTTCCCCGGAGTTCCGGACCTCGGGGAAGGACCGCACGTTCAGCTGTGGCCTCATCTGCACGGCACCGACGCGATGTTCTGCGTGGTGCTGCGACGCCCTGTTTGAGCGCTCGTGAAGGACGCTAGCGACGGGGTCTGACAGGTTCGGCCCCGTCGGCTCGCACAGGGGTGCAACGGCTTCGGGGTTCACCGGTTCGGGTGATGCCCTCGACCAACGGGCCGGGCGAGCAGGAACTCGCCCGGCCACTCGGGTCAGGCCTTGAGCACGTGCAGCTGCGCCGGCTGGCCGAACCGGTTGCCCACCGCGTAGACCCAGCGGCCGCCGGGACCCCACGCCAGGCTCGCCTGGTACAGGTACGGCGCCTCGTACGAACGGGACTCGTCGAGCGAGCCCGCCGGGTAGAGGCGCACGGACGTGTCGCTGTTGACCCCCGCGGCGAGAGCACCGGAGTCGGCGCTCACCGCCACCGCCACCGGGTAGGGGCCGGTGTTGTAGGTGCCGCGCACCGCGAGGGTGTCGGTCGTGTACGACTGGATCTGGTACGGCGCCCCACTCGCCACGTGCACCTGGCTGCCGTCCTGGGAGAACTCGACGTCGGCCAGGTTGCTGCCCGCCTCACGGGACGCCTGGACGGCGAGCCCGTCGCCCTCCTCGCGCAGGACGACGAGGTCCGAGGGCGAGAGGCTCGGCTGGCCCGCCGCCAGCAGACCGGGCCTGGCGGGGGACGTCGCGAGCTGCTGCGGGCTGTAGTGCCCGGTCACGAGGCCCGTGCGGGCGTCCGCCCCGTTGAACGAGACACGGCCGATGCCGCCGCCCCACGTGTTGCAGCCGTAGGTGAAGTACAGGCGGTTGTTGGTGATCGCGAGGTCGGCCGGGCACACCTCACCGACCGGGTAGCGAGCCCGCTCGGTCAGCGTGAGCGTGTCCAGCGCGGCGATCGCGCCGTACTGGGACAGGGCGACGAAGACCGTGTCGCCGTCCGGGCTCAGCGCCAGACCCGTGGCGCCGGGCAGGTTCGACAGCTTGGTGACCGCGTTGCCCGACAGGTCCGTGACGGCGACGGCGTTGTCGGTCTTGCTGCTCACGAACACGTGGCCGAGCGTCGGGTCGACCACGATGTCCGAGAAGGACTTGAGCGCCAGCGGCACGGTGCGCTGCGGCGGTTCTGCGGTCGCGGGAATGGCTGTGGCCGCTATCAAGGCGGCCGTCATCGCGGTGGCGCTGAGCCACCGGTTCCACTTGCGCATCTTGCTCCCCTCAGTGTGCGGGTGATCACCCGCCGCAGGGGACGTTATCGGCGGCGTCCGGCAAAAAAGACCGCCTAACATCGCAGCGGTGACTACGCGTGGATTGCTCGGATTGGTCGCTTCCGGATGCGGCGGTGTCGAGTCGTGGTTCCGCACGGAACTCGCCGAGCCGGCCGCGCAACTGGGGTGGCGGTTGGCCATCACGTTCACGCCGGCCGTCGTCCCGTGGTTCGAGGAGGCCGGCGAACTGGACAAGCTGCAGGCGCTGACGGACCTCCCGATGCGCTGGGAGCCGAGGATGCCGAGCCAGCCCAAGCCCTACCCGACGCCGGACGCGTTCGTCTTCGCCCCTGCCAGCGCGAACTCCGTGGCCAAGCTGGCCCTGGGCATCGGCGACAACCAGGCGCTGACCGCCTTGAACGAGGCCATCGGCGTCGAGAACTGCAAGGTCGTCGTCATGCCCCAGGCCAACGCGGACAAGCGCCGCCACCCCATGTGGGAGACGCACGTCACGACACTCACCAATGCGGGTGTCGTAGTGGTCTCAGACGTGGCTCCCCGCAGGCTGCTCGACCTGCTGGACACCTAGACTTCACCCTCGTGGTCCACACGCCGATGATCGCCCCCAGCATCCTGTCCGCCGACTTCGCGCGCCTCGCCGACGAGCTCGCCGCGGTGCCCACGTCGGACTGGATCCACGTCGACGTCATGGACAACCACTTCGTGCCGAACCTGACGCTCGGCCTGCCCGTGGTGAAGTCGCTGCTCCAGGTCACCGACATCCCGATCGACTGCCACCTGATGATCGAGGACCCGGATCGCTGGGCCATCGGCTACGCGGAAGCGGGCGCGTACAACGTGACCGTGCACGTCGAGGCCGCGAACGACCCGATCGCGCTGGCGAAGAACCTGAAGGCCGCGGGCAGCAGGGCCGGTCTGAGCATCAAGCCCGGCACCCCGCTGGAGCCGTACGTCGAGGTGCTGAAGCACTACGACACGCTGCTCGTCATGTCGGTCGAACCCGGTTTCGGCGGCCAGAGCTTCATGGCCGACGTGCTGGACAAGGTCCGCCAGGCCCGTCACCTCGTCGACACCGGGCACCTCACGCTGCTGGTGGAGATCGACGGCGGCATCAACGCCGACACGATCGAACAGGCCGCGCAGGCCGGCGTGGACTGCTTCGTCGCCGGGTCCGCCGTGTACGACGCCGCGGACCCCGGCAAGGCCGTCGAGGCCCTGCGCGCCCAGGCAGCCGGTGCGAGGTGACCCCCGAGGACGCGATGAGGATCGCCATCGCGGAGAGCGAGCGGGTGCGGGGCACCACGAGCCCCAACCCACCGGTCGGGTGCGTCATCCTCGACGAGAGCGGCAACGCCGTCGGGTTCGGTGGCACGCAGCCGGTCGGCGGGCCGCACGCCGAGGTGATGGCGCTCAGGGAGGCGGGCGTGAAGGCCCGCGGCGGCACCGCAGTTGTCACCCTCGAACCGTGTTCGCACTACGGCCGTACGCCGCCGTGTGCCGAGACGCTGATCGAAGCCGGCATCAAGCACGTCGTCCACGCCACCAGTGACCCGAACCCGAAGGCCGCGGGCGGGGTCGAGGTCCTCAGAAAAGCCGGCGTCGCCGTCGAGAGCGGTCTGCTGGAGCAGGAAGTCAGCCGAGGCCCCCTCAGGGCGTGGCTGCACTACGCGCGCACGGGCCGTCCGCACGTCACGTGGAAGTACGCGGCCTCGCTCGACGGCCGGATCGCGGCCGGGGACGGCACCAGCCGCTGGATCAGCTCGGAGACCTCCCGCAAGGAGGTCCACGCGATGCGCGCCAAGCTCGACGCGATCGTCGTCGGCATGAACACGGTGAGGCTGGACGACCCCGCGCTGACGGCCAGGGACGCCGACGGAATGCCGTTGCCCCGCCAGCCGTTGCCGGTGGTGGTGGGCACGAGCGACCTGCCGGAGGGAGCGAAGCTCCAGGACACCGCACTGCACCTGCGCACGCACGAGCCGGACGCCGTCCTGGCCGCGCTCGCCGAGCGCGGCGTGGTCGACGTGCTGCTGGAGGGCGGCCCGACGCTCGCCGGTGCGTTCTGGCGCGCCGGCAGGGTCGACCGAGTCCTCGCCTACATCGCGCCCGCGCTGCTCGGGAACGGTCCCGCGGCGGTGCTGGACGCGGGCGTGTCAACCATCACGGACGCTGTGAGGCTGACCGTGGAAGACGTCACCATGAGCGGACCGGACTTGCGGATCAGCGCGGTTCCGCGAACTTAGGAGGAGCGGTGTTCACCGGGATCGTCGAGGAACTCGGCCACGTCGAGGCGATTGAGGACCTGCCCGACGCGGCACGGATCCGCATCACCGGACCGATCGTGACCAGCGACGCGAAGCACGGCGACTCCATCGCGGTGAGCGGCGTCTGCCTCACCGTCGTGGAAGTGGAGAACGACAGCTTCACCGCGGACGTGATGCGCGAGACCCTCACGCGCAGCAGCCTCGCCAAGGTCGCCGCGGGCGACCGGGTCAACCTGGAGCGCGCGGCCGCGGTCGGCCAGCGCCTCGGCGGCCACATCGTGCAGGGCCACGTGGACGGCACGGGCACGATTCTCGCGCGGGAGAAGGCCGAGCACTGGGAGATCGTCCACATCGGACTCCCGCCGAGCCTCGCCCGTTATGTCGTCGAGAAGGGCTCCATCACGGTCGACGGGGTCTCGCTGACGGTCGTGACCGTCTCCGAGGACGAGTTCACCGTGAGCCTGATCCCGACGACCCTCGAACTCACCACGCTCGGGCGACGCATCCCGGGCGACCTGGTGAACCTGGAGGTCGACGTGCTGGCTAAGTACGTCGAACGACTGGCGATCCCGCACCTGCGGGCCATCGCGGGCGAGGAGGCCCAGTGAGCACCGACTTCGCTGACATCGAGCGTGCGATCTCCGACATCGCCGCCGGTCGTCCCGTGGTCGTCGTGGACGACGAGGACCGCGAGAACGAGGGCGACCTGATCTTCGCCGCCGAGAAGGCGACGCCGGAACTGCTCGCCTTCATGGTCCGCTACACCTCCGGCTACATCTGCGTGCCGCTGACCGAGGACGACTGCGACCGCCTCGACCTGCCGCCGATGTTCCACACGAACCAGGACGTGCGCGGCACCGCCTACACCGTCACGGTCGACGCGCGCGAGGGCGTCAGCACCGGCATCTCGGCCGCGGACCGCGCCCGCACGATCCGCCTGCTCGCCGACCCGACGGCGAAGGCGAGCGACTTCAACCGCCCGGGTCACGTCGTGCCGTTGCGGGCCAAGGCCGGTGGCGTGCTGCGCCGTCCCGGGCACACCGAGGCCGCCGTCGACCTGGCGCGGATGGCCGGGTTGTCGCCCGCGGGCGTGCTCTGCGAGATCGTGTCGCAGAAGGACGAGGGCGACATGGCCCGCCGCGACGAGCTGGAGGTCTTCGCCGCGGACCACGACCTCGCGATCATCACGATCGCCGACCTCATCGCGTACCGCCGCCGGGTCGAGACCCAGGTCGTGCGCGCCGCCGAGGCCCGCATCCCGACCGCGCACGGCGTCTTCACGGCGTACGGCTACGACAGCCTGCTCGACGGCATCGAGCACGTCGCCCTGGTGTACGGCGAGATCGGCGACGGCGAGGACGTGCTCGTGCGCGTGCACTCCGAGTGCCTCACCGGCGACGTGCTGGGCTCGTTGCGCTGCGACTGCGGCCCGCAGCTCGACGCGGCGATGGAAGCCGTCGCGGCACAAGGCCGTGGCGTCGTGCTGTACATGCGCGGCCACGAGGGCCGCGGCATCGGCCTGATGCACAAGCTGCAGGCGTACCAGCTGCAGGACGAGGGCGCCGACACCGTGGACGCGAACCTGGTGCAGGGCCTGCCCGCCGACGCACGCGACTACGGCACCGGCGCGCAGATCCTCGTGGAGCTCGGCATCAAGTCCATGCGGCTGCTGACGAACAACCCGGCCAAGCGCGTCGGACTGGAGGCCGGATACGGTCTCCGGGTGCTCGACAGGGTGCCGCTGCCGGTCTCCCCGAACCCGGAGAACCTGCGGTACCTGCGCACCAAGCGCGACCGGATGGGTCACGAACTGCATCAGCTCGAGCAGTACGAGACCGTTGTTTCCGCTACGGAGGACCAGGAATGAGCGGCGAGGGCCGTCCAGAGCAGACGAGGCTCGACGGCAAGGGCCTGAGCGTCGCGATCGCGGCGACGCGCTGGCACACCAAGATCACCGACCAGCTCGTCGAGCGTGCCCTGAAGGCCGCTGAGGACGCGGGCTGCGTCGACACCACGGTCGTGCGCGTGGCGGGGGCGATCGAGCTTCCCGTCGTGGTGCAGGAACTGGCGCGCCACCACGACGCGGTGGTCGCGCTGGGCGTGGTCATCCGCGGCGGCACCCCGCACTTCGAGTACGTGTGCGACTCGGTGACGGACGGGCTCACGCGCGTCGCGCTCGACGAGTCCACGCCCGTCGGCAACGGCGTGCTGACGACCAACACCGAGGAGCAGGCCCTGGCCCGCGCCGGCCTGCCGGACTCGGTGGAGGACAAGGGGTACGAGGCGACCGTCGCCGCGATCGACACGGCGCTGGTGCTGCGCGGCCTGCGTCAGCCCTGGACCGAGCGGGGCTTCGAATGATGACGGCGGAAGTGCTCGTCCTGCGCCCCAAGAAGATCCGCCGCGTCGCGTGGGCGTGCGCGGTCGGTCTGGTCGTGGTGTTCACGGTGGTGGGGCTGCTGCTGGGCAACACGCCGACCGGCGTGATCTTCCGGACCTCCGACCAGGTCGCCATGATTTTGCTGGGCTTCCTGCTCGCGGGCGGTGTGCTGCTGCTGACCCGTCCGCGCGTCACCGCCGATGCGTCGGGTGTCGACGTGCGCAACGTCGTGACGTCGCACCACTTCGACTGGAACGACGTGCTGTCGGTCAGCTTCCCGGACGGCGCCGCGTGGGCCCGGCTGGAGCTGCCGGACGACGAGTACATCTCGGTGATGGCCGTGCAGGCCGTGGACCGCGAGTACGCCGTTTCGTCCGTGCGCGCGTTGCGCGAGCTGCACAAGGCAGCGCGGAACTAGATCCACTGACCGAGGATCGCGCCCGCGAGCGTGAGTCCGACGACGTGATAGCCCGCTCCGATGGCCGCGAAGGTGACCGGGGCGGGCTTCGTCATGTCATAGGCACCGGTCACGAACCGGACCGGCAGCGCGATGCAGAGACCGACGACGAGTCCCAGCAGGACGCCTTCCATGATGTTGTCGGTGCGGGAGGCGTTGCCGATCATCGCGGTGGCGAGGGTGATCACGAAGCACGTGAGCAGCGGGATGGCGTGTACGGCCGCGCTCTGGTTCTCCGGCGGGCTGAGGTCCTGCCCGGACGCCCGTTGCCAGGCCCTGCCGAAGGCGTAGTCCGCGTACCAGACCAGGCCGAGCGCGAAGTACGCGATCGTGGCGACGACGACGGCCAACCAGTTGAGGTCGCCGAGCACGGTCAAGCTCATGAGGGGTCTCCCGCGGGGATCAGGGTGACTTGGCATCGCGGGGTGCACGCTCGTCGTTACGACTGCATTGACGGCGAAAGGGCCGCCCACCGACTGGTGAGCGGCCCTTTCGGTACTACGAGGACTAGCTGCGGACCATCTTGCGCAGCACGTACTGCATGATGCCGCCGTTGCGGTAGTAGTCGGCCTCACCGGGCGTGTCGATGCGGACGACCGCGTCGAACTCGACCTTCGAGCCGTCCGCCTTGGTGGCGACGACGTGCACCGTCGACGGCGTGGTGCCGTTGTTCAGCTCCGTGACGCCGGTGAAGTCGAACGTCTCGGTGCCGTCGAGGCCCAGCGACGACGCGTTGTCGCCCGCCGGGAACTGCAGCGGCAGCACGCCCATGCCGATGAGGTTCGAGCGGTGGATGCGCTCGTAGGACTCGGCGATGACGGCGCGGACGCCGAGCAGCGAGGTGCCCTTGGCCGCCCAGTCGCGCGACGAACCGGAGCCGTACTCCTTGCCCGCCAGCACGACCAGCGGAACACCGGCCTCCGCGTACGACACGGACGCGTCGTAGATGGTGGTCTGCGGCGCGCCCTCGGCCAGGAAGTCGCGGGTGAAGCCGCCCTGGACGTCGTCGAGCAGCAGGTTGCGCAGGCGGATGTTCGCGAACGTGCCGCGGATCATCACCTCGTGGTTGCCGCGGCGGGAGCCGTAGGAGTTGAAGTCCTTGCGCTCCACGCCGTGCTCGGTCAGGTACTTGCCCGCGGGCGAGTCGGCCTTGATCGAACCGGCGGGGGAGATGTGGTCCGTGGTGACCGAGTCGCCCAGCAGCGCCAGCACGCGGGCACCCGAGATGTCGGTGACCGGCTTCGGCTCCATCTCCATGCCCTCGAAGTACGGGGGCTTGCGCACGTAGGTGGACTCGGAGTCCCACTCGAACGTGTTGCCGGTCGGCGTGGGCAGCGACTGCCAGCGCTCGTCACCGGAGAACACGTTCTTGTAGCCCTTGGTGAAGCCCTCCGCGGAGATCGAGGTCGAGATGACCTCGGCGATCTCGGCCGGGGTCGGCCAGATCTCCGACAGGTACACCGGCTTGCCCTCGGGGTCGTACGCGAGGGGCTCGGTGGTGATGTCCTTGTCCATCGAACCGGCCAGCGCGTACGCCACGACCAGCGGCGGCGACGCGAGGTAGTTCATCTTGATGTCCGGGTTGATCCGGCCTTCGAAGTTGCGGTTGCCGGACAGCACCGAGACGACCGCGAGGTCGCCTTCCTGCACGCCCGCCGAGATCTCGTCCTGCAGCGGGCCGGAGTTGCCGATGCAGGTGGTGCAGCCGTAGCCGACCAGGTGGAAGCCGAGCTTCTCCAGGTACGGCATGAGGCCGGCGCGCTCGTAGTAGTCCATGACGACCTTCGAGCCGGGCGCCAGGGTCGTCTTGACCCACGGCTTGCGCTCGAGACCGCGCTCGACGGCCTTCTTCGCGAGAAGTGCGGCACCGAGCATCACGGACGGGTTCGAGGTGTTGGTGCACGACGTGATCGCGGCGATCGCGACGGCGCCGTGGTCCAGCTCGAACTCGTTG
The DNA here is from genome assembly GCF_040682435.1 of Lentzea sp. NPDC051208. Taxonomy (NCBI): domain Bacteria; kingdom Bacillati; phylum Actinomycetota; class Actinomycetes; order Pseudonocardiales; family Pseudonocardiaceae; genus Lentzea; species Lentzea sp. NPDC051208. Next base: position 89,032 of record NZ_JBFBAW010000017.1, on the reverse strand, counting down.
CCGTCGAGGGTGACCTTGACCGGCTTCGACACGCGACCGGTGGCGCCCTCGGCGGCGGACTGGAACACCTTCGGCGCGGCGGAGCCGTTCTCGCCCTCGTGGACGGCGACCGGGTCGCTGGCCGGGAACGTCTCGTCGACGGCCTCGTCCACGCCGGAGAGCTCCGGGGAATCGGTGTGCGCGACGTAGGCGCCCAGGGCCTGGCGGAACGCCTCCTTGGCGTTGGTCAGCTCGATGCGGTCCTGCGGGCGCTTCGGGCCGGCGATGGACGGCACGACCGTCGCCAGGTCCAGCTCCAGCGTCTCGGAGAACACCGGCTCGCGGGACGCGTCGTGCCAGAGGCCCTGCTCCTTGGCGTAGGCCTCGACGAGCGCGATCTGCTCCTCGGTGCGGCCGGTCAGGCGCAGGTAGTCGATGGTCTCGCTGTCGATCGGGAAGATGCCGACCGTGGAGCCGAACTCCGGCGACATGTTGCCGATCGTGGCGCGGTTCGCCAGCGGCACGGCGCTGACGCCCTCGCCGTAGAACTCGACGAACTTGCCGACGACGCCCTGCTTGCGCAGCATCTCGGTGATCGTGAGCACGAGGTCGGTCGCGGTGGCGCCGGGGGGCAGCTCACCGGAGAGCTTGAAGCCCACGACGCGCGGGATCAGCATGGAGACCGGCTGGCCGAGCATCGCGGCCTCGGCCTCGATGCCGCCGACGCCCCAGCCCAGCACGCCGATGCCGTTGACCATCGTGGTGTGCGAGTCGGTGCCGACCAGCGTGTCCGGGTACGCCTGGCCGTTGCGGACCATGACGACGCGGGCCAGGTGCTCGATGTTGACCTGGTGCACGATGCCGGTGCCGGGCGGGACGACCTTGAACTCGTCGAACGCGGTCTGGCCCCAGCGCAGGAACTGGTAGCGCTCGCGGTTGCGCTCGTACTCCAGGTCGACGTTCTGCTCGAACGCGTCCGGGCGGCCGAAGATGTCGGCGATGACCGAGTGGTCGATCACGAGCTCGGCGGGCGCGAGCGGGTTGACCTTCTCGGCGTCGCCGCCGAGCTGGGTGACGGCCTCGCGCATGGTGGCGAGGTCGACGACGCAGGGCACACCGGTGAAGTCCTGCATCACGACGCGGGCCGGCGTGAACTGGATCTCGGTGTTCGGCTCGGCGGCCGGGTCCCAGTTGGCGAGAGCGCGCACGTGGTCGGCGGTGATGTTCGCGCCGTCCTCGGTCCGCAGCAGGTTCTCCAGCAGGATCTTCAGGCTGAACGGCAGACGCTCGGCGCCCTCCACGGCGCTCAGCCGGAACACCTCGTACGAGGCGTCGCCGACGTTGAGCGTGCCGCGGGCGCCGAAGCTGTCCTTGCTAGCTGGTGCAGTCACGTGCAACTCCATAACTGGTGACGGCGCGGTGGTCAGTTCGGGATGGGGGAGAGTCTTCCTCACCGGGTCGGCCCCTGCCCCTCGACCCCAAACAGTACGCTTGTCCTGTAAGCCGGTTCAAGCCAGGTTGCCCTAAGTCACGATCCCGGTGCGGTACTCGCCGGGAGACCGTCCGGCGAACCTCCCGGACGCGGCGAGCCCGTCGTGTCCCCGGATCCGGTCACAGCAGGATGATCGCGAACGCGACCAGCACCAGCACCTTCACGCCTTCCAGCGCGATGTAGACGAGGTGCGTGCGGGACTTCGGCGGTGCCTCGCCCGCGATGATGAGCGCGGCCCTGGCTTCGAGCCGGGGTCGCAGCAGCGTCACCTGGACCGCCAGCGTCACGGCCAGCGCGACCAGCAGCACCGTCGCGGCCACCGGGCGCGGGACGAGCGCGAACGTGATCGCCGTGGCCGCCGCGAGCACGATCTCCGAGGCGTTCAGGGCGCGGAACACGAGCCGGCCGATGCCGAGTCCCAGCGGCAGCGTGATGCCGGGCGCGCGGAACTTCAGCGGCGCCTCGATCGAGATCGCCAGCACCATGCCGAGCCAGATGCACGCCGAAGCGAGCGGAAGCGATGTCATGGGTGGTTATCTTGGCGTGGTGCTCCTGGATCAGGTTTCGAAGCGGTACGGGCGCGGGCCCTGGGTGCTGCGCGACCTCACGCTGGAGGTCTCCGGCCTGACCGTGCTCAGCGGCGCGAACGGCACCGGCAAGTCGACGTTGCTCAAGATCGCCGCAGGCGTGCTGAGGCCGACGTCCGGACGTGTCGAGCGGCCCGCCTCGGTCGGTTACGTGCCCGAGCGGTTCCCCTCGGACGTCAAGATGTCGGCTTCGTCCTACCTCGCGCACATGGGGCGCGTCCGCGGCGCCGAGGCCGGCGACGTGCTGGAACGGCTGGGATTCATCGGTTCGATGACGGCGCCGATGTCCGAGCTGTCCAAGGGCAACACGCAGAAGGTCGCGCTGGCGCAGGCCTTGGCGGCTTCCGACCTGCTGGTGCTCGACGAGCCGTGGACCGGGCTCGACCCCGCGGCGTCCGCCGAACTGGTGTCGTTGCTGGAGGGACGGACGGCGCTGGTGTCCGACCACGAGGGACACCTCGCGTCGGCGACGCGCGTGGACCTCGCCGGCGGGCACGTGACGATCGAGCTCAGCCGGGTCGCCGCGCCCGATGCGCTGGAGGTGCTGGAAGGCGTGCGGTCGGTGCAGGCGCGCGGGTCGTCGGTGCGGGTGGTCGTGGCGCCGGAGCAAAGTGATCAGGTGCTGGCGGAGGCGCTGCGGCTCGGGTGCTCGGTGCGGAGCGTGCGGTGATCGCTCTCGTTCGGTACCTCGCGGTCGACGTCCTTCGCGGGCAACGGTATTTGGCGCCGCTGCTGGTGTTCCTCGGCGTGATGGGGATGTTGTTCTCCAGCGATGCCGGGCAGCCGCTGGAGGCGTATTCGGGTTCGTCGGCGTTGCTCTACCCGATCGCGGCGTGGATGGCCGTCGTGGTGGCGACGTCCGAGGACGTGGTGCGGCGCGAGATCACCGTGGTGAGCGCGGGTGGCTGGCCGCGGGTGCTGACGGCGGCGGCGTTGGTCGCGGTGCTGTTCGCGATGGTCATGGCGGTGCTGGCGGCGGTGTGGCCGGTGGTGACGAACCCCCACCCGTACACGGCGGGCGAGTTTTTTGTCGGACTCGCCGCGCATACTGGATGTGCGTTGCTCGGCGTCGGGGTGGGCCTGCTGTTCGCCCGTCCCGTGTTCGACTCCATCGGGCGCACCGTGCTGGCGGTGTTCTCGGTGGTGGTGCTGACGTATCCGCTGGGGCGGGTCACACCGCTCGGGTGGGTGCTGGACGCGCTGGGCCACAACAGGGTGTCGCTGTCCCTGCTGGGGACGGCGGTGGTCGGCGTCGCGCTCGTGGTGGCCGCGGTGGTGGCCGGGGTGCGGCGGGCCTGATGCGGGTCGACGTGCTCGGGCCGTTGCGGGTCGTGGCCGAGGACGGCGCACCGGTCGAGGTGCGCGGCAAACGGCTGCGGTGGCTGCTGATCCGGCTGGCGATGGAACCTGGCACCGTCGTCGCGCCGGACCGGCTGATCGCCGACCTGTGGCCGGAGGAGCCGCCGGTCGACGGTGCCGCGGCGTTGCAGTCGCTCGTGTCGCGGCTGCGGCGGGTGCTCGGTGCCGCCGCGATCTCGTCGCACGCGACGGGATACAGGCTGGAGGCGGAGACCGACGTCGAGGTCTTCGCACGCACGCGTGACGCGGCGTTGTGGCGTGGCGCGGCGTTCGAGGAGGCGCCCTTCGCGGTCGACGAGGCCGTGCGGCTGGCGTTGCTGCGCGACGACCTCGCGGGCCTGGAGGCGCTGGCGGCCGCGCATCCGCTGCGCGAGGACGTGCAGGCCCGGTTGATGCTGGCGCTGAACGCCGCCGGACGGCGGTCGGACGCGCTGGCGGTGTTCGCGCGCGTGCGCACGGCTCTGGCCGACGAGCTGGGCGTGGATCCCGGTGGGGCGCTGGCGGCCGCCCATCTGACGGTGCTGCGCGAGCGCGTTGCGCGCGGGAACCTGCCGGCACCGGTCGGATCGTTCGTCGGGCGTGGCGCGGACATGGCCGCGCTGGCCTCGTTGTTGCGCGACAACCGGTTGGTGACGCTGACCGGTTTCGGTGGCGTGGGCAAGACACGCCTCGCGCTGACGCATGCCGCGTCGGAGCCACAGGCGTGGTTCGTCGAGCTGGACTCGGCGGCCGAACCGCTGGCGGCGCTGGACGCTGCCCTGGGCCCGAACCCGCTGGCGGCACCGGTGTTCTCGCGGCTCGGGTCGTCGCTGGTGGTGCTCGACAACTGCGAGCACGTCGTGGACGCGGCCGCGGCGCTGTGCGTCCGGCTGCTGGCCGAGGCGCCGGACGCGCGCGTGCTGGCGACGTCGCGCGAGCCGCTGGGCATTCCGGGTGAGGTCGTGTGCCCTGTGGCGCCGCTCGACCTCGATCACGCCGTGCGGTTGTTCTCGGCGCGGGTCGGGACAGCGTTGGACGCCGAGGTCGTGCGGCGGGTTTGTGCTGCGCTCGAGGGGATTCCGCTCGCGCTGGAGCTGGCGGCGGCACGGGCCCGGTCGTTGTCGGCGGCACAGCTGGAGTCGCGTGTGGACAGCCGGCTGCGGTTGCTCGACCGCGGCGCGCGGACCGGGCCGGTGCGGCACCGGACGCTGCGGGCGGTGATCGACTGGAGCTGGGAGCTGCTGGACGAGGCCGAGCGCGCGTTGCTGGCGCGGCTGGCCGTGTTCGCCGGCGGGGCGACGGCCGAGGCGGTGCACTTCGTGTGCGGGGCAGGCTCGCGCAGGGGTACCCCCTTGCTGGGAACCCCTGCGTCACAACGTACTCAGGGGGTCCGACAAGATCAGGACCTCTGGGACACCGAGGACCTGCTGGCCGCGCTCGTGGAGAAGTCGCTGGTCGTGCGCGTGGGCGAGCGTTACCGACTGCTGGAGACCGTGCGCGAGTACGCGTTGGAGCAGGGCCAAACCGATCCTGAGAGGCACGCCGCCTACTACGTGGAGCTGGCCGAGCGGAACGAACCGTTGCTGCGAGGCCCGGACCAACTGGACGCGTTGAAGGTCTTCGACGTGGAGCGGTCCAACCTCGACGCGGCGCAGGCGTGGGCGGTCCGGCACGACCTGGCCGTCGCGCGGCGCATGATGGCCGCGCGCACGTGGCATTGGCTGGTGATGACCAAGCGGTTCGAGGAGATCCGCCGCTGGGCCTCGCTCACACCGGACGACCCGCTCTCCGGCGTGCTGGCCTCGCTCGGCACGCCGGCCGCCGTCGTCGCGGCGGAGCGGTTGTGGCAGGAGGACCTCCCGACGGCGCTGTGCGCGTTGATGCTGACGAGTGGTCAGATCTGGGGGCAGACCGCACTGGCGGAACGGCTCGAGGTGCTGGCCGGTCGGCTGGAACGGTCGCCGGACGCGTGGATGCGCGCGTTCGCGGCGCTCGTGCGCGGGCTGGTGGCCGGTGAGTTCAGCGAGGGTTCCGCGCCGCGGGCGGAGGCCGCGTACCGGGAGGCGCTGCGCGGGTTCCGGGCGGTGGGTGACCGGTGGGCCGTGGTGTTCGGGCTGTCCTGCCTGGTCATGGTGCTGATCAACCGGGGTGCGTTCGCCGAGGGCCTGCAGGCGGTCTCCGAGGCGCGGCAGGTGGCTGCCGAGCTGGGCGAACCGGAGTCGGTGCTGGTGCCGATGTCCGTGCTCATGCAGGCGGCGCGCGTCAAGATCAGGCTCGGCGACCTGGCCGGCGCCCGTGAGGATCTGGAACTGGTACCGCCGTCCCCGTTCGACCTGGACCGGGCACGGATCACGCAGGCCTACGGTGAGATGGCGTACTTCCGCGGCGACTTCGAGCAGGCCGTCGCGTTGTACCGGCAGGCGCTCGCCGCAACGGAGGACTCGCCCGCGAACCAGTTCCGCGCCACCGTCCACGCCGGACTGGGACTGGCGCTGACCCGTCTCGGTCAGCTCGCCGAGGCGGGCGAGCACCACGGCCGGGCGCTCGACACCGTCAACAGGAGCGCGGACGGCCCGGCCCGCGCCATGGTGCTGGAGTGGTACGCGGACTGGCTGCTCGCCCAGGGCGATCCCGCCGGCGCGGGGAACGCCCTGGACGAGGCCGCACGGCTACGCGGCGGACCGAGCAGCGACCCGGCGGTGGTGCAGCTGCGTGACCGGGTTCGCGCCGAAGTACGCGTCGATCGCTGACCGGCCGATCGCGGCGACGTAACCGTCCGGGCGGACCAGCACCGGGCCGTCGGGGAAGTCGAGCGTCACGAAGTCGGGGCCGCGCAGCAGGTCGAAGATCCGGCCCTGCCCGGTGATCCCGTCGGGCACGCGGTCACCCGCGCGCAGCCCGGGCCCGTCCTCGGTCCGGTACGACAGCGAGAGCTGCAGCGTCTCGTCCCCGCGACGCTCGAACGGGTCGCCGGACGTCATGATCGCGGTGGTCATGCCGAGCAGCCACTCGGCGACGGGCTTGCGCTCGGACTCGTAGGTGTCGAGCAGCGTCTCCATCCCGAGTTTCCAGCCCAGGTTGTAGGCGTCCTGGATGCCGGTGTTCATGCCCTGCGCACCGGCGGGCGAGTGCACGTGCGCGGCGTCGCCGGCGAGGAACACCCTGCCGGTGCGGAACCTGTCGACCATGCGGATGTTGGTGCGGTGCAACGACATCCACGTCGAGTCGTGCAGGATCACGTCGTCCAGGCCGGTGCACTCGCGGACGATCTGCTGGTAGAGGGCCAAAGACGGTTCGTCGCCACCGTCGCCGGTCGCCTGGAACTGGAAGAGGTCCGTGCCGGGCAGCGGGCACAGGGCCAGCCACTTGTCGGCCCGGCTGCCCCAGCTGTGCCAGTGGTCGCGGTCGAGACCGGAGACCCGGACGTCGCCGATGAACATCCGCAGGTCCTCGTGGGTCTCTCCGACGAACGAGACGCCGAGTTCCTTGCGCACGAACGACTTGCCGCCGTCGCAACCGACGAGGTACTTCGCTCGCACGGTCTCCGAGCCGATGATCGCCGTCACACCCGCGTCGTCCTGGGTGAACGACGTCAGCGGCATCCCGTACTCGACGGGCTGGGGGAGCGCCTCCCGCAGGATCTGCTCGACCCGGAACTGCGGGATGAGCATCGTGCGGGCGTACGGGCGTTCGACCGTGGGGTTACGGCCCTCGTGCACGTCCCACTCGCGCAGCACCTCGCGGCCCCGGTAGGCGCGCATCGTGATGTCGAACCGGCCGGACGCCAGCACGGGCTCGATCACGCCCAGGTCGTGGAAGACCTCCATGCTGCGCGGCTGGAGGCCTTTGCCCCGGGAACCGGCGAAGGGTGCGAGCGCGGCGTCGACGATGCGGAACGGCACGCCGCGGCGGGAGAGGTCGAGGGCCAGGGTGAGGCCGGTCGGGCCGGCGCCGATGATCAGAACCTGAGTGTCCATGGGCACAGGTTCGGGCCCGGAACTGCCTCGGCCCTGTCAAACCGCTGTTGCGGGTGACAGGGCCGAGGCGGACCTGCGGGAACTTACTTCTTGAGCAGCTCGATCAGCGCGTCGACGTCCTTCGGCTCGAAGCCGCGGAACAGCGACAGGGCCAGCTCGTAGTAGGAGCGGACCGGGCTGACGTACCACTTGCCGTCGACCTCGGTGGAGACGACGCCGACGCCGGTCTTCATGACCGACCCGGCCACCCGGCCGATGATCTCGACGGCCTCGGTGGGGACCTTCTTGCCGCCCTGCTGCTGCAGCAGCTGCGTGATCTCGTCCGCGCACAGCTTCTGCGAGCCCTGGCCGGGCACGTCGGCCGCGTAGCAGTCACCCTCGCGGGTGATCGTCACCGTCTCGCCCTCCGCGGTGATCGACACCTTCTTGACCGTGACCTGCTTGCCGCCGGCGACGTCCTTGACGTCGGTCTCCAGCGCGTTCAGCTTGGCGCCGGTCGGCTTCTGCTTGCCGGCCTCGGCGATCAGCAGCGGGCCGAGGTCCTGCAGCACACCGGCCTCGTCGGGCGGCAGCAGCGCGATGACCTTCGTCAGGTCGGCGTCGAGAGCGGCGTTCACCATCTGCTTCGCGGCCTCCTCGGCCGAGCTCGCGCCCTGCGGTGCGATGCCCTGCGCCGGCCACTTCTTCTTGTCCTCCTCCAGGACCGCGTTGGCGATCGTGTAGAAGGCGCTCGGGTACCACTTGTCGTCGACCTTGATCGACGCGATGCCGATCGGCGTGCCGCGCTTCTGCACCTCGGCGGTGATGTCGAACGTCTCGGACTTCGACGAGGTGAGGTTCAGGTCGTCACCGAGCGCGTCGACGAGCTTGTCGGTGAGCGGGATCTTCGACGCGTCCGAGGTGATCGTGATCTTGCCCTCGACCAGCTTGTTGATGGTGAGGTGGTCGTTGATCTTCTCGGCCTTGGCCTCGTCGAACTTGATGTTCTCGCTCTTGAACTCGACGCCGCTCAGCTTGTTCGGGTCGGCTTCGGGCTTGAGGATCTCGAGACGCTTCATCTCCTTCGTCATCGAGTCCATGTAGTCCTTCGACAGCGCGGCCTCGGCCGGTGCGAGCGAGGCCATGATGCCGACGACGTCACCGCTGCCCAGCTGCTCGACGAGGTTCTTCGCCGCGATGGCGGGGGTGTCCTGGCCCGAACCGGGGGAGGCCTTCTGCAGCGCGAAGAACGTCACACCGCCGCCGATCAGCAGCAGCACGGCGACGACGGCCGTGACGACCAGGCCGGTGCGCTTCTTCTTCGGCGGTTCGCCGCCCATCGGCGCGTAGCCGTAGGGCTGCTGGGGGAAACCCTGCTGGGGAAAGCCCTGCGGGCCCGTCTGCGGGTAGCCCTGCTGCGGGAAGCCCTGCGGTCCGGTCTGGGGGTATCCGCCCTGCTGGGGTTGCTGCGCGTAGCCGCCTGGCTGCTGCGGGTAGCCACCCGGCTGCTGCGGCTGCTGGTAGCCGCCCTGCTGGGGCTGCTGCCCGTACGGGTTGTTCTGCGGCTGCCACTGGTCGCCGCCACCACCTGGGTAGCTCACGGATTCCCTCCTGAGGTTCTCACTGCGCTGCGCCTTGTCGAGGTGAGCACCGTGATCGCCCCCACGATCGTCAGTACGGCACCGGCAAGGGTCGTGACTGGTCCGGAGGTGCTGATTCCGACCAACCCACCCTTGTTGTCCCCTTGGACTGTGGCAACCAGGGCCACGGTTCCCCCGATCGTGCCAAAGAGGATGCCGACGCATCCGGCAAACCGTGGAAATCGGACCACGTACAGCGCGATCGTGACCATCGCCAGCGGCGTCAGTCCCACCCAGACCGACGTGACGACGGTGCCCGCCACCCCGTCCAACCCGGCGAGATCACGCAGCGAAAGCACTTCGTAACTGTCTCTCGTGGTCGATCCGGATTTCAGCCACGGCAGGAAAGTCCCGACGATGGTGGTGACCAAGCCCACTGCCGCGATCGCGGCTCCCACAGCGCTGCGCACGCGGATAGTGTGTACCGATGCCTTCCCAGGCGTGCGCAGAGGCACGCGCTCTGGTCGCGTCGGCGCACCGGATCACGGTGCTGACGGGGGCGGGCGTCTCCACTGATTCGGGCATCCCGGACTTCCGCGGACCAGCCGGACTGTGGACCCGCGACGCCGACGCCGGACGCGGTTCGTCGCTGCAGGCCTACCTCGCCGACGCCGAGCTGCGCAGGCTCGCCTGGCGGGCGAAGCTCGACAGTCCGGTGTGGACGGCCCGGCCGAACGCCGCGCACAAGGCGCTGGTGGAACTGGAACGGTCCGGCCGGTTGCGCACCGTGGTCACGCAGAACATCGACGGCCTGCACCAGAAGGCGGGCTCCGATCCCCATCGCGTGCTGGAGCTGCACGGCACGTTGCACGCCACCGTGTGCCTGGGATGTGGTGCCACGGGCCCGATGCGGGACGCGTTGAAGCGCGTGGCCGAGGGCGAGCAGGAACCGGACTGCCCGCGATGCCGGGGAATCCTCAAGTCCGCCACCATCTCGTTCGGGCAGGAGCTCGACGGCGAGGTGCTGCGCCGCGCCCGCCTCGCCGCCCTGGACTGCGACGTGCTGCTGGTGGCGGGAACATCGCTGTCGGTGCAGCCCGCCGCGGGCCTCGTGCCGCTGGCGGCGAAGGCCGGTGCACAGGTCATCATCTGCAACGCCGAACCGACGCCGTACGACGCGGTGGCGGCCGTTGTGCTGCACGAACCCGTCGGGGACGTGCTGCCGGACCTGAGTTCCGTTCCTCCATCCGGGGGAGGCCGATTCTCGTCCTGGGGAGATCCGAGCACCTGGTCGTAGGGTCGGGTTCATGCGCGTACCGCTGATCACCACCGACTTCCTGGACCGGGCGTCGTTCGCGTTCGCGGCGACGACGGCGACCATCGACGAACCGGACCAGCCCGCGAAGCCGGTCGCGACGACGACGTACGCGGAGATGGCGACCCGCGTGCGCGCGTGGCAGGCCGGGTTCGACGCACTGGGCGTCGGCGAGGGCGAACGGGTCGCCGTCGTCAGCCACAACTCCGCCCGGATGCTCGAACTGCTGCACGCGCTGCCCGGCAGCGGGCGGATCTGCGTGCCGGTGAACTTCCGCCTTCGTCCCGACGAGGTGAAGTACATCGTCGAGCACAGCGGCGCCTCGGCGTTGTTCGTCGACCCGGAGCTGGAACTGGACGACGTCGTGGCGCGTCACCGGTTCACACTCGGCGAGGAGTCGGAGTCGTTGCTCCGGTTCGATGTGGAGCCACGGCCGTGGAGCGCGCCCTCGGAGGATGCGACGGCGACCATCAACTACACGTCCGGCACGACCGCGCGCCCCAAGGGTGTGCAGCTGACGCATCGCAACATCTGGCTCAACGCGGTCACGTTCGCCATGCACACCCGTGCGTGGGAGGGCGACGTGTACATGCACGTGCTGCCGATGTTCCACTGCAACGGCTGGGGAATGCCGTTCGGGCTCGCAGGCCTCGGTGTGCCACAAGTGGTGCTGCGCAAGGTCGACGGCGCCGAAATCCTGCGCCGTGTGCGCGACCACGGCGTCACGCTCATGTGCGGCGCACCGGCCGTGTGGAACGCCGTGCTGGACGCCGCTGCCACGTGGGACGGCGAGATCCCCGGCCGTGACACCGTGCGGATCGTGTGCGCCGGTGCGCCACCGCCCTCGCGCACGATCCAGCGCGTGACCGAGGAACTCGGCTGGGAGTTCCTGCAGATCTACGGCCTGACCGAGACGGCGCCGCTGCTCACCTTCAACCGTGCTCAGCCAGGGCCGGAGGGCGAGGAGAAGGCCAAGAAGCAGTCGCGGGCGGGCGCGCCGGCGCTGGGGGCGCGGCTGCGGATCTCGGAGAACGGCGAGGTGATGGCGCGCTCGAACGTCGTCATGGAGGGCTACTGGGAGAACCCGGAGTCCACCGCGGACGCGATCGAGGACGGCTGGTTCCACACCGGCGACGGCGGCTTCTTCGACGAGGACGGCTACCTGACCATCTCGGACCGCAAGAAGGACGTGATCATCACCGGCGGCGAGAACGTCTCGTCCATCGAGGTCGAGGACTGCCTGTTCTCGCACCCGGCCGTCGCCGAGGTCGCGGTCATCGGCGTGCCCCACGAGAAGTGGGGTGAAACGATCAAGGCGCTGGTCGTGCTCTCCGGCGAGGCCACCGAGGCCGAGCTGATCAAGCACTGCAAGGAGCGGCTCGCCGGGTACAAGGCGCCGACGTCGATCGAGTTCCGCGACTCCATCCCGCGCACGGCGACCGGCAAGATCCAGAAGTTCAAGCTCCGCGAGCCGTACTGGGCCGGGCGGGACCGAGGCGTCAACTAGTCCATCCGGCGACACGCCAGACCTCCGATCGTCCCAAAAGGACCACCACCCGTGTTCCACTGTGACACGAGTGGTTGACGGTGCGTTAGTTCCTGATGCGCCGGATGCGTCTGATTGGTCTAATGCGGTAGGAGGTGATGTCCGGTGTTGACACGACTCTCCGCCGTGGTCGCGGTGTTGATGACGGCCGTCCTCACGGGGACCGCCGCCGCCGCGCCGCCCCCGCCGCCGAACCCGAGCGACGCGGAGATCTCGGCGACGCGGGCGGAAGCGGACGCGAAGGCGGCGCGCGTGGGCGAGCTGACCGGGCGGCTCACGCAGGCCGAGTCACGCCTGCAGGAGCTGCTCGACGACGTCTCGTACAAGCGCGAGCTCGCCAACAAGGCGCGCGTCGACCTGGAGACGGCGATCTCCGAGGCCGAGGCCGCCCGTCGTGAGGCCGCTGCCGCCCGTGTCGAGGCCGACGCGGCCTCCGCGGCCGTGGAGAAGAGTCGCCTCGAACTGGACGAGTTCGCCGCGGCCTCCTATGCGCAGGGCACGACCGTCGGGTCGTTCTCCGCGTTCATCGGCGCCAAGTCGCCCGAGGACCTGCTGGCCCGCGCCCAGATGCTGGAGGCGGTGTCGGCGTCCAGCCTGAACCGGCTCGAGCAGGTCACGCGTGACCAGGGCACCGCCGCGAACCTCGACTCGGCCGCCCGTGCCGCGCTCGACAAGGCCGAGACGAAGCAGGCCGCCGCGGACGAGGCGAAGAAGGTCGCCGAGCAGGCCCAGCAGGTGGCCGTGGACGCGCACGCGGCGCAGGCCGCGGCGACCGAGGAACTGCAGGCGAACAAGGACGCCGTCGAACGTGAGCTGGCTGCCGCGCGAGGTGCGGTCAACGGACTGGAAGCGCAGCGCCAGCAGTACGACCAGTGGACCGAGGCGAAGAGGCGCGAGGACGAGGAGAACGCTCGCCGTGCCGCCGCCGCGGCCGCTGTTCAGGCCGCGCCCAAGCCCCAGTCACCCCGCCCGATCGCGGCGGCGCCCGCGCCGTCCGGCAACCGCGTGCAGACCGTGATCAACCGGGCGCTGGCCCAGCGCGGTGTCATCTACGCGTGGGGCGGCGGCAACTACAACGGCCCGACGTACGGCGTGCGCGACGGCGGTGTCGCCGACTCCTACGGCGACTTCCGCAAGATCGGCTTCGACTGCTCCGGCCTGATGATGTACGCCTTCGCGGGCGTCGGCGTGTACCTGCCGCACTACAGCGGCTACCAGTACAACTCCGGCCGCAAGGTGCCGCTGTCGCAGATGGCCCCCGGCGACATGATCTTCTGGGGACCGGGCGGCGGCACGCACGTGGCGTTGTACCTGGGCGGCGGGATGATGGTGGAAGCGCCGCATTCCGGTGCCGTGGTGCGGATCTCGCCCGTGCGGTACGGCGGCATCATGCCGTATGTCACTCGCATGTTGTGACCTCGTCGTAGATGATGTCGCTCCGCAACAGCGACATCATTTCGACCTGGGGGATTCATCATGCGCGTGGCTGCGTTGTGCGCTGCCGTCATCACCGTCCTGGCTGCTGCAGTGCCTGCTCAGGCACAGGCCGGCTGCGTGTGGAGACCGACCGATCTGCCGCTCCCGGAGACCGCGCCCAGCGGAACGCTGAGCGCCGCGAGCCCGGACGGCCGGTACTTCGCCGGGCAGGTCGAGGAAGGCGTGCTGCTGCTCTGGCACGACCGGCAGCTGATCGAGCTCCCGGGCACGGAAAGTGCCTGGAGGGTGGCCGGTGTGAACGGCAGCGGGCATGTCGTCGCCATCGACGACGTCGGTTCCTTCGTCCACCGCGACGGTGCCAAGCAGTACCTGCCGGTGCCCGAGGGGCGCAAGGCCTACGTCCGGGACGTCAACGAGGCCGGTGACGTCCTCGGGTACCTCGACGGCGGGAACACGACGATCGTGTGGAAGGCCGCGGATCCCGGCACGTACGAGCTGATCCAGACCGCGAACGCTGTCGCGATCGACGAGGAGGGCCGCATCGCGTTCCGCAACGGGGTGATCCGGTCGGCCGACGGCACCCAGGTGCAGATCGCGGGTCATCCCGCCGTGCAGATCGAGAAGTTCCAGAGCGGCAGGGTGATCGGCCGCGTCGACCGCGCGTTCAACAAGCTGCGGGAGTGGACTCCCGAGGGCGCGGTGGTGCGCGACTACGTGATGAACCCGAGCAGCCCGATCGGCATCAACCGCGACGGCATGCTCGCCAGCGGGTACTTCAGCTCCGGCAACAGGTACGGCGCGTGGCAGGGCAGCACGTTCGTGGGTGACGTCGGCTCCAGCCAGAACCTGCACGTCGTGGGCGTGACGGACACCGGCCTGCTGGCGGGCTACCGCCAGTGGCGCGCCGAGGACAACTTCTGGGGACCGTCCACCTGGGCCTGTTCGTAGCTGTGCGACCGGTGGCCCGCTCGTGAGCGGGTCACCGTCCACGCTGGATCAGAGGTCGCGTGCCCAGAGCTGGCCGGTCACGTCATGGCCGAAGCTGTGCTGCTGGGTCTCCTCTTCAAGCGTGAAGCCGTGCGCCTCGTAGATCTTCCGTGCTGACGCGAGGCCGTCGACCGTCCACAGCACCATGCGTTCGTAGCCAGCGTTCTGGGCGAACTCGACGCACGTGCTGACGAGCTTGTTGCCCGCGCCGTGGCCACGCGCGTCCGGGTGCACGAGCAGCACGCGTAACTTCGCCGTCGTGTCGTCCTCACGAACGCAGAACACGCATCCGACGCGTTGGCCGTCGAGTTCGGCGATCCACGCACCCTCTCTCGCGGGGTCGTGGTCCGCCGCGTAGTCACCGACGATCTTGGCGACCAACGCCTCGAACGAGGTGTCCCAGGCGAGTTCGGACGCGTAGAGCTCGCCGTGCGCCTGCACCACCCAGCCGAGGTCGCCGGGGTGGCCGAGCGGGCGGATCAGCATGGTCGCCTCCACTGACACGAGTGTTTCAGTAATGCGAGAATAGCGCCATGCCGTCCGCCCGCGAGACCGAACTGCTCGAAGCCGCCTACCGGTACGTGCTCACCCACGGCCTCGCCGACGTGTCGCTGCGGCCGCTGGCGGCGGCGATCGGATCGAGCACGCGCGTGCTGCTCTACCTCTTCGGCAGCAAGGAAGGCCTGGTCAAGGCGTTGCTGGCACGAGCACGCGCCGACGAACTGGCGCTGCTCGCCGACATCGGCACGGGGCCGGGAGTGGTGCGGAGGTTGTGGGAGTGGCTGGCCGCCCCGGCACACCGGCCGCTGCTGACGTTGTGGCTGGAGGCGTACGCACGCTCTCTCGTGGAGCCTGACGGACCGTGGGCGGGCTTCGCGCGTGCGACCGTGGAGGACTGGCTGGAGGTGCTCAAGACCTCTCAGGCCGAGGACGTGCGCGACACGGCTGCCGGACTGGCCCAGCGCACGCGTGAGCTCGCGTTGCTGCGGGGTGCGTTGCTGGACCTGCTGGCGACCGGGGACGGTGAGCGCGTCACCGCGGCGCTGGAGACTAGTTTGGTGCCGTGAAGATCGTGGTGTTCGGTGCGTCCGGCCTGGTGGGTCAGGGCGCGTTGCGCGAGTGCCTGCTCGACCCCGCGGTGACCTCCGTGGTGACCGTGGGACGGTCGCCGTCGAGCGCGAGCGATCCCAAGCTGCGGCACGTCGTGCACGGCGACTTCGGCGACCTGTCCCCGGTGGCGTCGGAGCTGGCCGGTGCCGACGCGTGCTTCTACTGCATGGGCGTGACGTCCGCCGGTCTGACCGAGGCCGAGTACACGCCCGTGACGCATGACTACGCGCTGGAGGCCGCACGGGTCGTTGGCGGCACCTTCGTGTACGTGTCCGGTGAGGGCGCTGACGCCGGCAGCAAGACGATGTGGGCGCGGGTGAAGGGGCGCACGGAGAACGAGCTGCTGGCGCTGGACCGGCCGGTGTTCGTGCTGCGCCCGGGCTTCATCCAGCCACTGCACGGGATCACCTCGCGCACCCGGATCTACCGGTACCTCTACTCGTGGTCCTCGTGGCTGTACCCGGTGTTGCGCAAGGTGGCTCCGAAGTACGTCACGACCACGGAACTCCTGGGACGCGCGATGGTGGCGCTCGCGAAGGGCGCTCAGGCGGAACGCGTGCTGCGCAGCGACGGGATCAACCGGGTGGCGGGATGCCGCTCGACGAGGCGATCCGCGAGTACCAGGAAGACGGGTACGAGGTCACGCACGTCGTCGAGTCCGTGTGCGGCGGATGTGGCGGCACGTCGTTCACGGTGCAGATGACCGAGGACCAGGCGATGCGCCGGACCTGCCTCGGCTGCGGACTCGCGGAGTTCATCGGCGACTCCGACGAGCACTGGGACCCCGACGACGCGGAGGAGTGCGAGTGCACGTGCGGTGGCGAGGAGTTCGCCGCCGCCCTCGGGCCGTCGTGCCTTCCGGACGGCGAGGTGCGCTGGCTGACCGTCGGGTTGCGGTGCCTGAAGTGCGGGCTTTGCGGCGTCTACGAGGACTGGAAGATCGATTACCTGCCGAGCAGGCACCTGATCACGCGGGCTTGAACGCGTCCTCGGTCTTCACGACGCCCGCGCTGCGGCCGGGCACGGTGTGGTTTTCCCAGTAGAGGTTGGTGTGCGCGATGACCTTGTCCGGCGTAGGTCTTGTGCACGACCGGTTCGCCCTCGGCGAGCTTCAGCTCGGGCACGAACTGCCAGCCGTCGGACGTGCTCGGCGTTGCTGTGCTGCACCCGCACGACGTCGACGCCGGCCGCACGCGTGCGGCTCAGCGGGAGCGCAATCGGCGCAGCATCCGGGCGTCTTCGAAACCGACGTTGCGCGCCGCCGTCTCCACCGTGGCCCCTTGACCGATGAGGTGTTCGGCTCGTTCGACACGCAACGCCTGTTGGTACTTCAACGGCGTCATGCCCGTCGCCCGGCCGAACAACCGTGTCACGGTCCGTTCGCTGCACCCGGCGTGGATGGCGAGTTCCGAGAGAGAAAGACGCTCGGCGAGCCGTGACTCGATGACGTCCTGGATGCGGTGCACCGTCTCGTTGATGTGCGATCGGTGCCGCATCAGCACACTGGCCTGCTGGTCGTCGCCGTTCCTGCGCGCGTAGATGACCATCGTCCGTGCGATCGCGGCGGCCACGGAGGGCCCATGACGTACGGCGACGAGATGCAACGCGAGGTCGATACCGCTCGCGATGCCCGCAGACGTCACGACCCTGTTGTCCTCCACGAACAAGACGTCACGCACGACCTGTGCGGCGGGGTAGCGCCGTGCGAGCTCTTCCTGCAGTTCGTGATGCGTGGTGCAACGCCGTCCGTCGAGCAAACCGGCGCGTCCCAACGCATCCGCACCGGCACACACACTCGCCACCGTGCCACCGCCGTCGTGGTGTGCGCGCAACCACGCCAACGCGCGTTCGCTCAGGTGACCGGTTCCCACGATCTTCGGCGACCGCCACCCCGGCACGAACACGAGGTCGTCCACCCCGAGAGAGGGCAACTCACGCGACGCTCCGAGCGGCACGCCCTGATGACTGAGCACGGTGTCCGTGTCGCCCACGTAGGACAACGCGTAGCCGTTCACGAGATCGGCAGCGCTGGAGAACACCTGCGCCGGCCCCGCGAGGTCGAGCAGGTGCACTCCAGGTACGAGCAGGAAGACGACTCTGGTCACGATCCGGTCAGCGTAGCGACATCCGAGATCCGCGCGAACCTGCCGGCCAGGACGTACTCGGTGCGCTCGATGATCTCCTCGACCCCGAGCACCTTCCCGGTGCGCCAGTGCGGCAACGGCATGGTCGCCGTCGCGTCCGTCACGAACGTCATGTCGAACCCGAGGTCCGACCCGACCCGCGTCGTGGTCTCGCAGCACTGCTCGGTCCGGATGCCGCTGATCAGCAACTCCCGCACGCCCCGCGTCGTCAGCGTCTGCTGCAGGTTCGTCGTGGTGAACGCGTTGTGCGCGGTCTTGGTGAGAACCGGCTCGTCGTCGAGCGGCTTCAGGCCGTCGATCAGCCGCACGTGCCCGAGCGCGGGGTCGAACACGTCGCCGGTTCCGGGCTCGGAGTGCAGCACCCACACGACGAGGTCACCGGCGTCGCGGGTCAGGTCGACCAGCTGGTTCACCTTGCCGACGACGTCGGGGTTGGACACCTCGGCCCAGTTGGCGCGCCGGCGGAACGACTCCTGCACGTCGATGACGATCAATGCTCGCTTCATGACCCAAGCCTCGCGGGCCGCGGAGCAGCGGGACAGGCACGACCCGGGCGAGGAGCGGACGGATCCGGTCACCGTGCGAAGATCACGACGTGGACTTGCGCGTGCTGGCAGGCGACCCCGCAGGCGCGCACGAACGGTGACCGGGTCGACGTGCTGGTCAGGGCCGCCTGGCGTGAGGACGGCGGCTGGCACCGGGAGACCCTCCGCGGGGTCGAGGCGCCGGGTGTGGTGTGGCACTGCGAGGCCATGGCCGCCGAGCTCGGCGACTCGCGCCCGGCTAGAGCCGGCGGCGGCCCGCGAAGCCCAGATCCGTGCGGTGGTACCACGCCAGCTCGCGGTCACCCTCCAGCCAGCACAGCAGCACCGGCACACCATCCCTCTCCGACGGGAAGTCCACGAGCAACGGCGCGAGGCTCTTCAGCTCCGCCCCGGTCTGCTGCACGGTCTCCATCAGCTCGTCCAGCCGGGCCTGCGCGGCCTTGAACTCCGGCAGACCGCCCAGCGAGGAACCCCCGACGGCCAGCTCGGCGGCGTCGGCACGCAGGCGCACGATCTCGTCGAGCACGGGCAGCAGCCGTGCGAGTTCGGCCTGGGCATCGGAAAGCGTGAACAGTCCCACGCCGCCAAGGCTGGCACAGTGGAAGGAATGACGTGGCGACTGGGTGACCTCACCGTGAACCGGGTCGGGTTCGGTGCGATGCGACTGCCGCAGCGGGGGACGGCGTTCGACCGCCGGGCCGAGCCGCGCGACCGCGGGCAGGCGATCGAGGTGCTCCGGAAGGCCGTCGAGCTCGGGGTCAACCACATCGACACGGCCGCCTTCTACTTCTCCGCCACGCGGTCGGCGAACGAACTGATCAACAGCGCGCTCTCGCCGTACCCGGAGGACCTGGTGATCGTCACCAAGATCGGGCCCGGTCGCACGCCGCAGGGGGAGTGGCTGCCGCTCGCGACGCCGGAGCAGCTCAAAGGGCAGGTCGAGGAGAACCTGCGGCAGCTCGGCCGCGACCACCTCGACGTGGTCAACCTGCGGATCAGCGGCCTGGACGACCTCAGCACGCACTTCGAGCGGCTCGCGGACCTGCAGCGCGACGGGCTGGTCCGGCACCTCGGCCTGTCCAACGTGAAACCGCACCACCTCGACCAGGCGCAGAAGATCGCCACGGTGGTGTGCGTGCAGAACTCCTACGGACTCGGGCACCACCCCGAGCAGGACGACTTCGTCGGCGTGTGCGGGGAGCGGGGCATCGCGTACGTGCCGTTCTTCGCGCTCGCCGGCGCCAACCAGGAGGCCGGGACGTCGGCCGAGGACGACGTCGTCACGGAGATCGCGCACGCCCGCGGTGCCACACCCGCGCAGATCCGGCTGGCGTGGACGCTGGCGCGCGGGCCGCACGTGCTGGTCATCCCCGGCACGGGCGATCCCGCGCACCTGCGGCAGAACGTCGAGGCGGGCGAGCTGACCCTCAGCCCGGACGAGCTGACCCGCCTCGACGCCGCGCACCTCAGCGGCGGTTGATCCGGCCGAACAACCAGGTGGCCCAGCCGAACGCCACGGCCAGCAGCCCGCCGGACCACGCCAGCGCGAGCCACCACGAGGTCACCGGCTGATCGTTCAGCAACGTCCGGACGGTCTCGATGACCGGCGTGATCGGCTGGTGCTCGCTGACGGCGCGCAGCCAGGACGGCATCGTCTCCACCGGCACGAAAGCGCTGCTCAGATATGGGATGAACAGCATGAAGAACCCGAGCAGGCTGGCCGACTCGACGGTTCGCGCGACCACACCGAAACCCGCCGCTAGCCACGACAGCGCCAGCACGTAGAGCAGCAGCACGCCCATCGCCAGCACCCATCCGGCGACCGAGGCGGCCGGCCGGAAGCCCATCAGCAGCGCGACCAGCACCACGGCGGACGTCGCGAGGGCGTTGCGGGCGACCGAGGCGACGACGTGGCCGGTCAGCACGGAGAACCCGCTGATCGGCATCGACCGGAACCGGTCCACCACGCCCTTCTTCATGTCGTCGGCCACGGACATCGCCGTGGACGTGGCGCCGTAACCGGTGCACAGCACGAGGATGCCGGGCACCACGTAGTCCACGTAGGACTGAACGGAGCCGATCGCGCCGCCGAACACGTACACGAACAGCGCCATCATCAGTACGGGCAGCACGATCGACATGATCACGAGGTCGAGGTTGCGGCGGCTCAGCCGGATGCTGCGGCCGATCATCGTCAGCGAGGCGGTCATGCGGCCACCGCCGTCAGTGACGTGAAGACGTCGTCCAGGGTCGGGCGGTGCGTGGACGCTCGCAGCACGCCGACCTGGGCGGTCAGCAGGTCGTCGAGCACGCGGTGCAGGTGCACCGCGCTGCCGTCGGACGGCACGCTCAGCGTCACGCCGTCGGCCACCCCGCCGATCACGGACCGTGCTCGCAGCGCGTCCTCGGCGCAGGAGAAGGTCAGGTCCAGGCGGGTGCCGCCGACCGAGTTCTTCAACGCGTCCGCGGTGCCGTCCGCGACGACGCCCCCGTTGTTCAGCACCACGATCCGGTCGGCGAGGCGGTCGGCCTCCTCCAGGTACTGGGTGGTGAGGAAGATCGTCACGCCGTCGCGCACCAGGTCCCCGATCGCGTCCCACATCGTCGTGCGGCTGACCGGGTCCAGGCCGGTGGTCGGCTCGTCCAGGAACAACAGTCGCGGCGGTGCCACCAGGCTCATCGCCAGGTCCAGGCGCCGGCGCATGCCACCGGAGTAGGTGCGCACCCGCCGGTTCGCCGCGTCGGCCAGGCCGAACCGCTCCAGCAGTTCGAGAGCCCGTGCGCGAGCCGCCGGCCTCGCGAAACCGCGCAGGCGGGCGATCATGACGAGGTTCTCGCGCCCGGTCTGCTCCTCGTCCACCGCCGCGTACTGCCCGGTCAGGCTGATCGCGCCGCGCACGGCGGCGGCCTCGCGCACCACGTCGAACCCGCACACCTGCGCCGTGCCGCCATCGGGCCTGGTCAGCGTGCTCAGGATGCGGATCGTGGTCGTCTTGCCCGCGCCGTTCGGCCCGAGCAGAGCGAGTACGGACCCTTCCGCGACCTTCAGGTCCAGGCCGTTGAGCACCGTCGTGGAGCCATATCTCTTCGTCAGACCCTCTGTCTCGACGATCATCGAACCCCCTTTTATGCGTATCTCATACGCAAAACCTGAATTAGCGTATGGCATACGCATCTGTTTGACTAGTGGGCATGAAGAGGGGGCGCAAGCCGACCATCGACGCCGCCGACATCACGCGGGCCGCCATCGCGGTCGCGGACGCCGAAGGGCTTGCCGCCGTGTCGATGGCACGCGTCGCGCAGGAGATGGGCAACGCCACGATGGCCCTCTATCGGCACGTCAAGAGCAAAGACGAGCTGCTCACGTTGATGGCCGACGCCGCGTTCGACGAACCGCCCGCGCTGCCGGACGGCGAGTGGCGCGACAAGCTCGGGTCCTGGGCCAAAGCGATGCTCGAAGGCATCCGCAGGCGTCCGTGGTTCCTGCAGATCCCGATGAGCGGCCCGCCGACCGGTCCCAAGAGCCTCGCCTGGTTCGACAGCGCGCTCGGTGCGCTCGAGGGCACGCCGCTGGAAGCCGGGGAGAAGGTCGGCGTGGTGATGGGCCTGATGACGTTCGTGCACGGCGAGGCGTGGCTGAGCGTCGCGCTCACGAAGGGGTACGAGGACAACCCGGCCCAGTTCAGCCGCGAGTACGGGCAGCGCCTGCGCGAGATCGTCGACCCGCGCCGGATGCCCGCGCTCGCGAAGATCGTCGCGGCCGGTGTCTTCGACATGGACGAGCTCTTCGACGCCGACGACGTCGCCGCCGACTTCGACTTCGGCCTGCACCTGTTCCTGGAGGGCATCGCCACGCACATCGGAGGCCGGGCATGACCTACGCGGTGATCATCCTCACCGGTGGCAAGGGCGAGCGGCTCGGCGGCGTCGACAAGGCGGCGCTGTCCTATCGGGACGCGACGCTGCTCGACCACGTGCTGTCCGTTGTGGACGACGCGGCGCAGAAGGTCGTCGTGGGACCGGAGAAGGACCTGCCGGGCGTCGTCTGGGCACGCGAGGACCCGCCAGGCGGAGGGCCGCTCGCCGGACTGGCCGCCGGACTGGCGAAGATCACCGAGGACTGGGTCGTGGTGCTCGCCGTCGACCAGCCCGGCCTCACCCGCGACACCATCGCGAGGCTGCGCGCGGCCGGCCGCAACGCCGTGCTCAAGGACGACAGGGTGCAGTGGCTGATCGGCTGCTGGAACACCGCCGACCTGCGCCGGGCCCTACCCGAAGATCCGCGGAACCTGCCGCTGCGCAAGACTCTTCTGCGGCTCGACCCCGTCGAGGTGTCCGCTTTGCCCGGTGAGGCGAGGGACGTCGACACGCCCGCCGACCTGGACACCCTTCACAGCGGTTGAACAGGCGGCGAGTAAGACTGTTCAACGATCGGTAAACCCTGTTCCGCATGGAGGCCCGCACGTGACCGAGCCCGCCGCCGAGGCAACGCCGAACGCATCGGCGCCCGTCACCCCGGCTCGTGACGCCCAGCTGCTCGAACGCACCGTGTTCGAGGTGAAGCGGGTCATCGTCGGCCAGGACCGGCTCGTCGAGCGGATGCTCGTGGGTCTGCTGGCCAAGGGCCACCTGCTGCTCGAAGGTGTGCCGGGCGTCGCCAAGACGCTCGCCGTCGAGACGTTCGCCCGCGTGGTCGGCGGCTCGTTCTCCCGCGTGCAGTTCACGCCCGACCTGGTGCCCGCCGACATCCTCGGCACCCGCATCTACCGCCAGTCCACCGAGACGTTCGACGTCGAGCTCGGGCCGGTCGTCGCGAACTTCGTGCTCGCCGACGAGATCAACCGCGCGCCCGCCAAGGTGCAGTCGGCGATGCTCGAGGTCATGGCCGAGCGGCACGTGTCCATCGGTGGCCGCACGTTCCCGATGCCGAACCCGTTCCTGGTGCTGGCGACGCAGAACCCGATCGAGAACGAGGGCGTGTACCCGCTGCCGGAGGCGCAGCGCGACAGGTTCCTGTTCAAGATCCAGGTCGAGTACCCGACGGCCGAGGAAGAGCGCGAGATCGTCTACCGCATGGGCGTCGAGGCGCCCACGCCGAACCAGGTCCTCTCGCCCGAGGAACTGGTGCGCCTGCAGGGCGTCGCGTCGCGCGTCTTCGTCCACCACGCGCTCGTCGACTACGTGGTCCGCCTGGTGATCGCGACCCGCGCGCCCGGCGAGCACGGCCTCACCGACGTCGCCGGCTGGGTCGCCTACGGTGCCTCGCCGCGTGCGTCGCTCGGCATCATCGCCGCCGCGCGTGGCCTCGCGCTCGTGCGCGGCCGTGACTACGTGCTGCCGCAGGACGTCGTGGACGTCGTGCCGGACGTGCTGCGCCACCGCCTGGTGCTCTCGTACGACGCGCTGGCCGACGGCGTGCCGATCGACCACATCATCACCCGTGTGCTGCAGATCGTGCCGTTGCCGCAGGTGTCGGCCCGTCCGCAGCAGCCGGTTCCGGCTGGTAGGCCGTGAGCAGGGACAAGGCCGAGGAGGAGCGCCCGTCCTGGGCGCCGCCCGTCCTGCGCGGCGTCAAGATGGAAGCCGCGCTGCGCATGCTGGAGCTCGAGGTCCGGCGCCGTCTCGACGGCCTGTTGCAGGGCAACCACCTCGGCCTCGTGCCGGGGCCGGGTTCCGAACCGGGCGAGGCCCGCACCTACCAGCCCGGCGACGACGTGCGCCGGATGGACTGGGCGGTCACGGCCCGCACGACGATCCCGCACATCCGCGAGACGGTCGCCGACCGCGAGCTGGAGACGTGGCTGGCGATCGACCTGTCGCCGTCGCTCGACTTCGGCACCGCCGCGTGCGAGAAGCGCGATCTGGCCATCGCCGCGACGGCCGCGGTCGCGCACCTGACGCGGGGCGGCGGCAACCGGATCGGCGCCGCGGTCTCGACGGGCGCGGAGAGCGTCCGCATCCCGGCGCGCGGCGGCCTGGCGCACGCGCGCGGCATGATCCGCAAGATCGCCGAGATCGACCGGGCGCCCGAGGGCACCCGCGGAGACCTGGCCGCGTTGCTCGAACAACTGCGCCGCCCGCCGCGCCGGCGCGGCCTGATCGTGGTGATCTCCGACTTCCTCGGAGAGATGGAGTGGCAACGGCCGTTGCGCGCTCTGTCCGCGCGTCACGACATCGTGGCCATCGAGGTCGTCGACCCGCGTGACGTCGACCTGCCCGAGGTCGGCACCGTCGTGCTGTCCGACCCGGAGAGCGGGCGGCAGCGCGAGGTGACCGCGTCCGCGTTGCTGCGCAAGGAGTTCAACGCCGCGGCCGCGGAACACCGCAGTGAGGTGGCGGCGGGCCTGCGGCGCGCGGGCGCCGGGCACCTGGTGCTGCGGACCGACTCGGACTGGATCGCGGACACGGTTCGTTTCGTGGTGGCGCGCAAGCGCCGCTGGTCTGGGGGTGTCGCATGAGCTTCTCGAACTTCGTCGCCCCGTGGTGGTTCCTGCTGCTGGTCGCCGTTGCGCTGCTCGCCGCCGGATACGTGGTGGCGCAACGGATCCGCCGCAAGCGGGTGCTGCGGTTCACGAACCTGGAACTGCTGGAGAAGGTCGCGCCCAAGCGGGAGCGCTGGTCGCGCCACGTCCCGGCGGCGTTCCTGCTGGCCGCACTGGCGTTGCTGACGGTCGCGCTGGCCGGCCCGACGTCCGAGCAACGCGTCCCGCGCAACCGGGCCACCGTGATGCTCGTGGTCGACGTGTCGCTGTCGATGAAGGCCACCGACGTGAAGCCGTCGAGGCTGGAGGCCGCGCAGGTGGCCGCCAAGTCGTTCGCCGAGGGTCTCACGCCGGGCATCAACCTCGGCCTGATCTCGTTCGCCGGCTCGGCCACCGTGCTGGTCGCGCCGACCACGGACCGCCCCGCCGTCACGCAGTCGATCGACGGGCTCAAGCTCGCCCAGTCGACCGCCACGGGTGACGCGCTGGTGGCCGCGATGGCGTCGATCGACTCGTTCGGCAAGGTCGTCGGCGGCGCCGAGGGTCCCCCGCCCGCTCGCATCGTGCTGATGACGGACGGCAAGGAGACCGTGGGCACCCGCAAGGCGTTCGACGCGGCCGAGGACGCGAAGAAGGCCGGCATCCCGATCTCCACGATCTCGTTCGGCACCGAGGACGGCGTGGTCGACATCGAGGGGCGGCAGCAGTCCGTGCCCGTCGACGACGACTCGATGAAGGAGATCGCGAAGATCTCCGGCGGCGAGTTCTTCAAGGCCGCCTCCGCCGAGGAGCTGCGGCGCGTCTACGACACGCTCGGCGAGCAGATCGGGTACGAGAAGAAGCAGGCCGACGCGTCGAAGCCGTGGCTGTTGCTCGGCACGATGACGGCGATGTTCGCCGCCGCCGCGGCCTTGCTGCTGGGTCAGCGCCTGCCGTAGATCAGCTCGACCACACCTGTTCCGAACGCCCTGGTGCTCTTGAGCGCCAGGGCGATCGGCTTCTTGAAGAACGGCGTGCCCCCGCCGATCGCCACCGGGTTCAGGTAGAGCCGGACCTCGTCGATCAGGTCGTGCTCGAAGAACGAGCCCACCAGCTGCGCGCCGCCGACCATGCTGTCGCCGGGCAGCGCCCTGATCTCGTCCGGCACGACCTCGCGTTTCACCGTGGTGTTCCAGTCGGCGGTCTCCAGCGTCCGCGAGTAGACGATCTTGGGCATCTCCCGCCAGATCCGGCCGAAGTCGTGCATCGGCTGGGGCCACTCGGGGTGGTCGCCGGTGTGCGGCCACGCTTCGAGCATCGTCTCGTGGTTGCGGCGGCCGTCGATGAACCTGTCCATCCGCGCGAGCCCGGTGTTGAAGTGCTCGTGCATCTCGTCGTCGACGACGTGCCAGCTGATGTCGTGGCCGGGGCCCTCCATGAACCCGTCCAGCGAGACCGACGCCATCGTGATGATCATCCGTGCAACCTCCGGTATTCCGCTGCCGCACCTGGGTGCAGGGGCACTTCGCCGGTGTCGATGAGACTGCGCACGTCGAGGTACTGGGTGCCGAGTGCCTGCTCCGGCACGAGTTCGGCCGCCCTGCCCACGAGCAGCCGCACGACGGCGCCCGCGAACTCGGTGCTCAGGTCGGGGCGGCACACCAGCAGGTTCGGCGTGCCGATCGTGGGGACGTCGACGGGGGAGCCGTAGACGCCCGTGCGGACGTCCACGCGTTCGTAGACCTTGCCGTAGTCCTGGCGCAGTCTCGGCAGGTAGCCGTCGAGCGGCAGGAGCCTGATGCCGCTGGCCCTGTCGAGTTCCGGGGTCGGGACGCCGCCGGACCACAGCAGGGCGGCGATGTCGCCCGCCTTCAGCGCGTCGACGGCGTTGCGCAACGGGTAGTGCTGCTCCTGCACGCCCAGCGCGAGCCTGGAACCCTGCAGCGCGGCGCCGGAGCCGTCCGCGCCCAGCGACACCGGCTTGCCGATCAGGTCGGCCGCTGTCGTGTACGGCGAGGACTGCAGGACGACGAGCTGCAGGTAGTTCTCGTACACGCGGCCCAGGGCGACCAGGCCGGGTTCCATGTGGGCGCTGTCGCTCAGGGAGAGGGCGATGTCGGCGCCGCCCTCGCGGAGGTGTTCGAGGTTGTCGGCGCTGCCGCCGGTCTCGATCGGGGTGATGGTCAGCGGGCTGGGCGCCAGCCGCGAGATCAGCGCGGCGAAGTCGTTGTAGAAACCGCCGGGCTCGCCTCCCGCGATCCTGATCGTGCCGGCGGGTTCGCTCGTTCCGCACGCGGTGAGAGCGAGTGCCCCGAGCAGGAACGTCCGGCGCCTCACAGCAGCGGCTCCTTCGGCAGTTCCACCGTCACGACGAGTCCGTTGTCCGTGCGCAACCGCAGCTTTCCGTCGTGCGCGGTGACGATGCGTTCCGCGATGGCCAGGCCCAGGCCGGTGCCGCGGCGGGAGTCGTCGCCGCGCCAGAACCGTTCGGTGGCGCGCCCGATGTCCTTTTTGGACAACCCAGGGCCGTTGTCCCGCACGGTCAGGGTGGCGCGGTCGCAGATCACGGTGACCTCGGTGCCGCCGTACTTGATGGCGTTGTCCAGCAACACGTCCAGCACCTGGGCGAGATCCGACACCGCGCACCGCACGAGTCCGGGCGCGCGGTCGTCGACGGTGATCGTCACGCCGTCGGCCTGGGCCGCCGCGCGCCAGGCGTCGACGCGGTCGTGCGCCACGACCTGGAGGTCGGCGAGTTCGGGTTCGACGCCGCCCGCGGCGCGTTCGGTGGCGGTGCTCTCGGCGGAGGCCAGCGCCAGGAGCCCGTCCAGCAACGACTCCAGGCGTTCGACCTCGGTCAGCAGCGAACCGTTGGACGGCAGCATGTCGACGCGCAACCGCAGTGCGGCCATGGGGTTGCGCAGCTGGTGCGAGGCGTCGGCGATCAACCGGCGTTGCTGGTCGGCGGCCTCGGCGACGGCATCGGACATCCGGTTGAACGACTCCGACAACGCCCGCAGCTCGGCCGGGCCGGCGGTGTCGGCGACGTGGGCGCGTCGCTGGCCTTCCGCGACCGCCCGGACGCCCCGATCCAGTTCCTTGAGCGGCCGCAGCAGCCAGCGGGACACGACGAGCGCCAGCAGCACGCACGCGCACGCCGCCAGCAACGCCCCGGCCAGCACCAGAGCCCACCGCCGCGCCACGTCGAGGGCGGCCACGCGCGTCGAGGCCCGCAGCACCACGGCGCCCGCGACCTTCGTGCCGATGCCGACGGGCCGGGCGAACAGGACGTCGCCGCCGCTCCACGGCAGCACGGTCGGCACCGGTGCGGCTGGCTGGTTGCGCAGCGCCGCGTCGATCTGCGCGGACACGTCCCCGACCGTCATGCCCGACTCGACGACGGGCGTGCCGGACGCGTCGACGACCACGATCTCCTCGCCGTAGACCTCGGCGTAGCGCTCCGCCTCGGAGACCACGACGTCGACCGGCAGCGTGGCGAAGCGGTCCAGGTCCGCGGTGCGGCTGATCACGAACTGCTGGGTGCGCTCCGAGGCCGTGCTCATCAGCAACGGGAAGGCGAACGCGGTGACGGCCGAGAGCGAGAACAGCAGCAGCACCAACAGAAGTCGTTGCCGCACCTATTCACCGAGCCGGTAGCCGAAACCGCGGATCGTGTGCAGCAGCCCCGGCCGGTCGAGCTTGGCGCGCAACTGCGTGAGGTGGACGTCGAGCGTCCGCGACACCGCCACGAACGCGTTGCCCCACACCTCGTCCATCAACTGCTGGCGGCTCACCGCCGTGCCGGGCCGGCGCGCCAGCACCGCGAGCACGTCGAACTCCTTGGTGGTCAACGAGATCTCGCGCCCGCCGACCACGACCTGACGGCTCTGCAGGTCGATCTCCACATCGGACACCCGCACGAGCTCGTCGGGTTCCTGCGACCGGGCCGCGCTGCGCCGCGCCACCGCGTCGATGCGCGCCAGCAACTCGGCCAGCCGCACCGGCTTCACCAGGTAGTCGTCCGCGCCCAGCCGCAGCCCGCGCACCACCGTGCGTTCGTCACCGCGCGCAGTCAGCACGAGCACCGGCACCGGATCGATCTTGCGGAGCTTGCGCAGCACCTCGAGGCCGTCCTGGTCGGGCAGTCCGAGGTCGAGCAGCACGACGTCCGCGTCGCGGTGGGCGATCAGCGCGTCGGCACCCCTGCGCACGCGGGCAGGCCGGTGGCCGTTCGCCCGCAGCGCTTCCACCAGGGCGTCGGCGACACCGTCGTCGTCTTCGACCAACAGCACCCGCATGGGAGCAGTATCGCCCCATGAAGTCGTTTCTGTGGTGTGCCGACGCGCTTAAGTAACTGTAAAGAAGCCTCAGCCCAGGTTGTGAGGGGTGCGGCGACGTCGGAACGGTGTCCGGCATGACGGAGTGGGGAGGCCGGCGGATCGCGTTCGTCATCGGCGCGACCGGGGCGGTCTCGCTGATGGCCACGGGCTCGCTGATCATCGCGCTGACGCCGTCCTACGGGTCGATCGGTGTCGCCGCGCCGGTGTTGCTGGTGCTCGCCCGGTTGCTGCAGGGCCTGTCGGCCGGCGGCGAGTACGCGACCTCGGCGACCCATCTGTCCGAAGTGGCCCGTCCTGCGCACGGCTCGGCTTCTGCTCCGGCTTCCAGCAACGCCCTGAAGGTGCTGCGCGCCCAGCGCTACCAGCTGACCGGCCGTCAACGACACGTAATCGTCGTGATGTGGCCGCGGCGAGACCGAGATGTCTACCTGCGGAAGTTCATGGTGAACACCAGCAAGATCGACGCCGCGACGGTCAGCTGGATCAGCTTCGCCGCGCTGCTGGTGATCGTCACCGGCTACACGTCGACCAACGCGATCGTGAAGGCCATGGCGATCTTCGGCGGCACGGCCGAGTACGTGGCGCTATGGTTCAAGCAGGCGGGCATGGAGTCGGTGTTCTTCTACTACGTCGCCAGGTGCGTGCTGATCTCGTTGCTGGTCTACGGGTTCATGCGCGAGACGTCGAAGGACTCGGTGCTGGACCGCGACTAGAGATCGGCACCTCCCGTTGGTCAGCGGTGAACCACACCCAGGCGAGCTGCCAGCGCGCTCGCCAGGTGGACCGGCTCGCGTTCGGTCGTGTGGCGGATCTGGGTGCGGCAGCTGAAGCCGTCCGCGATCACCAGCGCGTCCTCGTTGTCCCGCAACGCGGGCAGCAGGTCCTGCTCGGCGCACGCGATAGACACGTCGTAGTGGCCCTTCTCGAAACCGAAGTTGCCCGCGAGCCCGCAGCAGCCCTCGACGACCGTCGGCTTGAGCCCCGCCCTGGCCATGGCCTCGCGGTCCGGGTCAAAGCCGAGTTCCGCGTACTGGTGGCAGTGCGTCTGCACGACGGCCTCGCGGGTGCCCTCCACCGCGGGCAGCATCGGCGCGACGTGCTCGGCGAACGTCCGGGTGGCCTGGGCGAGCGCGTGGACGGCGGGGTCGTCCGACAGCTTCGGCGCTTCCACGCGGAGGAACGCCGTGCAGCTCGGTTCCAGGCCGATCACCGGAACGCCCCGGCTCGTCCACGGGAGCAGCGCCCGCGCGGTGCGTTCGACCACCCGGCGCGCCTTGGCGAGCTGGCCGGTCGAGTGCCACGTCAGTCCACAGCAGACGTTCGCGGACGGCACCTCGACGTGGTTTCCAAGATGTGCCATCACGTTGGCTGCGTCGAGGCCGATGCCCGGCTCGAAGAAGTTCGTGAACGTGTCGGGGAACAGCAGCACCGGATCGCCCTTGCCGAGAGGGTGCAGCTGACGGACCAGGGGAGTGGTCCGGCGCGGCAGCTCGCGTTCCGGCGTGATGCCCGCGAACCGGCCGAGATGGGCCGTGAACCTGTTGACCAGACCGTACTTCAGCCAGGTCGGCAGCCAGCCCATGGCGTAGTGCGACCGCGGCCTGATCCGGCCCTTGTAGTGCTCGTGCAGGAACTCGGCCTTGTAGCTCGCCATGTCCACGTCGACCGGGCAGTCGCGCTTGCAGCCCTTGCACCCCAGGCAGAGGTCGAGCGCCTCCGCGACCTCCGGCGACCGCCAGCCGCCCTTGATCACGTCGCCGTTGAGCATCTCGAACAGCAGGTGTGCGCGACCTCGCGTGGAGTGCTTCTCCTCCTTGGTGACGCGGTAGCTCGGGCACATCACGCCGCCCTTGGTGTTCAGGCACTTGCCGACGCCGACGCACCTGCGCGTGTCGCTCGCGAACTCCGCGCGGGTCGGGATCCTCGGTGGTGCGACGAGGACCCGCAGGTCGTCGTCGAGCTTCAGCGGTTCCACGATCCGGCCGGGGTTGAGCAGGTTCCGCGGATCGAACGCGCGCTTGAACTCGCCGAACGCCCTGATGGCCGCGGGCGGGTACATCCGGCCGAGCAGCTCGGACCGCGCCTGGCCGTCGCCGTGCTCGCCCGACAGGCTGCCTCCGTGGCTGACGACCAGGTCCGCCGCGTCCTGCAGGAACTCCCGGTACCCGCGGGCCAGGTCGAAGTCGATGCGGACGTGCAGGCACCCCTCGCCGTAGTGGCCGTAGGTGATGCCGCGCCGTCCGTACCTGGTCAGCAGCTGGTCGAACTCGCGCAGGTAGGTGCCGAGCCGTTCCGGCGGGACGGCCGCGTCCTCCCAGCCCGACCACGCCTCGCTGCCGTCGGCCATCCGGGTGGCGAGCCCGGCGCCGTCCTCGCGGATCCGCCACAGCGCACGCTGGTGCACCGGGTCGTGGATGATCATCGAGTTCTTGGTGATCCTGGCGACCCGTTCCGGGTGGTCCTCGACCTCGACGAACAGCCAGCTGCGACCGTCCGGCAGGTCGGGGCGGGTCCGGACGCTGTGCACCAGTGCCTCGTTCAGGCCCTCGATCGCGAGCGCGTCCTCGATCTGGGTGACCTGGTCGGCGGCCTCGTAGGTGTCCGCGAAGCCGAGCACGACCAGGACGCGGCGTTCCGGCCTGCGCACCAGCTTCAGCTCCGCGCCCAGCACCACGACACAGGTGCCCTCGGTGCCGACCAGCTGCTGCGTCAGCGTCGGGGCGTCCAGCGCGTACCCGCTGACGCGGCGGCTGAGCTGAGGAAACCACGCCGCGTCGTGCGCGGGCAGGGCCAGTTCCGGAGGGTTCGTGGTGTCGAACGTGCGGCCATCGACGGTGAGAACGCTCAGGTTCGTGACGTTCTCGCTGGTCTTGCCCCACTTCACCGAGTGCGCGCCGCACGCGTTGTTGCCGATCATCCCGCCGATCGTGCAACGCGAGTGCGTCGACGGATCGGGGCCGAACAGGTAGGCCCCGGCCTGAGCGTTGATCTTGTCGAGCACCGCTCCCGGCTGGACCTGCGCCCGGTCGCCGGAGATCTCGAACGCGTTCAGGTACCGGCTGAAGTCGATCACCAGGCCGGTGCCGCACGCGTTGCCCGCGATGGACGTTCCCGCGCCCCTGCTGGTGATCGGCACACCCTGCTCGGCCGCGATCGCCACGGCCGTCACCACGGCGTCCGTCGTGCGCGGGCGGACGACCACCCGCGGCACGTGCCGGTAGTTCGACGCGTCCGCCGAGTACAGGGCCCGGCTGGCCGGGTCGTCCAGGACGTCACCGTCCACCTGGCGCCGGAGCTGATCGAGAAAGGCCCGCATCACACGATCATGCCCGGATGGATGTGACATGGCTCCGCCGATGCCGGACTACCTGCCGGTAGCCGATAGCCTCACCCGGTCAACCAGCAGCGATTCTCAGGAGAGCTAGTGAGTCGGTCCGTTCTGGTCACCGGAGGCAACCGCGGCATCGGCCTCGCGATCGCGCAGGCGTTCGCGGCGCAGGGCGACAAGGTCGCGGTGACGCACCGCGGGTCCGGCGCTCCCGAAGGTCTGCTCGGCGTGAAGTGCGACGTGACGAACTCCGAGGAGATCGACGCCGCGTTCACCGAGGTCGAAGCCGCCCACGGTCCCGTCGAGGTGCTCGTCTGCAACGCGGGCATGACGCAGGACACGCTGCTGCTGCGCATGAGCGAGGAGCAGTTCACCCAGGTGATCGACGCGAACCTGACCGGCGCGTTCCGGTTCGCCCAGCGCGCCTCGCGCGGCATGCTGCGCAAGAAGTTCGGCCGCATCGTCTTCATCTCGTCCGTCGTGGGCCTGACCGGTGGCCCCGGCCAGGTGAACTACGCCGCCTCCAAGGCCGGCATGGTCGGCATGGCGCGTTCGATCGCGCTGGAGCTCGGCTCGCGCAACATCACCGCGAACGTCATCGCGCCCGGCTTCATCACCACGGACATGACCGCGGAGCTGCCCGAGGCCGTCCGCGAGGCAGCGCTCAAGCAGATCCCGGCCGGCCGTTACGGTGCGGCCGACGAGATCGCGCGCGCCGTCACGTTCCTCGCGGCGAACGAGGCGGGCTACATCAACGGTGCCGTGCTGCCGGTCGACGGCGGCCTCGGCATGGGCCACTGACTTTCTCGAACCACGGCTCGTTTCCCGTACTGCGAAAGGGTTGGATCAAGTGACCGGACTGCTCGAAGGCAAGCGACTGCTGATCACGGGTGTGATCACCGACGCGTCGATCGCCTTCCACGTCGCACGCGTCGCCCAGGAGCAGGGCGCCGAGGTCGTGCTGACCGGGTTCGGCCGGATGAGCCTCGTGACGCGCATCGCGCAGCGTCTGCCCAAGCCCGCGCCGGTCGTCGAGCTCGACGTGCAGAACCAGGAGCACCTCGACACGCTCGCCAACCGCGTGCGTGAGCACGTCGACGGTCTCGACGGCGTCGTGCACGCCATCGGCTTCGCCCCGCAGAGCTGCCTCGGCGCCCCGTTCATGGACGCGCCGTGGGAGGACGTCTCGGTCGCGATGCACGTCTCCGCGTACTCGTACAAGGCGCTCGTGCAGGCCACGCGCCCGTTGCTGTCGCACGGCTCGTCGGTCGTCGGCCTCGACTTCGACGCCCGTCAGGCGTGGCCCGCCTACAACTGGATGGGCGCGGCGAAGGCGGCGTTCGAGTCGATCAACCGCTACATGGCGCGCGACCTCGGCCCGGACGGCATCCGCGTGAACCTGATCTCCGCCGGCCCGGTGCGCACCATGGCCGCGAAGTCCATCCCGGGCTTCGGCGAGCTGGAGAAGATGTGGGGCGAGAAGGCTCCGCTGAGCTGGGACGTCGACGACCCCACGCCGGTCGCGAA
Source organism: Lentzea sp. NPDC051208 (assembly GCF_040682435.1). Classification (NCBI taxonomy): domain Bacteria; kingdom Bacillati; phylum Actinomycetota; class Actinomycetes; order Pseudonocardiales; family Pseudonocardiaceae; genus Lentzea; species Lentzea sp. NPDC051208. The sequence continues at coordinate 55,360 of NZ_JBFBAW010000017.1, read as the reverse complement.
GTCCGTCTGCGGCCTGCTCTCCGATTGGTTCCCGGCCACCACGGGCTCGATGGTGTTCGTCGACGGCGGCGTGCACTTCCTCGGTCTCTGACGTCACATCTGTTCGTCATGTGAGGCGTTCGGGCGTCTGATTGGATGGAGCGGTGAGTTTCGATGCGCTGCTCTGGCTGTCGTTCGGCGGCCCAGAAGGTCCTGAGGACGTCCGTCCCTTCCTGGAGAACGTGGTGCGCGGACGTGGCGTGCCGCCGGAGCGGCTGGACGAGGTCGAGGCCCACTACCAGCACTTCGGCGGCGTGTCGCCGATCAACCGCCTGAACCTCGAAGCCATCGACGCCGTGCGGGCCCGTGGCTTCGAGCTGCCGATCTACTTCGGCAACCGCAATTGGCACCCGATGGCCGAGGACGCCGTCGCGCAGATGAAGGCCGACGGTGTGAAGCGCGCCCTCGTGTTCCCGACGAGCGCGTACGGCGGCTACTCCGCGTGCCGGCAGTACGACGAGGACATCGTGCGCGCGCTGCAGGCCGTGCCGGACGGCCCGGAACTCGTGAAGCTGCGCCAGTTCTTCGACCACCCGCTCTTCATCTCCGCGTTCGCCGACGGCGTGCGCGCCGCGGCCGCGTCCCTGTCCGGCCCGTACCGCCTGGTGTTCACCGCGCACTCGGTGCCGGTGTCCGCGGACAAGGCCGCCGGACCGCCCGCGGAAGGCGGCTACCGCTACTCGCGCCAGGTCGTCGAGGCCTCCCGGCTCGTGGCCGCGGAGCTGGGCATCACCGAGTACGACGTCGTGTGGCAGTCGCGTTCCGGCCCGCCGCAGATCCCGTGGCTCGAGCCGGACGTCGTCGACCACATCGACGCCCTGCACGCCAAGGGCGTCACCGGGGTCGTGGTGTGCCCGATCGGTTTCGTGTCCGACCACCTCGAAGTGGTGTGGGACCTCGACACCGAGGCCAAGGACCGCGCTCTGGAGCTCGGCATGGAGTTCGCCCGCGCCGCCACGCCGAACGGGGACCCGCGCTTCGCCGAGCTCGTGACCGAGCTGGTCGCGGAGCACACGTCCGGTGCACCCGTGCGGAAGCTGTCTTCGTTCGTGGTGGCGGGGTGCACGGTGAACGGTGCGCCTTGTGCGCCGTTGTGCTGCGAACCGGCCAAGAGGCCTGCCCGGGCTTAAGCCCTGTCCTGCAGGGACAGGGCCTACCGTCCCTGGAGGGCTGCCGTCAGCGACTCCTCGGCGTTGGCGGGCAGGGCTCCGTCGTGGTCGAGGGCGTAGCGGACGATGGCGCGGAACTCGTCGCTGAAGCGCGAGTAGTACGGCGTGACCGGGCGTAATCGGGCGTCCTCGATCGCCTTCAGGAGTGTGCGGGCGTAGGGGTGTTCGCTGGCCACCCGGCTGTCCTGGTAGACGATGCCGCGGGTGGCGGCGAGGCCTCCTCGTTCGAAGAGCAGCTGCTGGCTGCGGGGGCCGGTGAGGAACTCGATCAGCGCCTGGGCGGCGCGCGGTTTGGTGGACTTCGCGGAGATGGCGAGGTTCTGGCCGCCCAGAACGCTCGGGCCCGGCAGCTGCGCCACCTCGAAGTCGATGCCGGGACGGCCGGCTGATTCGTCGCGATTGCCCTCCAGGATGCGGTGGGCCACGGGCCAGTTGCGCATGAAGGCGATCTTGCCGTCGCGGAACGCCTGGGTCGTCAGCTCCTCGCTCTGCGTGCGGGATTCGGGCAGCACCACGGGCTTCTCGCCCTTGAGGCCGTCGGCGAGCCAGCGCAGGGCGCGGCGGGTGCGGTCGGAGTCGATCACGACCTTGCCGGTCTCGTCGACCACGTCGCCCTTCTCCGCCCAGATCAGTTCCAGGGCGTTCACGGTGAGGCCCTCGTAGTCGAGCAACTGGCCCGCGTAGCCGGCGGTGAGGCGGGCGTCCTGTGCCGCGGCAAGTCCGCGGGTCGAGGTGTCGGCGATGTCGTCGAGGCCGAGCGGCTCGTCCTGCACGAGGTCCTTGCGGTAGAAGAGCAGACCCGCGTCCGTGTTGAACGGCAGCGCCCACAGGACACCCTGGTAGCGGCAGCTCTCCAGCGGACGGCGCAGGAATCCGCTGGTGTCCACAGCGGACAGCGGGCGCAGGTAGCCGGACTGGGCGAACTCCGCGGTCCAGGTGACGTCGAGGTTGTAGACGTCCGCGTTCTCCACCTTCTCCCTCGCCCGCGCGACCATCTCGCTGCGCTGGCCGTCCGCCTCCGTCGGCAGTTCGATGATCTCCGCAGGCTGTTCGGGGTGCTCGGAGTTCCACTGGTTGATCAACGCGCGCCGCTGGCCGCCGTCGCTCTGGTCGCGGCCGCTGAGCACGACGAGCTTGCCCTTCTCCCACTCCGTGGACTCGCGGAAGAGCGGCTGGATCCCGCTGGTGAACAGGATCGTCAGCACGACGCCGACGGCCACGCCCATCGCGAGCCACGACCGGTTCGCCCACACCACGCCGGGCGGGCCCAGCCTCGGCAGGGCCGCCCACGTGCGCCGCAACCACCTCATCCGGCACCTCCCCACACCCGGCGGAACAACGCCGCCAGGTCGTCGCCGAGCGTGTCCGTGGTCGAGTCGCGGCACTCACCGCCGGACGCGTCCGTGATCGAGGTCAACGCGTGCGCCGCACAACTCGCTTCGCCCACGGCGATGACGAACACCCGGATCCCCCTCTGCCGCACCGCGTTCACCACGTCCTGCCTGGTCTGCGCGCTCGTCGTGTCCTCGCCGTCGGTCAGCGCGATCACCGCGCTCACGTGGTCGGCGTCGTCGGCGCCGACCCGGTCGAGGCTGTCGAGGATCGCCTGGTGCAGCGGCGTGCCACCGGAGGGCCGCACCGCGTTCAGCGCGGCGGCCGTGGCCTCCTTGTCACGCCGGCCGAGCGGGATGAGCGGCCGGACCGCGGTGTCGCTGAACACCGACAGGCCGTACGTGTCCCTGGCGCCCATCTGCGTGAGCGCCTTGCGGACACCGTCGACCGCCACGGCGAACCGCTGCTCACCGGTGGCCGTCGGCTCGACCATCGACCCGGACGCGTCGAGCGTGAGCCAGACCCGGCCGTCCCTCTTGGCCTGTTCGTACTTCTTCAGGAACCCGGCCTGGGCCTCCTCGCCGGGCGCCGCCTCGGGCCGGTCGAGCGCCAGACCGGCCCGCACCCCGAACTCCTCGCGGAACTCTGCGCCCGCGGCCTGCCCTGCGGGACGCAACCCGGCGGCGTTGAGCGCCGTCATGCCCTGCTGCGTGCCTAGCCACGCCTGGAACGCCTTCGCCTGCCCTCGGGCGGCGAGGTTCGACACGTCCTGCGCGTCCCACTCGACGAGGTTCAGCGGGTAGTCGGCGCGGTAGGTGTCCGACGGGTACAGCGCGGTGAGGCACGGCTTCTGCGCGCAGCCGGTCTTGTTGTGCCGCAACAGGACCTGCTCGGTCGTGATCATCGCGGAACTCGGCTGCGGCCGGTCGGCCTCCGTGACCCTGCGCTCCACGACGGCCGGTTCGAGCGTGTCGTACAGCGCCGCCGTGGCCAGCCTGCCGTCGATCGCCGTCAGCGGGTTCGGCCTGCCGATCGCGATCCCGGTCCTGCCGACCTTGGTCAGCAGGTCGCCCCAGCTCTCGGGGGAGCTGGAGACGACGTCCTGCGCGATCTGCGCGGGCACGGCGAGCACGACGGGCGAGAACGCGACCGAGCCGCCCGGCTTGACGCGCACCGCCGACGCGATGCCGCCGGTGCGGCGCACCACCTCGTTCGTCTCCGCGGTCGAGTCCGGCAGCCACACGTCCGGGTGCGGCCCGATCTCCCGCAGGTCCTGCGACGACCACGAGGCCCGCAGCGCGAGCGCGCCCCTGTTGCCCGGTGCCGAGTACACGTAGAGCCGCGCCGTGCGGCACCCGTGGTTCTCCGCTGCCGTGTGCTGCTCGAACTTCCGCGCCACGTCACCGATCGCGGGCGCCGCGTCCTGCGACGTCAGGACCCGCACCTCGGTCGGTTGTGGACAGCCGAGCAGCAGCACCCGCCCGTACGCGATCACCGGTGGCGCGGCGACCGCGATCAGCCCGGCCGCGACCACCAGCACGGCCGTGAACACCACCCAGCGCAACCGGATGCGTTTGACCAGCTGGTTCAACCGGTCGATCGCGGACGCCGACAGCACGAGGAGCGTGGCGCCGATGCCGTAGAGCACCCACGACTGCCAGGTCGCGAGCGCCCCGGTGGCCGTCTCGGAGAGCAGGTGCCCGGCGACCGCGGTCAGCATCAGGGCGCCCGCGTACCTGGGCGCTGTGCTCGACCGGCGCTGGTCGACGTCCTCCATTCCGCATTCCTCCCCGATCGGCACCATATGCGCGGGCACCGACAGTTCTGGGGGAGTTGCCCGCTCACGCGGGGTCGCGGGTGGAGAACCACTCGTTTGGGCCAGTGGCCGTCAGCCGATCAGGACGAGGTCTTCCAGCCGCAGGTGAGCGCGGGGCCGCACCTGACCACCGTCAGTGCCTGCCCGCGCCACTGTCCGCCAGGACGCGCACGGCCTCGTCGACCGCCGCGCACCGTGCGCGACGCACGGCTTCGGAGACCGGGCGCAGTGCCTCGGTGCGGGCGGTGATGGCCGACGCCGACAGCGCGCCGCCGGGGGCGTCGGCGCTGGCCACGGACACGATCGCGGCCACCTCCGCGGCCCGTTGCAGCACTCGCAGCGCTCGCGGCGGCATCGCGTCCGGCCACGGCAGCGTGGAGTTCTCGGCCGCGAGGTCGGCGATCTCCTTGCGGACGTTCGGGCGGTGCTTGGCCACGTCCAGCGTCGCCAGGGCCGCCGTCGCCTCGCGCAGCGCCGCGCCCAGACCGTGCTCGGCCTCGCCGATCGGGATGTGTTCGAGGCCGTTGGACGACGGAAGGTCGAACACCGTCCAGCGCATCACGCCGTCGGCCACGATCTTCGGCACGAGCCCGATGTGCACGGACGGGACCACGAGCGCCTCACCGGAGCGCAGCGCGCACGTCGAGAGGGTGCCCTTGCCACCGAGGCCTCGGACGTCGCCCGGTACTGGTAGCACCAGCCGGGCGGAGGTGGCGCCCGCGCGCCGCAGGGCGGCCAGCAGGAGGGCGGGGCCCACGGGGGCCTCGTCGGGACCGGGGAGGTCGAGCGCCGTGGCGGTGCCGTCGTCGTCGGCCACCACCTCGTGCTGCTCGGCCCACGTGTGCAGGGCGTCGAGGACGTCGTCGGCGGCGGCTAGACCGTGCAGCCAGCCCGACGTCCACACGACCAGCGTGGCACTTGCACAGGACACCCGACGAGATTACGTTGCCGGGCCCCGGGAGCCCCACCCGGTGTGCCCGATCCGAGACAGCTACTTGGCCGGGCCGATGTGCTCCTCGAGCAGCGACCGGAACGACGTCAGGTCCTCATCGGACGCGAAGGCCCGGTGCGGCACGGACAGCGATGCCGCGCCCTCGTCCAGCGTCTCCAGGACGAAGCCCTGCCGCGTCTCGGTCCAGCCCGGCAGTTCCTCCCAGACGATGTCCTCGCGCACCGCGTTGCCCACGGCCATCCGGAACGACCGGGCGTCGGCGCTGCCCATGACGGTCTGGCTGATCATCTCGTCGGAGGTGAAGCGCCACCACACCGCGACCGGCTCCATGAAGCCGATGACCAGCGCGCACACCAGGCCGAAGAGCGCCACGAACAGCGTGTCCTCGAAGCCCAGCAACAGCACGAGGGAGAACACCCCGAGCACGAGCGCGAACCACGGCGCCCATTTGAACATCGGCACCATCGCGCGCAGGCTGGCCCGCCAGTCCGCAGGTGACGGGGCCCATCTGAAATCGACACAGTTGCTCATAACGCCTCGCATTGTGCTGCACGATGCCCCCATGCATCTGGGGGATGACGAAAAGCGGACCGTCGGGCGACGGACCGTCCTGAGGGGCACGGCGGCCGCGCTCGCCGGGGTCGCCCTGGCGGCGGGTCAGCAGCCGGCCGCGCACGCCGTGGCTCCCGACGACCCGGAACAACGGCTGCTCCAGATCGTGCCCGGCGGCAACGGGATCATCTACGCGCTGTACGCCGACGGCCGCATCAAGTGGTTCAAGCACCTGGGCCGAGACAACGGCACCTACAGCTGGGCCGGCGGCGACGGCCGTGAGATCGGCAGCGGCTGGCAGATTCACACGACCGTGCTGGCGGACCAGAGCGGCCAGCTCTTCGGCCTGTGCGGCGACGGCACGATGTGGTGGCACAAGTGGGTGCTGACGAACCCCGCCAACGGCGAGGGCCACTGGGCGCCCGGCACGAACAACATCATCCACCGCGGCTTCGGCCAGTACTCGTACGTCTTCGGCGGCTGGGACGGCGTCTTCTACGCGGTGGACGCCCACGGCGACATGTACTGGTTCCGCTACGTCGCCGGTGACGGCTCGAACGGTCCCGGTGCGTGGGACAACAACGGTGTCGGACAGAAGATCGCGAGCGGGAAGCGCGACTACGACATGTTCTTCGCCGACCAGGACGGCGTGATCTACGGCATCCGGCACGGCGCGGTGCTGCAGTGGTTCCGCTACCTCGCGGGCGACGGCTCGAACGGGCCCCGCGCGTGGGCGAACAACGGCCGGGGCATCACCATCGGCACCGGCTGGGACTTCGGCTCGTGCGTCGAACGGTTCGCCGACAACGGTGTCATCTACGCCGTGTGGGTCAACAAGGACCACCTGCAGACCGACCACGAGCTGCGCTGGTACCGGCTCGCCAACCACAAGGCGATCGACGCCGCCGGCGTGTACTGGCCCAACGACTCCGGCGCGCTGGTCGGCACCGGCTTCAGCGTGACCAGGAGCGCGAACCTGCAGGGGTACGCGAACTGGTCGGTCGCGCCGGGCCAGACCCTCGACGTCGCCGTGTCGACGACGTTCGACCAGTTCACCGCCAGCGTGCTGCGGCTGACCGGACCGATCGAACAGGGTGGTGCGACGCAGGTCAGGCCGCCGCAGACGTATCGGGGGCAGCGGCACCTGCTCCGGTCCGGCTACCGGGCGAACGGACCCGCCTGGCCCGCGTCGTTCTCGTTCACCGTGCCCGACGACTGGCGGTCCGGGTTCCACGTCGTCAAGCTCGAAGGCCCGTTCGGCATGAGGCAGTACATCCCCTTCGTGGTGAAGCCGAAGCAGCCGCGAGAGAAGGTGGCGCTGCTTCTGCCGTACCTGACGCACAACGCCTACAACCACTGGGGCGGCCACTTCCAGTACTCGTGGGAACCGGACTACGGGCGGCGTCAGATCTCCACCCGGCGGCCGTTCGCGAATGCCTACGTCGAGGCTCCTGGGTTCATCGACGTGCGGTTCTACGGCGATCTCCTGCTGATGAAGTGGTTCGCCGACAACAACGTCGCCTACGACTGCTACCAGGACCTCGACCTGCACGACCCGTCGTGGCTCGCGCACTACAAGGCGCTCGTGCTCGCCACGCACCCCGAGTACTGGACGCCGCAGATGCGCACGGCGCTGGAGACCTACCTCACCAACGGCGGCCGTGTGATCTACACGGGCGGCAACGGCATGTACGAGCGCGTCGAGTACGACGCCGCCGGTGGGTTCGTGCTGCACCGCCACGAGCGCGGCCACCGCTGGACGTGGCGTGAGCAGGGCCTGCCGGAGTCGCAGGTGCTCGGCGTCGCGTACGACAGCCACTCCTACATGGAGATGTACCCGTACGTCGTCACCGCCGGCCACCCGTTCCTGGAGGGCACCGGGCTCGCGGTCGGCGACAGGTTCGGTGAGACCGGGTACAACTTCGCGGCCAGCGGCTGGGAGGTCGACACCAGGGCCGGCGCGGGCCCGGAGGCACCCGGTGTCGTCCAGTTCGCTCAAGGAGAACAGGCCCACGGCGCCGAGATGTGCGTGCTGCCCAAGCCGAACGGTGGATGGGTGTTCAGCGCGAGCTCCCTGTGTTTCAACGGTGCTCTCGCCCACGACCCGAAGATGTCGCGGATTTTGCTCAACGCGGTGAACGCCGCTCGGCTCCAGTAGCTGGAGTCGCTCCACGTCGACGGGTCAGGTTCGGGTGCGTAGCGTCGTCTGCGTGACCCAGAACCTGGCCCGCACGGCGGGCGAACTGCGCGCCGCCGGGCACCTGCCGCGCGGCGTCAAGACCGAGATCAGGGAGAACCTCCTCGCGGCCCTGCGCGAAGGACGCAACCCGTGGCCCGGCATCGTCGGTTTCGACCGCACGGTGCTCCCGCAGCTCGAACGCGCGCTGCTCGCCGGCCACGACGTCGTCCTGCTCGGCGAGCGCGGGCAGGGCAAGACCCGCCTGCTGCGCAGCCTGGTCTCGTTGCTCGACGAGTGGACGCCCGTCATCGAGGGCTCCGAGCTGGGCGAACACCCGCTCGACCCGATCACGCCGGAGTCGAAGCGCCGTGCCGCCGAGCTCGGCGACGACCTGCCGGTGGTGTGGCGGCACCGCGACGAGCGCTACGCGGAGAAGCTCGCGACGCCCGACACGTCCGTCGGTGACCTGGTCGGCGACGTCGACCCGGTGAAGGTGGCCGAAGGACGATCGCTCGGCGACCCGGAGACCATCCACTACGGCATGCTCCCGCGTGCCCACCGCGGCATCATCGCCATCAACGAGCTGCCCGACCTGGCCGAACGCATCCAGGTGTCGTTGCTCAACGTCATGGAGGAGCGCGACATCCAGGTCCGCGGCTACACGCTGCGGCTGCCGCTGGACGTGCTGCTCGTGGCGACCGCGAACCCCGAGGACTACACGAACCGCGGCCGCATCATCACGCCGCTGAAGGACCGCTTCGGCGCCGAGGTGCGCACGCACTACCCGCTGGAGATCGAGGCAGAGGTCGACCTGGTGCGCCAGGAGGCCGACCTGGTCGCCGAGGTGGGCGACCACCTGCTGGAGATCATCGCCCGGTTCGTCCGGCACCTGCGCGAGTCGTCGTCGATCGACCAGCGCTCCGGTGTCTCGGCCCGGTTCGCGGTCGCGGCGGCGGAGACCGTCGCGGCGTCGGCCCTGCGCCGGTCCGCGCTGATCGGCGAGACCCCGGCCATCGCCCGTCCGGTCGACCTGGAGTCGGTGCCGGACGTGCTGCGCGGCAAGCTCGAGTTCGAGGCGGGGGAGGAGGGCCGCGAGGAGGAGGTCCTGGTCCACCTGCTGCGCCGCTCGATCGCCGACACCGCGCGGGCCCGCCTGGCCGGGCTGAACCTGCGGGCGCTGGCCGAGGTCGTCTCCGACGGCCACCCCGTCGCCACGGGAGACCGCGTGCACGCCGGTGACCTGCTGGCCGCGTTGCCGGAACTCCCGATCCTGCACGAGGTCGCGGCACGGCTGGGCGCGGGCCCGAAGGACCCCGTCGGCCGCATCGCCTCCGCCGTGGAACTGGCCCTGGAGTCGCTGTACCTGACGCGCAACCTGTCGAAGGACAACTCCTCCGACGACGACCGATCGGTGTACGGATGACCTCTTCCCGCGGCGGGCGGGGGAACTTCCTGTTTCCCAGCCCGCCGCCCGGGGTCACCAGCGAACGGACGGTGTCCCGCCCACGGTCCTGCACGAACTCCACAGATCTGACTTCCCGGCGGCAGGCCGGTCACCCGGCATCTCCAGGAGATCACCTGGACCGCAGGCCCTCTGCGGCACGGTGGGCGGTGGCAGTTGCCCGGGTCGGTCGGCTGATTTCCCCAACGGAGGCGAACCGATGAGATATCGCTACGGACGCTGGGGCGGCGGCGCCGATCCGCTGGCGCCCCCGGTCGACCTCCGCGCGGCCGTGGACGAACTCGGCCGCGAGGTCATGGAGGGCGCCTCACCGGCGTCCGCCCTGCGTGAGCTGCTGCGCCGCGGCGTCGACGGCACCCGCGGCCTCGACGACCTGACCTCGCGCCTGTGGCAGCGCCGTGCGTCGATCCAGCGCCGGCACCGCCTGGACGGCACGCTGACCGAGGTCAAGCAGCTGCTCGACAAGGCCGTCGAAGCCGAGCGCCGCACGCTGTTCCCGGACCCGTCCGACGACGCGCGCTTCCGCGAGGCCCAGCTCGACGCCCTGCCGCCGGGCACCGCCGCGGCCGTGCAGGAGCTCTCCTCCTACGACTGGCGTTCCGCCGAGGCGCGCGAGGCGTTCGAACAGATCCGCGACCTGCTCGGCCGCGAACTGCTGGACCAGCGCTTCCAGGGCATGAAGGAAGCACTGTCCAACGTGGACTCCGAGGACGTGCGCCGGATCCAGCGCATGCTGCGAGACCTCAACTCGCTGCTGGAGGCGCACGCGTCGGGCTCGCCGGACACGCCGCGCATGTTCGACGACTTCATGCGCAAGCACGGCGAGTTCTTCCCGGAGAAGCCCCGCAACGTCGACGAGCTCATCGACGCACTGGCCGCTCGCTCGGCCGCCGCGCAACGCATGATGAACTCGATGACCGACGCCCAGCGCGCCGAACTGTCCGCGTTGTCCCAGCAGGCTTTCGGCGGCATCGGCTCTCAGCTGTCCACTCTGGACTCCCTGCTGCAGCAGCTGCGGCCGGGCGAGGACTGGACGTCGTCCGCCCGCTTCCGCGGCCAGGACCCGCTGGGCCTGGGCGAGGGCGCGCAGGCGATGGCGGACCTCGCCGAGCTCGACGCCTTGGCCGAGCAGCTCTCCCAGTCGTATCCGGGCGCCCGCTTGGAGGACATCGACCTGGAGGCGCTGGAACGCCAGCTGGGCGAGTCGGCCTCCGTCGACGCCCGCCGCCTCGCGGAGCTCGAGAAGGCGCTGCGCTCGCAGAACATCGTGGAACGCGCCCCCGACGGTTCGCTGAAGCTGACGCCCAAAGCGTTGCGGCGCCTCGGGGAAACGGCCCTGCGCGGCGTGGTCGACCAGCTGCGCTCGTCGCAGGGCTCACGCGAGACCACCTCGGCCGGCGCCGCGGGCGAACTGATCGGCTCGACCCGCCCGTGGCAGTTCGGCGACACGGAACCCTGGGACGTGCCACGAACCCTGCGCAACTCCGTGCTGCGCTCCGGCAAGATGTCACTCGACGTCGTGGACCTCGAAGTGTCCGAGACCGAACACCGCACCCGTGCGGCTGTCGCGTTGTGCGTGGACACCTCCTGGTCGATGGTGCAGGACGGCCGATGGGTACCGATGAAACGCACGGCCCTGGCGTTGCATCACCTCGTGCGCACCCGTTTCCGGACGGACGCCCTGCAGTTGGTGACGTTCGGGCGTTATGCCGAGGCCGTGGACATCGGCCAGCTGACGGCGTTGGAAGGCGTGTGGGAGCAGGGCACGAACCTGCACCACGCCTTGTTGCTGGCCGGTCGCCACGTCCGCCGCCATCCCGATGCGCAGCCCGTGGTGCTGGTCGTGACCGACGGCGAACCCACCGCGCACCTCGAACCCGAGGGCGACGCGGAGTTCAACTACCCGCCGCTGCCCCGGACTCTGACCAAGACCTTGAACGAGGTCGACGCGCTGGCCCGGCTCGGGGCGACGATCTCGGTGTTCAAGCTCGGTGACGACCCGCGGCTGGCCGCTTTCGTCGACATCGTGGCCCGGCGGGGTGGTGGCCGGGTGGTGTCGGCCGACGAGGAAGGCCTCGGGGCCGCGGTGGTCAGCGACTACCTGAGGTCGCGGCGTCGGCGGCGGTGATGCGCAAGTACCTCCTCGCGGTCGTGCTGAGCGGCGTGCCGTCCACCGTGCACGCCCTGGTGGCGGGCGACGACGTGTTGCGCGCCACCAGGGCTGCCGGGTCGTTGGTCGGCGGTGGGGTGCGTGAGGGCGTGGTGGTGCATCTCGCCGTGTCGGCGTTTTGGACGGTCGTGCTGACGCGGCTTCGAGTGCGGGGAGCCGTGGCCGGGCTGCTGATCGCCGCCCTCGATCTGGAGGTCGTCGGGCGCTACAACACGCAGATCCGCGCTCTGCCACGAGTTCCGCAGTGGCTGGACCACGTGGCGTTCGGCGTGCTCGTCGCTCAGAGGTCGTAGAGCGCGGCCAGGCGGGGGAGGCGGGAGGCCATTTCCGCGCTGTCGTCGAAGTCGAAGTCCCAGTCCGGGTCGAGGTCGGGATACCTGATCCTGAAGGCGTCCTGCGGCAGCTGCATGCCGGTGGCCTTGAGGTGGGCGTTCCACGCGATCGACAGGGCCTCCTGGCCGTCGAACTCCATGCCGGACTCGGCGGCGGCCACGACCTCGGGTAAGGCCGCCAGCGAGTCCGGGTCGACGAGGGCGGCCGTGAAGACCTCCTCGCCCTGGGTCACCAGCCAGCCGCGGAAGTAGTCGAAGCCGTCGTCCGAGCAGCCGCCGTTGATCACGTAGGCCGCCGCCCACAGCGGGTTCTGGTACGAGGCGGTCAGCAGTTCCCACAGGACCTGCTGGGTCGCGACGATCTCGGCGGGCGGCCGGTCGGCGAGCAGGGTGGTGGCCGCGGCCGCCACGGCGTCGCCGTCGGGCGGGTCAGCGACGCTCGCCCTGGCATCGGCGATGAGCTTCCAGAAGGTCTTCGGATCCACGTGTTGAAGCTTGGCAGAGGGGTCTGACAATTTTTGGCGCCTGACTTACGAGCCGGGACGTTCTAGGTTGTAGACATGATCAGGACTCTGTTTCGCTCGCTCGAGGCCGTGCACGGAATGATCTACTTCGCCCCCGAGGCGGACTCCCGGTACGCGAGCGTCGGGCTCGACCGCGCCGGCGGGTACTTCGCGTCACGGGCGGCGGCGCTGGGGGCGGTCGGAGCCGACGTCGTGATCGCGACGTTCTACAACTTCAACCCCGCGATCGTGCGGGCGCGGATTCCGCAGGCGTGGGAGAAGGTCTCGCCGGAGCGCATGCTCGAACTGCGCTGGGAGGCGGCGGACGAGGCGTTGGCCAAGGTGCTGCCCGACGACCTCAAGGAACTCACGGAGCTGGCGAAGCGGGCGGCCGAGCGGTCCAAGGAGATGCCGCACGGCCGCACGTTGTTCGCCGCGCACGCCGCCCTGCCGTGGCCGGACGAGCCCCGCCTGCAGCTGTTCCACGCCCAGACGCTGCTGCGCGAGTTCCGCGGCGACGGGCACCTCGCGGCCCTGCTCCGGCACAACGTCACCGGTATCGAGGCGCTCGTGCTGCACGTTGCGACGGGTGAAATCCCGGCCGATGCGCTGCGCAAGACGCGTGCGTGGTCCGAAGAGCAGTGGGCGGCGACGGTGGAGGACCTGCAGAAGCGCGGCCTGGTCGGCGAAGACCAGCTGCTCACCGAGAAGGGGCGCGAGCTGCGGGACGCCATCGAGGCCGACACGGACCAGATGGCCGCGCCGGCCTACGACGTCCTGTCCGACCAGGAGAAGCAGCGGTTCGTCGAGCTGGCCTCGCCGCTGAGCAAGGCCGTCCTCGAGGCAGGGATGGTCCCCGGCCGCCGCTAAGCCGTGTCCGCGTCCGGGTCGGTGCCGTCCCGATCCGTCGACGCGAGCGCCTTCTCGGTGGCCTCGTCCTTGCCCGCCCGGTGCTTGCCGGGATGGGTCAGCGAGAAGTGCGCCTCGTCGCGCATCCGCTCCACCATGTGGGGGTAGTGCAGCTCGAACGCGGGACGCTCCGAGCGGATCCGCGGCAGCTCCGTGAAGTTGTGCCGCGGCGGGGGCGAGGTCGTGGCCCACTCCAGCGAGTTGCCGAAGCCCCACGGGTCGTCCTGCGGGGCCGGGTCGCCGTAGCGGTAGGAGCGGAAGACGTTCCACACGAACGGGAGCACGGACGCGCCGAGCAGGAACGCGCCGATCGTGGAGAGCGTGTTGAGGTACGTGAAGCCGTCGGAGGGCAGGTAGTCGGCGTAGCGGCGCGGCATGCCCTCGTTGCCCAGCCAGTGCTGCACGAGGAACGTGCCGTGGAAGCCGAAGAACGTCGTCCAGAAGTGCAGCTTGCCCAGCGGCTCGTCGAGCATCCGGCCGGTCATCTTCGGGAACCAGAAGTAGATGCCCGCGTACGTGGCGAACACGATCGTGCCGAACAGCACGTAGTGGAAGTGCGCCACCACGAAGTACGTGTCGGACACGTGGAAGTCGAGGGCCGGCGAGGCCAGCAGGATGCCCGTCAGGCCGCCGAAGAGGAACGTCACGAGGAAGCCGATCGAGAACAGCATCGGCGTCTCGAACGTCAGCTGCCCCTTCCACATCGTGCCGATCCAGTTGAAGAACTTGATGCCCGTCGGCACCGCGATCAGGAACGTCATCAGCGCGAAGAACGGCAGCAGCACCGCGCCCGTCGCGTACATGTGGTGCGCCCACACGGCCACGGACAGCATCGCGATCGCGAGCGTGGCGAACACCAGGCCCTTGTAGCCGAACAACGGTTTGCGGCTGAACACGGGGAAGATCTCCGTCACGATCCCGAAGAACGGCAACGCGACGATGTACACCTCGGGGTGGCCGAAGAACCAGAACAGGTGCTGCCACAGGATCACGCCGCCGTTGGCCGGGTCGAACACGTGCGCCCCGAGGTGCCGGTCCGCCGCCAGGCCCATCAAAGCGGCCGTGAGGATCGGGAACGCCAGCAGGATCAGCACGGCCGTCACCAGGATGTTCCAGGTGAAGACCGGCATCCGGAACATCGTCATGCCCGGTGCGCGCAGGCACACCACGGTGGTGATCATGTTGACCGCGCCGAGGATCGTGCCCAGACCGGACACCGCCAGCCCCATGATCCACAGGTCCGCGCCGACACCCGGCGAGTGCACGGCCGACGACAGCGGTGTGTAGGCGAACCAGCCGAAGTCCGCCGCACCACCCGGCGTCAGGAACCCCGAGACGGTGATGATGGCGCCGAACAGGTACAGCCAGTACGAGAAGGCGTTCAGGCGCGGGAACGCGACGTCCGGCGAGCCGATCTGCAGCGGCAGGATGAAGTTCGCGAACCCGAACAGGATCGGCGTCGCGTACAGCAGCAGCATGATCGTGCCGTGCATGGTGAACAGCTGGTTGTACTGCTCGTTCGACAGGAACTGCAGCCCCGGCCGCCCCAGCTCGGCGCGCATCAGCAACGCCATCACGCCGCCGATCATGAAGAACACGAACGACGTGGTCAGGTACATGATCCCGATCTGCTTGGGATCTGTGGTCTTGAACAGCTGGAGGAAGTACGAGCCCTTGGGTCGTGCACGCGCCGCCCCCGGGTGGGGGACTACGGGCGTTGGCTTGATCGTGGTCATCGCGCCTCCTCCGTGCCAGAGGTGAATCGTCCTCCCGGTCAGACCGAGGGGCAATCCACGACGAGCACCGCACTGGTCACCGGGACCACCGGAGCGCCCACTGAGATGCCGCTGACCTGCACGTAGTAGGCGCCGGGGGCCAATTCACCGAATCTGATCGACATCCTCTCGGAGATCGCCGGACTGCGCGATTCGACCTGTTTGCCGTTCTCGTCGACCAACGCCACCTTCAGCGCCCGTGCCGGTGTGTCCTTCAGCTCGACGGTCACCTCCAGGTCCTCCCCGGCCAGCGCCAGGTCCGGCACGCTGACCTGCGGCTCGGTCGACGTCACGTTGCGCGGGACGATGGGCTTCGCGGTCAGGAACGACTCCACGGCGTCCAACACGGCGGCGTTGTCCTGCAACGACGTGTGCTGCTCCGTCACGCGGTGCAGCGTGTTCGAGTCCAACGCCAGGCCACGGCGTGCGGCACCGAGCATCGGCACGGTCGAGTCCCCGTACAGCTCGTCACCCTCGTACGTGCGATAACAGGTGACTTTGCCGTCGGCGATGCGCGCAGTGGTGGCCGTCGGCTGCTTACCGCCGAGGATCGCGTACGTCCGGTCGGCGAACGAGTCGGTCAACGAGCCGTGGAACGCCATCGCGTCCGTGACCATCTTCGTGTCGAGCTCGGGCAACGACACCTCAGTGGTCTTGAGGAGGCCACCAGCGGACTCGATGCACGCGTACTCGGGCAGCAGCTGGTGCAGCGACGGCATCGACCGCGCGAACTCGGTCAGGTCGATCGCCAGCGGCCCGAGCTCCTTGCGCACGCCGTTGACCAGCTGGTCCAGCGCGGCGGCCGCTCCGCGGTACGGCGTGCCCATCGTGATCAGCTTCGCGGTCCGCTCGGCCATCCCGCACTGCTCGATGCACCACCGCGCGACCAGCCCGCCCATCGAGTGGCACACGAAGCTGACCTTGGCGTCAGGCCCGATCCGGTCCAGCGCCTCGTCCACCCGCCGGGCCAGCAACGCGCCGTTGTAGCGGTTCGACAGCCGCCAGTCGTAGGCGAAGAGCAGCAGGTTGCCCTTCTCGACGGTGTAGCCGAGCGAGTTCATCCGCCTGGTCACCCGGTCGTAGCCCTTCAGCGGCGTCCAGATGCCCGGGACGACGTGCAGGTCCGCCATCAGCCCCACGGGCTCGACGCCGTCGCCGGGGTGCTCGTCGCCGATGCCCTCCGGGAGCTTGAGCTTCTTCAGGCCGCGGCCGAGCGTCAGCACCGCGCGCAACGCGGCCTTGCCCGACACCTCCCAGACCATGCCGTCCTCGTTGCGCAGCGTGCTGCCGAGAATTCCGGGCAGGACCACCACCAGATCGGTCATCAGGACTCCTCGGCGAGCTTGCGGATGAGCGAGAGCAACGCGAAGTTCGCGGGCACCAGATAGGTCAGCTCGTGGATCCACGCCAGCCGCTGGCCGTGCGCGGGCAGCGCCAGACGCGAGTCGCCGGCCCGAGCGCGCGCGACCACCTTGTACAGCGCCGCCAGCGCGTGTGGCTCCAACGCCGTCACAGCCTGGGTGAGCGCTTGAGGCGACGCATGAGCTGCGAGCCCGCGCAGGACGTCAGTCACGCGCGCACGGTCTTCCACGGCGTCGAGCACGAGGTCGAGCACATCGGCGTCCTCGTCCGCCAGCAGCAGCAACGCGTGCACGGGCCTGTTGTCGCGGACGTTCTTCAGCACTTCCTTGTCCAGCAACTCCTCCCGGCGCGTGGCGAGCAGTTCGCGTCGGCGTGCGGGCGTGGCGTCCACGAACTCGTCCGCGAGACTCGCGAGCAACCACGGCCGATAGGCGAGCACGACGCCCTGCTGCTGCGCGGTCACCCGGCGCGCCTGGATGACCTGCGCCTCGATCAGGCTCGTCCCGTACAACGCCTCCGTGACGGCGACGTCCGCGTCCGTGGACAGCAGCTCGGGGTGGCGGAGCAGGATGTCGCGCTCCTCCAGGTACGACCGCGCGAACACCCACGAGCGGGCGGTCCGCAGCAGCGTCCGGTCGACCGACAGCCAGTCCGGCGTGGTGTCCCACGGCCACGGGCCGGAGTCGTAGTGGCGGCGGGCGATGTCGTGCACGTCGTGGATCGCCTGCCGCGACTGGCCGACGTGCGTGAGCGCCTGGCACAGCCACTTCGCCGCCGCCGGGTCACCGGCCTTCGTGGCCGCCGCCCGCAGCATCAGCAGCGTGGCGAGGTGCGGGCCGGTGAACCGCGCGGTCACCCGTTCCCAGGTCTCGTCGACGATCTCGGGCTGCTTCAGCCCCGCGCAGAGCGTGTCGAGCGTGAACAACGCCGCCGCCAGCGTCGACAGCCGGTCGGTGTTCTCCGGCAGCAGGCACACCTCTACCGTGCGCAGGCCGGTGACCAGCGCGTCGCGGGGCTTGTCCGCGTCGCGCTGGCGGCGCATCAGGTTGTGCAGCGCCTGCCCGTGCACGGGCAGGCCGTCGGCGAGGTCGGCGGCCTGCCGGGCGGCGTTCAGGGCCGCGTCCGCGCGGTCGACCATGCTGTACGCGACGCTCAGGCTCAGCGCGGCGTCGGCGAGCTGGGGACGGAAGGCGGCGTGCCGGCCGAGCGTGCCGCTGATGTCGGCGGCCTGCTGCGTCGTGCTCGCGGCGTCGGACAGCCGGCCCAGCGCCAGGTAGTCGCGGCTCAGTTCCACCAGCGCGCTCACCAGGTCCGCGAGGAACACCGGGTTCGTCTGCGCGAGCGAGTAGTACAGCTCGACGGCCTGCTTCGACCGTTGCATCGCTTCGTACCGCAGACCCGAGTCGCTGCACCGTGCGGCAAGACACTTGATCGCGCGTGCGAGCGGTGCGTCGGTCTCCACGGCCGCAACAGCGTCACGAGCCGTGGACAGCGCCTCCTTCCGCCGCCCCAGCATCGCGTAGACCTCGCTCAGGTCCACCAGCGCGCCACTGAGGTGCGCCGCGTACGTCGGGTTGTCGCCACCGTGCGTCGTCGTCTTCGCGATGCGTTGCGCAAGCCGTTTGTGCGTAAGGCTTTCCGCCGTCGTCGGAGTCGACGCCACCAGCTCGCGGTACCGCACGGCGGCCTCTTCGGCGGGCGCCACGGCCTGCTGCAGGCGTCCGGCCTCACGGAACCGGCGGCCCAGCTTGTTCAGCACGAAGGCCAAGTCCGCCAAGTACATCCGCAGCGTCGGCACCAACGCGCGGAAGTGCTCGGCGGCTTCTTCGAGAGGCGGGATGGCCTCGTCGCCGCGTCCCCAGTGCATCAGCTCGTTCGCCGCCGTCGTGGCCGCGAGTGCGATGTCCGGCAACAACATCCGGTTCATCTGCGCGAGCGCGCGCAACCCGTCCAACGCCCGTGTGCCCGCGTGCCCGCAGTGCCGCCACGCGTACTTCCACAGATAACCCGGCACGTTCGGCGGGACCCCGGCCTCCATCCGCTGCCGGTACAGCTCGATCAGCGCGCACGCCACCTTCTCCGCGTCCGGCGCGAACACCTCGTCCCGGCTCGGCGCGAACGGCGGTCGCAGGTGGTCGGCGAACGTCTGGTGCGTGAGCTTGAAGACCGCCGTGCCCTCCTCACCGTCCTGCACGACGTGACGGCCCAGTTCGGTGAGCACGGCGGTGATGTCGTCACGGGTGAAATCCTCGCCGGACAACGACTGCGCGACAGCCCTCCACTCGGCTTCGGGGAATCCCGCGCCGTAGCTCCACGTCAGCGCCGTCAGCAGCGCACGGGCCGAGGGCACCTTCGCGAGTTCACGGTCGAACGCCGCGTCCAGCGAGAGCTTCAGATCGGCGCCGCCGTCGGCCAGCACCTGGTCCGTGATCATCCACGCGGTCAGGAACGGCAGCTTCGCCAGCTCGTCCACGGTGGACCGCGCCGCGCCGGGGCCCAGCCGTGCCACGACGTACTCGCGGACGTCGGCCTCGCTGTCGGTGTCGTCCAGGTCCAGCACCTCGACCGGCGACAGCTCGGTCAGCAGCGGAGCACCGCCCGCGACCCGCTGCGCCTGCCGCGTCGAGACGATCACGACGGCGTAGCTCGCGAGCTTGGTCAGCAGCGAGGTGGCGATCGAGAACGACTCGCCGCGCGCCTCGTCCAGGCCGTCGACGACCAGCACCGGCGGCGAGGCCAGCGCGCTGACCACACCCACCAGTTCGGCGGCGCCCCGGCGCGGGCCGTCGGGCGGGGGGACCAGGCCGGCGGCGACGAGCTGGCGGCTGAGCAGGTCGGCCACGCGGTCGGCGTCCATCGCGCGGGCGTGCACGGCCGCGTCGACCGAGCAGGGACCGGGGTCGGCGTGCCGGAACGACGGCCCGCCGGTCAGCAGCAGGTCGCGCTCGGCAGGGTTGGACAGGCTGACGACCCGGCCGACGACCGCGGACTTGCCGGTGCCCGGCGACCCGGTGACCACCCGCAGGCCGGCCACCCCGGACTTCACCCAGCTCACGACCTTGTCGACCTGGGCGGTGCGGCCGGTGAACCACGAACGGCCGGACGCGGAGTCACCACCGCGTGCCGCCAGCAGAAGGTGCTTCACGACCGTGTTCGCGGCGTAGAGAGGGTTCGGCAGCATCGGCTGTGCGGACCCGTACTGCATGAAGCGCGGCCGCTGGACGTCGCTGTCCCACGCGTTCAGCAACGCCGTGCCGACCGCTCCACCGTCGACCAACGCGATGCGGTCGCTCCACCGCCGTGCGTCCTCATCGGCCGTGGGACCGGCACGCAGCAGCTTGCGGAGCTTCCCGCCGAACAGGCCGTCACGGGCCGTCTCGACGCTCGAACACGACACCAGCACGCCCGCCCAGTGCACCTGCCCCGCCAGCAGCTCCTCCTGGACGGCGGCGACCGTGCGGACGGCCTCGTCGAGCTGGGCGCCCGAGTAGCAGGCGTCGACGATGATGAGCACCTGATGGGCGCCCGACGCGGCGCACCACAGCGCGAACTCGTGCAGCATCACGCCGTCGACGACGCCGTCGTTGTCCCTGGCCAGAAGCCTGAGGTTGCCCGCGACGGGGATCGCGTGCCCGCTCCACAACGCCACCAGCGCGCCGCCGTCCTGGGGCTGCTGGCGCAGTGCCTTCATGTGCGCGCGGATCTCGGCCTCGGTCGGATCGGCCAGCGGGTCGCCCTCGTAGCCCTTGAGCAGCGCGCGCAACTCCCGCACGTCGCTCACGGCGTGCTGCAGCGGCTGCACCAGCTCGTAGGAGCCGACGCCGATGCCGACGAACCTGCCTCTGACCCTCTCCTGCATTGCCACTACCCCCTGTCCACACGTCGTTCTGGGGGAGTGCTCGTTACCCGGGGTAACTCACATGGGCTACTGCTCCGGCGAATTCTTCGGCAGTTCGAGGTTCGTGTTCTTCTCCAGGAACCTCAGGAGCTCCACGGGGAACGGCAGCACCAGCGTCGAATTCTTCTCCGCCGCCACCTCCACGATGGTCTGCAGCAGCCGCAGCTGGAGCGCGCCGGGCGTGGCCTCCATGGTCCCGGCCGCCTCGGAGAGCTTCTTGGACGCCTGCAGCTCGCCGTCCGCGGTGATGATGCGGGCGCGCCGCTCCCGTTCGGCCTCGGCCTGCCGCGACATCGAGCGCTTCATGCTCTCCGGCAGGGCCACGTCCTTGATCTCGACGCGGTCGATGTCGATGCCCCACTGCAGCGCGGGGGTGTCGATCATCAGCTCCAGGCCCTGGTTGAGGCGCTCGCGGTTGGACAGCAGGTCGTCGAGCTCGCTCTTGCCGATGATCGACCGCAACGACGTCTGCGCCACCTGCAGCATCGCGAACCGGTAGTCCTCGACGTTGATGACGGCCTTCGCCGGATCCTGGACCTTGAAGTACACGACGGCGTCCACGCGCACGGTGACGTTGTCGCGCGTGATGCCGTCCTGCGCCGGCACCGGCAGGGTGACGATCTGCAGGTTGACCTTCCGGAGCTGGTCGACCCCGGGGACCAGCATCGTCAGCCCCGGACCGCGCACGCCCTGCCGGAGCTTGCCGAACCGGAACACCAGGCCCTGTTCGTACTGCTTGATCACTTTGGCGCTCATGGCGAGACCGAGGCCGCCGAGCACGACCAGCCCGCCGAGGACTTCGAAGAAGATCATGAGACCCCGCCCTTCACCGGCGAATCCCCTTGATCTGCAACGGTACGCCTGGGGTCCGACAATTTTCAGCAGCTCAGGACCGAGGGTGCGCGTTTGCCCGAACGAATGAGGCGTGGTCGTCCCAACACCCGGAAATCACGCTCCACCCGGTGGCACGCGTTAGTGTCGGACACATGCAGACCTGGTCATCGATTCCTGTGCCACGGGTTCCGGGGGACCCCCGCCCGCTCCGGCTGTTCGACACGGCTACGGGCGAAGTGCGTCCGACGGCTCCAGGAGACACCGCCAGGTTGTACGTCTGCGGGATCACGCCGTACGACGCGACTCACCTAGGCCACGCCGCCACCTATCTGGCGTTCGACCTCGTGCACCGCGTGTGGCTCGACAACGGGCACAACGTGCACTACGTCCAGAACGTCACCGACGTCGACGACCCGCTGCTGGAGCGGGCGTTGCGGGACAAGGACGACTGGGAGGTGCTCGCGATGCGCGAGACCGCCCTGTTCCGCGAGGACATGGAGGCGCTGCGCGTCCTGCCGCCGCAGGACTACGTGGGCGTCGTCGAGGCGGTCCCCGAGATCGTCGAGGTGGTCGCGAAGCTGCTCGCCGACGGCCACGCCTACCGTGCGGACGACTCCGAATACCCGGACATCTACTTCTCGCACGACGCCACGGGCCGTTTCGGCTACGAGTCGAACTACTCCTCCGAGGAGATGCTCCGGCTGTTCGCCGAACGAGGCGGCGACCCGGACCGCCCTGGCAAGCGCCATCCCCTCGACGCCCTGCTGTGGCGCATGAAGCGCCCCGGCGAGCCCGCGTGGCCGTCCGAACTGGGCGAGGGCCGCCCCGGCTGGCACATCGAGTGCAGCGCCATCGCCCACAACCGCCTCGGCGCCGGCTTCGACGTCCAGGGCGGCGGCTCCGACCTGATCTTCCCGCACCACGAGTACTCCGCGGCCCACGCCGAGGCCCAGACCGGCCAGCACCCGTTCGCCCGCCACTACGTGCACGCGGGCATGATCGGCCTCGACGGCGAGAAGATGTCGAAGTCGCGCGGCAACCTGGTCTTCGTCTCGAAGCTGCGTTCGCAGAAGGTCGACCCGAACGCCGTCCGCCTCGCGCTGCTGGCGGGCCACTACCGCGCCGACCGCCCGTGGACCCAGTCGCTGCTGGACGACGCACTGGCCAGGCTGGACAAGTGGCGCCGTGCCACGGACCTCGACACCGGACCGTCCGCTGTGGACACCGTGACGCGGCTGCGCGACCACCTGGGCAACGACCTCGACACGCCTCGCGCGCTGGCCGCGATCGACGCGTGGGCCGACGAGGCGTTGGCGCTCGGCGGGTCCGACAGGCACGGGCCGTCGCAGATCCGTGACGCCGTGGACGCGCTTCTGGGCGTGGACCTCTAACCGGCAGGCCATCCGGTGGCGGTCCTCGGTTCGAGGGCCGCCACCAGCGCCTGCTGGACACTGCTGTAGTCCACGGCACGGGCCTGGACGCGCCGGGGAACATCTGCCGCATCAGGGCTTCGGCGGTGGGGCACGCCAGAACGGCTTCCTGCGCTCACTCGGCACCACGCCGTCCTCGAGCAGATCGAGCAGTTCGGCCGGCACCGGCAACGCGGACGCGACGAACGCGTCCGACGCGCGAACGAGCAGGCCGTCGCCCATCGAGACCACGACGAAGCCGGACTCCTCCACTGGTGGACCTCCGTGGTCTTCTTCCTCGCAACCACATCGGTCGCACCACACACCTTGCGCAGCAGGTGATGAACGACCGCGAACACGTTGTGGTTGTCGTTGTGCACGACGACCTGCCCTCTCTCCCCAGGATTCACCGGCAGAGCATGAGGCGCCACAACGGACTCCGAGGCCTGAACGTGGAACCGCCCCCGAGGCGGAAGCACCGGGGGCGGTTCGTTCAGCGAGGAGATGCTCAGACGTCGAGCGTCCAGTTGTTCAACGTGCCGGTGTCCAGGGACGCCGCGTCGCGCACGCGCAGCGTCCAGGTGCCGTTGGCGGCCTCACCAGAGAGGTTCCTGGTGTAGGTCTCGTTGATGTTGTCGGCCGAGCCGCCGCTGCGGTTGTGCAGGTTGACGACAGTGCCGTCGGGCGCGACCAGGTCGACCACGAGGTCGCCCTTGTAGGTGTGGGTGATCGAGACCTTGATCGACGCGGTGGCCGACGCGTTGCCCGCGCAGCCGGAGACGACGATCGTGCTGGTCACGGTGGTGTTGTCGGGGATGGCGACCGGGGTGGAGTTGGTCTTGGCGTCACAGCTGCCGCCGACCGCGTTGACCACCCAGGAGAACGTGGCCGTGCCGGTCTTGTTCGCCGCGTCGGTCACCGTCGCGGTCACCGAGTAGGTGCCCGCGGTGGTCGGGGTGCCGGAGATCGCGCCGGAGGCGTTCGCCGACAGACCGGCCGGGAGACCGGAGACGGACCACGTGTACGGCGCGGTGCCGCCCGAGGCCGAGAGCTGCAACGACGCCGGCGTGCCGACCGTGGAGGTCTGCGTGCCGGGGTTCGTCACCGAGGGGTTGCCCGAGGGGGCACCGAAGAGCGAGTACAGCAGCTTGTTCGGCGTGTTGGCGCCGACGTTGGTGATCTTGTTGGGCGTGGAGGCGGCGTTGATGCCGTTCCACACGGCGGCGGGGGAGTCGGTGGGGTGCGTGGCGAGCCACAGGGCTGCCGCGCCCGCGACGTGCGGGGTGGCCATCGACGTGCCGGAGATGTTGTTCGTGGAGGTGTCGTTGGTGTTCCACGCCGACACGATGTTCGAGCCCGGAGCGTAGATGTCCGTGCAGGAACCGTAGTTCGAGAACGACGAACGGGCGTCGGTGTTGGTCGACGAGTTGACCGTGATCGCCTCGGCGACGCGTGCCGGCGAGGTGCTGCACGCGTCGGTGTTCGAGTTGCCGGACGCGATGGCGTAGGTGATGCCGGCCGCGATGGAACGGCGCACGGCCGCGTCCAGGGTGGCGTCGGCGCCGCCGCCGAGAGACATGTTGGCGACAGCGGGCTTGACCGCGTTCGCCGTCACCCAGTCGATACCGCCGACGACACCGGCGGTCGTGCCGGAACCGCCACAGGTCAGCACCTTGACGGCGACGATCTTGGCGGCCTTCGCGAGGCCGTACTGCGAGCCCGCGATGGTGCCGGCGACGTGCGTGCCGTGGCCGTTGCAGTCGCTGTTGTTGCCGTCACCGGAGGTGTTGGTGCCCCACGTCGCACGGCCACCGAACGTGGAGTGCGTCGTGCGCACACCGGTGTCGATGACGTACGCCGTCACGTTGGACGCCGTGGTGTCGTACTGGTAGCTGTTGCTCAGCGGCAGGTCTCGCTGGTCGACGCGGTCCAGACCCCACGACGGCGGGTTCTGCTGGACGTCGAGCGCGTGCACCTCGGCGTCCTGCTGGACGTACGCGACCTTCGGGTCCGCGGCGAGACGGGCGGCCTGCTCGGCCGTCATCTTCACCGAGAAGCCGTTGAGCGCGTGCTGCCAGACCTGGCCGACCTGGCCGCCGTACTTGCTCGCCAAGCCCGGTGCGGCGGCCCTCGACGCCGAATCGGCCTTCAGCGAGACGATGTAGCTGTCCTTCACGACATCGGCGCGGTCGGCGCCGAGAATCGTCCCCACGTTTTCTTGAGCTGATGCGGCCGGAACCACAGCGGCGGCCAAACACATGGCGGCAGCGGCTGTGAGTCCCGCACCCAAGACTCTTCGCATGGCAGGGTTCTCCCTCGTGCAGGGAACAGGGTGTCCAGCACGCTAGCCCTAAACCGCAGGTCAGAGGGATACGCCAGCCGTTGCGAACTGTTGACAGATTTGCCTTTGCGTGTCAAAGCGAATCGTCGCTCTGCGTCACGGAAATAGGCTGAGAGAACGCATTTGGATTCCTTATACCAACCCGAACGCCGCGAGGTCCACCCCTCGATCGACCCTACCGGCCAGTAGACATGCCGAAGTAGCGTCGCCCAGACGGAGGAACGAACTGATCGGGCAGTTCGCCGCCTGGGGACGCCATTCATCCGGTGTCGTGCGCGCTGTGTTGCAGCACAGCTGATCTCCTCATCGCGGTTGCCCGGTCCGGCGTTACACCGGCCCTGCACAAAACCGAAGACCAAGGAGAACTGCCTATGAAGCGCATGGCTGTCGCGGCTGTGGCCGTGCTGACGGGTGCACTCGCGACGACGGTCTCCCCTGTCGCCGTCGCCGCACCGCAACCGTCGGCTGACCTGCTCGCCGCGATGCAGCGCGACCTGGGGCTGGACGCCACGCAGGCGGCGGAGAGGCTGCGCCAGGAGAGCGCGGCCACGGCCCTGCAGCGGGTCGCGGAAGGGTTCGCCGGCGAGAGCTACGGCGGCGCGTGGTTCGACGCGTCCATCGGCAAGCTCGTCGTC
Source organism: Lentzea sp. NPDC051208 (assembly GCF_040682435.1). NCBI lineage: Bacteria > Bacillati > Actinomycetota > Actinomycetes > Pseudonocardiales > Pseudonocardiaceae > Lentzea > Lentzea sp. NPDC051208. Next base: position 29,691 of record NZ_JBFBAW010000017.1, on the reverse strand, counting down.
GGCGTGACCGACGCGGCCAAGACCGACCGGCTCCGCAGGCTCGGCGCGGAGCCCCGCACGGTCGCGCACAAGGCGAGCGACCTCGACGCGGCCAAGGCGAAGCTGGACGCGTCGCAGGCCCCGGCCGAGGTCACCGGCTGGTACGTCGACACGAGGGCGAACGCGGTCACGATCACCGTCAAGCGTGGTCAGACCCAGGCGGCGCAGGCGCTGGTGGAGAAGGCGGGCTCGGTCGCGAAGGTCGTCGAGACCGACGAGGCGCCGCGGCTGTTCAAGGACACCCGCGGTGGCGACGCCTACTACATCAACAACGCCGGACGCTGCTCCGTGGGCTTCGCGGTCACGGGCGGCTTCGTCACCGCCGGGCACTGCGGTTCGCCCGGCGACACGGTGACCGGCGTCGACAAGACGGCGATGGGCGAGTTCGAGAAGTCGTCCTTCCCGGGCAACGACTACGCGTTCGTCAGGACCAACTCGTCGTGGACGTCCACGCCCAAGGTCAACCACTACGGCGGCGCGGACGTGATCGTCTCCGGCAACACCGAGTCCGCGGTCGGCGCCTCGATCTGCCGTTCCGGCTCGACCACGGGCTGGCACTGCGGTGAGGTCCAGGCCAAGAGCCAGACCGTGAACTACCAGGAGGGCTCGGTCAGCGGCCTCACGCGCACGAACGTGTGCGCGGAGCCCGGTGACTCGGGTGGCTCGTGGGTCAGCGGCACGCAGGCGCAGGGCGTCACCTCGGGCGGCTCCGGCAACTGCACCAGCGGCGGCACGACCTACTACCAGCCGGTCAACGAGATCCTCCAGACCTACGGCCTGACGCTCACCACGGGCTGATCACCTGAAGTGACGACAAAGGGGCGGCATCACCCGAACGGGTGGTGCCGCCCCTGTCGTCATCTCGCCCGGCGGGCCGTGCCGGGCACCGGGCATCCGGTGGAACTCGGCGGCGTTGCGCCGCGCGAACGTGGCCGGCTCGGCCGGATGCCGGAGCAAGATCGTGGGGCTAGCCCCGGTGCTCTTCCAGCCACTTTTCGCGGTGCGCGCGCCAGCGGTCCAGCATCGAGCCGAGCTCGCCGTGCACGAAGCGGAAGAACTCGCGCGTCTCGTCGAGCCGTGCCCCCGCGTCGGAGTCCGCGCCGAGCGCCTCGACGCCCTCGGCGAGCACCTCGTCGATCATGCCGAGCATCTGGTCCTTGCGGAACGTCGCCTCGTACCAGACGTTGTCGCGCATCCGGTAGACGTCGCGGCGTGATCCTGGCTCGCGCTCGCGGCTGACGATCTGGACGGTGGTCAGGTAGCGCACCGCGCCCGAGACCGCCGCAGGGGAGATCTGCAGCAGGTCGGCGATCTCGGCCGCGGTGAGCCGTCCTGAGTCCGTCGTCAGCAGGGCCGCGAGGATGCGAGCCGGCATGCGGGGCACGCCGGTGTCCGCCAGGATCCCGCCGAACCGCTCGACGAACTGGCTCACCGCCTGCGTGTCACGGTCCGTAGTACTCGTCACGGCGGCATCATCCCTTTCGTCAGCCGATCGGGCAAAATTTACATGCTTCACGAAGTTGTGAAAGAAGTGTAGCTTACCCGCCATGACATCTGCGATATCCGTGTCGGGCCTGGTGAAGACCTTCGGCCCGACGCGCGCGCTGGACGACCTGAACCTGGACGTCCAGACCGGTGAGGTGCACGGCTTCCTGGGCCCGAACGGCGCCGGCAAGTCGACGGCGATCCGTGTGCTCCTCGGCCTGCTGCGTGCCGACTCCGGCACCGCGCGGCTGCTCGGCGGCGACCCGTGGAAGGACACCGCGGCCCTGCACCGCCGCCTCGCCTACGTCCCCGGCGACGTCAACCTCTGGCCCAACCTGACCGGTGGCGAGGTCATCGACCTGCTCGGACGGCTCCGCGGCGGCCTGAACAAGGCCCGCCGCGCCGAGCTCCTGGAGCGCTTCGAACTGGACCCGCGAAAGAAGGGCCGCACCTACTCCAAGGGCAACCGGCAGAAGGTCGCGCTGGTCGCCGCCCTGTCGAGCGACGTCGAACTGCTGATCCTCGACGAGCCGACCTCGGGCCTCGACCCGTTGATGGAGGCGGTCTTCCAGGACTGCATCAACGACGAACGCCGGCGCGGCCGCACGGTGCTGCTGTCCAGCCACATCCTCGCCGAGGTCGAGGCCCTGTGCGACCGGGTGAGCATCATCCGCAACGGTCACATCGTCGAGACCGGCACGCTCGCCGACCTGCGGCACCTCACCCGCACGTCGATCTCCGCCGAGCTCGCGGGCCCGCCCGACGGCCTCGCGGACCTCGCCGGTGTGCACGACCTGGTCGCCGAGGGCAACCGGGTCAGGTTCGAGGTCGACTCGGACGAGCTCGACCCCGTCCTCAAGCAGCTCGTGTCGACGGGCGTGCGCACGCTGACCTCCCAGCCGCCCACGCTGGAAGAGCTGTTCCTGCGCCACTACGAGGACGCGAAATGATCGGCACCGGGCAACTCGTCCGCCTGGCGCTGCGCCGCGACCGGATCCTGCTGCCGGTCTGGGTGCTCTTCCTCGTCGGCGTCACCTACTCGACGACGACCGCACTCGAAGAGCTGTACGCCACGCAGCAGTCCCGCGACCTGCTCGGCGTCACCGCGAACGCGAACTCCGCCTTCCTGGCGATGCTCGGCCCGCTGCACGACTGGTCGTCGCTGGGCGGCCTGGTGGTGTGGCGCTGGGGCGTCTTCTCCGGGCTGTTCATCGCGATCATGGCCATGCTGGTCGTCACCCGGCACACGCGCGCGGAGGAAGAGGCGGGCCGCACCGAGCTCATCGCCGCCACGGTCGTCGGACGGCACGCGCCGCTCGCCGCCGCGGTGATCGTCGCGGGCGGCACGAGCCTGCTGATCGGGCTGCTGCAGGCCCTGGCACTGATCGGCAAGGGCCTGGACCCGGCGGGCGCGTTCGCGTTCGGCCTCTCCACGGCGAGCGTGGGGCTGGTGTTCACCGCCGTCAGCGCGTTCACCGCGCAGCTCTCGGAGAACTCACGCGTGTCCAACGCCCTCGCGGGCGGGTTCCTCGGCGTGACCTACCTGCTGCGCGCGGCGGGCGACGCGGCCGGGGAGTCGGGGCCGCAGTGGCTGACCTGGTTCTCGCCGATCGGCTGGACCGAGCACGTGCGGTCCTTCGGGGACGACAGGTTCTGGGTGCTGCTGCTCCCGCTGGCGGCGTTCGTCCTGCTGACGGGCGTCTCCGCGTACATCGTCACCCGACGCGACGTGGGACTCGGTCTGTTCGCCGCCCGGCCGGGCCCGCCGCAGGGCACGATCGGCAGCCCGTTCGGACTGGCGTGGCGGCTGCAGAAGGGCTCGCTGATCGGCTGGTCCCTCGCGTTGTTCGCGGTGGGCGTGATCTACGGCAGCGTCGCGCAGGCCGTCGGGCAGATGGTGCAGGACAACCCGGCGCTCGGGCAGATCGTCAGCAAGATCGGCGGGGCCGACGCGATGGTCGACGCGTTCTTCGCGACCGTCACCCAGCTGCTCGGGCTGATCTCGTCGATCTACCTCGTGCAGGCGGTCCTGCGGCTGCGGTCGGAGGAGACGTCGTTCCGCGCGGAGCCGATCCTCGCCACGCCGGTCTCGCGCTGGGGCTGGGTGGCCTCGCACGCGGTGTTCGCCCTGGTGGGCGGCGCGGTCGTGCTGGCGGCGTCCGGCCTCGGCCTGGGCCTCGTCTACGGGGTGCAGACGAACGACCTGGGCACCGTCCTGCCGCAGATGCTCGGCGCGGCACTGGCCCAGCTCCCGGCCGCGTGGGTGATCGCAGGCGTGGCGCTGCTGCTGTTCGGGTTGTTCCCGCAGTTCACGGGCGTGAGCTGGGCGGTGGTGTCGGTGGCGCTGGTGCTCACGCTGCTCGGCCCCGCGCTGCAGCTCGACCAGTGGATGATCGACATCTCGCCGTTCACGCACGTCCCGAAGTACCCGGACATCACCTTCGGGCCGCTCGCGTGGCTCACCGTGGTGGCGGTGGTGCTCCTGGCGGCGGGGTTCGCCGGATTCCGCCGGCGCGACCTGACCACGTGACGATCGCGGGCACGGTCACGAGCAGCGCAGCCGGGACGAGGAACCCCAGCAGCGGATGCGACTGGTAGAGCGGGACGAACGCCAGCGGGGCCGCGGCGGCGCCCATGAAGCGCAGTGACTGCACGACGCTGACGCTGCCGCCCCTGTTGGCGCTGCCGTTCTGCAGCACCAGCGCGTTGAGACTCACCAGCACGCCCTGCGCGGCGGCTCCGGTCAGCGCCCACGCGACGACCGCGACCGCCGCGATCGGCGTCGTGCCCACCGCGGCGACGAGCCCCGCGCCCAGCGTCGCGCCGACGACGACCGTGGTGGCGGCACCGAACCTGTCGATGGCCTTGCCGATCTGCCGCGCGGTCAGGAACCCGACGATGCCGAAACCGGTGAGCAGCACGCCGCGCTCACCCGCGCCGAGGCCGAACACGTCGTCCAGCCGGAACGCCACGAGGAACGACAGCCCGCCCAGGCACCCCCAGCAGACGAAGGCGATGAGCGCGGGCCGCAGGGTGCTCGGCACGAACGCGCTGCGCAGACTCGCGTCGCGCTCCGGTTCGGCCTCCGTCCGCGGCACGCCCAGGACCGCGAGTGCGACGGCGACCACCGCGATGACCACGAACGCCAGCCGCCAGTCGACCTCGGCGGTGAGCCCGCCGACGAGCGGCGCGGACGTCTGCCCGGCCGCCTGCATCGATCCGAACAGCCCCAGCGCCCGGCCGAGCTTCTCCCTCGGCGTCGAGGCGGCGATCACCGCCAGCAGCACCGGCGTCGTGAACGAGTTCGCCGCGCCCTGCAACGCGCGGGACGCCAGCAGCACCTCGAAGCTCCAGGAGCAGGTGGCCAGCACGGACGTCAGCGCGTAGGCGACGTAGGCGATCCGGATGGTCCGTTGTGGACCCCAGCGCTGCGCGAGCGTGCCGGAGGCCAGCATCAGCACCGCGAACGGCACGAGGTAGAAGGTGAGCGTCGAGGCGGCACTGCCCGCCGACCGCCCGAAGCTGTCGCCGATCTCGGGCAGGATCGAGGTGGTCACGGCGCCGCCGAACGGCCCGATCAAGGCGCCCGCGTACAACCCGGCGCGTGCCAACCGTCCCACGGACACCTCCGCCGCTCACCCTATGCGGTGAGCGGCGGGAACCACCGGAAAGTGGTTGTTGTCGCTAAGTTTCTGTCCGCGGCTGCCCAGCGGTGAAAAGCCGCCCCGGGTCCGAAGACCTGGGACGGCTCTGACCTGCGCTTCGTGGCGTCTGCCGAAACCTAGCGAGGGCCAGGCGACGGCCAGCCCGGACCACGGCCGCGGCGGCGCAGGTAGCGCTCGAACTCCGCGGCGATGTCGTCACCCGACGCCTCGGTGATCTGCAGCTCCGCGTCGCCGCGCTCCTCCAGGGCGCGCACGTAGTTGCGCACGTCCTCGTCCTCGTCGGCCATCTCGGAGACCGTGCGCTCCCACTCCTCGGCCTGCTCCGGCAGCGCGCCGAGCGGGACCTCGATGTCGAGCACCTCCTCGACCCGGTGCAGCAGGGCCAGCGTGGCCTTGGGGGAGGGCGGCTGCGAGACGTAGTGCGGCACGGCGGCCCAGAACGAGATCGCCGGGATGCCCGCCTGCACGCACGCGTCCTGGAACACGCCGACGATGCCGGTCGGGCCCTCGTACTTCGAGTGCTCCAGGCCGAACTTCTCGGCGGCGTCCGCGTCGTAGGCCGTGCCGGTGACCGGGACCGGGCGCGTGTGGGGCGTGTCCATGAGCAGCGCGCCCAGCGTCACCACCGTCGTCACCCCGAGGGCGTCGATGTGGCCCAGCAGTTCGGCGGCGAACTTGCGCCACCGCATGTTCGGCTCGATGCCGTGCACGAGGATCACGTCCACGTCCGAGCCGGGGGGCCTGCACACCGACAGCCGCGTCGTCGGCCAGTCGACCCTGCGGGTGACGCCGTCCACCATGCGGACGCTGGGGCGCGTCACCTGGAAGTCGTAGTAGTCGTCCGGGTCGATCTCGGCGAGCGGGGTGGCGTCCCAGGTGAGTTGGAGGTGTTCGATCGCGGTGCTCGCGGCGTCGCCGGCGTCGTTCCACCCTTCGAACGCACAGACCATGATCGGAGCCGTGAGCGGGATGCGCGGGTTCGAGGGGGTCGGGGATTCCTGGGACGGATCGTTCACGGCGCCAGACTACGGGTTCGGTCAGTCAACTCATCGTAGGCTTGGCCCATGCGTGATCGCGGAGAGTCGCCGTTGCTGGAAGCGCTGGTGAACCGTGTTGTCGTCGCTGACGGGGCCATGGGCACGATGCTTCAGTCCGTTGACCTCACCCTCGACGACTTCAACGGTCTCGAGGGCTGCAACGAGATCCTGAACGTCACCCGCCCGGACGTCGTGAAGTCGGTGCATCGCGGTTATCTCGAAGTCGGCTGCGATGCCGTGGAAACGAACACGTTCGGTGCGAATCTCGCGAACCTGGCCGAGTACGACATCCCGGACCAGATCTTCCACCTGTCCGAGCGCGGTGCCGCTCTCGCGAGGGAGGTGGCGGACGAGTTCAGCACGTCCGGGAACCCCCGGTTCGTGCTCGGTTCCGTCGGTCCCGGCACGAAACTGCCGACGCTCGGCCACGCTCCCTATGCGACGTTGCGCGACGCCTACCAGGAGCAGTGCAAGGGCCTGCTCGTCGGCGGGGTGGACGCGATCATCGTCGAGACCTCGCAGGACCTGCTGCAGACCAAGGCGTCCATCGTCGGCGCCAAGCGCGCGATGACGGCCGAGGGCCGGTTCGTCCCCGTCATCGCCCAGGTGACCGTCGAGACGACCGGCACGATGCTGCTCGGCTCGGAGATCGGTGCCGCGCTGACCGCGCTGGAGCCGCTGGGCATCGACCTGATCGGGCTGAACTGCGCCACCGGCCCCGCCGAGATGAGCGAGCACCTGCGGACGCTCTCGAAGCACGCGCGCGTCCCGTTGTCGGTGATGCCGAACGCCGGCCTGCCCGAACTGGGCCCGCACGGCGCGGTCTACCCGTTGTCGCCGGAGGAACTGGCCCAGGCGCTGGCGGGCTTCGTCCGCGAGTTCGGCGCGCGGCTCGTCGGCGGCTGCTGCGGCACGACGTCCGAGCACCTGCGCCAGGTGGCCGACGCGGTGCGCGACCTCGGCCCGTCGTCGCGCCGGCCCCGGCCGGAGCCCGGTGTGTCCTCTCTGTACCAGGCCGTCCCGTTCAAACAGGACGCTTCGGTGCTGATGATCGGTGAGCGCACGAACGCCAACGGCTCCAAGGCGTTCCGCGAGGCGATGCTCGCGGAGAAGTGGGAGGACTGCATCGAGATCGCGCGCGACCAGACGCGCGAGGGTGCCCACCTGATCGACCTCTGCGTCGACTACGTGGGCCGCGACGGCGAGGCGGACATGCGCGCGCTGGCCTCGCGGCTGGCCACCGCGTCGACGTTGCCGATCGTGCTCGACTCCACCGAACCGGCGGTGCTGCAGGCCGGTCTGGAGTGCCTCGGCGGCCGCAGCGCCGTCAACTCGGTCAACTACGAGGACGGCGACGGCCCCGACTCCCGCTTCCAGAAGATCATGCGGCTCGTCTCCGAGCACGGCGCGGCGGTCGTGGCGCTGTGCATCGACGAGGAGGGCCAGGCCCGCACGGCCGAGTGGAAGGTCCGCGTCGCCACCCGGCTGATCGAGGACCTGACGACGAACTGGGGCATGCGGGTCAACGACATCATCGTCGACTGCCTGACGTTCCCGATCTCCACCGGCCAGGAGGAGGTGCGCCGCGACGCCGTCGAGACGATCGAGGCGATCCGCGAGCTCAAGCGCCGTTATCCGGACGTGCAAACGACTCTGGGCCTGTCGAACGTCTCCTTCGGACTCAACCCGGCCGCGCGCCAGGTGCTGAACTCCGTGTTCCTGCACGAATGCGTGCAGGCGGGCCTCGACACCGCGATCGTGCACGCCTCCAAGATCGTGCCGATGGCGCGCATCCCCGACGAGCACCGCGCGGTGGCGCTGGACCTGGTCTACGACCGCCGCCGCGAGGGGTACGACCCGCTGCAGAAGCTGATGGAGCTGTTCGAGGGCGTCACCACGAAGTCGAACTCCGCCACGCGGGCCGAGGAACTGGCCGCGCTGCCGTTGTTCGAACGCCTGCAGCGCCGGATCGTCGACGGCGAGCGCAACGGCCTGGAGGCCGACCTGGACGCCGCGCTGGACGAGCGGCCCGCGCTGCAGATCATCAACGACACGTTGCTCGCCGGCATGAAGACCGTGGGCGAGCTGTTCGGCTCCGGCCAGATGCAGCTGCCGTTCGTGCTGCAGTCCGCCGAGGTCATGAAGACCGCCGTCGCCCACCTCGAACCGCACATGGAACGGTCCGACGACGGCGGCAAGGGCCGGATCGTGCTCGCCACCGTGAAGGGCGACGTCCACGACATCGGCAAGAACCTCGTCGACATCATCCTGTCCAACAACGGCTACGAGGTCGTGAACATCGGCATCAAGCAACCGATCAACACGATCCTGGAGGCCGCGGAGGAGCACCGCGCGGACGCGATCGGCATGTCCGGCCTGCTGGTCAAGTCGACCGTGATCATGAAGGAGAACCTCGAGGAGATGAACTCCCGGGGTGTCGCCGCGCGGTGGCCGGTGCTGCTGGGCGGCGCTGCCCTGACGCGGGCGTACGTCGAGAACGACCTGACGGAGATGTACCTCGGCGAAGTCCGCTACGCCCGGGACGCCTTCGAGGGCCTGCGGCTGATGGACGCGATCATGGCGGCCAAGCGCGGCGAGACCCCGATGGTGGATTCCGAGAGCCAGGCGAAGGTGCTGGAGCGCAAGTCCCGCCGCGAACGGTCGCTGCGCATCGCGGCGGCCCGCAAAGCGGCTGCGGGGGAAGAAGAAGTCGTGACCGGCCGCTCCGACGTGGCCGCCGACAACCCGATCCCGGCTCCGCCGTTCTGGGGCAGCCGGGTCGTGAAGGGCATCCCGGTCGCGGAGTACTCGGCGTTGCTGGACGAGCGTGCGACCTTCATGGGCCAGTGGGGCCTGAAGGGCGCGCGCGGCGGCGGCCCGACCTACGAGGAGCTGGTCGAGACCGAGGGCCGCCCACGCCTGCGGTACTGGATGGAACGCCTTGCCACGGAAGGTGTTCTTGCCCACGCCGCCGTCGTCTACGGCTACTTCCCGTGCGTCTCCGACGGCGAGGACCTGGTGATCCTGGAGGAGCCGTCGGCGGACGCCGCCGAGCGCTTCCGGTTCACCTTTCCGCGCCAGAAAAGGGATCGACGCCTTTGCCTGTCCGACTTCTGGCGTGCGCGGGAGTCGGGCGAGGTCGACGTGATCGCGTTCCACCTCGTGACGATGGGGCAGCCGATCGCCGACTACGCGAACGAACTGTTCGCCAAGAACGCGTATCGTGAGTACCTGGAAGTCCACGGACTGGGGGTCCAGCTCACCGAGGCGCTGGCCGAGTACTGGCACAAGCGGGTCCGCGAGGAACTCGTGTGGCCGACGGGCGGCACTGTCGCCGCCGAGGACCCGGCCGACGTCGAGGAGTACTTCAAACTCGGCTACCGGGGTGCGCGTTACTCGTTCGGCTACGGCGCCTGCCCCGACATGGAAGACCGCCGGCGCGTCGTCGAGCTCCTGGAGCCGTCGCGCATCGGGGTCTCGCTGTCCGAGGAACTCCAGCTACACCCGGAACAGTCCACCGACGCCTTCGTGGCGCACCATCCGGAGGCGAAGTACTTCAATGTCTGACCTGCATGCTGTCCTGTGGGACATGGACGGGACGCTGCTGGACTCCGAGAAGCTGTGGGACATCCCGCTCTACGAGTACGCGGAGAAGCTCGGCGGTGTCCTGTCGCTGGAGACCCGCGAACGCATGGTCGGCAGCAACGTGGCCACCACGATGCGCCTGCTGTTCGCCGACGTCGGCATCGAGCCCACCGAGGCGGACATGGCCGACGGCGCCGCGTGGATCTCGCGCCGCACCGAGGAGGTGTTCCGCGCCGGGCTGCCGTGGCGTCCGGGCGCCCAGGAAGCCCTGCGGGCCGTGCGCGCGTCGGGTGTGCCGATGGCGCTGGTGACGTCGACCGAGCGCTCGCTGACCGAGGTCGCGCTGGACACGATCGGGCGGGACCTGTTCGACGTGACCGTGTGCGGTGACGAGGTGGACGGGCTCAACAAGCCGCTGCCCGAGCCGTACCTCAAGGCGGCCAGGCTGCTGGGCGTGGACCCGGCGCGTTGCGTCGCGATCGAGGACTCGCCCACCGGGGTGGCCGCGGCCGTCGCCGCCGGGTGCACCGTGCTGGTCGTGCCCTGCGACGTCGAGGTCGAGGCGGGGGAGCGGCGGATCTTCCGCGACTCGCTCGTGGGCGTGGACGCCGACGTGCTGAAGGCCCTTCAGTAGGTGGTGGGGGTGGCCGCGAGGCCACCCCCACCATTACGCGACTGCGGCCTTCTCGGCGGTCTTGGCCCTGCGGGTGGCCGGGTCGATGAGCAGGCCGAACACCACGCCGATGCCGACGTAGAGCGTGGCGAGCTGGGCGAGCGAGCTGAGGCGGAACTGCCACAGGACGTTCACCGGCATGTCCGCGGGGATCGTGTCCGGCGGCGCGGGGAACGCCAGCAGCACCACCGCGGTGGCCGCGGCCACCGCGAGGAGCACGGCCGTCGTCCGCACCGGCTGCGACTGCGCGCGCAGCCGCTCGGCGAGCCAGCTCGCGGCCCACACGATCACCAGACCGGCCACCACCACACCGAGGTAGAGCGCGGTCCGGTAGTTCACCGTCGTCGGGTCGCCCACGGCGGGCGGGTTGGCGGGGTACTTGAGCCACGGCAGCAGCGCCACGGCACCGAACACCGCGGCACCGAACGCGAAGCTGCGGCTGAACGGCGTGCTGCCGGTGAACCAGCGCTTCGACAGCGCGTAGGCCGTGGCGAACACCAGGCCCACCGCGATGCCGACGATCACCACGCCGAGCATGCCGCCCACGACCTGGGCGCCACGGCTGACCAGTTCGTCCCCGCCACCGTGCGAGTGGCCGGCTTCCTCACCGGCGGGTGCCCGTGCCTCCTCGACCGCGAGCGCGGCACGAATCGGGATCTCGGTCACCAGGAGCTGCACCAGCGCGGACGCGACACCGGCGATACCGCCGGCCGCGACTCCGCGCAGTGCCAGAGACCTGTACGTCGTCATGTGCCTGATCCGGGGATCGGATCAGTGGCACGGAACGCCGAGCGCGTGGCGCCCGTCGTGGAAGAACTCGTGCAGCATCTCGGAACCCGCGCCGAGCGCGAGGCCGTTCTCCTGCAGGACCAGGTAGGTGACGATCAGGCCGAGCAGTGACACGGCGAAGGCCCATTTGGGCACGCGGACGGCGGACAGGCTTGCTGCGGGGCTCGTCATGACGGGCTCCTCCATACCTCGTGGAAGGTCAACTCTCCTTGCGGCGCCGCAGCCGGTCTCCTGACTCCCGGATCAACGCTGCCCCCGCGTCTTCCCAGTCCCGGCGGGGACCAGTGACGTGCTCGGCGGGGATCGCTTCCCGGTCACAGTGGCGAGGACCGCGCCGGATTCTCACCGGCTTCCCGTCACTGCGGCGCGTGCACCGTAAGTTGATCGGCCTGGTAAGCACAACCGGCCATAAGAGTTGTTGCGTTCCTCACTTCACGAGTGGACAGTCACCACACTTCCCACCTGCGGCGACGCGATAGTAGAGACAACAGCTCCTGCGCCGGAAAGTGACTTCGCCGGGAAAAGTGATGAATTCTCCCGCCTGTTCGAACGGGGGCGCGCTCATGAGCCGTTCGCCTCGTTCTTCCGCTTCCTCGGCGGTGAGCATCCGTGCGCGAACAACCATTTTGAGCGCGCCCGCGATGTTCGACATGGCGTTGCCCCACAGCAGTCCGCGCGCCACCGGGGTGACCCGCTGAATCGCTTCCACCACTGGTTCGAGCGCTTCCGCGGCCTGCGGGCCCAGTCGCGGCTGGTCGATGCGGACGCTCAGGCCGTTCGCCGGGTGGTGCTGCCACCACAGGTTCTCCGGGCGCACGTCGATCGGGATGTTCGCGGCCGTGAGCGGACTGAGCAGCCGTGCCGTGTAGCTGAGGAAGAACAGGCTGGCCGCCACGCGTGGTTCCTCCGCTTTGTACCGGTTCGCGATGGCGTCGATCGTGGTTTTGAGCGCCGGGCCCTCCAGCAGTGCCGTTCCCGGCAGCCAGGAATCGTCGGGACGGCCCACGTCGAGGGCGAAGAAGGGGTTGATTCCGCGCACCCGGCGCAGCGCTTCGAGGACCTCGGCGAACTCAGACACGAAGTTCACGCTACTGGGTGTCCATGCAGGACAGATCACGTCCACGGCCTGGGACAGATGCGACCGCGGTGTGGACGGGGGTGGCCGGGATGGGAGGATGTGGAGCCGTGAAGACCTTCGATTCCCTGTTCGCTGAGCTGACCGAACGAGCCGCCACCAAGCCGGAGGGATCCGGCACCGTCGCCGCGCTCGAGGCCGGGGTCCATGCGCAGGGGAAGAAGGTCCTGGAGGAGGCGGGCGAGGTCTGGATCGCCGCCGAGTACGAGTCCGACGAGAAGCTCTCCGAAGAGATCTCGCAGCTGCTCTACCGCCTCCAGGTGCTCATGCTCGGCCGTGGCCTCACCCTCGAAGACGTCTACAAGTACCTCTGACGGAAGACTTTCACATGCTGCGCGTTGCAGTCCCGAACAAGGGCGCGCTCGCTGAACGCGCCTCCGCCATGCTCACCGAGGCCGGGTACCGGCAGCGGCACGAGCCGCGCGATCTGACCGTGCTCGACAACAACAACGAGGTCGAGTTCTTCTTCCTGCGTCCCAAGGACATCGCGATCTACGTGGCGTCCGGCGACCTGGACCTCGGCATCACCGGCCGTGACCTGGCCGCCGACTCGGGCGCCGACGACAACGGCTCGTCCGTCGAGGAGCTGCTCGCGCTGGGCTTCGGCTCGTCGACCTTCCGCTACGCCGGGCCTCGCGGCACGGACTGGAAGGTCTCCGACCTCGAGGGCAAGCGCCTCGCCACGGCGTACCCGAAGCTCGTGGGCCGCGACCTCAAGGCCCGCGGCATCACCGCCAAGGTGATCCGCCTCGACGGCGCCGTGGAGATCTCGATCCAGCTGGGCGTGGCCGACCTGATCGCCGACGTGGTGGGCTCCGGCCGCACCCTGCGCCAGCACGACCTGGTGGCGTTCGGCGAGCCGATCTGCGAGTCCGAGGCGGTCCTCATCCACCGCAACGGCTCGGAGCTCACGGCCGCCAAGAAGCAGCTGACGGCCCGTCTGCAGGGCGTCGTGTTCGCGCAGCAGTACCTGATGCTCGACTATGACTGCCCGCGTTCGCTCCTCGACGCCGCGATCGCGCTGACCCCGGGCCTGGAGTCACCGACCGTCGCGCCGCTGGCCAACCCGGACTGGGCGGCCGTGCGGGCGATGGTGTCGCGCAAGGAGGCGAACAAGGTGATGGACGAGCTGGCCGCGATCGGCGCCAAGGCCGTGCTGGCCTCGGACATCAGGTTCTGCCGGCTGTGATCACCGAGCACGCCCTGCTGGACGTGCTGCCGGGTAGTGCCGAGGAGTTCGAGTGGGCGTTCGGCGAGGCGCGGGAGCTGATCTCCGCCTCGCCGGGCTTCCGCGGCCTGGAACTGCTGCGCTGCCTGGAGACGCCGTCGCGCTACCTGCTGCTCGTGCGCTGGGACACGGTCGAATCGCACACCGTGGGCTTCCGGCAGGGACCTTCGTACGAGCGGTGGTCAGCCTTGCTGCACCGCTTCTACTTGCCGTTCCCGGTCGTGTCGCACTTCGAGAGCGCGTTGAGCACCTCTTCGTCCGTGGTCTGATCGAAGCTCTCGTACCAGCGGCTCACGGCCTGGAAGCGCTTCGGCGTGAGGACGGCGATCACTCTCGTCCTGAAGGTGCCGAGGGATTCTCTCGCGGCCACCGGGACGGCCAGGGTGACGCTCCGCGGTTCGCGCTGGGCGATCCAGTGGAGCGCTGCTCTGGCGGTGACGCCGGTGGCCAGGCCGTCGTCCACGAGGATCACGTCGCGGTTTCTTATGGTGAGTGGCTTGTCGCCGCGGTAGAGGGCCGTGCGCCGTTTCGCTTCGGCTCGTTCTACGTCGCAGGTGCGGCCCAGTTGCTCTTCGGTGAGGTTCAGGGCTCTGAGCACCCTCGGGTCGTAGATGGGTTCGCTGTCCGCGGTGACGGCGCCTACGCCGTACTCGGGGTGGCCGGGGGCACCGATCTTGCGCGCCACGACCACGTCCAGTTCGGCGTTGAGGTGTTGTGCGATCTCTTTCGCCACTGGGACGCCGCCTCTCGGCAGGCCTAGGACCAGCGGGTCGTGCCACGGGAGGTCCGCGAGTCGCGCGGCGAGGGCGCGGCCCGCTTCCTGCCGGTTCGCGAACCTCTTCACAGTCCCGCTGACGCTACGCCCTTTCCTGCTCAGTCGAACAGGCCGATGACATCGGTGGTCATCGAGATGAACCCCGAGCTGGTGGCGATGATGGTGAGCCAGAACAGGACGTTGGCGTGCTGGGGCTCGGGGGTCGGGCGTTCGGCTCTTGATGCCGTGGTGGTGTTGACTCTGGCGCGTTCATGGCGGCCGAAGTGCGCCCGGAACTTGATCCAGGTGTGGCGGCTGCAGCCGAACAGCACGCCGTTCGAGATGTTGCGGCACGGCAGGCCCTGCCTGGTGAGCACTCCGCACGCAACCGGGTAGAGCACGGCGATGATCCAGCAGGCCGTCGCGACGGTGAACGAACCCGTCCACACGGCTCGCAGGTGGTTCCCGTGGTGGAGCGCGACGACGCAGCCGATCACCAGCGCCGCGACGAGCAGGAAGTAGTAGGTCTTTCGCTGTCTGCGGGTCTTCTTCGCCATCGTGTCCCCTCCCCGCTTCCACCGTGGCTGTCCGCACGGGTGCGGCGGTAGCGCCCAGGAGGGGGACCGGGATCGCGAGGCGTCGCGGTCAGTGGGATGGCTGTTGAGGTTGAGACTCGGGTGTGTCCTGTGAGGTAGCGGCGTTCAGTCTTCGGTGAAGCGGAGCGCGCGCCCTCGTCAGCGTTCGCGCACGAACAGCGCTTGCGCCGTCGTGCCCACCGGCCCGGCCACGTCGTGCACCACGCTGGTCGCGAGCCCGACGCCGTCCGGCCCGATGGTCGTCCGCGCGTCCATGCCGACCCACTCGCCGGCGGGACGGCGGTGCAGGTGCACGGTCAGGTCCGTGTTGATGGCGTACCACTTGCGAATGTCCACACGGGACGAGACGCCGCTCGCCGAGTCGACCACGGAGAACAGCAGTTCCTCCGGTGACGGCTCGGAACCCTCGACCACGGCGACGCGCGGGCGGGCCCACACTTGTGCGTCGCCCGGCGTGAAGATGCCGCCCGACACGGAAAGCCACTCGACGGCGGCCAGGTAGCCGCCGCCCCAGTGCTCGGGGATCTCCATCGGTACGGCGGACTCCGGCGGTGACAGTGCGGGAACCTCGCCGCCTGCCACGGAAGCCGTGTCCGAGGTGACGATGCGCCACGCCCGCGCCGTGAGCACGGTGCGGCCCTCGTGGGACAGCGCCGCCGCCAGCAGCTCGACCGAGCGGCCGGGGCGTTCGACCGAGGTGGACACCGTCAGGTCGGCCACCGGGACGGGGCCGAGCACCTCGAACGTGACGCGTGCCAAAGCCGACGACGGGTTGCCCAGCTTCAGCAGCGACCGCACCAGCAACGCCGAGGGCGGGCCCAGGTGCTGGCTGTCCGGGCCCCACGGGCCGACGGTGTGCTCGGTGGAGCGGAACGTGGTCTCGTCCAGCGGCAGGTAGAAGGCCGGCATCAGTCGCGGTCCTGCAGCGGCTCGGTGTCGTCCGGCTCGGGCCAGCCGGGGTAGGGCGGCGGGGTGCCGTCGAACGCCGGGCAGAAGGCCTTGTGGTCGCAGTAGTCGCACAGGCGGCTCGGGTTGGGGCGGAAGTCGCCCGTCGGCGCGGCGCGCATGATGGCCTGCCAGATCGCGTCGAGGGTGCGCTCGAAGCGGGCCAGTTCGGACTCGTCCGGGGTGTAGGCGAGGGCCTGGCGGTCGGCCAGGTACATCAGGCGCAGCTGGCGGGGGACGACGCCGCGCAGCTTCCACAGCACCAGGGCGTAGAACTTCATCTGGAACAACGCCTTCGCCTCGCCCACCTGGCGGGGCGCGGCGCCGGTCTTGTAGTCCACGACGCGGATCTCACCCGTCGGGGCCACGTCCACGCGGTCGATGTAGCCGCGCAGCAGCACACCGGACGGCAGCTCGGACTCCACCAGCAGCTCGCGCGACTCCGGCTCCAGGCGCCGCGGGTCCTCCAGGCCGAAGTAGCCGTCGAGCAGCTTCGTGGCGGACTCCAGCCACTCCGCCTCCTCCTGGCTGCCCTCGACCTCGAACAGCGTCGCGAACTCCGGGCGCTCGGCCTTCACCCGCTCCCAGGCCGGCGTGATCATCGACCGCGCGCGGTCGGGCACCCGCTCGGCCGCGGGCAGTGCGAACAGGTCTTCCAGCACCGCGTGCACCACCGTGCCGCGCACCTGCGCCTTCGTCGGCTTCTCCGGCAGCCGGTCGACCGCGCGGAACCGGTAGAGCAGCGGGCACTGCTTGAAGTCCCCTGCCCGGGAAGGCGAGAGCGCGGGCCTGCGCAACGTGGTGCTCATGGTTCGCACCCTAGGACAGGGGTCTGACAATCCCGGGAGCGCCACCTGCCCGAGGCCGCTTGGAGCCGGTCACCACCGCTCCTGAAGACGTGCGCACGAAGCAGCGCCACGCCCAGGCGATTCGCACCGAACCGCGAGATCACACCACCCCCTCTAGAGTGCTTCCGTGGCCGCGCGGATCAGTGATCGAGTGGGCGGCCTGCTGCTGTTCCGGGTGGCGGGCATCCCGGTGTTGCTCGCGCCGTCGTGGTGGATCGGCTCGGCGATCGTGGTGGCGTTCTACGCCCCGTTCGTCGACGACCTCGCTCCCGGCACGGCGCCGGGCGTCGGGCTGCTGATGGCCGTTGTGCTCGCGCTCTTCCTCGGACTGTCGGTGCTCGCGCACGAGCTCGGCCACTGCGTCGTGGCGCTGCGGCTCGGCCTGCCGGTCAGGCGGCTGCACCTGTTCCTGCTGGGCGGGTCCACCGAGATCATGCGCACACCTGGCAAACCCGGCCACGAGGGTGCGGTCGCGGGCGCCGGTCCGGCCGTGTCCGTGGTGCTGGCGATCATGTTCGGCATCGGCGCGATGGTCATGAACCAGGACGGCGTCGTGTGGGTGCTGGTCTTCCAGCTCGCCGCCGCGAACGCCGCCGTCGCCGTCTTCAACCTCCTGCCCGGCCTGCCGCTGGACGGCGGACGCATCGTCAGGGCCGGTGTGTGGGCCATGACCGGGCAACGGGCGACGGGCACGCGTGTCGCCGTGGTCGGTGGTATCGCTGTGGCCATCGCACTGGTGGCGTGGGCGCTGTACGGAGTCGCGGAAGGCGCGGAAGACCGTTGGTTGCGCTTCGGCGTGTGCGTGCTGACGGCGTGGGGCGTCGTCGTGGGCGCGAGGAGCGAACTCGCCAGCGAACGCCGCCGCACCTGGCCTCCCGGTCTGACCCTCGCCGACCTGATCCGCCCGGTGCTCCAGCTGCCGGCGGAGAGTCCTGTCGCGGACGCGCTGAGCACCTCGGCAGGGCGGGGTGTGGTGCTGGTGCGGGCGGACGGCGTCGCGGCCGGCCTGCTCGACACCGCGATGGCCGAGAAGCTCGCCGCGGCAAGCCCTTTCGCGCCCGCGGAGCAGGCGGCGGAGCGGATCCTGCCCGAGACCGTGCTGCTCGCCGACGAGCCCGGCGAGGAGATCGTCGAACGCGTCCAGCGCACCGCCGCGTGGCAGTTCCTCGTCGTCGACCTGGAGGGCCGGCCGGCGGGTGTGCTGCACAGGGAGGACCTGCGTGCGGCCATTGAGAAGGGCGTTTGACACCATTGCGCGGTGATTAGCGCAAGTGGACCGTTCCAGCCGGGTGACCGGGTTCAGCTCACCGACCCCAAGGGACGGCACTACACCGTCGTTCTCGAACCCGGCAAGGAGTACCACACCCACCGCGGCGCCATCCCGCACGACAAGCTGATCGGCCAGCCCGAGGGTTCGGTCGTCGCGTCCGTGGGCGGCACGAACTTCCTGGCGCTGCGCCCGCTGCTGCCGGACTACGTGCTGTCGATGCCGCGGGGCGCGCAGGTGATCTACCCGAAGGACGCCGCGCAGATCTGCATGTACGGCGACATCTTCCCGGGCGCGCGCGTTCTGGAGGCAGGAGCGGGCTCCGGCGCGTTGTCGTGCTCTCTGCTGCGCGCGGTGGGGGAGAAGGGCAGCGTCCAGTCCTACGAGGTGCGCGAGGACCACGCGGTCCACGCCATCCGCAACGTCGAGACGTTCTTCGGCGAGCGCCCCGGCAACTGGTCGATCACCGTCGACGACGTGAAGAACCACGAGGGCGAGGTCGACCGGGTCATCCTCGACATGCTCTCGCCGTGGGAGGTCCTGCCCACGATCGCGAAGAACCTCATCCCCGGCGGCGTCCTGGTCGTCTACGTCGCCACGACCACGCAGCTCTCGGTGGTCACCGAGGCGCTGCGGGAGATGACGTGCTTCACCGAGCCCCACGCGTGGGAGACGCTCGTCCGCCCGTGGCACGTCGTCGGCCTCGCCGTGCGGCCGGAGCACCGGATGATCGGGCACACCGCGTTCCTGCTGACCACGCGCAGGCTCGCGGAGGGCGTCACGGCGCCCAGGCCGCAGCGCCGCCCCAGCAAGGGCTGACCTCGACACGCCGAGGGCCCCGCACTTCACCGAAGTGCGGGGCCCTCGTGCGTCAGGTCAGTTGCCTTCGAGCTTGTCGATGCCGCAGACCTTCCAGTCGCCGCCCTCTTTCAGCAGCTTGTAGATGATGGCGCCCGACTGGACCTTGCCCGGGTTGTTCGGGTCCTCGAGCCCGGTGATGCTCTGCCTGAACGTGCCGGTGCTGCCCGACGTCTTGACCTCCGACACGGTGGCCTTGACGCTCGGGTTCGGCGCGGCGTTCTGGGGCTTCAGCTTGGGGAACTCCGCCGTGCACACCAGGTGCTTGACGTCGTTCGGGGTGCTGTTGCCCGCGTGAACGCCCTTGATGATCTTGTCGGTGAACTCCTTCGCGACGTCTTCGGCGTCGCTGTCACCGCCGCTCGGGCTCTTCGACGACGGCGTGGCCGGCTTCGTGGAGCTGCCGCCCGTCGGCTCCGCGTTCGTGTTGGTGTTCGACGACGCGGTGTTGTCGCTGGTGCCCGAGTCGCCGGAGAGCAGGACCGCGGCCGTGATGCCACCTCCGAGGAGCACCAGCACGCCGACGACGACGCCGATGATCAGGCCGGTGTTGCTCTTCTTGGGCGGGGGGCCGCCGAACCCGCCGGGCTGGCCGAACGGCTGCTGGCCGTACTGGCCCTGCTGCGGACCGTACTGGCCCTGCTGCGGGAATCCGCCGCTCTGCGGTCCCTGCTGGCCGAACGGGTCCTGCTGCGGCTGGCCGTACTGGCCGGGCGGCGGCTGCTGGCCGTAGCCGGGCTGCGGAGGCTGGCCGGGCTGCGGAGGCTGGCCGGGCTGCTGGCCGTACCCCGGCTGCTGCTGCCCGTACCCCGGCTGCTGCCCGTACCCCGGCGGCTGCTGGCCGTACCCGGGCTGCTGGGGCGGCTGCTGCCCGTACGGCCCACGCTGCGGTGGCGGGTAGGTCATGGGAGTTCCCCCGAAGATGAGTTGCGGATCTGGCGAGATGTCACTTGGGCGGCTGGACCTGCGCGTCCTTGGTGAGCGTGCAGTACTTCCAGTCGCCGGAGATCTTCTTGAACTTGACCTCGCTGTCCGTGACCTTGCTCTGGCCCTGGTAGGACATCTCGATCTTGACCTTCACGGTCGCCTGGTCGCCGGACACGGCCACGTCGCCGACCGTCACCTTGGGCTTGAGCGTCTTGGCCAGCTCCTCGGCCGCCTTCCGCTGCTCGGGAGGGAGGTCCTTGAACTGCTCCTGCAGCTGCTTGGCCTCGTCGATGACCTCCTTGCAGGCGAGCTTCGAGGCCTTCTCGATGTCGTTGTTGATCGCGAAGTACTCCTTCGCGACGTTCTTGACCTCGGCGGCGTCACCACCGCCGGCACCGGAGTCCGGCGAGCTGCTGGAGTTGCTGCTCGAGCCGTTGCCGGTGAGCATGACGGCCGCCGTGACGCCACCTCCGAGGAGCACCAGCACGCCGACGACGACGCCGACGATCAGGCCGGTGTTGTTCTTCTTGGGCGGAGGGCCGCCGAACCCGCCGGGCTGGCCGAACGGCTGCTGACCGTAGGGCTGCTGGCCGTACGGACCAGGCTGACCGGGCTGGTGCTGGCCGTACTGACCCTGCTGCGGACCGTACTGGCCCTGCTGGGGGAAGCCGCCGCTCTGCGGTCCCTGCTGGCCGAACGGGTCCTGCTGCGGCTGGCCGTACTGACCGGGCTGCTGGCCGTGTCCCGGCGGCGGCTGCTGGCCGTAACCGGGCTGCTGCGGCGGCTGGCCCTGACCCGGCTGCTGCGGCGGCTGCTGCCCGTACGGCCCACCGGGCTGCGGCTGCTGCCCGTAGGGACCGGGCTGCTGCGGCGGGTAGGTCATCGAAACTCCCCCGAAGTGGATGAGGTGATCTTTCTCTGGACATTGTGGTGCTTCACCCGGTAACTCGCGGGCGAATGGCGTCTATCGACGCCCGTGAGTGGTCATGCACACGCCCTCAAGTCGCGATCTGGTCGCGCGAAGGTCGTGTCTGATAACGATTGCGGCAACTCCACCGGGAATCGAGTGCGATGCACTGCGCTGTCGGGGTGGTGCGCCGGTCGCGTAGGCGGAACCACCCGGTTGGCGGCAGGCCCTCCGGTGGCAACGGAGCCTCGCTCGCGCGGGTCCTCCGACGGACACGAACGGGGTGGGTCGCGGTGCGTGACCACCGAACGGACCAATCGCTGGTCCACCTGGTGGGACGATGGCGGATCGCCGCCCGTCGCCGGGCCGTGAGCCGTACCAGAAGTGTCGATGATCGTCCGAGGGTGGTCGCGGACCGTAGGGGCCGGGCTGCCGCCCTGGTGCTCCCATGACCCTCTCCTCGGACTTCTCGCAGGTCGTCTGGGTGTCGGGACACGAAACGCCGGTCGTGGTTTCTGGGACGCACCGTAGCGGGTAGGAGGTCGAACCGGACACCGAGATGGAGCAGTTGACCTCTGTTGGAGGCGTCACCGTTGCACCACACGAGCGAAGATGATGTTGTGGGTACCCCATTTTGTCGGTGATCGCCGGTACCGTAATCGGTACGAACACGGGAGGAGGGTGCCGACATGCAGCACGGTCATCCCGGCAGCCAACCCGATGAGGGTGGCGAGCTGAACCAAGGCAACAATTCTGCTGAGCTGACTGCGCAGATCAGGTTCCTAGAGGACGAGATCGCGTCGTTGCGTCGCAAGCTGACCGAGTCCCCGCGGCACACGCGGTTGCTCGAGCAGCGCTTGGCTGAGGCGACAGAGCGCGTCAGCCAGCTGACCGAGCGAAACACGAAGCTCATAGACACCCTCCGCGAAGCACGAAGCCAGCTGCTCGCGCTGCGTGAGGAAGTCGACCGGCTGGCGCAACCGCCCAGCGGGTACGGCGTCTTCATGGCACGTTTCGACGACGGGACCGTGGACGTCTTCACGTCCGGCCGCAGGATGCGGGTAGCCGTGTCCCCCGCGGTCGAGCCGGAGAAGATCGCCTACGGCCAGTCCGTGCGTCTCAACGAGGCGCTGACGGTCGTCGAGGCCGGCGGGTTCGAGCGTTCCGGCGAGGTCTGCTCTCTGCGGGAGGTGCTGACCGACGACGACGGTCTGGACACCATTTCTCGCGCGCTGGTCGTCGGCCACGCGGACGAGGAGAGGGTGGTCTGGCTCGCCCAGCCGCTGCTCGACTCGCCGCTGAAGCCCGGCGACTCGCTGCTGGTCGACTCGAAGGCGGGTTTCGCCTACGAACGGGTCCCCAAGGCCGAGGTCGAGGACCTCGTGCTCGAGGAGGTCCCGGACATCGACTACAGCGACATCGGTGGCCTCTCCAGGCAGATCGAGCAGATCCGCGACGCCGTGGAGCTGCCGTTCCTGCACGCCGACCTGTTCCGCGAGTACGAGCTGCGCCCGCCCAAGGGCGTGCTGCTCTACGGCCCTCCCGGTTGCGGCAAGACGCTCATCGCCAAGGCGGTGGCGAACTCCCTGGCCAAGAAGGTGCGGGAGATCCGCGGCGAGACCGACAAGCAGGCCAAGTCCTACTTCCTCAACATCAAGGGCCCCGAGCTCCTCAACAAGTTCGTCGGTGAGACCGAGCGGCACATCCGCCTGATCTTCCAGCGGGCTCGCGAGAAGGCGTCCGACGGCACCCCCGTGATCGTGTTCTTCGACGAGATGGACTCGATCTTCCGCACCCGTGGTTCGGGTGTGTCGTCCGACGTCGAGACGACGATCGTGCCCCAGCTCCTCGCCGAGATCGACGGCGTCGAGGGCCTGGAGAACGTCATCGTCATCGGCGCCTCCAACCGTGAGGACATGATCGACCCGGCGATCCTCCGCCCCGGCCGACTCGACGTGAAGATCAAGATCGAGCGACCGGACGCCGAGGGCGCGAAGGACATCTTCAACAAGTACCTGACGCCCAACCTCCCGCTGCACGCCGACGACCTCGCCGAGTTCGGCGGGGACCCGAAGGCCTGCATCGAGGGCATGGTGCAGCACACCGTGGAGCGCATGTACGAGGAGTCCGAGGACAACCGGTTCCTGGAGGTCACCTACGCCAACGGTGACAAGGAGGTCCTGTACTTCCGGGACTTCAACTCCGGCGCCATGATCCAGAACATCGTCGACAGGGCGAAGAAGGCCGCGATCAAGTCGCTGCTGGACACCAAGCAGCCCGGACTCTCCGTCCGGCACCTGCAGGCCGCCATCCTCGACGAGTTCGCCGAGAACGAGGACCTGCCGAACACGACGAACCCGGACGACTGGGCTCGCATCTCGGGCAAGAAGGGCGAGCGGATCGTCTACATCCGCACGCTCGTCACCGGGAAGAACCAGGACGCCGGCCGCGCGATCGACACGGCCACGAACACCGGCACGTACCTGTAGTACCGCTTCACCGAACCGCCCCGGTCGCTGCACGCGGCCGGGGCGGTTCCGCGTTCTTCCCGGCGTTCGGCGTCTTGGACTGGCGCGCCATCGCTGACCAAAGCTGCAAGCGGCCGCCCGGATATCGGGCCGGCACCCTGCAGATGGTCAGGGACAGCGTACTGGAGGTGGGTGTCACCGACAGCGAGCTGATCGTCTGCACCGTCAGCGGTTCGGGGCACAGCCTGTCGACCGGGAAGACCGACGAGCTCGGCACCTGCTACGTCGCCGGCCGCACGGGCCTGGTCTGGGACGACCAGAGCGTCGAGGTCGGGCGGGTCGCTCCCGGGGTCGCCGTCCTCGAGTTCGTGCTGCCCAGCGGGAAGGTCGTCACGGCGGAGCTGCACGGCGACGTCTTCCTCTGCCGCGTGCCGGAGAAGATCACCTCCGTGCGGATCCGGGCCTACGACGCGGGCGGCCATCTCCTGAAAGACGTCATGATCTAGCGGACCAGGCCGGACTCGTAGGCCGCGATCACCAGCTGGGCGCGGTCGCGGGCGTGCAGCTTCGCCAGCAGGTTCCCGATGTGCGTCTTCACGGTGCCGGTGCTGACGTGCAGCTCGGCCATGATCTCCGCGTTGGACCGCCCGCGGGCGATCAGCAGCAGCACCTCCTTCTCCCGCTCGGTCAGGCGGTCCAGCCCGCGCACGACGGGTGCGGCGGGGCGCCGGACGAACTCCGAGATCAGCCGGCGCGTGACCGTCGGCGACAGCAGTGACTCACCGGACGCGACCACGCGGATCGCGGCCAGCAGCTCGGCCGGGGGCGTGTCCTTGAGCAGAAAACCTGAGGCACCGGCCCTCAACGCCCCGAAGACGTACTCGTCGAGGTCGAACGTCGTCAGCACGAGCACGCGCGGCCCGTCCAGCAGCCGGGTGGCCTCGATGCCGTCCATCTCGGGCATGCGGATGTCCATCAGCACGACGTCCGGCTTCAGTTCGGCCGCCAGTGCGACGGCTTCGGCGCCGGTACCGGCCTCGCCCACCACGGTGAGGTCCGGTTCGTGGTCGACCAGCATTCGGAAACTGGCGCGCAGCAACGCCTGGTCGTCGGCTATCAGCACGCGGATCATCGCTGCGGCAGTTCCGCGACGACCCGGAAACCGCCCTCGGCACCGGGGCCCGCGCTGAACGTGCCGCCGTAGACGGCCACGCGTTCGCGCATGCCGATCAGTCCGTGCCCCACTCCGAGCTCCTTCACCCCAGGCCCGTCGTCCGCCACCTCGACGCGGACGGCATCCGGTGTCACGTCCACCAGGACGGTGCACGACGCGGGTGCCGCGTGCTTCACGACGTTCGTCAGCGCCTCCTGCACGATCCGGTACGCCGAGAGCCCGATGCCCTCCGGCACAGCGGTGTCGCCGCGCACGTCCAGCGTGACGCGCACACCCGCGAGTGACGCGCGGTCGGCGAGGTCCGCGAGCCCGCCGAGGCCGGGGGAGGGTGCCAGGTCGGCGTCGGACCGCAGCACGCCCAGCAGCCCGCGCATCTCGGTCAGCGCCGCCCTGCTCGTCTCCGAGATCACCCGCAACGCCTCGTACGCGTGCTCGGGTGACCGCACGTGTGCGGCGTTCGCGGCCTGCACGGTGATCAGGGAAAGGTTGTGCGCCACCACGTCGTGCAGTTCGCGGGCGATGCGCATGCGTTCGTCGGAGAGGGCCTGCTCGGCCTGCTGCGCGGTTTCCCGTGCGAAGTACGACCGCCGCATCCGGGTCGTGTAGCCGATGACCCAGACGGCGCTCGTCGCCGCGAGGACGACCAGCACGTTCTCCGGTTCGCCGCCGGAGACGCCGGAGATCGCGACCACGACGCCCGCGAGTCCGGCGAGCGACCAGGTCCGGGAACGCTCGACGGCCACGGTGTAGAGCGCGAAGCACACGGCTCCGACCGGGGCGCCGAGCGCCTCCGTCGGCAGCACCTGGCCGATCACCACCGCCGCGGTGGCGGCCGTGGTGACCACCAGTGCGGTCACGGGCCAGATCCGGCGGACCGCGACGGGCAGCGCGACGAGGAGGGTGCCCGGGACGACGAGCCACCACGGCTTGTCCTGGTGCTCCAGCATCGCGTAGCCGACGAGAACGCCGATCACCAGCGCCGCGGTCACGTCGACCAGGTAGAGGTGCAGTCTTGCGATCACGACGACGACGGTAACGAGCGTGCGTCCGAACCGCCTCGGACCACGGTCCGATTCCGGGGATCGGAGCACGGGCCGATCCCTCCCCGCAGGATTCGGCCGACGCTTCTCGCATGATCGAGGTGCGGAACCTGACGAAGAGATACGGGGACACGACGGCGGTCGAGGGCCTGTCGTTCACCGTCCACCCCGGACTGGTGACGGGCTTCCTCGGCCCGAACGGGGCCGGGAAGTCCACGACGATGCGGATGATCCTCGGCCTGGACCGGCCCACGGACGGTGAGGCGCTGATCGCCGGCCGGCGCTACCAGGACCTGGACCAGCCCTTGCGGCACGTCGGCGCGTTGCTCGACCCCGCCGCCGTGCACCACGGCCGCAAGGCGCTCGACCACCTGCGCTGGCTCGCCGCGAGCAACGGCATCGGAGACGACCGCGCGGTCGAACTGCTGGAACAGGTGGGCCTGGGAGGTGTGCGGCACAAGCGGATCAGCGCGTTGTCGCTCGGCATGAAGCAACGGCTGGGCGTCGCGGCGGCCCTGCTCGGCGATCCCGGGGTGCTGATGTTCGACGAGCCGGTGAACGGACTCGACCCCGAAGGTGTGCGGTGGATCCGCGACCTGATGCGCGCCCTCGCGAAGGAGGGCCGCACGGTCTTCGTCTCCAGCCATCTGATGAGCGAGATGGCGCTGACGGCGGACCACGTCGTGATCGTCGCAAGAGGACAGCTGGTCAAGGAGACGCCGATGGAGGCGTTGACCCGCAACGGTTCGCTGGAGGACGCCTACCTCGAACTCACCTCAGGGAGGGGACTGTGAAGAACGCGCTCGCCGCGGAGTGGCTGAAACTCCGGACCGTCCGCGCGCCGTACGGGCTGGTCGGTGCCGTCGGCCTGATGGTGGTCGCGGGCGCGCTGCTGTCGTGGCTGATCGTTCAGGACTACGACACGTCGCCTGCCGCCGAACAGGCGCGGTTCGCGTCCGCCGACAACAGCGTGGTGATCACGCCGGTCGTCCAGTTCCTCGTCGCCGCGCTCGGCGCCCTGGTCGCCACCTCCGACCCGAGGCTGACCGCGCTGACCGCGGTGCCGGACCGCACACGCCTGCTGGCCGCCAAAACCGCGCTCGTCGCCGCCGCGGCCGTGGTGATCGGCGTCGTCACGCTCGCCCTCAGCGTGGGCGGCAGCTGGCTGATCATGGGGGACCGGCCGCCGCCGATCGCGCCCTGGGACGGCCTGGGCGACGTGCTGCCGTGGGCCGGGGCCGCCGTGCTGTCGATCCTGGTGACGGGCCTCGCGGGCCTCGGGATCGGTCTCGCGGTGAGGTCGACGGCCGTCACGATCGTCGTGGTGGGCGTGCTGCTGTGGGGTCTACCGGCGATCACGCCGATGCTGCCGGAGCCGTGGAACGTGGACGCGTCCTCGGTGATGGTGCCGTACCTGGTGTGGGAAGTCGCGGGTGTTGTCGAAGACCCACCGCTGGGTCCGCCGGCCGCGGTCGCAGTTTTGGTCCTTTACGCACTGGTGACTCTGGGTACCGGAACTGTGACTCTTCTGCGACGAGACGCTTGACGCGCTCCGGGGGCGGCCCTATGGTCGTCTGTACCTTTAACGGTAAGGAAACTTACCTAATTAATCCGCCGCCGGCAGTCCGAGAGGAGACGCTGTATGTCTTGGCAGAAGTCTGTGGTGGCGCTCGCCGCGGCAGTCGTGCTCCCGCTGACCGGTGTGATGGCGGGCAGTTCCGTCGCCGCCGCTCCCGAGGGGGACTTCGCCGCCGCCGCGCTGCCGCCGGGTTCGCCCGCGGCGGTCAACGGTCAGCTCAAGGTCTGCGGCGTCAAGCTGTGCAACAAGAACGGCAAGCAGATCCAGTTGCGCGGCATGAGCACGCACGGCATCCAGTGGTACTCCCAGTGCGTGAAGACCGCGTCCCTGGACGCACTCGCCAACGACTGGAAGGCGGACGTCCTCCGCATCTCGATGTACATCCAGGAAGGTGGCTACGAGACCAACCCTCGCAAGTTCACCGACATGGTGCACGGGTACATCGAGGAGGCCACGAAGCGCGGCCTGTACGCGCTCGTCGACTGGCACCAGCTCTCGCCGGGCGACCCGAACCACAACACCACGCGCGCCAAGACCTTCTTCAAGGAGATCGCGCAGCGGCACAAGGACAAGACGAACATCATCTACGACATCGCCAACGAGCCGAACGGCGTGTCGTGGTCGCGGGTCAAGTCCTACGCGGAGGCCGTCATCCCGACGATCCGCGCGGAGGACCCGGACAGCCTCGTGCTCGTCGGCACGCACGGCTGGTCGACGTTCGGCCTGTCCGACGGCAAGAACATCAACGAGGTCAGCCAGAACAAGGTCAACGCCTCGAACCTGATGTACACGTTCCACTTCTACGCGAAGGACCACCGCGACTCGTACCTCAACGCGTTGCGCACGGTCTCGAGCCAGGTGCCGGTCTTCGTCACCGAGTTCGGTTCGCAGGAGGCCTCCGGTGACGGTCCCAACGACTTCACCATGACGAACAAGTTCATCGCGTTCATGAAGGAGGCGAAGATCTCCTGGACCAACTGGAACTTCTCCGACGACCAGCGGACCGGCGCGGTGTTCAAGAGCGGCACGTGCTCCGGGAACAGCTTCTCCGGTGAAGGTCCTCTGAAGGACGCCGGCAAGTGGGTGCGCAACCACATCCGCACGGCCGACGACTTCTGATCTGACTGAACGACCGGCCCCGGCGGGTCACGTGAGCGGCGGTCCTCCGGGGCCGCCGTTTACCGTTGTCGCATGGCTCAACTCGCACTCGGTCTCGCCTCGCTCGGTCGTCCCGCGTACATCAATCTCGGACGTGAGGGCGCGCTCCCCGCGGTGCGCGATGTCGAGTCCATGCGGGCGCAGTGCCATCGCGTCCTCGACACCGCCTACGAGCTGGGCGTCCGCTGGGTCGACGCGGCTCGTTCGTACGGGCTGTCGGAGGACTTCCTGTCGTCGTGGCTGCCCGGTCACGACGACGTGACGGTCTCCAGCAAGTGGGGCTACGCCTACACCGCCGACTGGCGCCCGGACGCCGAGGTGCACGAGGTGAAGGAGCACTCGCTCGCGCGGTTCAGTCAGCAATGGCAGGAGACTTCGGCTCTGCTGCCACGGGTCGCGCTCTACCAGGTGCACTCGCTGACGGCCGACAGCCCGCTGTTCGCCGATCGCGCGCTGCAGGACGCGATGGTCTCGATCGGCGTGCCGCTGGGCTTCTCGACGTCGGGGCCGCAGCAGGCCGACACGATCCGCAAAGCACTGGAGCTCGGCATCTTCGGATCCGTCCAGTCCACCTGGAACCTGCTGGAGACCTCGGCGGGGGAGGCGTTGCGGGAGGCGCACGACGCCGGGCTGCTGGTGATCGTCAAGGAGGGCGTGGCCAACGGGCGGCTCGTCGTGGAGCCTCCACAAGCGGTTGCGGCACAGGCGAAGGCGCTGGGCGTCGGCCCGGACGCCGTTGCCCTGGCGGCGATCGTGCGGCAGCCGTGGGCGGACGTCGTGCTGTCCGGTGCGGCGAGCCCGGAGCAGCTGCGGTCCAATCTGGACGCGCTGCGGATCGACGTGGACCTGCCGGACCTGGCCGAGCCCGCCGGGCAGTACTGGAAAATCCGTTCCGGGCTCACCTGGAACTAGTTACGGTGACGCCGTGAGCGATGCGCCCGTCGAGGCTTTCGAACCCCCGTACTACGCGGTTGTCTTCACCACCGTCCGGACCGACGACCAGAGCGGCTACCGCGAGACCAACGCGCGCATGGAGCAACTGGTGAAGGACGTCCCCGGATACCTGGGGATGGACCACGCCCAGAACCCGGGCGGGCTCGGCATCACCGTCGCGTACTTCCGCGACGAGGACGCCCTCACGCGGTGGCGCAGCAGCGCGGCCGGGACAGCTGGTACCAGAGCTACACGCTGCACGTGGCGAAGGTCGAGCGCAGCCACACGTTCAAGCGCCCCTAGGGCGTGTCCAGTAAGTCTCGTCCGCGATAGTCGCGGCCGAGGGCCCCGCAGGCGGCACCGCCGCAAAGCCCGAATACGCCCGGTATGAGGGCATTGCGGCGGCACCGCCTCCGGGACTCTCGACCGTGACTCTCATCGAACGGACTTACGGGACACGCCCTAGCTTGAGTTTTAACCTCTAAGGGTTGGTCGGCACCCCTGGTTGATCATGGGTGAAGCCCTTGGTCGATTCTTCTTCTTGCGACAGACGAAGATCGAGAC
Organism: Lentzea sp. NPDC051208; assembly: GCF_040682435.1. NCBI lineage: Bacteria > Bacillati > Actinomycetota > Actinomycetes > Pseudonocardiales > Pseudonocardiaceae > Lentzea > Lentzea sp. NPDC051208. The sequence goes on along the minus strand of NZ_JBFBAW010000017.1, from coordinate 37 downwards.
CAAGGGCTTCAGTTGATCAGTGTGCACCATGTTCGTG